>NZ_NSDG01000023.1:0-19345 GCF_002289345.1 Pseudoalteromonas sp. HM-SA03 | reverse complement strand
ATACAAAGCCGTGTTTGTAGAGGATGAGTTGGCGGTTAAAACGGAGGTCGCGGGGTAAACCCGCTGCTACGATTATGTATTGCTTGCTGTGACTTTATGTCGAAAACCAATATGTATTTTTGTAGCAGCGACTTTATGTCGCGACAGTGTGTTTGAAATGCCAAGCCTTATTTGTAAAGAATTGAGTTGACGGGTAAAACGGAGGTCGCGGGGTAAACCCGCTGCTACGTGTATGTGTTGTTTGCTGTGAATTTACGTCGNAAACCAATATGTATTTTCGTAGCAGCGACTTTATGTCGCGACAGCGTGTTTGAAATACAAAGCCGTGTTTGAAGGGAGTGAGTTGACGGTTAAAACGGAGGTCGCGGGGTAAACCCGCTGCTACGTGTATGTGTAGCTTGCTGTTGAGCCCTTGTGTATTTTCGTAGCAGCGACTTTATGTCGCGACAGCGTGTTTGAAATACAAAGCCGTGTTTGTAGAGAATGAGTTGGCGGTTAAAACGGAGGTCGCGGGGTAAACCCGCTGCTACGTGTATGTGTAGCTTGCTGTGATTTTATGCCGAAAACCAATGTGTATTTTTGTAGCAGCGACTTTATGTCGCGACAGCGTGTTTGAAATACAAAGCTTTGTTTGTAGAGAATGAGTTGACTGCCAAAATGGAGGTCGCGGGGTAAACCCGCTGCTACGTGTATGTGTAGCTTGCTGTTGAGCCCTTGTGTATTTTCGTAGCAGCGACTTTATGTCGCGACAGCGTGTTTGAAATACAAAGCCGTGTTTGTAGAGGATGAGTTGGCGGTTAAAACGGAGGTCGCGGGGTAAACCCGCTGCTGCGTGTATGTGTAGCTTGCTGTGGTTTGCTGTTGAGCCCTTGTGTGCGACTTTATGTCGCGACGGTGTGTTTGAAATGCAAAGCCGTGTTTGTAAAGAATGAGTTGACGGCCAAAACGGAGGTCGCGGGGTAAACCCGCTGCTACGGGTATGTGTTGTTTGTTGTGATTTGATGTCGCGACACTCTTGTTATACTCAATCCATCCCTACCTTTTGTCTTATTTTGTCTTTATAATCGAATACAAACCAAGGCTTGGAACTAATACTTTGAATTGGCTACCTTTTGCTAAACACAAGCAATCCCCCCATTACGATGAAAGACCGCAAGCGTGTGAGATAGATTTACTGGTGATCCACAATATCTCGCTGCCTGCGGGGTGCTTTGGCACGCCTTATGTGGAAGAGTTATTTATGGGCACGCTGGACTGCGGCGCACATCCAACTTTTTCTGATTTAGAGGGAGTAAGGGTGTCGGCGCACTGCGTTATACGTCGTGACGGTAGCATCACCCAATACGTTCCTTTTGTTGAGCGGGCTTGGCATGCAGGTGTGTCGCAGTGGCAAGGTCGAACGCGTTGTAATGACTTTGCAATTGGTATTGAAATGGAGGGCACAGACACCACGCCATATACCGAAGCACAATATGCGAGTTTAGTAAAAACAACGCGTTGGCTGCAGCAGCACTATCCAAAGCTGACGAATGATCGTATTGTAGGGCACAATGATATTGCTCCAGGAAGAAAGACAGATCCGGGGGCTGCATTTGATTGGCAGCATTATTTTACCTTGTTAAATAACCAAGAGAGCTAGGCAAGCATGATCTTAATTTCTATCATCATCGCGCTTATTATTGAACGACTTGGCGCGCGGGCGAATTACTGGCAAGTCGACTATTACCTGCAAAGTTACTATGCGAAAACCAAATCTTGGACCCAGCCAAATGCCATGTTGGGCTCGCATTTCGGTGTGATGCTTTGGTTAGTTATTCCTGCATTGGTCGTTGCTTTTATTTACAGTCTAAGTGACTTTGTGTTTTGGCAGTTTGCAATCAATATCTGTGTGCTCTTAGTCTGTTTTGGTTGTGCAAAATATCGCAAGCTTTATAAAGGCTATTTAAATGCGCTGACCAGAGGTGATAACGAAGCGGCTACGCTTTATGCGTTACAAATGGGGCAAGACAAATTAGAAGATGAGCCGGGCGGCGAGACGTTTGGTCAGACGCTTTCGTGGATCAACTTTCAACATTACTGCGGAGTTATTTTTTGGTTTGTGGCGTTGGGCGCACCGGGTGCTGTGCTATATGCGATGGTAAGACAAATTGTGCATTGGCATCATGAGCAAGAAAATCCGCCGCTACAGCATGTGTTTGAGCAGTTTTGCCGACTATTTTATTGGCTAAATTGGCTTCCCGCACGGATCGCAAGCTTTGGTTTTTTGATCATTGGTAACTTTAGTAAAGGCACGTCAAGTTGGTTGAAGTATGTGCTAGATTTTAAAACCACAAATCGTCAAATCGTCACAAGCACAGCGCTTGCGGCTGAGCAAATCGAACAGCAGTTTTTAGGTTGTACCTTTGAAGCAAGCTGTATGATGCGCCTCGTGAAGCGCAATATTTTGTTTTATCTCGTGATTATTGCTGTATTAACCTTATTTGGTTGGGTGGAGTAGCCCTAGCTGCAAATCACACCTACCTTTATAACAATGCTCCATATACCGTAAGCGTATAGGGAGCATTTGAAATCAGTGTTTAAAGTTGGTCTCTAACCAGCGTTTTTTCTGCTCTTCCATTTTGGTAACAAGCGGCGCATCAAAGCCCATATTTCGAATCACATAATCCGTAACATCTATCAAATCACACACCCCAGTTACTGACCAAAGCGCTTCTTCTAGGTCTTTTGCTTTGTGGATTGCATAGTGGCTTACATAGCGCAGCTCATTCGCAAGATAATCCATATCTGGGCGGCCGGTTTTTGATACATAAAGCTGATAGACGAAGAGTAAGTCGTTGCGCAGTGCTTTTTTAGCATACAAGTACAGGCTATCAATGTCCTCTTCATGGGCAATCACTTGCGCACCTACCGCTTCGTGTTGACTGCTTTGGTTTGGATCAAATTTAATAAACACCAAGTATTTGAGCGGTTTATCTTGTCGCGACTTTGTTTTTAGAATCTCTGTTAGCTTTTCCTCGACGAAGCGCTCGGGGAAAACCGCCTTGGCGTCCAGTGTGTTATCGTCATTATCACTAAACGAATGCAGCAAGTGGTGAAGCGATGTCGGGTAAAGCCCTTGTCCAATCGCTCCCACAGTATTATGTGAGGTCTCTTTGTGTAAATATAGAGGGAACTGACAAACGGATTTAGTCACCATGTTACGCAGTGCCAGTGATAGCCCTGGCACCTTTGGCGCTTCATCACAAGCAACCAGCTTGTCTTTGTTATTCTCAATAAGGGCTTTAAAGAACCCCATGGCTGAATGATCCAGCTGACCTATTTTCTGCACTTTCAAGTTAATGATAGTTTTAGTTTTATTTACCATCATCACTTCATAACGCAAATTTGTTAAATCGTGTTGTTTCGTCAGCCTCTGCAAATCGACTAAGTCCAAGTGTATTGAGTCACCTTTACTCACCGGCATTTCTTGGCCGCACTCTATTTGTAAACCCATGACAGAAAAATCACGAGTTACACAGTTGAACGTTCCTTGACCGTCAATGTGTGCGACGACATTGGTTTTATAAAGATAGCGTCTGTGTGCACGTAAGTTAACGTATTCTAACGCAACCACCTCAAGTGGAGGGGGGGTGGCTGATTTGCCGTGACCGAACTTCTTTAATTGATTAACTAAGCTTTGTTCATAACTCAGACGTTGGAATCGCTCAGTGATAGACGGGTTACCGATATCTGTCAGTAACATGAGATATTTTACGTCTTGTATAAAGCCTTGCACCCTTGGTGTGGGGCGCTTATTTAGCTTTTCGACATTTTTGCCAGCGCTGGCAGGAAGCGAAAGTGGGATAAACGCATCTTCATGGTGACTTGGCATCAACTGAACTTTAAACGTGCGCCAGCTGTCTTTTTGGCTGCCAAAGGCAAAGAACAGATCGTTTAGTTGCTGCATTTCTTCCAGCTCAAAGTCAAAAGCTGAGTAAAAGTACATTTTGCCTTGACTTGAGTGAGTAAATACGTGGCATACCGCTTCTTTTACTGCGCCAGAAAGCGCAAGCAGTCGCTGCATTCGTTTTTGGTTGAAGACGGAATAAAGGCCTGATTGTTTTCGTTCGTCCTCGAAGTAGTAATTGATATGGGCGTTATTTTCGTTGGTAAGCACCATGCTTGGATAAAACTGTTTTTGTTTCTCACTGATGAAAACAAACAAAGAGCAGACCCGTGGAAAATAATATTGTTCGTAGCCTTTACAAACCACGGCATCCAAAGTGTTGTCGAGATTTATCTTATAGCGACGTTTGTTACCGTGTATAAAGCTATTTAAAAAGTCATCAAAACCTTGGTTTTTCTCGATAAATGTGCGTTTTAAGCGAACTTGGTTGTATTCAATCGTGCCGGGTTCTACGGCGACGACTTCATACTGAATACCTTCTTTTAAGCCAAGTTCAAAGTCTTGCTCGAGGCCCACTAAGCGGATCGAAATAATTTGTCCGGGGTCTACTTGTTGATTGGTCGGTAATTTTATTTTAGCGCCGCTGAGGGAAATATCGGAGGTAGTCGCGGAAATCTTAGGACGATTTTTTGCCAGTTCCACTGTGATCTTAATGGAGTAATTCATGCGCTCTTCAGAGCGACTTTCGTATGACGCGAAGCGGACGAGTTTAGTGTAGTTATGATTGACTGCGTCCTTTTCTACTTCTTCTTCACGTGCTTTGGCCTGCTTTTGCATGACCTTATAATTATTGTCGGTACTCATTACGGATTCGTAAACTGCAAGGGTATAACCCCCGTGTTTAGCGACTTCTCGCTCGAATACTTCGATTGCTAAGTCATCCATAAAGTGCTGTTTGCCTTCATATTCATAAGGCTTAACTTGACCTGCGACTTGTCCTCTGAGGTCTATAAATCGTGCCACGGGCTGAGATAGCCGTGACATTTCCATTTTTAATAGAAATTGGTCCGGCTTGGACAGGTCCGCAGTACGTTGCTTAAATATGCGATCAAAAGCCGGATCGCCAAGATCCAGTTTTAAATCCTCAATTAAGCTTTGATATTTTTGTAATCTATCTTCAGGCATAAACAGTTTTACACGCGCTCATTTTATGTGACCAGTTGGGTCACCGCCAATATTATGTCAACATTGGCGCTTTATTAGTTTATTCTTAACCTATTATTGTGTTTAAGCAAGATATATACCTGTAATTTATGGCAAAAAAGAAAACAGCATTTGTATGTAGCGATTGTGGTGCTGAATTCGCGCGTTGGCAAGGCCAATGCTCGGAGTGTAAGGCATGGAATACCGTAACGGAATTTCGCGTTCCGTCAGCAAAATCAGTCCCTCAAGGCGGTTCAACGTCAGGTTATGCCGGTCTCGTTGAAGCTAAAGTACAAACCTTAGATGAAGTTAACCTAGAGCAATTACCGCGATTTTCAACTGGATTTAAAGAGTTTGACCGTGTCCTTGGTGGTGGAGTTGTACCGGGAAGTGCAATATTAATTGGTGGTAGCCCCGGCGCTGGTAAGAGTACGGTGCTGCTGCAAACCATGTGTCGCCTTGCCGAAACCATGAACACTTTGTATGTCACCGGTGAAGAGTCGCTGCAACAAGTTGCCATGCGTGCGACACGATTAGGGCTGCCTACAAATAAGTTAAAAACACTCGCAGAAACTAACGTTGAAACAATTTGCCAGCTCGCACTTCGTGAAAAACCAAGCATTATGGTTATCGACTCGATTCAAGTAATGCATATGAGTGATATTCAATCTGCACCGGGGTCGGTTTCTCAAGTACGTGAAAGCGCGGCTTATTTGACGCGTTTTGCCAAAACCAATCAGGTCGCCATTATCATGGTGGGACACGTAACTAAAGACGGCACACTTGCCGGCCCAAAGGTGCTGGAGCATTGTATTGACTGCTCTATTTTACTTGAAGGCAGTGCCGACAGCCGCTTTAGAACCTTACGCGGCAATAAAAACCGTTTTGGTGCTGTAAACGAGTTGGGTGTGTTTGCTATGACAAGCCAAGGTCTAAAGGAAGTAAACAATCCTTCGGCCATTTTCTTAAATCGTGGTGAAGCGCAAACACCAGGCTCATTAGTTATGGTTATTTGGGAAGGCACGCGACCTTTGCTCGTGGAAGTTCAAGCGCTAGTCGACTATTCACAGCTTGCCAACCCGCGTCGCGTCACCGTTGGTTTGGAACAAAATCGTTTGGCCATGCTACTTGCGGTATTGCATCGTCACGGCGGTTTACAGGTGTCGGATCAAGATGTGTTTGTTAACGTCGTAGGCGGTGTCAAAGTGACCGAAACCAGTGCTGATTTAGCCTTGATAGCCGCACTGGTTTCAAGCTTTAAAAACCAAACATTAGACAGACAACTGGTGGTATTTGGTGAGGTGGGCCTTGGTGGTGAGATCCGCCCAGTGCCAAGTGGGCAAGAGCGATTGCGTGAAGCATCTAAGCATGGATTTACAAGAGCAATTGTGCCAAAAGCAAATAAACCAAAAGAAAATATTGAAGGGATGGAAATTGTTGCCGTCTCTAGCCTCAGCGAAGCGCTCGAGGCACTTTTTTAAATAATGGAGTGAGTTATGAATAAGTCCACATTAGCAGTTGCCGTTGTGGTACTAGCGGGCGCAGGGTATGTTGGCGCCAACTATTATGTCAATGAGCAAGTGAAGCAAGAAATCGCCAAGCAAATAGAAAACTTCGAACAAGACAGTGGCCTTACGGTGAATTTTGCAAACAGCTCAGTTGATTTGTTTACCCGTGGTGTAGAAATTACCGACCTAACAATTTCACAAGCCGATGAAAATATTCCCATATTTACCATTGAGAAGTTAAATGTTGTGGGTTACGAGCAAGACAAAATCAGCCCCTATACCGAGCTTGACCTAGTAGGTTTAAAATTAGCAAAAGAAGCTGAAGAGTTTACCCAAGGGATGTCGCCGGAGCTGGTGAATGCAACGTACCATTTGAATACAAGTCTCGCCTATGATGAAGCATCTGGCGCCAGCGAGTTTAAATTTGCAACGTTGGCAGAAGGTATTGTAAAAACCTCTTTTAATGCTGCATTTGGAAACAGTAAGGCCTTTATGGATGCTTCACTGGCGGCATCAAAAATTCAAGGTGATACACCAAACCTTGAACAAGAGCTTCAAGTTCAGTCGCAAATGATGGTGGCAATGCAATCGCTCGAATTAAAATCGCTGGCTGTTAATATTGACAATGCAGGCACCTTGCCTCAGTTACTTGAGTCTGAAATTGCTCAGCAGGGCATGAGCAAGGCTGACTTTCAGGCGATTGTTGCCCAGCAACTACAAATGATGATGCTACCTGCTGAAATTCAAACGGCTGTGAATGACTTTGCCAATGGAATGGAGTCACTTGCTATATCTGTTTCGGTACCACAAAGTCAAAGTATGATGGCTCTGGGGCAGCAATTATCTATGTCTACGGCGCAAAATCCGGAAACGCTGTCTGAACTTATCAAGATCAACGCAAGCGGTAAGTAAAGCCAATCCAGCTCGTTTAACGGGATTGTGGACTTGTTCTGCAATCCCTTCATCTCTCATAAGCCCGCTCATTCGCAATATTAGTTTTACCAAACTGGTGAAATCTAAAGCAGCCTTGAGGTTGATCATACAATTCGTTGGAGTTGCAAAGGCTGCGGTGGTAGCATTGGAGTATCAATTGCTTGGGAATGTATTTATGAGCGAATTCAAAGACTACCAGCAAGCTCAATTGCTATTAGAAAAACACGAATTATTTATTGCCCCCGCCGAAGTTCACGGCACCATTTCTGGGCTATTGGCCTGTGGTCTGAATATCGAAGATTCAGAGTATTTAGGGCTATTGAGCGATGTATTTAACGACGGTCAAAAATTTTCAGCGCCAATTAGAGAGTTTTGCATCGACTTATATAAGCAAGTTGCCGAGCACTTCAACGACGGTGAGTTCCAGTTTGAACTGTATTTGCCGCCAGAAGATGAGTCATTACATGACCAAGCTAATGCACTGATTGCTTGGGTATCAGGCTTTTTACTTGGCTTTGGTTTAAAGCAAAAAGATTACGGTAAGTTATCTGCTGATGTTAAAGAAGTGATTAACGACTTTAGCGAAATAACTAAGCTTGATACTGGTTTTGAAGACAGTAATGACGATAAAGAAGCACTGCTCGAAGTGGTAGAATATGTGCGTGTTTCTACACTGTTATGCTTTGCCGAGATGGGTAAAGAACCCCAGTCCGTTAGCACATCAAAGACGATACATTAATTATGATAAAAAACAGCGAGTTTGTAGCACGCCGTGCGCGTCTTATTGCGGCATTAGATAACAACGCCGTAGCGATTATTCCTGCGGCCGTAGAGTTAACCCGTAGCCGCGACACTGAATTTCCATTTCGCCAAGATAGCGACTTTTTTTACCTGACGGGATTTAAAGAGCCGGATGCGGTTTTGGTGCTTACGAAAGACAGAGACGGCAATGCGCAGTCTACGCTGTTTTGTCGTAATAAAGATAAGGTTGCTGAGATTTGGCATGGTCGCCGGATGGGCTATGAGCAAGCTAAATCGCAACTTGAACTTGACCAAACCTTTGCGCTGAGTGACTTAGACGACGAGCTATTAAATCTCGTGAATGGTCGCAAGATATTATTCTACGGACAAGGCACATATAACGCCTTTGATGATAAGGTTTGGCAGTTACTAAGTACATTGCGTGGCGCACCGAAAAAGGGCTATCGTGCCCCTGAGATTATCAAAGATATTCGTCCACTCGTCCATGAAATGCGCTTATTTAAGTCGGATGCTGAAATCGCCATCATGCGCGAAGCGGGCAGAATTAGTGCTGAGGCGCACAAACGCGCCATGCAGTTTGCAAAGCCGGGCGCAACGGAATATCAGCTTGAAGCCGAAATTCATCATCATTATGCAATGAACGGTGCGCGTCATCCAGCCTATGGCACCATTGTTGGCAGCGGCATCAATGCGACGATTTTACACTATACCGACAACTGTGATGCGCTACAGGACGGCGACTTAGTACTGATTGATTCGGGTTGTGAACTTGAAGGCTATGCGGCTGATATAACTCGCACTTTCCCTGTAAATGGCCAGTTTACTGATGCACAGCGTAAGATTTATGAGTTGGTATTGGCGGCGCAAAATGCGGCCTTTGGTGAAGTAAAACCGGGTGGTACGTTAGTTAAAGCGAATCAAGTGGCGATGACTGTATTGACTCAAGGGCTAGTTGATTTGGGCATTCTTGCGGGCGACGTTAATGAACTCGTAGAGGCACAGGCATGCAAAGCATTTTACATGCATGGTTTAGGTCATTGGCTAGGTCTTGATGTTCACGATGTCGGTGAATACAAGTTAGATGAAGCGGATCGTCCATTTGAACCTGGCATGGTACTTACCATTGAGCCGGGTCTGTATTTTGACGAAGATGCGCAAGTTCCTGATGAGTATAAAGGAATTGGCATTCGTATCGAAGATGATCTGTTGGTCACCGAGTCAGGTTATGAAAACTTAACCGCACTGGTGCCAAAAACCATCGCAGAAATAGAAGCATTAATGAATAACTAGTGGACACTTTGCGTGCAACAGTTTGATGTCGTCGTGGTTGGTGGTGGTATGGCAGGAGCCAGCGCCGCCATCGCCATAAAAAAAGTCTCTCCGCAGGCAAAGATTGCGGTTATTGAAGCCTTTGTACCAAAAGGTAAACAGCATCCAAGTTTTGACGACCGTAGTATTGCGCTTGCTGCGCAGTCGGTCGCATTTTTGGGCGAGCTAAATCTATTTAATCCCGAGTGGCAGTACGTTGAGCCAATTACACAAGTGAATGTTTCAGACAGAGGTCACTTCGGTAAAGCGTGGATAAATCCTGAAGACTACAACCAAAAAGCGTTAGGCTATGTGGTTGAAGTCAATCCCTATGGCAGCTTTTTACACGAGCAGTTGAGCAATCTTGATATTGCACTGTTTTGTCCATGTCAAGTTGTTGAAATATCACAACGCTCTGAGCAAGTTGATCTGACGCTCAATAATGGCGAGCAGGTATGTGGTCGTTTGTTGGTCGTTGCCGACGGCGCGAACTCTCCTACGCGAACTAAACTCAATATCGGCTTTGATAGCATAGGCTATGAGCAAGGCGCGTTGATTGCCAATGTGCAAATCGACACGGCTCATGGTGGTCAGGCGTTCGAGCGTTTTACTGAACATGGCCCGATGGCACTTCTGCCAATGAGTGATAATCGTTATTCGCTGGTGTGGTGTATGCCAAATGAACACCTTAGCGAGTTTGAAGCGATGACAGCACACGAGTTTTTAGCTGCATTGCAGCAAGCCTTTGGTTATCGCGCTGGGCGCTTTGTCCAGGTGGGTATGAGAGCAAGTTATCCGCTGGTGCTTGGGCGAGTAGAGCAACTCACTCATCATCGCGTGGTGGTGATTGGCAATGCCGCGCATGCCATTCATCCCATTGCAGGACAGGGCTTTAATTTAGGTCTACGAGATATTCAAGTACTAACCTCACAATGTCAGGCGAATGCGCTTGATGAGTGGGGAAGTTTTCAATTTACGCGTGCTTATCAACAGGCGCGAGCGCAAGATATTAATACGGTGATGACATTAACCGATGCGCTCGTTCGACTATTTTCAAACTCATCAAGAACCTTAGCCTTAGGCCGTAGTTTAGGTCTACTCACCATGGCGCTGTCCAAAACAGCAAGAGCGCCGCTGGCCAAGCAATTGATGGGATATAAAGGATAAAGGAGTTGGCATGCAACAAGTTCAAGTTTGTATTGTTGGTGGTGGATGTGTTGGTTTAACGCTGGCGCTAGGGCTTGCGCAGCAAAATATCTCGGTACTAGTGTTAGACAGTGGTGAAAAACCAACACCATTGGCACAAGAATACAGCGCACGCGTGAGTGCAATAAGCGCTGCAAGTCAGGCTTTATTTGAGCGCTTGGGCGTGTGGCCTGATATTAAAGCGCAGCGCGCCGCGGCATATACTCGTATGGATGTACGCGATAAAGACAGCTTTGGTAAAATCGCCTTTGATAATGTCTCGTTAGACTTACCTGAGCTTGGTCACATCATTGAAAACGACGCCATTCGCTATGCCTTGTTAACAGCACTTGAAGCACAGCAATCGGCCAAGCTGATGTGGAACACAAAATACCAAAGCTTGCACCAAACAGACACCGATGTGCTGTTAACCTTAGCGGCCGGTGAACCTGTGATGGCCAAGTTGGTGGTGGCGGCTGACGGTGCACGTTCTGCTATTCGCCAGCAGTTTAATATGCCAATCACGTATTGGGATTATGACCACCATGCGCTGGTTGCAACGATAAAAACCGCAGCGCCACATGATGCAACAGCAAGACAAGTGTTCCTTCCTGATGGGCCGCTGGCCTTTTTGCCGCTTGATGATCCACATACTCATTCAATTGTATGGTCTACCGCACCGGATAAAGCAAAGCAGCTACAAGCCATGCCGGTCGAGGCGTTTAATAAAGCGTTGAGTGCTGCAATTGATATGCAGTGCGGTGTGTGTGAATTGATTAGCGAAAGACATGTTTTTCCATTGACCATGCGCTATGCAAAACAATGGGTGCAAGGGCGGATCGTTTTAATGGGCGACGCGGCACATACCATTCACCCGCTTGCAGGTCTTGGCATGAATTTGGGGTTAAAAGACGCTGCGTATCTGATCACCTTGTTATCAGCACCGCAAGAGCAATTTGCCAGCACACGGATACTGCGCCAATATGAGCGCAGCAGAAAAGCAGATGCCCAAAAGCATATTGCCATGATGCAAGGGCTTAAAGAGCTGTTTGAAGGCAACCATCCGCTTAAAAAGCTAGTGCGCGGCGTAGGCCTGAGTTTGGTCGACAATCTCGGCCCAATCAAACACCTGTTCGCCAAAGAAGCGATAGGCGGTAAATAAAAAGATCGCCGCGTAAAGCGGGTCCCACAGAGATTTTATGCTGCTGGTAGGAGCGATTTTACATCGCGATCTTTTCTTAAATCAGCATCGTCGCGTTAAGCGTCTCCCACAGAGGTTTTATGTTGCTGGTAGGAGCGGGTTCACCCCGCGATCTTTTCCTAAATTAGTATCGCCACATAAAGCGGTTCTCACAGAGGTTTTATATTGCTGGTAGGAGCGATTTTACATCGCGATCTTTTCCTAAAACAGGTATCACCAACTTTATAAATCCCCAATCCCATTGCTTAAATAAATACAATTCCAATAAGGATAATCACCAATCTGTTTTACCACCCCTGCCCGAAGCGGGTTTGCAACTATGTATCTTGCTTGGTTTCTTAACATAGTGTTATGCAAAATACAGGTGTCATAAAAATCCTTTTGCCATAGCTGCCGAATGTTCATTGTTCTTAGCTTAGTTGCCGTTCTTCCCTTTAAAGACTTAATAGTATCAGACAAAGAACACACATCCTTTAGTTGAAACAGGAGATGTAAATGATCTGGCATCAGTGTATAGGCAATTAATTTGATAAAGTTATCCCGCTCAAGGTGATAAATTTCGCGAATAACAACTTGATTGACTGCAAGGTTATTAAAAACAGCTGTTTTGTTTTTACAGCAAATGGTGACTGCATAGTATTGACCGGCTGATGAAACTCGGCCCTTCCTTAAACGGCAGCTATGTGGCATGACTCTCTCCTTGAGTTCATTAATAAGTGCTCATGTAAATATAGGACAAGATCGCCGTATAAAGCGGCTCCCACGGAGGTTTTATGTTGCTGGTAGGAGCGGGTTCACCCCGCGATCATTTCAACAATCTCGCCGCGTAAATCGCCGCGTAAAGCGTCTCCCACAGAGGTTTTATATCGTTGGTAGGAGCGGGTTCACCCCGCGATCTTTTAACCTAACCTCAATGCGATAAACTCAGCGAGTTTATCTACGGCGTGGGCGGATTCTTGGGTGTTTTTGACAAGGCTGATACCGATTTGGCCGAGTTCGGGTAATATTTGGGTTTGGGTCTGATAGGGCAGCTCTGCTGGCACGGTGCTTTTGGCTAGCACAGTGATCCCGAGTCCCTCTTTTAAAGCGGCGGTAAGGCCGGTTAAGTCGGCGTTGCTATATACAATTCGGTATTGTAATCCAGCTTGTTGCAGCGCCTCGATAGCGCGGCGGCGATAAATACAGCCCTCCGGCGCGGTGACTAAAGTAACAACCGAATGCTGCGCAAGCGATAAATCGCCAACCCAGACCAGTTGGTCTTGCATAAACACCGGGTACTTGGATGAGCTAAGCTCTTCATTGAGCGCTAGCACCAAATCAAACTGGTCTTGCCTTACTACAGAAAGTAAGTGTTTACTCAATCTTGATTTAACTTCTAATGCAACATCAGGATATAAAGAAACGAAATCGCCAATAATAGAAGGTAAGATCCGTGCTGCAAACTCACTTGGAATACCCAAACGCACTCGGCCTGTCACACTCTCAGAGGTAAATTGCTGAATAATTGCATCGTTCTGCTGCAACATTTGTTTGGCTAGGGGCAAAAGTAGCTCACCATATTGATTCAATACCTGTCTTTGGCCCTGCTTTTTAAACAGCTTGCAACCTAGCATGTCTTCTAAACGTTTGATTTGCAAGCTAACAGCAGGCTGAGATAAGCCAAGCAACTCACCGGCCTTGGCAAAGCCACCGACATCAACCACAGTGACCAGCGTTCTTAATCCATCAATTGATAAGTTTTTCATATAAGGAAATGCAATTTATAAAACCCAAGTACATTAATATTATTTATCAATTGATAAGTAAATACAATTTGTTGTTGAGTTTGCGCATCCTTATACTTTTGCTCATCGAAATTTCACTAAGGTAGTGCCATGAGCGTCACGCCAATTATCTTTGCAAAGCACCGTCAGGGCAGTGTTCCGGCGCAAAACCATTACATGCCGACTGATGCTGTTGTTGTACTCGATTTCAGCGGCTTTGAGACCACGCCTTTCTTAAGCCAAATTCTTGCACTTAACTTGAATAAGTTAATGGCACCGGGCTTGGGTTTTCAAGGCAAACTAGACAGTGGCGAAAATTTCGCCGTGTACTATTTTAGTGAAACGGCTTACCGTTTTGTTGTAAGTGAAAGCGCAGCCGCTGAGCTGGCAACACTGATTGATAGCCATGCTGACGAGTTTGATATTGAACTGGTTCGCCGTCATGATTTAGTTGCCGCCACCATAAGCGGTGAGCTTGCGTTTGAGCGTTTAGTCAGTGACTTTACGTTAACGCCTGGCCTTAGGATCTCAGATAAAAATGCCTGCTATGGCAAGCAAAGCGGTGAAGTATTTATTACGACCTTGCTGGTGGACGAACAGCAACAGTATCAGTTGATTGCGCAAGCTGCTGTGTTAGATAAGTGGCAAACGACGCTCACTGACGCTGGTTTTAAACTCGTTTCATAAATTCCGTGCAGTTATCGTAAGCGCGATAACAATAACCCCCTCAGCGCCAACCGATGGCGGCTGAGTAAAAAAGTGAAGGATAAGTATGACTTCTAAAACAGTACTACACGCTAAGCACCTAGAAGCTGGCGCGAAAATGGTAGACTTCCACGGTTGGGAAATGCCAATCAATTATGGCTCACAAATTGAAGAGCACCACGCGGTGCGTCAAGACGCGGGCATGTTTGACGTTTCACACATGACGATTGTTGATATCGAAGGTGTAGACGCAAAGGCATTTTTACAAAAGCTAGTTGCAAACGATGTAGCTAAGCTTACTGTGGCTGGTAAGGCGCTATACACAGGCATGCTAAACGAGCAGGGCGGTGTAATTGACGACCTTATCATTTACTTCTTCACTGAAACGCAATATCGCCTAGTAGTTAACTCTGCAACACGTGAAAAAGACCTTGCACATATCGGTGCGGTAGCAGCAGATTTTGAAGTGACAGTTACTGAGCGTCCTGAGTACGCGATGATTGCGGTACAAGGTCCAAACGCAAAAGCAAAAACAGCAACTATCCTAGACGAACAACAACAAGCGGCTGTTGAAGGCATGAAGCCATTCTTTGGTGTGCAAGCTGATGACCTATTTATCGCAACAACGGGCTACACTGGTGAAGAGGGTTATGAGATCGTAGTGCACAACGATGGTGCGGCGGACTTATGGCAAAAATTATTAGACGCAGGTGTGCGTCCAGCTGGCCTAGGTGCACGTGATACGCTACGTTTAGAAGCGGGCATGAACCTTTACGGCTCAGACATGGACGAGACGGTGTCTCCACTTGCTGCGAACATGGCATGGACAATTGCATGGGAGCCAGAGGAGCGTGACTTTATCGGTCGTGCAGCTATCACTAAACAGCGCGCAGAGAAAAGCACTGATAAGCTGGTAGGTTTAGTCCTAGAAAGCAAAGGCGTATTACGTGGTGGTTCTAAAGTTATCGTAGAAGGTGGCGAAGGTGTTATCACTTCTGGTACATTCTCACCAACTTTAGGCTTCAGTGTAGCGCTTGCGCGTGTACCTCGTTCAATTGGCGAGACTGCACAAGTTGAAATGCGTAAGAAGCTAGTTGATGTTAAAGTAGTTAAGCCAAGCTTCGTTCGTAACGGCAAGTCAATTATCTAGTTTTTATAGGTAATAAATAGAATAACATTGATGTCGCTCACGGGGTGACATCGCAACCGACCAAAGGAACAAAAAAATGAGCAACATTCCTAGCGAGTTAAAGTACGCTACTTCACACGAGTGGGTTCGCGCTGAAGGCAATGGCGAGTACACAGTAGGTATCACTGAGCACGCACAAGAACTTCTAGGCGATATGGTATTTGTTGAATTACCAGAAGTAGACGATGAAGTTGACGCGGGTGAAGACTGCGCAGTTGCTGAGTCTGTAAAAGCAGCATCAGACATCTACGCACCAATCGGCGGTACTATCATTGCGGTAAACGAAGACCTAGAAGATGCGCCTGAAACTGTAAACAACGATGCTTACGGTGACGGTTGGTTGTTCCGTATTAAAGCGTCTGATGAGTCTGAGCTAGATAACCTACTAGACGCTGAAGGCTACGCAAATTCAATCGACGAAGACTAATTTGTTGATAGTAATAAAAGCCCCTTTTTAGGGGCTTTTATTGTTGCTTTTTGGGCAAGGGTGCTTGCTCAGGGTATGACGAGCTCATGCCAACGTTTTTAGAATACTGCCGTTACCAAGGTATCTCATTTAGATAAAAACAGTATTCACCTTTTTCATTTGGATCATAGGAACCTGGACTAATGTCAAACGCCAAATCTCTTGAACAGTTAGAGCAAAAGCAAGATTTTATCCGCCGCCATATTGGGCCAAGCCCAGCACAGGTGAGCGAGATGCTAAGCGCTCTTGGAGTATCTAGTGTTGAAGAGCTGATCGGTCAAACTGTACCTGCTTCAATTCGTTTAGAAGAGGGCTTACAGATCGGTGAAAGCCGCACAGAAGTGGAAACCCTAAGCTACTTGAAGTCAGTAGCAAGCAAAAACAAGGTTTTCAAATCTTATATCGGTCAAGGCTACCACCCAACGCACGTACCTCACGTTATCCTACGTAACGTACTTGAGAATCCGGGTTGGTACACGGCTTACACCCCTTATCAGCCAGAGATTGCGCAAGGTCGCTTGGAATCACTACTTAACTTCCAAACGCTGACTATGGACATTACCGGCCTAGACTTAGCTAGTGCATCACTACTTGACGAATCAACCGCAGCGGCAGAAGCAATGGCGCTTGCAAAACGTGTATCTAAAGCGAAAAAAGCAAACATCTTCTTTATTGCCGACGACGTACACGTACAAACTATCGATGTAGTATCTACGCGTGCTGAGCAGTTTGGTTTTGAAGTAGTAGTAGGCCCTGCTAGCGACGCTGCTAACCACGAAATTTTTGGTGCGCTATTCCAGTATCCTTCAACATCAGGTGAAGTGGTTGACGTTACTGACCTAATCGCACAAGTACAAGACAAAAAAGCGATTGCCTGTGTTGCCGCAGACATCATGAGTTTAATGCTACTTAAAGCACCAGGTAAACTAGGCGCAGACGTAGTGCTTGGTTCTGCACAGCGTTTTGGTGTACCAATGGGTTACGGCGGTCCACACGCGGCATTCTTTGCTACGCGTGATGCTTACAAGCGTTCACTACCAGGCCGTATTATTGGTGTGTCTAAAGACCGCTTAGGTAATGACGCACTACGTATGGCGATGCAAACTCGTGAACAGCATATCCGCCGTGAAAAAGCGAACTCAAACATCTGTACTGCACAGGTGTTACTTGCGAACATGGCTGCATTTTACGCGGTTTACCATGGTCCTCAAGGTCTTAAGATCATCGCTGAGCGCATTAATCGCCTTGCAAGTATTCTTGCAACGGGTCTTAAAGCAAAAGGCGTGGCACTTAAGCACGATACGTGGTTTGACACTATTACCGTTAAAGCGGACGACGCTGACAAGCAAGCGGTTGTGGCGCGTGCCGTAGCAAAAGGTGTGAACTTTGCCCTTAACCACAACGGCGAATACTCGATTGCAGTAAACGAAACCACAACGCGTGCGGACGTAGCTGAGCTATTCGACATCATTTTAGGTGACGATCACGGCCTAAATGTTAATGCGCTAGACGCACAAGTATCAGGCGAGAACATCACAGGTATTCCTGCAAGCCTAGTGCGCGACGACGAAATTTTAACGCACGCTAACTTCAACAGCTATCACAGCGAAACCGAGATGCTGCGTTATATCAAGCGTCTTGAAAACAAAGATTTAGCACTAAACCACTCAATGATCTCATTGGGCTCGTGTACCATGAAGCTAAACGCAACCGCAGAAATGATCCCAGTGACTTGGCCTGAGTTTGCAGAGCTACACCCGTTCTGCCCGATCGACCAAGCAGAGGGTTACAAGATCATGATGACTGAGCTGCACGACTGGCTTGTGAACATCACAGGTTACGACGCAGTATCACTACAGCCTAACTCAGGTGCACAAGGTGAATACGCAGGTCTTATCGCGATCCGTAAGTACCATGAGTCTCGCGGTGAAGGTCACCGTAATATCTGTTTGATCCCAAGTTCAGCGCACGGCACAAACCCAGCGTCTGCACAAATGGCAAGCATGAAAGTGGTTGTGGTTGACTGTGATAAAAACGGTAACATCGATATGGAAGACCTACGCGCGAAAGCCGCAGACGTAGCTGAAAACCTATCGTGCATCATGGTCACTTACCCGTCTACACACGGTGTATACGAAGAATCTATCCGTGAAGTATGTGACATCGTGCACCAGCACGGCGGCCAAGTATACATGGACGGCGCAAACATGAACGCGCAGGTTGGGGTAACTAGCCCAGGTTCAATCGGCTCTGACGTATCACATTTAAACCTACACAAAACATTCTGTATTCCGCACGGTGGCGGTGGCCCAGGTGTTGGTCCTATCGGTGTTAAATCGCATCTAGCGCCATTTATGCCTAACCACAGCGTGATCAACGTAGAAGGCACAAACGTAGGTAACGGCGCGGTTTCTGCGGCACCTTACGGCTCTGCTGCAATTCTACCTATCTCGTGGGCATACATCGCGATGATGGGCAGCGAAGGCCTAAAACAAGCAACAGAAATGGCAATCGTGAACGCTAACTACCTAACGGCTAAATTGAGCGAGCACTTCCCAATTCTATACCGTGGCCGTAACGACCGTGTTGCTCACGAATGTATTGTTGACCTTCGCCCACTGAA
Organism: Pseudoalteromonas sp. HM-SA03; assembly: GCF_002289345.1. Lineage (GTDB taxonomy): Bacteria > Pseudomonadota > Gammaproteobacteria > Enterobacterales > Alteromonadaceae > Pseudoalteromonas. The sequence goes on along the minus strand of NZ_NSDG01000023.1, from coordinate 613 downwards.
AGAAGCCACAGGCATTACCGAAATGGACGTTGCAAAGCGTCTACAAGACTATGGCTTCCACTCACCAACGATGTCGTTCCCAGTAGCGGGCACACTTATGGTTGAGCCAACGGAATCTGAGTCTAAGGTAGAAATCGACCGCTTTATCGAAGCCATGGTTTCTATTAAAGGTGAAATCGACAAGATTGCATCAGGCGAATGGTCTATCGAAGACAACCCATTAGTATTTGCACCACACACGCAAGCAGACGTACTAAGCAACGACTGGAACCGTGCATATGACCGCCTCGCAGCGGCATTCCCAGTACCAAGCGTAGCAAAAGACAAATTCTGGCCAACAGTAACCCGTATCGACGACGTATACGGCGACCGTAACCTAATATGTTCTTGCCCAGCGGTTGATACTTACCGCGACGCGTAAGGGTTTGTTGGTCGCGCTTTAGCGCGACTTAGCAAATTTTGAAAAGCCGCCCTTTGTAAAAAGGGCGGCTTTTTTGTGGGTGTGGATTTGGTGAAGACACATATTTGGCTCTTTTCTTGGCTTGTGGGAGATGTATGGACTCCTCCCCCTTAACGGGAGAGTACGGTATAAAGATATTGCAAAACACTTTTA
>NZ_NSDG01000022.1:111143-116275 GCF_002289345.1 Pseudoalteromonas sp. HM-SA03 | reverse complement strand
CTTTTCTTTTGCTACCTTTTCTTTGGGCAAGCAAAGAAAAGATAGTCGTAGCCCATGGATGGGCGTCGAAACCAGTCAGGGCCAGTGGTTTAAACCTATGATTTCAGCTTTTTAGCATGCGTTGTGATAGATAGAATAGCCCATAGCTCAACACCGGCTAAAATACTTTTTATCGTCGAATAATTATAAAATACCCAGTTCCATTCCCAGAATTGCTTGGCGAATTTTTCATCAAAGCCAAAATGTTCCAAGTTTCTAATAACATTTTCAAACATTGCTAGTAAATCAGCCACAATAAATAATAGGCAGATCGTCATTAATGTCATATCAGAGATAGTAAAATGTACGTCTTCACAAGAGCTATTACGTATTCTAAGTACCATCCTAGAAAGCGCTGGACGATATGCCAGAGCAATAAAATTAACTACATCACTTGTAAAGTGAATGGTGTAAATACGAGCATTTTTCCAAAGATGCAACGAACTTTCATGCAACGCAAACACATTAAAGTGAAATACCGAAAATTCTAGCATCATTATAACTAATTGAATTGCACAGATATGTACAGCATTCACATTGTCTCGATACCAAATCATGATCACAATAAGCACCGTAATAACGCCCAAACGATCTAAAAAAGGATGATCTAAATACAGAACACTTAGAAGGGTAAAATGCAATGCTAATAGCAGCTTCATAGTTTCAGGATCAAAGCCTTAAATGTTATTTTAAAAATAATTTTGTAGCTAAATTCAGTGACGGAGGTACTAAACTGCCACACTAAACACGGATTATACATTCAAGATTGAATGTATAACACTAAAGCGATCACAGTTAAGAAAGGTAAGTCTATTTTTTAGAAGCAAATTTATCATTTCTATGTGTATCTTGCTCAGCATCACATTCCCTGATTTGATGCATCAAACCTTTAATATCGATAGAGCAATAGATACATATTTGCAAAAACTGATCGACTCTAGGCTGACCGACACCGGTTTCCCAATTTTCTATCGTCCTGAGAGACACACCAATTTTATCTGCCATTTTTTGCATGGAGACTCCTTTACGCTTTCTAAGTGCGCGAAGGTCGTCACCTGATATACTGTTCTTAAAGAAAAACAAAGCTGTTATATCCCTGCTAAAATGTTGTAATTAACATTGAAATACAAAACTTGCCGCTAAAGCTTTCTGCATTTCAACTATTATAGAGCCTGAAACTCCTAGAGGATAACAAAAAAACACAAAAAATCAACAACACTTAACAGGCTTTAGTTTTTATAAATGCCGATTATTTCGGCACACCTAGCAAATATAACAGTTGTAACAAAGACCCTTCACAAATCGCCGCGTCGGCATTTTCTACCACTTTTGGCTTGCCATGGATTGCCACACCTAGTTGGGCTTTTGCCATCATCACTAAGTCATTTGCGCCATCACCAATGGCAACCGTTTGAGTCATTGGGATCGCATATTGGTTTGCGAGTTGACCAAGCACTTCTGCCTTTTTGTTGGCATCTACAATATCTCCTAGCACTTTGCCGGTGAGCTGCGCGTTTTCGACCTCTAGGGTATTGGCAAATACAGCGTCTAGCTGGAGTGGCTCCATCAATGATTCTGCAAACCATGTAAAGCCACCCGAGGCGATGGCAAGATGCCAGTGATGCTGCTTTAGTGCCTGACACAACAGCGCGATGCCGGGCATCAGCGGTAAGTTTTCTTTTAATGATTGAATTTGTGATAACGGTACGCCAGAGAGTGACGCTACGCGGCGGTGTAGACTTTCAGAAAAAGAGAGTGCCCCCGCCATCGCCTGTGTGGTGACTGAAGCCACTTCTTCATATCGATCGGCCAATCGAGCAATTTCGTCAATACATTCAATTTGAATTGCGGTGGAGTCCATGTCCATCACAAGTAGCCCCGGCTCTTCTAAAGTAGGTGCTTGTGTTATCAGCGCACCTTGCGCATTAATGCTTTTGGCAAAATCTCTTACTTCTGTCTTACTTGGCAATTGCGATGCGTTAAAACGCCCCCCCAAAGCAACGGGGAGCTGTTCATGAGGTTGATATGCCGTAAAATACGTCTGCTCGATAGCAAATGTTCGAAGAAATTTCTCAACTTCCACAAGGTGTTGCAATTGTATATTTGGGCCAAAAAAGCATATTGATTGGGTCGTCAGCTCAGGTAATTGATTTACTTGTGTGAGGCTTATGTTACCTTGGCAACTATACCAATTATCCAGCGCCATATGTTCCTGAATTGGTGTGTTTAGTTCACGATTAGCGAATTGAATGATTGACGACATAAGTTGCTCCTTGATAGCGTTAAGCCGATTTTTAACATGATTGCGCTAAGCTGTCAGCACTGGACCTTAGCAAAAGCGGGCAATATGCGATAAATATGAAAAATTTACATGTATTAGAAGTGTTAAACTCGACCAGAGGACGCAGATTATTTCGTTTATGTATTGCTGCGGCTTGCCTGATCATGGTGACTTGGCTTGCATTTAATACCAGTTTTGAATCTCATCGCTTGCTCCATCACGGTGCAGATCTTACTGCAAGAAGCCTTACCAAGCAGCTCGCAAAAAATGTGGCACTCCCCCTTTCTCGTAGTGATACGCCAAGACTCAGTGCTTTGGCAAATCACCTTGCTAGCGATGACTTTGTGCTTCAAGTCGCGATTTATGATTATCAGGGGCGCTTTGTTGTTGGTAACGACGGTAATTCCTCACCCACGGATTATCAGCAGCTACCCCAAACTTTACCAGGGCTCAGTAAAACCAAAAGCATTATTTCTGAGCCAGTATATACGCCGATGGGACAGCCTCTTGGGTTCGTCAATATGGTCTATTTGACAGAAGCTGCTATGTCGCAAAGCCACTCTCATTTCCATGAACTTGGACGAGTCGTTTTACTGATGCTGGTGATTACGATGGTATTCACATGGCAAATAGGTCGAGCATTAAAACGCTGGGAAGTAAAACGCAAAATTCGCAAGAAAGTAAAGATGCTACCAGCGCCAGAAAAACGGGCAGAAGAATTAGAGCAGGGGTAAGGCTGTTAGCATTGTAATAAAGTTGATAACATAATAGTTAACCTGAAATAAAATCGAACAACAAAGGATATGAATAGTAAACTTTTTATTACCCCAAAACCCAATCCAAACGCTAAGGTGCGGCTATTTTGCTTCCCTTATGCTGGCGGTTCACCAGCTATATTTACGCCGTGGAGCGATAAAGCAAGTGAATATGTTGAACTTGTTTTTGTGCAGCTGCCGGGACGAGGTGCAAGACTTATTGAGCCTGCAATTGATAATATGCCAGATATTATTGCAGAGCTTATGTCCCATAGTGACTATATTACGAGTAAACCTTTTGCTTTTTTTGGGCACAGTTTAGGTAGTCGCATTTCATATGAGCTTGCTTTTCAATTATTAGACGCAGGCTTACCTACTCCACGTAAAATATTTGCTTCTGCGAGTCGTGCACCTCATTGCACCTCAGCTAAACGTCATTTACACGGTCTGCCACATGATGAATTTATTGCTGAGCTTCGTGACTTAAATGGTACGCCAAAAGAAGTTCTTGAGAATAAAGAGCTTATGGAGTTATTACTCCCATTGCTTAGAGCTGATTTTAAAATAGCAGATACCTATGTCGCAGAGCAGCGAGCCTTACCCATCCCTATCCATGTTTTTCATGGCGTTGATGATGAGATCTTGAATGAACATGTTACTGCGTGGCAAGCGCTAACGACACAACCATACCAGATTACTGAGTTTTCTGGTGGGCACTTTTTTATTCACCAATACGCTGATGAGATGATCTCAATTATTAATCAGCAATTGGCTTGAGTATTGTTGGTGTTATGCCGGGAGAGCATCAAGATCGCCGGGTGAACCGGCTCCTACACCTGCTTTTCTATTGCTGGTAAGTATGGTTTTATATCGCGGTAAAAGCATCAAGATCGCCGGGTGAACCGGCTCCTACACCTGTTTTTCTATTGCTGATAGGTATGGTTTTATATCGCGGCAACTGCGTAAAGATCGCCGGGTGAACCGGCTCCTACACCTGTTTTTCTATTGCTGATAGGTATGGTTTTATATCGCGGCAACTGCGTAAAGATCGCCGGGTGAACCGGCTCCTGCTTTAAAAGGCAAACAGCGATGCTACACATCCAAAATAAGCGAGGAGAGAATGCGATTTAACTGAGGTTGGTTAAACTCACCACTTATCTGATAGATAACATCGCTTCCCTTTTTATTAATGTAAACCCTATCGTAGTCTTGATTTTCTCCCATAACGACAAAAGCAAAAATATCGCCGTTTTGGTACACACTCATCGGATTGTTTTCGTCTATGTCAAAAGCCGAGCGAAGCTTTGCTATGTTTTTTACTTTAGGATCTGAATGATACAGGGCATGAAAAAAATCGTTTACGCTCATATTCAACTTTTTATGCATATCACCAAGTGAGATTTCCGGTGGGTTTAACGCAATTGCCAACTCATTTTGATCTTGGCTAGTTACGACCACAGTTTGGTTACTTAGCCCTAAAAAGTTAATTTTTGATAGTGTCGTGCTATCTGCACAATAAACAAGATCGACAACTCTGATATGGACTTTATTACTACAAGATAAGCTTGGAAAAGGGTTCACTTTTTGTGACGCAATTACCAAGTTCGAGGTGAACATTAACGCGGCAAGTAAAATTATTTTAAACATAACAACTCAATCCCTGTTGTGATTAATTCTAGTTTTGTTCTGTAACTGTTGGTGATTTCTTAGTTCGGCCTGAGATTGACACCGTACAAATGAAAACCTCTTAATGGTATGTTTAAGCTTTTTCGTCCAAAAAATATGAGAACTGAAATTAAGTGTATAAGCATTAACCAGAAGTGAACACGTTAAGGTTATATTATGTTATGTCCTAGAGCGAGGGATGAGATTACTGTTCTATATCGCGTTTAAAGCTTAAAGATCGCCGGGTGAACCGGCTCCTACACCTGCTTTTCTATTGTTAGAAGGTATGGTTATATATCGCGGTAAAAGCATCAAGATCGCCGGGTGAACCGGCTCCTACACCTGCTTTTCTATTGCTGGTAGGTATGGTTTTATATCGCGGTAAAAACCAA
>NZ_NSDG01000022.1:0-110998 GCF_002289345.1 Pseudoalteromonas sp. HM-SA03 | reverse complement strand
ATCGCCGGGTGAACCGGCTCCTACACCTGTTTTTCTATTGCTGATAGGTATGGTTTTATATCGCGGTAAAAACCAAAAGATCGCCGGGTGAACCGGCTCCTACACCTGTTTTTCTATTGCTGATAGGTATGGTTTTATATCCCATTTGTGATATTGACTCGTAGGTCGAGATTTATCTCGACATCATCAATTTAGCCCAAGCCGAACAACTGTGTGGCATTTCGATAGAGGGCTGAGGCAAGCTCGCTTGGTGTTTCGCTTCGATATTCACAAAGCCTGTCAAATACTTGGACGACTCGCTTAGGAGAGTTCGGCTTCCCCTGATAACCATGTAACGGCATCGACGGCGAATCGGTTTCCAATACTAGGCTTTCAAGCGGCAGCTGTGATATTACCTGCGCTGTTTTTTCGCCTCTTGGATAGGTGATTGTGCCACCTACTCCTAGCTTAAAACCCTGACCGATATAATATTCAGCCTGCTGTTTTGAACCTGAAAAGGCGTGGATCACCCCGCCATACTCTGGCTTAACACGTTTAAACGCGGAAGCAATTAGGTGATGACTTTTACGGTGATGGACGATTAGCGGAAGCTTTACCTGATTACTCAGTGCGATATGCGCTTCAAACAGTGCAATTTGCCGCTCAAGTGCATCGCAGGTTGTATCAATACCGCACTCTCCTATCGCACACAGTTGGGTACGATTGTGTATTACATACTCTACCAACGCGGTCATATCGTCGTCGCAATGTTCGCCAATAAAATAAGGGTGTAACCCCGCGGCGATTTCACATTGTGGATGATATGCTTGAAAATCAACAAGCTCAAGAGACTGCTTAAGGGTAACGCCGGGCACCACAAAGCGTTCAACACCATTGCTGCGGGCAGCTTTAATATGCGTAGCTAGGTCATCTGCCAACTCGCTGAAATCGAGGTGACAGTGGCTATCTATAAAAGCGAATTTATGGGTTGAGTCGCTCAATTTCCCAACTGCCATCGGCTTGCTTCACATACATAAAGCGGTCATGAAGACGGTGCTCTCCACCTTGCCAAAACTCAACTTTAGTGGGCTCCACGCAATAACCGCCCCAAAAATCAGGTAGTGGAATTTCGCCTTTAGCGAACTTGTCTTTCATGCTACTAAAGGTTTGCATCAAGGCTTGACGAGATGACACGGGGCGCGATTGCTGAGACGCCCACGCCGCAAGCTGACTTTCTTTTGGTCGTGATAAGAAATACTTGGCAACGCGACTGGTTGGTAACGGGACTGCTTCACCATACACGATAACCTGACGCTCAATTTCATGCCACGGGAAGTGTAAGCATATCTTGTTGTTTTGCTTTAATTCTTGCGCTTTGCGTGAACCGGTATTGGTAAAGAAGACAAAACCGTGCTGATCTACATGCTTAAGTAAAACAATGCGTTGAGACGGCTGGCCGTGCTCGTCAACGGTAGCGACGACCATCGCTGTTGGGTCGGTAAACTTGGCATCAATCGCCTGCTGTAGCCAGGTTTCAAACTGCTCAACGGGTGTGTCTTTTAGCATCTCACGACGTAAACCGTCTTTGGTATATTCTCTGCGAATGTCTTCAAGTTTCATCACTATTTCCTTTACAAAAAAGCCGCTATAAAGCGGCTTCTAGTATACCTTAAAGCAAGTTAAAACTAACTTACATTTGCTCCATCACTTCGATACCAAGCAAATCTAGACCGGTTTTCAGTGAGTTAGCAACCAGATTACATAACAAGAGACGACTTTCACGGACGTCTGCAGCTACATCATCTTTCAAAATTGGGCACGCTTCATAGAATGTCATATACAAGCTCGCGAGCTCATATAAATAACTACATAATACGTGTGGCGTTGCTTCGCTGATCATCAGATCAAGTACTTCTTCCAATTGCAGCAGTTTGAGCGCAAGTGCCTTTTCCTGTGGTGCTTGAATTTGAATGCGACCAGTTAGGCTGGCGCTATCCATGTTTGCCTTACGGAAAATACTGCGAACACGGGTATAGGCGTACTGCAAATATGGCGCTGTCGCCCCTTCAAAGCTCAGCATCGTATCCCAGTTAAAGATATAATCGCTGGTTCTGTGCTTTGACAGATCGGCGTACTTCACTGCACCAATACCCACTTTACGCGCGATTTCTTGGCGTGCTTCATCAGATAAGTCAGAAGCTCTGTCAGCAAGTTTTTCTGTCGCACGGCTCACCGCTTCGTCAAGTAAGTCTGATAGCTTCACCGTGCCGCCAGTACGAGTTTTAAACGGTTTGCCGTCGTTACCCATCATTGTACCGAACAGGCTCGGCTCGTAGCTGGTTTTGTCTTTTAAGAGACCCGCTTTACGTGCTGTGATCTCAACTTGGTTGAAGTGTAAGCCTTGACGCGCATCAACAAAAATTAGGATACGGTCAACATCTAGCTCATTTGAGCGGTAATCACAGGCGGCTAAATCCGTCGTTGAATATAAGAAACCACCACCTGATTTTTGCACGATAAATACGGAAGGTTCACCGTCTTTATTTGCCAATTCGTCAAGGAATACGACTTGAGCGCCCTGATCTTCAACCGCAATTCCTTTCTCTTTTAATAGCTCAATTACACCGGCAAGACGGTCGTTGTAGGCACTTTCTGCCATGATATCATCACGCGTAAGCGTCACATTTAGCTTGCCGTATACTTCTTCAGAATGTTTAACTGAGGTGTCGATAAACATTTGCCATAGCTTCTTACAATGCGCATCACCGCTTTGAAGTTTGACTACGTAATCACGGGCTTTATCGGCAAAACCGGCTTCGTCATCAAAGCGCTTTTTCGCATCACGATAAAAGCTTTCAAGATCCGCAAGTGCGACATTTTCAAGGTCAACACCTTGGTTTAGCAAATCTTCAAGGTGTGCTATCAACATACCAAACTGGGTACCCCAGTCGCCCATGTGGTTTTGGCGAATAACGGTATCACCACGGAACTCAAGGGCACGTACAACGGCATCACCAATGATAGTTGAGCGCAGGTGACCTACGTGCATCTCTTTAGCAAGGTTTGGCGAAGAAAAATCGACCACAACTTTGTGAGGCGTAGCATGTTCAGCAACACCTAGCTTGGCATCCGCATTTGCCGCCTCTAGGCTTGTGGCTAAAAACTCAGGCTTGAGGTGAATATTAATAAAACCAGGGCCTGCGATTTCCGTTTTTTCTGCAAGATCAGCAACATCTAGGTTGTCGATGATCTTCTGCGCCAGCTCTCTTGGATTTGTTTTTAGTGCTTTAGCAGCCCCCATCGCACCGTTAATTTGGTAGTCACCAAACTGTGGACGCGTGCTTTGTGTTACCGCTGGGTTTGTACCTTCAGGGATACCAGCCGCTTGCATCGCTGCATTGGCTTTTTCAATTAAAATACTTTTGATATTCATCTGTTTTCCTTTTATGCGCAGCGATTAGTGTTCACGAGTTTCATGGAACTTCACGTCAGGGTAACGTTCCATAGATAAATTCAGGTTTACGCGACTTGGTGCGATGTAAGTTAGGTTATCACCACCATCTAGTGCCAAGTTTTGCTCACACTTACGGCGGAATTCAGCCATTTTCTTCTCATCATCACAGCTTACCCAGCGTGCGGTCTGAACCGTTATACTCTCGTAAATCGCATCCACGTTGTATTCAGACTTTAAACGCGCCACAACCACATCAAACTGCAGCACACCGACTGCACCTACGATCAGGTCGTTGTTGATAAGCGGCCTAAATACCTGTACCGCACCTTCTTCAGAAAGTTGTACCAAACCTTTTAAAAGTTGCTTTTGTTTGAGTGGATCTTTTAGACGAATGCGACGGAATAGCTCAGGCGCAAAGTTTGGAATACCACTAAATTTAAGCGTTTCACCTTGTGTGAAGGTATCACCAATTTGAATAGTGCCGTGGTTATGTAGACCGATAATATCACCCGCGAAGGCTTCTTGAGCGCGTTCACGGTCACCCGCCATAAAGGTTACCGCATCTGCAATACTGACTTGTTTACCAAGACGCACATGGTTCATCTTCATGCCTTGGCTATATTTGCCAGAAACAATACGCATAAAGGCAATACGGTCGCGGTGTTTTGGATCCATGTTTGCTTGGATTTTAAACACGAAACCAGAGAACTTTTCTTCGTCGGCTGTTACTTCACGTTCATCGGTTTGGCGTGGTAGTGGTTTTGGTGCCCACTCAGTTAATCCATCAAGCATATGGTCAACGCCAAAGTTACCAAGTGCCGTACCAAAGAATACTGGCGTTAACTCACCAGTTAAAAATAATTCATGGTCAAACTCGTGTGAGGCTCCAATTACCAACTCAAGCTCTTCACGTAGTTGCTCAGCTAAGCTTTCACCCACAGCGGCGTCAAGCTCGCTGTTATCTAGTCCTTTGATAATGCGTTTATCTTGAATAGTGTGACCTTGACCTGTTTGGTACAAAATCGTTTCGTCACGATGGATGTGGTAAACGCCTTTAAATTCTTTACCACAGCCAATTGGCCAAGTAACCGGTGCACACATGATGTTGAGTTCGGTTTCTACTTCATCAAGTAGCTCCATTGGGTCACGAATATCACGGTCCAATTTGTTCATAAAGGTAACGATTGGCGTGTCACGTAATCGTGTTACTTCCATTAGTTTACGAGTACGATCTTCTACACCTTTTGCTGCATCAATCACCATCAAGCATGAGTCAACTGCAGTTAGCGTACGATAAGTATCTTCAGAGAAGTCTTCGTGTCCCGGAGTATCTAGTAGGTTTACCAAGGCATCATTGTATGGAAACTGCATCACAGAAGTGGTTACCGAGATACCACGCTCTTTTTCCATTTCCATCCAGTCTGATTTAGCGTGTTGATTTGAGCCACGACCTTTAACCGTACCGGCTTTTTGTAACGCCTTTCCGAATAAAAGTACTTTTTCGGTGATGGTGGTTTTACCCGCATCCGGGTGCGAGATGATAGCAAAGGTCCTTCGCTTATTGATTTCATTAAGAAAATCTTGGTTTGCCATGTATAAATTCTTTTAGTTTGTACACGGATTTGTACACACTTTTGGAAGTACTCTCTTTTCAGTTCTTCGCTTGTCAAATCCGTCGTGTTAATCGTAATTGGCCGCTATTTTCGCTGATCTTGACTTTATAAACAATCAATGGTTATCTAATCGGTTACCATTTACTCTCAGCGTGCGCCAATGCTCAGTTGTAGCTGTTTGCAATCGTTGCTTCTTCAGCTCATGAACAACTGTGGCTAAACCACAAATTCCTTCGCTACCAAAAATCGATGATAGCTTGTCGTACTACACCAATGATGGTGCAGTTGCCGTTGATCGGTATTGCAGGGTATTGCGGGTTCAAAGGTTTTAGGTACTTCTGTTCACCATCAATAACTAACTGCTTAAAGGTTGCTTCTTTCGAATCATCCAAACGCGCAACAACCAATGAACCTGAAGCGTAAGGTAAGTCAGGATCAACAACGATCACTGCCCCCTCAGGTATGGATTTTTTCCCGCTTGGATTTTCCATACTGTCGCCTTTTACGCGAAGTGCGAAACAACCCTCATGTGCTTTCCCAGTGACTTCACGCCACTCCTCAGCATCTTTATGGGCAAATCCCTCCGCTATTTCAGTCCAATCACCGGCCTGAACCCAGTTAATGAGAGGAATTCTTCCCTTAATGTCAGGCCCAACTTCTACATTACCGACCCCCAAGCCAATCTCGCCATCACCTGTGGCGAGCCAATGAGCATTCACGCGAAGCGCCTCCGCGATCTGCATGGTGTAACGAGATCTAGCCGATTTGCCAGAACAAATCTGACTGATCGACTGCTGTTTGATACCAATGCGACGAGCCAACTCAGACTGAGTAATCCCAGTAAGCTGCAAGGCATGGTTTAGTCGTTCGGATAAAGTTTTCATAAGCCCGTATTCTACAAATAAAACTGTAGCCTTTCAACAATTTTAACTGTTGAACTGTTTACAGTTTTTATTGTAACAGGAGACGGTATGGAAGTGCTCAACACGACACAAAAACATCTCCGCCGTGCCATTGACTTGGTTGGCGGGTAATTAACAATAAGGTATTAGAACGTATATTACTTCAGTGCGCTTAGTTCAAACTTAAAGCGCACCTTAGTTAATAAAATGCTAGCAAGCTATTTAGGGGAGCGCCAAATAGCTGCCAGTATTAACATCACTGCGATCAGCGCAAAAGGCAACCCATAATCTAATCCGTAAATGGCAGTGCCCACGATTGGGCCTGTTACAATCCCTAGCCCTTGCGCAGCTGAGACCGTGCCTGCTGCGGCACCTTGCTCATGCGCTTCAACCGAGTTAGCAGCCAATGCAGAGAGCGACGGATATACCCACCCCATACCAAAACCTGCTAAGCCATAACCTATCCATAATATGACCGAAGATAAAGAAAGGTAAGCAACAATAAAGCCCACCGCAGCAATGAGTGCGCCGAACATAATGAACCTCTGTGGTTGCCACGTCAGCTTTTGCACTGCGACCTGCGCGACAATCAAAGCTACGCCCACAATCGCAAGCGCAATACCAGCAGAGCGCGCAGCTGCTGATGTATCAAGTTGAAGGCGATCAAGAATAAAAAAGCCCACGGTAATTTGTGCAATCGCAATACTAAACGCAGCAACAAAAGCCACAATCACAGGCCTTCGAATACGCGCATCCGTCAGACTCATCGAGTGCCCATCAGGCTTTGCATATTGCTCCACTTTAGGCAATACACGCCAAAGTACCAACAGTGCAACGGCCGGTAAGATAGCCGTAACATATAAAGGAATGCTTAAGCTGTAAGCGCCAATCAGTCCGACAAAACCTGGGCCAATCACCATACCTATCGCACTTGCAGCACCTATTCCTGCCATCGCCGCAGTGCGCTGTTTGGGCGGTACATGATCAGCCACCAATGCAGCACTGGTGGCCGGCACCGCAGCATAAAAAACCCCGGCAACTCCTCGTCCAATTACCAAACCAATGAATGCCAGTATCGGAGCAACGGCTGTTTTCATTGATAAATCAATAAATAATGCAAGGCTTGCATAACTGATCACAAACCCGCTAAGGCCAAATAATATCACTGGACGTCGCCCACGTTTATCACTCAAGCGCCCCCAAAAACGAGCCATCAATACCCAAGCTAAACCCGCAGCGGTCATGGCAGTACCAATCTGCCATGCTTCTAAGCCAATCACTCGGGCTATCGGCCCTGCCAATGCTGCAAATGCCATAACGGCCATCGTGCATACAAAGGTCTCAAACATCAGTGGTTTAATACTAAATGATGTGCTTTCTTTCGACGCTGATTCACTGCTGGCTATATTCGTCATTTGCACTCCTTGTTATTGAAACTGAGCCACATTTGCTGTTTTCTTTTGTGTCAGCGCATTGATTTTGAAAGCGATTGTCATCGATTGAGCGTTCATAACCTATCCCTGCATAAAACAAATAGCTACCGTCAAGTTCAACACCGCGCTCAGCCAATGACTGTGGTATATATTCCTGCATATGCATGTCGGAACCTCGGAGCAGAAGCCTTTGCAGCGCCGGTTGTGCCTGCCAACCACCTTCTTTCCAAACCCAATTTAACACTGAAACTTCAACACCTGTATCGCTGTTTTTTATCGCCACATCACTGCTTCTAGGTGCACCAAGGAGTAACTCAAGGGATTCATTCCCAACAACTTTAGACAAACGAGACAATAAGTCACCTGAGTCAGTGCTCTCAAACACCGTCATCATAGAGCTGGGTGTACGATACTCAGATGCGCCCCAACTATCCAAAGATAAAGCGGCATAAAGCCCAAGCCAACTGTTATCTCCATCCACCGCTTTGGTAATGGGTTTATCCGCTGTCGCAAACTCTTCAGCAAGTTGTTCTGAAGCGCGCTTGCGCACCGCTATTGCAGCATCAAACCCACTTCGAGTTTCGACACAGCGCAGTGCCGTCCAGCCCGCGACCCCCTCGACAAACCAGCGTGCACCGGCTTCGTCTCGTAACTCGCCTCGCCTGCTGATCGCTTCACGCGCCAATGCTGTCGCCAAGTTATATTGCCTTTGCCAAGCACCTCTGCCGGTCCCATCACTTTGCCACGCAATGTCTTCAGGCGCCCACAATACGCCGTTATAAAGCGCAATTTCACCCGATTTACGTGGCGCTTGAATCACTGTATTTACAGGGGAAGTATTCCCTAATTCAGACTCTACACATTGTTGCAACGACACTAATTCTTGCGCAAAACCATCGACTAGCGGTTGGCGAGCCCCCCCCACTAAAAACTCAACACCAGATTGCTGATGCGTTGATGATCCGTCACGCTGCCATATCGATGCAAAGGCCAGTACCCCTTCGGTATCTCCTTTATCAAATACCTTGTACTCACCAGAGCCACTATCGATGGCAACCGACCAAGTCCAATCGCCCATAGGCGCAACACCCTCTAATGAGGCTAGAGCAGCAGCTTGCGGAATTGCCGGCAACTGCACCGGTAAACCGAGAACAGACCGATCGCCAATAGAGCGAACCAAACGCTGTGGATCATGACCTAATACTGGTAATACATCGTGTGCACGTAGCCAAACACTGGCTGAATCTAGCCAAGGTGCCGCTTCTGTCTGCCAACCTTGTGCGTCAATGTTTAGTTCAAGTGTCAATTCACAATTGACCACACAGCCAGCCTCAACAACAAAATGCTCACTATCCACAGCAAAATCAAGTGGCACTCCACTTCTTGTCGCGCCAATAAGTTCAACGCCATGAGGTAATGTGCCATGTAACCTTTGTGCGCGCACACCCTCTAAATGCCAGTTGACATCACCAGTCCCTTTTGATGGGTTGAGGCGAATTACCACTTCCCCGCCACTGATTGAATAAGCAGATGCCTGCCTCCACCACTTTTTCTCCCAATTCCCGTCATGTGCCAGTGCATCCATTGAAGAAGTATACCCACCCTCGTCAACAAACCGAGTATTAAGCAAAGCGATAAAAACAAACACCAAGGACAAGGCAGCCGCGGCGGTTATGCCTGCTGTGCCGACCATACGTCTTTTTGCCGCATGAATACGGTCGCGCAGAGTCAATGCAGTCCCTCGTCGCCAAGCAAGCCAACTGCCAGCAAATAACAAGAAGGTAAGCGACAGCTTTAAGCTGGCAAGGGCAACAATCATAGCTATCCACGCAGACCAACCGGCAAGTTCAGATGGGTAAGCATGAATAGGTGTACCAATCGCAGCGGGTGTATATTGCACCAACTCTACTTCATGATTCACAATGGCGATAAACGCAGCAAGTATCGATACAACATAGGCCGTCCCGGCGCGTTGGAAAATAGCATGTGCAAGTACAGCAATTGCACATAGTTCAGCCAATGCTGGAAACACTGTGAGCAATACGTAGGCAAAAGGATAAGTTATGTCAAGAGCGTGAGGCGCAGCAATTGCCGTCATTAATACCGATGCGACAGCAGGTACTAAGCATAGTAAAGCAGTAAGTCCCAGTGCGGCAAAAAAACGTGCTAACAATCTCATGCCAAGTGGCACCGGTGACGTGTCTAACCATTCAATGAAGCCATCGCAATCATCTCGGCGCATTAATGCCCCGACAAAACCCACCACAACAAAGACAATAAAAACAAAGAAGAACCCGACCAGAAAGTAAGTTAATGTCTGAGGAGTGGGCACCAAAGGACCGTCAATGTGGCCAATCGAATTTATCCATGCCGCAGCAACACCAATTGCGGTGAGTAATAGTAGCGCGAGCCGTAACCCAAAACTCTGCAACGAGATCTTTAAATGCCATGTACATTCCACCATCAAGGTACGCCACCAATTAGGGTTGGTAATTAACCCCGCAGGCGCCGCGATATACCTTGAGACTGACGTGTCTTTACGTGCCTGTGTACGAGGAGCGCGTTCCATTGCAAGGTGCTCACGGCGTAAACGAACTAACAGTATCCCCCCTACAATTAACCCAACAGACAACCACAATCCACGGTTGATTAATAACATATCTGTCAGGCCAATCATCGCTACTTTTTTCTCAGCTGGTGTCCAAATCAAGGCTTGTCGCTCAGCTTCCACATAAGCAGAGGGATCGATAATGGAGGCGAGCATCGGACTCACTCCGCCTTCATGCAATACAACTAAACCAATCATCCAAATCAGGCTTAGTATTGCAGCGGTGGCAAATGCACCGGTATTTGAGCGAGTGAATGATGCACCAGCTAAAAACAATACGCCGGTGGCAAATGCACTGGGAATGGTAAACACCAGCAAGGAAACCGCAGCTGCCGCCCAAGGTACAGGGCCGACGGCATCAGGCGGAAGTGCGCCAAATGTCACCAAAACTGGTGCCATTAGTAAGCCGACACAAATTGAAGAACCAAGGATTACAGCAACGACGAGTGCACCACTAAACCGCGCAGCAAGTAGTAAGCGCAGCGAGATGGGGCTGGCCAGAACAACCTCATGGAGCTCTGCTGAACGGTCTCGAACGACAATTTGCGCAAAAACCCATGCCCAAGCAAAAAATAGCCACAAGCTTTGCCCTGATACCATCAAATAAATCACGTGCGGACTGTTACGATAAATGTCCACAGCGCCCATACTGCGCATATAATCTGCGTTGAGTAAAAAAATAAGCATGTAAGCTGTCAGGCCGAAAAATACAATGGGCGTGATCAAGCTCTTTAAACCCAGCTTTGCCTCATTTGCGGCTTCTTGAAAAAAGAAACCAGTGCGAGAATGTCCCATCAGACCTCCTCGACTTGCGCACTGCGCAAGGCATGATAATAAACATCTTCAAGGCGTACTGTGCGCTCACTATACCCTGCCAAAGCCTCACCAGCCATCACAACTCGCGTGCCATAAGGTGTCGCTGTCGCATGAAGTGCATCATCTGGCACAGCTTGCTCTCGTGAAATCTCCTTCTCCCAAATCAATCCTTTGAGGCTCGCTTTTAAGCTATCTGGTGTCCCAGCGGCAACGATACGGCCTTTGGCCATGATAGACAACCGCGTACACAAGTTTTCTATGTCTTCAACTATATGCGTCGATAAAAGCACGACGGCATCAGATCCAATATCAGCAAGAATACGATGAAAACGACTTCTTTCCGCCGGATCTAAACCCGCTGTTGGTTCATCAACAATGAGTAAACGAGGTTCGCCAATAAGCGCAACCGCAATGCCAAAACGACGCAACATACCACCTGAATAAGTAGCAACAGCCCTGTGTGCATCACGCTCCAAATTAACACGCGCAAGAAGGTATTCGACTTCTTGCTTACGCACCTTTTTATCCGTGCGTCCCTTTAACCAAGCAAAACGCTCGAGTAGATCGCGTCCAGATACATTTGGATACGCGCCAATTTGTTGAGGTAAATAACCTAATTTAAAACGCAAACTATCTGGATCTGCTAACGCATCGATACCGTCAAGGGTAATTGAACCAGAGTCAGGCTGTTGCAAAGAAGCCAGTGTACGCATTAAGGTACTTTTCCCAGCGCCATTAGGCCCTAGTAACCCATACAACCCAGGCGTCACTTCAAGGTCAACACCATTGAGCGCACTGACGCCACCTTTATAAGTCTTCCTTAGCCCTTTCACTACCAGACCACGTTTGCTCACTTGTTGTTCAGTCATGTCTTGTCACTCATTCCTTTCTAATATTGTCTAAAAAGAACGCATGACCCAATGAGCAACGCGTTCCTTACTACACAGATGTTTCACACCATCACGTCGGCTGCTTTACCAATCTAATTGGAAGCCAACACCTATCGTACGCGGCTCACTGATGCTGCCATAAGCGCCGGGTAGGCCAAAGTCCCTACCGTCTTGAATAAAGATTTCATAATCATCATCAAGGAGGTTATTGCCCCAAACATATGCTCTCCAATCATCTTGCTGGTAGCCGATACGGCCACTCAAAAGGCTACGATCGCGGATTTTAGTGATTTCAGGAGCATCAATACGAGAATATGTTTTATCGGTATAGCTGTAAGTCATAGAGGCAAAAAAGCCATTATCGTTTTGATATAAACCACCTAAATTTGCGGTAAACTCAGGGGCTTGAGAAAAGGACATTCCAGCCAGATCAACCCCTTTAGTAACGAACTCTTTGAATTCGGTATCAATAAAACCAAAGTTTGCGAATAGATTTAAATCAGCGGTTGCCTGATACTCAATTTCAAATTCAGCGCCACTGACTTTTGATTTACCAGCATTAACTACCGCGTCATCAAAACCTGGTAAGCCACCTGGTAAGGTGATAGTGACTTGTTGATCTGACCAATCAAAGTAGAACAAGTTAGCATTTAATAACAATTTGCCATCAAAAAGCTGATTGCGCATAAAGAGTTCATAGTTATCGATATACTCCTCATCATATGGTGTCGCTTCTCCAAGGAACATCGCAAAAGAAATACCGCCAGCTTGAAACCCTCGACTGTAACTGGCACCCACTCGAGTAATATCACTGACATCGTAAGTGATCGTTAATGATGGGATAAATTGACTGAAAGACTCAGAAGCACTCTGATCGCTGACAAAACCATTGTCCTTGAAATCCTTTGTTGTACGCTCTTCTTTGTTAAAACGCGCGCCAAATTTAAATTCCCAATCTTCGATAGGTTGCCAATTTATTTGACCGAACAAGGCTTGCTGTTCAATGATTTCTGTACTTTCAACGGTGTTGTTAAATGGCACAACTCCGCCTTTTCCGTCAGGAAAAACGCCTGCTCCGGTGAAGCCATTGTTATAATCTCCGTCAGAATAAAATAAACCGACTAAGGCAGAAAACTGCTCCCCTTCATAATTAAGACGAAACTCTTGACTAAACAGCTCTTCATTCATAAAGCCGTCAACACCTAACAAGTCAAAAGCAGTGTGATCTCCCTCAAAACGCTGCTCAACGCCAAAGTCATTGAATCCTGTAACCGAGGTAAAGCGAAACTTGTCACTTATTTGCCAACTGGCCTCTAAAGAAAATAAATCAAAGTCAGAGGGGAAGTCACCCTCAATGTTGTAGGTTTGCTCACCATGAAAAATATCGCCGTCAGGCAAAGCCGAGACAAATGGCGTGGCATTGGTGTCTGATTTATTATGCATATAAGTGAAATCAAACACCAAGTCCTCATCGCCTAGGGGTTGCCAGCGAAGTGCCAAACGAACTGTTTCCTCATCTTCGTTCTGCACATCCTCACGGCCAGTTGTTGTGTTGATCACATCACCATCAGATTGACGTGTTTCAACTACGACTCTTGCAGCTAACGTATTTTCGGATAAGACAAAGTTTTGCATCAGTGCTAGGCGCATGGTATCAAACTGCCCGGCTTCTGCTCTTAGTGCGCCTTCATAGCCATAAAAGTCAGGACGATTATAATTAATATATACAGAACCAATCAGCGCATTTGGTCCCTGCAGTGAAGACTGCGGTCCACGTAGTACCTCAACAGAGGTTGCATCAAACAGTGATGGTTTGACATAGTTACCAGCAGATACGCCCATGGCGACTTGGTTTATCAGAATAGATGCTAGTGCATTTGATCTATTCAAAGAGCCTGCAATACCATCCGTATTCACACCTCGAATACTGTATGCACCAGAAATCGAGCTGCCTATTGATACGTTTGCGGTACGATCAAAGGCATCCTCAACATTATAAATGACTTGGTCCTTAATTTGGTCTTCACCAAAATACCCAACGCTAGATGCAATCTCCTGCCGTGTTTCACCTGTTTTACTGCCCACGACGACGATTTGCTCAACCTTACTAGACTCTGGCTTGCTGCTCGGAACGTCCGCCTCTAAAATAAAATCACCCGAAGCGGTTTGAGCAATATGTAAATCATTACTCGCTGCTAATTGCACTAACGCTTGCTGTGGCGTGAAGTTCCCTGAAACAGTTTTGCTTTTATATTGGCTAATGTCGTCAACTTGCAGTACAACCTGGTGCCCGGTTAATACCGTAAAATCTTGCAGCGCCTTAATCAATGGCTTAGCCTGTATCTCAAATCTATAAGTCGCGCTGCTATCAGCTGCGCCTTGGCCCAGTGCAACTGGTGCTGTGATTAAAGCAGGAGCAAACGCCAATGAACATAATAAATTAATGCGATTATTTTTCTTTCGGTATTCCATGCATACCATGCTTGATGTCTCCATTCAGTGTTAGACTCCAGTGACAAACTCACCGATTCTTATCTAGGTAGACAATTAAGCTGGTTGTACCCGTAAAAATTAATCAAAAAAATAAAATAAACTTTCTAGAAAGGTCTTTGAGGCGTTTCGGAACGCAGTACCAGCGTATTACGCCCTTCTACATCCCCCCTGAGGCGATAACTTTGCATGATAGCACGCAAGGCATCATCCCCTTTTTTCAGAATAAATGTACCTGAAACTGGTCGATTGCCATCATAGATAAAGCGGGTGTCTAATAGATAAGAAGTATAAGGTTGCAGCGCTTCAAGTGCTTCTATCAGCGGCCTTTGTTCAAACACAATGACGCCGTCTCGCCATGCACCTATCTCAGCCAAAGGTCTGGTTTTGACCTCACTAAGTTTTCCATTTGTTACTCGTACGACCTCAGACTTGCCCAATTGTTTCATAACGTGTTGAGTTTTGTCACTCACACCAACTGCGCCACTTAATACTTCGATTTCTACCGCTTGCTCATCCAGTTTGTTCACCACAAACTTTGTACCCAATACCTTTGCAACCGCACTGTTACTGGCCACTATAAATGGCCTATTTGGGTCAGGCTTAACACTAAACAGTGCCTTACCACTGAGCAAAGTGACATGTCGACTTGACTTAGTTATAGAGATCTTAAGATCAGTACTCCAATCTAACCAGACCTCAGTGCCATCCTCAAGCTCAACTGTTTGTTGCTGTCCCCATACGGTTTGGTAATGCCTAGTCGACACTTTTGGCTTGGTAGCTGGAACAACGTTAACCACTGAAGGCTGAGCGGGTGTTGGAACTTGCTCATCGATACTAACATACAATAGCGTCGATAAAGCCATGGCTACGCCCAGAGGGGGTATAAGTTTAAAAGGTGTTTCTGAAAAACGTTCAAATTGCAATTGAAAGGCAAGCTTAATCCTATCAAAACGAGACAAAGATACATTTTCTACCTGACCCAACAGTGCCCAATCAGCTTCTGCCTTTGCCGCTGCTTGTTCATGCATGGGTGACTGCTTTCGCCAAGCATCCAATTGCGCTCTACTTTTTGGGTCATCGTACACTGCGACCACTAAGTCAAACGCTTCTCTTAATAGGCGCTTGTCAGACTGTAGGTTATTCACAGCTTTTTCCTCAATTAACGTGTCGTGTCCTATGAAGCCCTGAAAGGTTTCAATGTCTTGCTATTATAGAATACACGTCACTGACAAAAAACCGTAATATTTAGTCATAAAGACATGTGAAGCAATGACAAAGTGCTTTTTTAACGTGTTTCTCCACAGTGGAAAGGCTGACTCCAAGTTGTTCAGCGATGTCTTTTTGGCTTATCCCATGAAGTCGATACATGGTAAAAATTTGACGCGTTAGTATCGGTAAGTCCTGTATAGCTTGGTTAACTTTTATAACATCCTCTCCAGATTCTGCGATAGTCTCTGGAGTGCGCTCCTCCCGCTCATCCATCATTGGTGCGATCAATACATTTAATTCAGCTCGCGTACACTCAGAACGTTGCAGGTTAAACGCTGCATTTTTTGCTGCTCGATATAAAAATGCTCGCACATCTTCGATGGGAGGATTTGGATCGCGCCGTAACAGGTTTTCAGCGACGGATTGGAAAATATCAGCAGCCGTATCGGCACAACCCACACGTCTGGTTAGGAAGCGATTAACTTCCAATCGATATCGTTCTATTGAACCTGTGAGATACTCCACATGGGACTTCAAGGTTTTTTTACTCTTTACAGACAAATACATTCTAAGTTCTTGATAAATGGTTGTTGAACAAAATACTACTGACTGAAAACGACTAATGAATAACTATGTTATCCAGTACCCATGACACTATCACGAATAAAAATCATTCTCAATAAAAACCAGACCAATATCAGGAACCAAAACTACAAACTTTAGTTGGTATCTGTCTACAAACCATAAAGAACACAAATTACTGGGATTAATCGTTAAAAAAACAACTAAAAAAAGACTAACGAGCTGCTTTAGATAAATTGAATACAGTGAACACAATTAAATAAGCGCCAATCAAACATGTGAAGTGCTCACAACGTTAAATTAGCGCTCATTGATTTTCTATCACTAATGCCCGTGTATTTTAACCACCAGCGATTAAATTAGCTTTCATCTTCGTCATCATCACCTTTGTCTGACGACTTTCCAAACTTAAAACGCTCTGGCAAGGTGTCTAGATCTCGACCTTTACTTGGCGCTCTCAGCTCAGCAGTACCATTGACTAATTTAGTCATATAATCAAAAGCTAAGTTACCAAACATAGGACAAAACTCAGCACTTTCATCAACTGCTGCTTGGAAGTGTACGCCACCCCATACACGGCTTTGACCACACTCTTGTGCAAATTTAGACCATGTGTTGTAGGTGATCAGTGTATCTTTCGCTGGTGTCACGCCCGGATCAATACGTGATTTACCTGCAGGATAAGTCAAGTTAAAAACCATGTTGTCATCGCCAAAATACAGTCTTGCTGCTTGCGCATGCGCATAACAAAAACAGGTCGATGCAGACGGATATTCTGGGTGGTCGGCTTCTTCTAGGTAGCTCTTCCAGTCACTGCCTTTCATGGTAACAGTGCCCTTACCTGGACCGCCCCACGCCTCTACCAAATTGTCTTTAAATAGCTTTTGAATTGCACTGAAAGGTCTTACAGCGTCATATCTGTATTTCTCTTGCCATACAAAAATACCCGCATCAAATGTTGCCATATTGACCACAAATTCAAATTGCATAAAGTCGAGAAGAGGTAAGTTTCTCGCTGTCGTATTTGACGCAACAGAGTAAGATAATGAACTGAATTTATCGTCAAATAATTCAGCTTTGAGCTTAAGCTCATCAGTTAAGTTTGCAGATACGTCTAACACTTCTTTCGCTTGTTGACGGTACGCTCTGCGATTACGGTGATTACTATTGTGCGGAGGCGGCATTTCAAAATCACGCGGATCTTCATATGAGTAAGGTTCTGCCAATGCAAATTGTGGAGTTACAAACTGTTGGATCTTGTACAAGCCCAGCCCTTTACGCTGCATATCTGGCTGCCAACGTGACGGGTTTCTCAATTTATACGCCGTGTTGACTGGCTTGTAGTTTGTATAATCCGCATAAGGCGTTTGGTTATATGTTCTGCCAACATCACCATATTGATTCATACCATCGTTAAGACGACCCGCGACAACCGCTTTACCAGCCACATTACCTAAGCCAATCGGTGTCGTAATATCTGTGCTGTTATTGTCTGGGTCAAGACCAACATCAAGCAGTAACTTACGCCAAGTTGGCTTGTACGTTGGCATGTAGCTATTGAGTACATGATATGACGCATAAAACACCGCAATATTGATATTCCTGTTTGTTGCCTCACTTTGCGGTCTGCGGCCTAAGTGCGAATAGACACCGACCGCGGTTGGGTGATAAGCAGCGGTGGCATCGTACCACGCGTTTGTTAACAAAATTGCATAACGAAATACCAGTGATGCATCACCATAATTTGCCGATACGTGCTCACGCAGCGCAGGCAGACTACCAAAACCAACAACATCTAATGCCGCATTGTCGACATCAAAATCAAAGTCTTGCTTTACTTGTGCCATACTGTGCATTGAGCAGAACAGAACAGATACTAATAATCCGACTTGGCAGATGTTTTTTCGTATTTGATAAATCATGTGTCTAATCGAAAGATACATTTTCATTTTCTTAAATTTCCTTGTACAAGTAGGAACCAGAAAAATACAGTACTGAGCTACACATAAAGCTCAGTGCTGCTATCACTGGCATATGCAAAAAATTTAGCGGTTAATCCTCATCAACAGGTAGCCCATGCTTAGCCCGCCAATGCTGAGTTTGCTGGCTGATAAACCACTGAATAACTCCGTGGTACAACGACTCAATATAATCAGCTGGCAACTGGTGTTGCTCAGCCCATTGGCGTCTTTCCAACAACATGGCGGCAACCCGATCTGGTGCAGGAATACTGGCTTGGTTTGGTTTAAAACGCGCAGCGGACAACACATATTCCATGCGTTCTCCCAACAGTTTGATGATCTCTTGATCAATGGAATCAATGCCGTGACGGATGTCCGTCAGGTTTTCACAGTCTGATGGACGCTTCATAGATTTCACAAAATTATCCTTCTTTTTCTAATCATTGTTGTTTCTCGGTGCCCCACGCATACACAGATCTGTATGCCCGTTTTTTACTTGCCTCTTTTGACCAAACTCACCAGTTCCCCCTAATGAGAACACGTGCAACGACGCGACCCGTAAAATTTGCCCAAAAATTTTCCTAAAAACCTCATCACAGCGCCCTAAGCTGAGCTTGAAGCACTTCAGAAATGTAACTAAGTAGCGCAGCGCGACTTGTCTCATTCAGATAAAAGTGATCGCCAGCAAATAATGTTCGATTAAAATAGCCACTCGTTTCATTACGCCACGCGTCAAGCTCAGCCTCACCGAACTCGGGCTCATCCTCACCACCAAAAGCATGAATAGGGCAATCAAGGGGAGCTTCTGATGCATAGTTATACACATCAGTGATAGCAAAGTCGGCACGAATGACCGGCATAAACAGCGCCATCAATTGGGCTTCTTGCAATACGGCTTCAGAGGTGCCACCCGCATAATGGGTGCGTAAAACATCAACAAATTGCGTATCTGGCAAGGTATGAAAAAGAGGCCGAGATAGCGGCAGACTCGGTGCTCGGCGCCCAGAAACCATCAGTATTTGTGGCATTGGCCCACCGCGTCGACGTAAGGCTCGCGTCAATTCAAATGCC
The DNA here is from genome assembly GCF_002289345.1 of Pseudoalteromonas sp. HM-SA03. Taxonomy (GTDB): domain Bacteria; phylum Pseudomonadota; class Gammaproteobacteria; order Enterobacterales; family Alteromonadaceae; genus Pseudoalteromonas. The sequence continues at coordinate 91,987 of NZ_NSDG01000022.1, read as the reverse complement.
AATATCGACCCCATACTGTGGCCAAAAAAAGCAAATGGTTTATCCAAATACTCGCTAAGGCCATCAGCCAGCGCATCGGCAGCTTGTTGGGCATCATCAAAACATACCTCACCAATCCGCATTTCTCTGCCCGGCAACCTTATCGGACGTAACTCAATATCCGTGGGCAATTGCTGCGCCCAACCTCGAAAAGACAATGTACCGCCACCTGCGGCGGGAAAGCAGAATAGCCTCATTTTTGCTTGCGGGTTCTCTGTTCCACCAACCCATAATGATGCTTCGTGGCTCATGTTGCGCTCCTTGTAAGCGTTAATTTTTAAACATTTATAAATTGCCAACTCCACCCAATAGTGAGCTAGCAAACAGTGAAAAATGAACTTAGCTTAGACATCACTTCTCACATCACCTCAATGTGCTTTTAAACTAAGTTCGGCCCCGAGTGTCGGGGCCTTGGATGCCAATCATGGCTTTGTTTGGTTAGTTAGATATGCAGTGATATGCTCTGAAATTTGCTCAGTACCCGCAGCATCATGCATAGTGAAATGATTACCTACTATTTCAAAAGATTCTATTTTTGATACAACCTCTTGCCAACCAGATCGCAAGCTATCGCCCTGTCCAGCAAGTCGCTCACAAGCATTGAAGTAGAGAATATCCTTATCCAGAGTATTTGCTTGGTAAGCTGATAGCGCACTGAGGTTGGCACGATAGATAGGCAGCAATTGCACTATTTCATCAGGGCCGAGTGGATTTGTGGCCTGTGCCAGACGTGCTCGCAACACATCGCAGCGGCGCTCAGGTTCAATATTTTGAAGCTCTGAAAATACAGCCTCGCTTAGCTCACCAGTTTCAGCCAGTAGGTGCAATAACACTTCATCATCTTTAGGGGCTTGGTGGTTTTTACTCAGGCTTGGCAGAGTAGAATCGGCTATCGCAATCATGCCCACCTCGCGGCCATCAGCGAGTAACTGCTGCGCCATTTCAAATGCAATAACGCCACCCATCGACCAACCATATAGGTGATAAGGACCCGCGGAATAACGTGTGATAATCTCCTTCACATACTGTGCAGCCATCATTTTGATATCATCGAGTGGCTCGCCTTCGCCCTCTAGGCCAAAAGCCTGTACACCATAAATACTGCGCGATGTCCCAAGCGATTCAGCCAAGGCTTGGTAGCAAAACGCACTGCCTCCCACAGGATGAATACAAAACAGTGGCGCCTCTGAGCCGCCGCTTTGCAGCGGCACCAACAGACTTTCTTGCCAAGGATTGCTCCCTTGGATTGCCAGCGCCAAGGTACTTGGGGTCGGGTGCTGAAATAACACACTGAGCGGCACTTCAATACCAAGTGTTGTTCGCAGTATGGATAGCAGTCGCATCGATAAGATTGAATGGCCGCCTAGGTCAAAAAAGTTATCGTTAATGCCAACACGTGATGCACCAAGTAACTCAGCAAATGCCCCACATAAATCCGCTTCCAAACTGTTGCGCGGTGCACTGAATGATGGGCTTGTCTGGCACAGCTGCGTGTCGGGTACGGTCAATGCTCGCCGGTCAATTTTTCCACTGGGCGTCAGTGGCAAAGTGTCAACAAATACAAAGCGCGACGGGATCATCCAATCTGGCAATAACGCGCGTAAATGTGTGCGAAAATCATCTCTTTGCGGCAGCTCACCGGTAATACCATCCAACTTTATCCAAGCAACTAGTTGCTTACTTTCACCTTCTCCCCAAGCATCAACCACCCCAGCTTGAACCAAAGCATGTGATAGCAATGCACTTTCAACTTCGCCACATTCAATTCGAAAGCCGCGTACCTTAACCTGAGTATCTACTCGGCCAAGATATTCGAGTGTGCCATCGGATAACCGTCGACAGAGATCGCCAGTACGATAACAAGGTGTTTCACTCTCACTGTTCAGCGGATCAGCAATAAATCGCTGCGCATTAAGTTCAGGTCGATTCAGATAACCTCGAGTAACTCCAGCCCCACCAACATACAGCTCTCCGGGGATGCCTACAGGCACAGGCTGACCCCATTGATCCAAGATATAGACGTGTAAATCTGAAATAGGCATGCCAATATTGCTTGAGGTATTGTCTGCATCTTGTGGCTGTAATACATGCAAAGTCACATGCACCGTTGTTTCGGTGATGCCATACATGTTTACGAGTGTTGGCCCCTGCTCACCGCGATTTGCATACCAAGGTTTTAAGCGTGTTGGCGTTAGCGCCTCACCACCAAAAATGACCCAACGAAGTGCCAGCGATGCTCGCTGCGATGCGCTTAAAATTTGCTCATACTCTATCAACTGATAAAAAGCAGACGGCGTTTGGTTTAAAACACTTACCCGTTTTTCTTTTAATAGCTGATAAAACAATGCCGGTGTTCGAGTTGTCGTATATGGCACAATAACTAGCGAACCGCCATAGATGAGCGCTCCCCAGATCTCCCACACAGAAAAATCAAAGGCATGTGAGTGAAACAGTGTCCAAACGTCATCACGACCGAATTGGTAGGTTGATTGTGTAGAATCAAAAAGCCGAACTATGTTGCGATGCTCAACACACACGCCTTTAGGCTTACCCGTACTTCCCGAGGTATAAATGATATAAGCAAGGTCATTTGAGCCCGAGAGCGGCTGCGGATTTTCGGCGCTCTCCTTTGCCATCGCAGCTGAAGACATATCTAACGTCTGCACCCCACACTTTGGCAAACGCGCTTGTGTCGCCTCATGACACAGCAATACTTGAAGACTAGCATCCTCGACCATGAAACTCAGGCGTTCAACCGGGTATTCAGGATCAAGAGGGACATAAGCACCACCTGCTTTGAGGATTGCCAAAATACCAATCACAACATCGACCGAGCGCTCAACAAGCAAACCAACCAACACATCCGGACCGACGCCTTTGCGACGTAAATGATGTGCCAAGCGATTAGCCCGTACGTTGAGTTCACCATAACTCAGCTGCAGCCCTTCAAAGATGACCGCCGTTGCATCGGGGTTTTGCGCTGCATGTTGTTCAAACAAGGTGTGTGCACATGCCGTCCTTGCCGTATGCTCCCTGCTGAAAGGTGACATTTTCACCAACATTTGCTGTTCAGACTCCGTCAATAAAGGGATCTGTGCAATCGATGTTTGTGGCTCCTGCACCACCGCCTTTAAAATAACTTCAAAATGACCCAGCATGCGCTGGATCCTGTCCTCATTAAACAGTGCTGCATTATATCTAAACATTCCAGACAAAGACTGCCCAGCCACATCAAGTACATCAAGACTCAAGTCAAACTGGCCTTCTTGCTGGGGCATTTTAAAAGGCTCAAGTATCAGCCCTGCACTGTTAATTGTTTGATTCTCATTGTTGTTCATTGCTGAATAAGCGGGCGATAACACATGGCCTTGCTGCGGTTGTTGGAGGTTAAATTCCACCTGAAAAAGTGGAAACCTATCGCTCTCTCTTTGCAGCGCTAAACGCTCAATTAATAATAGCGACGGGTAATCTTGATGCGCCAACGCCTCTAACGTAGTATGCTGCATTTGTGTCAAAAATGAGGCAAAGCTTTGCTGCGGTTCTAGTTTTCCACGCAGTACAATAAAGTTAAAAAAGCAGCCGCAAATATCTTTAAATTCATCAAGACTGCGACCCGCCGCAGCTGAGCCAACCCAAATATCTTGCTGCCCAGTATAACGATGTAAGAGTACTTGAAAGCAAGCCAGTAGCATCACGTATAAGGTGCTGCTAGTGCCATTCACATACGATTTCAGCTGTTCCGTCAAGGCTTTTGACAGAGTAAAATTAACGGAAGCGCCTATATTTAGCTGCTGCGCTGAACGAGGTCTATCAGCCGGTAAATCAAGCGGCGCTGGCGGATCTGACAACTGTTTTTGCCAGTAAGACCAAAGACGCTCTCCTGCATTACTGGAGAACAGCGCATTTTGCCAACTAACATAATCTTGATAACACCAAGGTAAAGGCGATAGCGCTGAAGGTCGATGACCCTTTATAGACTCGTATAAAGATAAAAACTCAGACATTAAGTTCCATAATGACCAACCATCAAACACAATATGGTGTATGGTCATTAATAAGACATGCTTGTCCTCTGCTTGAGTGATTAAATGCGCCCGAAATAATGGGCCTTCTTCTAAGTCAAACGGACATAAATAAGCCTCCCTGACTTTTTTAAACACGCGCTCTTCACTGTCTTTTTCAGCATCCTGTAACGTTAACTCGACCGCTTGATGAGCATGAACCTTTTGCATTGCTTGCCCGTCTTGCTCAAAAAAAGTGGTTCGCAGCGATGGGTGTCTATCAGACAATGCTTGTAGTGCTGCTTTAAGTACCGAAGTGTCCAACCTAGACAAAATACGCCACGGCATGGCGACATTATATGCCGGGCTTTTTGGCGCATTTTGATATAAAAACCAAAATGCCTGTTGCCCATAAGACAGCTCAAAAATCGACGTCCTATCACACCGTTGTAATGCAGGCAATTGCAAATAGCCGCCTGCGTGATCTTGCTCTGGTTGGCTAATCGCTCTACTTGGCGGCTGCATCAAATAAGTGAGAATCCCCCCCTTATTGGCCTTTAACTGTGCCTTCAAAGCGGGTGAGATCCCCGCCGTTGAGGTACGCACTTTTAACTTGCCATCTTCAACCCAAATCCGACAGCCAATCTCCTTGAGATCGGCAAGTAGTGAACGAACCGTTTCAGCTGCACTCATAGCTCAAACTCCTCTTCACCCACTTGCAATGCTGAGGTGGGTTTAACGTTAACTCCTTGTCGAGGATTTAGCTCTGATACCAAGTCTAATACTGTGGTGCCTGCTTTCATGATTTGCGCCATAGATAGCTCAGCTCCAAGTTCAGAGCGGATTCGATTTCGCAGCTCAATCGTCATCAAAGAATCAAGCGCCATACTATTTAGCGGCTGATGGACATCTATTTGCCTTGCGGTCATGCCAAGCACTGCACTCAATTTATCGCGAATAAACTCAGTCAATATGTGGGCGTACTNCTGGCTTGCGCTAGTTGCTGTTTAATCCCAAGCGCATTAGCCACAGGCACGTCATCCGAAGCCAATACAGATAGAAACTGAGGTACTTTAGGTAACTGACTGAAGAAACGAGTCCAATTTACTGGTAAAACGCCAACTTGTGCCTGGTGGGCTTGGCGCAACAAGCTTGTTAACTGGGCCATGCCTTGCTCAGGTGCAATTGGGGTCACGCCCATGGCATGCAAGCGACTTTGCTCTCGTTCATGACCGTGCATTCTGGCTGCCATACCAATACTTGCCCAAGGACCCCAGTTTATTGACAACGCAGGTAAGCCCATTTGTCTGCGGTAGTGGGCCAAGCTATCCATAAAGGTATTGGCACTTGCATAGTTTGCCTGTCCAGCAGATCCCAACAGAGAAACGGTTGACGAAAAGCACACAAAAAAGTCTAACGCGCTATTTTTTGTCAACGTATGAAGGTGCCAGCTACCCAAGACTTTAGGTGCCATCACGCGCTCAAAACGCACCATATCTTGTTGCACTAGCACGCCATCATCTAGCAGCCCTGCCGCGTGAATAACACCTTTTAATGGTGGCATGTCTGCGTCTATCTGGTTAAATAGATCGGTTACTTGCGCTTCGTTGGCTATGTCTGCCCTGATAACGCGAACCTGCACACCAGTTGCTTGCAACTGCGCAATCACACTCGCGGCTTGCTCCGTCGGTCTACGTCTTGCGGTTAAAACAAGGTGGCGAGCGCCCTGCTTAGCTAGCAGTGTAGCAACTTCTAACCCTAAATCGCCCAATCCACCAGTAATAAGATAAGTCGCATCTTGGCACACAGGTGTCTGATTTTCCTCGCTTGAAGGAACAGTCAAAATAACTTTTCCACTGTGTCTTGCCTGCTGCATGTAGCGGAACGCATTAATTGCACGGCTAATTGGAAAAGCTCTGAATGGCAGAGGTTTAAGCTCACCTTGCTTAAATAGCCACATTAACTTTTTCATCATGCCTTGCACTAAATCTGGCTGGTCTTGACCCAATTGCGCAAGATTGATCTGATGGTAAGTCAATTCAGGGTTAAATGCCTGAACCTGCTCAGGATGCCATGTATTGACCACTGAGATCTCTAAAAAGCGCCCACCCGTTCGCAATACAGATAGGCTTTTTGGGATAAAGTCATCTGAAGTCAATGAATTTAAAACTACATCTACCCCTTCGCCATGGGTCATTGCCATAATCTGCTCGGCAAATTCCGTGGTACGAGAATGCATGATGTGCTTAACACCCATCGCTTCAAGTTGCTGCCATTTACTGGGACTTGCGGTGGCAAACACCTCAGCACCTGCAAGCTGTGCAATTTGTATCGCCGCCATACCAACACCACCAGAACCCGCATGGATCAGCACCCGCTCCCCGTTAGACAATTTGGCAAGTTCGTTCAATGCATACCAAGCAGTTAAGAACACCACAGGGATAGTCGCTGCGGCTTCAAAGCTAAGCTGCTCAGGTTTGGCCACCACTTCACTTGCGTCAACCAGCACGTACCTGCTGAAGCTATCTGGTGCCGCAGCAATGACGGCATCCCCCACGTTAAACTCTGTGACACCTTCGCCAACAGCCACGATTTCACCCGCGCACTCTCCACCAAACGGGGGGCTGCCCGGGTACATACCTAATGCATTGAGCACATCTCTAAAATTAAGGCCCGCAGCACGTACTTGGATCTCAACTTGGCCTTGTTTTGGTGCAGGGCGAGAGACATTGACAAGCGCCAGAGCGTCGAGCGCACCTTTTTCAGCCATCTGCATGTTAAATGCACCTTGAGGTACATCTAGCTCATCTTTCACTCCTTCAGGATCATGCTGTACCAACCTCGCGACAAAGCGTTCACTGCCATGTAAAGCAATTTGATCTTCACTAACATCCGCGCCAAGTTCAGTATATAAAGGCGTAATGTCATCAATTTGGCTCAGGTCAACACATGAACAGGCCAACTCTGGATGCTCCATCCCGATCACTTTACCTAAGCCCCACAGAGGCGCTTGCGCTACGGCTATCTCTGAGATATTGGCACCAGTACTGACCGCATTGTGAGTCACCAGCCACAGCTTGCTCGACCAGCCCAGTTCAGCCATTGCCTGTACCAAGTGCAAAGTACCTGCGCAGACGAGGTTTTGTGCTTGCAGCAATGATTGTTGGCATAACTCATCAGAATCAGGGGCGTCTAAGCTCCACAAGTTAATAACCGCCTCAGGCGCGCTAGATTGCTCGATGCAATAGTGATTAAAAAGGTGTTTAAATTCAGCGGGGTCGGATGGGTTCACTGACAATTTAGCATCACTTTGAACACGCTCACTTTGGACACTATCAGCTCGGCTACCCGTGCTGGCATAAACCAAAACACAACGTTTGCCCTCTTGCTCTAATTTGCCTGCTAGTTTTTGCCCAGTGCCCTGTTTATCCGCCAATATCAACCAAGTACCTTGGCCAATATCATCAGCATGAGCTTTGGAAATGAGCTGCTGTTGTTGCCACTCTATCTGATAAAAGTCGTTCGTCTGGTTTTTAAAATGATGCATTACTGTCGCGTCAGCCACGCGGCCAATTTTAAATCCAGTGACTTCAGCAACCAATTTGCCTTGGCTATCAAATAAGGCTATATCCGTGATCACTTGATCATCACTTTGCTCAATCAAACGCACAAAGCTCCATAGCTGTTGCACGCCTTGCTTATAAGTCGTCAATGCATCCAAGCCAATTGGCATAAAAGTGCCCTCAGAAGGCTTGGCAACGGCAGCACCTAAAATTTGAATACAAGCATCAAACAGGGCTGGATGAAGATGGTACTGTGTGAATTCATTGGTGGTTATACATTCGGGTAAATGAACTTGTGCCAAGGACACAGAGTCGCCTTTTTGCAACTGAGTGATGCCGCGAAAACTTGGCCCATAATAAACACCGCGCTCATCGGCCATGCTGTAATGTTCATCAACACTTAACTCAATACGGCATTGAGCTTGTAATTCTGCTGGCGTCACTTCACGTGGCGTAGATGTTGGCACGCTCGCAGCGAGTTTCCCTGATGCATGAACCTGCCATACTGATCCATTTTTTTGGCTCAAGATTTTAAACTCATAACCATGCTCATTCGGGCTTAAAACCAATTGCATGATCAGGGAACCTGTGTGCTCCAAGATCAAAGCTTGCTCAAATGTAATGTCTTGTATGTGCAGTCTGTCCTGTGCAGCGGTCACCGTTTTACCCGCAGCCATGGCCATCTCAAGGTAACCAGTCGCCGGAAATACCATGACATCAAAGAAGCGATGTTCACTTAGCCAAGTCGTCACCGACACATCAACTTCAGATTCAAAGTAAATCCTATCTGAGTCAGCCAAACGCAGCTTTTTGCCCAGCAAAGGGTGCTGTTTAGGATCTTGGTAAGTGCCTGGCTTTGAGGCCTTTTTTTCAACCCAGTGGCGCTCACGCTGAAACGGATAGGTCGGCAACTGCACTTTACTTCGTGCATAATCAGCATCAACTGCGAGCCAATCAACCTCGCCTCCTTGGCTGTGCCACTGGCCTAGGCTTTCTAACAGTTGCAGCCAATCAGGCTTGTTATCTCGCAAGCTGGGGAGCTGAATAATCTCGGTATCATCCGCTAAACACTGTCCTACCATGCCAAGCAGAACAGGCTTTGGACCGACTTCCAATAACACCTGAATGCCTTGCTTTTGTAGTGTCTCGACACCCGCTGCAAACCGCACCGGTTCGCGCACCTGTTTCACCCAATAAGTAGCTGAGCAAAGCTCGTCACCGCTTATATCTCCACTAACAGTCGAGCAAATTGGCAGCTTAGGCTTAACATAGCTAACCGCCGTTGCGACCTTTTCAAACTCATCTAACATGGGCGTCATCATCACAGAATGAAAAGCATGAGACACGGCGAGCTTTTTACCTTGGATCCCTTGCTCAGATAAGCTCCCAGCAAGCTGCTCAATCGCATCTGATTCTCCAGAGAGCACCACACTTTGCGGGCCATTTATCGCCGCAATTGAGAGCGCATGGCTATCAGCAATCAGCGATCCCGCTTTGGCTTCACTGATTGGCAATGCCAGCATTTCACCGCCGCAACATAGCGTGTGCATTAAACGACCTCGCGCTGCGATAAGTGTTAATGCATCTTCTAAACTGAATACACCCGCAATACACGCTGCGACGTATTCACCCACACTGTGTCCCATCAAGACATCTGGCTTTACACCCCATGACTGCCATAGCTTCGCGAGGGCATACTCAATGCAAAATAATACAGGCTGCGTATACACCGTCTGATTGAGGTCAGTTGGCTCCTCACTTTGCTCATAAAGTAGTTTCAGTAACGGCACATTTAATGGACGCAAAATTGCCTCACACCGCATCAGTGTATTTCTAAACAGCGGCTGCGTTTCAAACAGCGTGCGACCCATACCAAAATATTGTGCGCCTTGGCCGGTAAATAAAAAGGCCGTTTTTGGTGCGGCTTCTGTGGCAATTCCTTGCTGGTACTGGTGGCTTCGCAATTGGGCTTGCGCCTCGCTAATAGAACCTGCAACCAAGCTTAAACGATGTGCAAAGTGGCTCCGGCCTTGTGCAGCTGTATAGCAAACATCCGCAAAATCTGTATGTGGATTTTCAGTAAACCAATTGTCATATGATGCAATAAGGGCATTCAAGGCCGATGCGGTTTTAGCTGACAAAGTCAGTAAATGTTGCGGGCGCTGCGCATTGACTTCAGGTGCTTGACCTACAACATCTGGGGCCTCTTCAAGGATGACATGGGCATTGGTGCCGCCAATGCCAAACGAGCTCACTCCAGCACGGCGCGGCTTCCCCTCACTTTGCCAATCCGCCAATTCGGTATTAACGTAAAATGGGCTATTGGCAAAATCAATATTGGGATTGGCTGACTGGTAATGCAAACTGGGTGGAATTTGTCGGTTTTTTAGCGCCAGTACGGTTTTAATTAACCCTGCCACCCCCGCAGCTGCATCAAGGTGACCAAAATTAGATTTCACAGTGCCAATTGGGCAAAACCCAACCTTGTCAGTCGATTCTCTAAATACACGCGTCAGTGCGGCGATTTCAATAGGATCGCCAAACGCGGTCGCCGTACCATGTGCTTCAATGTATGAAATGGACTCTGGTTCAACATCAGCAATGGCCTGTGCTTCCATCACCACCGCCGCTTGCCCTTCCGCACTGGGCGCTGTATATCCCACTTTTTGCGCACCATCGTTATTGATGGCAGAGCCTTTAATAACAGCGTGAATGGTATCCCCATCAACGATTGCTTCTGTTAATGGCTTTAACACCACAATACCTGCGCCATTACCAAATAAGGTGCCTTTAGAGTCCGCATCAAAACTGCGGCAATGTCCATCAGGAGAGAAGATCATATCCTCCTGATAGAGATAACCACTTTTGGCAAAGTTGCGAATAGCCACGCCGCCAGCAAGGGCAACGTCACATTCACCATTAAGTAAGTTCTGACACGCCATATGAATAGCAACTAAGGCACTAGAACAAGCAGATTGAATGGTGACAGCCGGCCCTCTCAAATCTAGCTTGTATGCGATGCGAGTACTTAAGTAATCTTTTTCATTACCTGCCAGCCCAGCTAGCCCGACTTCCTCTGGCGTTAGGTGATCAAAAAAGTAGCTATTGAGTGCAGCGCCTGCATAGACACCAACAACCTCCTCTGTCTCTGCGGGCTTAAAACCAGCGTCTTCTAATGCCTCCCACGCACATTCCAAAAAGATCCGCTGCTGGGGGTCCATGATCTTAGCTTCTTTGGGGGCAAAGCCAAAAAATTCGGCATCAAACATGTCGACATCAAACGGCGTTGGGCTTGCTTTCACATAGTTAGGCATCGCCAGCAGATCAGGATCAACGCCCGCATCTAATAGTTCTTGATCAGAGAAGAAAGAAACAGACTCCTTTCCATCTCTGAGATTTTCCCAAAACGTCTTTATATTTGGCGCCCCAGGGAAGCGACAAGACATACCAATAATCGCAATATCAGACTCATGAGGTAAATGCGCGCCCATCAGCTACCCTCCTGTGGGTTTGATCGATGTTTTTTACGTGCTTGCTTGCGTCGCTGCGTTGAGCCTCGGCGGTCTTGTCGTTTATCCGCTTTACTGGCTATTGCCTCTTCTACCTTATCTTCTTGACCAAGATAACGTGCAAGTGCGTCTATCGTTGAGTGCTGAAATAGCTTGGTAACGGGGATCTCTTGGTGATAGATTTCCCTCAGCTTAGATTGCACCCTCACAATAAGCATGGAGTCTCCCCCGGCTTCGAAAAAGTTATCATGAATACCGATATTGTCATGTCCCAACAACGCTGCCCAAATCTGCGCAATGGACTTTTCAAGCGCACTGTCCGGCGCAACAAATTCAGGTTTCTCGACTTCTTGATTGCCAATTTGCGCATGTAAGGTCTTACGGTCCACCTTGCCATTGGCTGTTAATGGCAAGGCGTCAAGTAGCTCAAACGTGCTCGGCACCATATAATCTGGCAGTCTTGCGCTGACGAAGTCTTTCAGTTTATCTGTAAGGGATGCTGTTTTTGACACCGGGCGCGATAATTTACGCGTCTGTTCAGGATCAATGCCTCCGCCAAGGAAGGTATAAAGGGGTAAATGACGCTCACCCAAACCAAATAGCGCATCAACTGCAGATAGGTCCTGCTTGCCAATCGGGCAAAGGCCAATACCATGGCGTGTCGAAGACTCCATCAACATCTGGCCTATATGTCCGGCTTCTAGTAGTGAAAAGCGCTCGGAATAATGCGCATATAAAGGCTCTATGGCACTGAGGTCACTGATCAAGAAAATCGCAAATGCGGCTTCCTCATAAATATCAATGTTGCCAGCAAATACTTGCTCGCCTATGTCATTTGTTTTGGCCATTTGCAGTAGCGAGTTTCTTACTGGATGATGGTAATACACACCGCCTTCAAGCCCTGCTACGCGGTTTGGTTTCACATATACGTAGCACTGCACAGGATATAAACTGCCAGCTGATGGATAGCGATACTTAGGTAGAGGTGTTTCCTCAAGCGTTACTGCACTTAGGTGTGACAACAACTGACCAAGGTGCTCTTGTGCTAATGGGTCTTGACGAAACTCACGGTAACTTTGTCGTGTCAGCCAAGCTGACTCCAGTACCTTTGGCGCGGCGATAGGGATTTCAACCATGCCGTCTTCCACTTTGCGTACACCCGGCTGCGTGAGTTTAAATTCTAACCCTGCAAACTGATCTAAGAGCACCCCCTCTTGCTCTGCCTGTTCACCATCGCCAGTAGGCTGACCTGTTCCTTCAGGCACCACAAATGCCGCCAAAGACTGTAGATTGCGCTCCCCCCCAACAGTGGTAACAACCGCTTCACGAATGCCCGGGTATTCACTGATCACAGATTCTATTTCATTTAACTCAATACGATGGCCTCGAATCTTAACCTGAAAGTCAGAGCGTCCCATGATCTCTAAATTACCATCTGGCAGATAGCGAGCTAGATCGCCGCTTTTATACAAGCGCTCACCCGTTTGCGGGTGAGTGATAAAGGTTTCATTGGTTTTTTGCGCATCTCCCCAATATCCTTTGCCTAAGCCTCGACCGCCCACGTATAAATCACCCGTCACCCAAACAGGGCGAGGCTCTAACTTATCGTTTAGGACATGCAAGGTTTGGTTCGCCAGTGGTTTACCGTATGGGATACTTGTCCAACTGGGGTCAACCTCTTCAATTACATAATGATTATTCCAAATTGAGGTTTCTGTTGGGCCACCTAATCCGACAATCATCATATCCGGCGACAATTGACGAATACGATCTGGTAAATCAACGGGGATCCAATCACCGCTCATCATGACCAGTCGCATACTCGATGCTAAATCACCACCACTAGACTCTAAGTAATCCACCAACATTTGCTGAAGCGCAGGGACTGTGTTCCAAAGCGTAACCTGGTGCGTATTTATCAGCTCACGCCAGTGAGCGGGGTCGCGCAGTCCATCATGTTCGGGGATCACTAATGCGCCCCCCGCGCTCAGTAGACCAAATACATCGTAAACGGATAAATCAAAGTTAAGGGCAGAGAGACAAATTGCTCTATCTTTCTCTGTGACGCCAAATTTGCGATTCACATCTAAAATCGTATTTACTGGGCCACGATGCGGTAGCATGGTCCCTTTTGGCTTGCCAGTTGAACCTGAGGTGTACAGCACATAGGCAAGATCTTCGGCACCGATTGAGACATCTGCCACCTTGGTATTTTGCTGTGCTAGATTCTCATCGGTGATGATAAGTTGCAGCGAGTCAGCGGGCCACGCTAGCGCCTCAAATTGAGGCTGTGTTAATACTAACCTCACATGCCCATCGGCTAAAATAGCGTGGCGACGAGCATCAGGTTGATGCGCATCCACTGGCAAATATGCTGCACCTGACATCAAGACACCCAGCACAGCAACAATCTGCTCCCATCCTTTTTCCATTGCCACAGCAACTAAGGTATTGGGCTCAGCACCTTGTTGCTGTAGCCAATTAGCAGTGCGCTTGGCAAGGTCTAGTAACTCACCATAGGTCAAGGTTCGAGACCCAGAGATCACCGCGATTGCGTCTGGGTTTTCTATGGCTTTCGCTATAAATAATTCGTGTAAAAGTGCTTCTGAAGGCGTTTGCGCAGTGTCATTGATAAGGGCACGGTGCAGCAGTTGAGTCGCTAACAACTCATCTTGGAATGACGCCTTTTGCCACGCTGTTCCATCGCTGGCCAGCAAGGTAAGCATGTCACAATACGCATTAAACATGCTTTCTAATAACCCCGCTGGGAAGCGTTCTTCAACGCAGTCCCAACTGACAATCAGCTCACCTTTAATTTCCGCCAATTGATGATCAAAGAGTACTTGAGGGGTTTGCGTGATGCCATATACCGAGTCACCAAGCCATCCTTTTGGTGACATGTCGCCTGCAAAGCTTTCCTGCTCAGAGCCTGACCACAGTGTGCTGGTAAATACAATTGGCATGGTGACATACGCCCCTTTACGACGTCGTGTCATCTCTCTTAACACGCCAACAGCACTGATGGCATTATGACTTAAATCTTCCCATAACTGCCGCTGGATACGCACAGCTCGACGCTCAAACGACTCAGTGGTGGTGTTGTCGATTTCGACTAACATCGGGGAGGTGAAATCACCGACAATATCATTGACCTGAGGGTGTAAGCGGTCAAACTGCGTGACATTGAGAATAAAATGCGAGCTCTTACTCCAAATACTTAAGATTTCCGCAAACACAGCGGTCAAAATACTCGAAGGCGTCAGCCCCTGTTTGGCACCTCGTGTTTTGAGTTTGCCCCAAACATCAGCGGGGATGGTATCGTGTCTGCGGCTAAACCGGACTTGAGTATCTTCATCCACTGCGGACACCAGAGGTAGCTCCGCCGCGGGTGGTAGGTTATCAATACGGTCAAACCAGTAATCACATGACTTTTTGTAATATGCGGTCTCTTGGATTTTGTCCGTGGCAAGCACATAATCACGAAAGTTAAGCGGTAACGGCGGCAGCGCAACCTCTGGCTGATTCATCATTTGATATAGCTCTTTGTAGAGCAAAAACCCGCTGTAACCGTCAACCACCAGCATGTCAACACTGACAAATAGCCTGACCAACTGCGGGCCAGTACGTATCGCTTTAATATCAAAAATAGGCCAAGTATAGGCGTCAATCACTTGGTGCGACATCTGCTCACGAAGCTCGGCCAATTGAGTTGCTTTTACATCTTCTGGCTGAGCACTTAGATCCGTCACCTCAATGGTATAGGGCGGAATTTCTTGCGGTGAAAGGACCCTTTGCTGTCCATCGGGTAACATCACAACCCGCAACATATCGTGACGGTCTATAAGCTGTCGACAAACCTGATTAAACGCAGCAAACTGTGTCTCGTCATAAGGGCAATCAATTTCGTGATACCAGTGACAAGCAAACCCACCAAAGTCAAAACTACTTTGTCGGCCTAACATGTAAGCTTGCTGGATTTCAGTGAGTGGGAAGGGCAAAAAGCGTCCTTCAGGATCTGCCTCAACAGTCGGTAATGCCTCACTGATATAAGCAAGTTGCTCTTTGCCCGTATTTGCCTGTTGCCTTTTGGTTTCTACTTCGGCGCGCAATTTCTGTTGAAGAAGCGCGCGCTTTTGTTCTGTTGTCATGGCTTGTTTATCGTCTTGGGTGTTGTTCATTAGGTTAACCTGCTTAATTGTTCTAACCGAAATATTCATCAAAAAGCGCATCGATCTGCTCACCACTTAACTCTGCTGAGTCCAATTGGTTGAGCAGCGCTTCTTTGTCATCAGTTGGCGTCTGAACGAGCAGTGCACCAAGTTGACCAGCCAGATCCATCACGCTGATGTCATTCATAATATTGGCCATGGGAATATCGATATTGAGCTCAATTCGGATCCGGTTTCTAAATTCCACTGCGCGCAGTGAATCCAGCCCCATGGTATTGAGATGCTTGTGCACATCGACTTGCGCTGTTTCCATTCTCAATACCTCAGCAAGGCTACTTTGGATAAACTCCGCCAACATCTGGGCATGATCCTCAGCGCTCGTCTGCTCAAGCAGGCGTTTAATAGAGAACGACACATCATTGTCAGACTCACTTCGTGTCAGTTCAGATAAGAAAGGCGGTACCTGTACCGGATAGAACATTTCTAAGAATTTAGCGCAGTCGCCTGGTAGAACTGCATTACAGGTCACATCTGGGCGAGTGATTAGATTATCTAAAATAGCCAAGCCAGATGCGGCATCTAGAATGAACTCACTCTGTGATTTATTTACTCCCTCATCAATATCCGCTGACATCCCGCCGTCAGCCCATACACCCCAATTGACGCTAAGTGCGGGCAGTCCTTGCTGAGCACGTAACTGGGCAAGTGCATCCATAAAGGTGTTAGCTGCAACATAACTGCCCATACCAAGACCACCTAACAAGGCAGATAAAGAAGAAAAACACACAAAGAAATCGAGCCCTAGGCCTTTAGACAATTGATGCAGGTTCCAACTTCCTTCAACTTTTGCGCTCATCGCCTGACTGAAGCGCAGCCAATCTTGGTGCGTTAACGCGTCTTGGTCCATCACACCCGCAGCGTGAATAATGCCTTTCAGTGGCGCGCCGTTACCTACAATCTCATTAAACAGCCGAGTCGCTTGTACCTCATCAGCGATATCTGCGTTTACAAGCTGTATCTCGGCACCGCGAGCTTGCAACTGTGCAATCACAGCATTTGCCGCGTCAGATGGAGCACTGCGCCCAGTTAATACGAGCTTGCGCGCCCCCTTTTCGACCATCCAGTTAGCTAACATGAGTCCCAATCCACCTAAACCACCCGTGATCAGGTAGCTACTGTGTGCATTAAGCTCAGTCAAGGTAGCACTTTCATCTTGCGGCGCGCTGATAACTCGGGGCACATGTCGACCGCCTTCTGTGTAAGCCACTTGGTCTTCATGGTCATCAGAGATAATTTCTTTCACCAAGTCACCCACACTCGGGTTATCTATCATGCCTCCCCATAATTGTGGATGCTCTTGAGCTATCACTTTGCCAAGTCCCCACACGCTCGATTGCGCAATATTCAACGGATGCGTTTGTTGCGCCACTTGCACGGCATTGCGTGTTACCAGCCACAGCTTGCAAGACTCAGCATGCTCAGCTTGTGCTTGCAGCAGGTGCAAGACACTTGCACAGCTTAATGATTGCGCATCTGTGAGCGCTTTTGCGCTTAACTCTGCGCTTGTCGGTGTGTCGAGACTCCAAAGATGCACGACGCCTTTAAGTGGCGTAGTTTCATCAGCACATACTGTTGCAAACAGTGTTTTAAATTGCTCCGGTGTATTTGGGTCTAGGTGATAGTGAATACCTTGTGTTGAGTCAGACGTCGTCAGCACCGCAACCCCATTTTTTGCATACACTTGCGTGCAAAGATGGCCTGCTTTTTCCAACTGAGTAGCCAATTGCTGACCTTGCTCACCTGCGTCAGCAAAAATCAGCCAATGTCCGGTCTCAGCGTCATGATTTGACGTGCCGATCTCACTTGGCTGCCAACGTGTCTCATACACGCTCTCTGACAGCAATGCTTGAGTTGGGCGACCTTTTAATAACTCGGTATAAGTCATCCAATTACCCAAGCCCGCCTCATTAATGCGTCTTAGCTCTTGTGTACTTAACTGCGTGTCTTTTTCTGCGGTCAGCAATACAAAACTCGCCAACTCGCGACGTAATAGCCTACCTAATTGATTGTGTGAGCGGATCCCTGCGCGTGCTTCTTCAGTTAAATCAAATGTCGCTAAATTCTCCTCAAAGTTAGGATCTTCAAGGAAGTTTGCGATTTCATGGCTAGCATCAATACAATCAACAACTTTTAAGTTGTTTTTTGTTAGCTGCTCAACCCATTCATCTTTGGTGATCAAGAAGGATGATGTTTCACCGTGGTCAATATCAAACAGCGTATTGGAAATAATATCTGCCAAGACCAATTTGCCACCTTGATTGAGGTGATTACCTATGTTGGCAAATAGCGCGGTTTTATTTTTAATATGCAGTGCAACTTCAAAACCAAAGATCAAATCAAATTGGTCTGGGAACTCTTCAATGGCGCTGTCTCGATTGAACACAGCGACACGATCTTCTAACCCAAACTTAGCAATCTTTTTATTGGCAGCTTCAAGTTGCTCCCCCGAAATACTGTAGCCTCTGAGTTGCAGATGCGAGTGCTTTCTGGCCAGCACACAAATATCTGTGCCAAAACCACACCCAAAGTCCATCACTTTTTCACAAGCATCAAAGTCGACTTTTCTGAATAACACTTCACGCATGGACTTTTGTGCATTGAGTACTAAGCGAGAATGCTCAGGGTATTTTTGTGCATCAGAAAAGGCCAGTACCCAAGAAAAGCCCGGCACCATGTCAAAAAATGGACCAAAGTTTAGGAATCGTCCTTCCTCTAAATGATAATCTTGGGTTTCTAAATTTGCCGTAGAATCATAGTACTTAGTTACAGTTCGGCTTCTTTTATCCTGCTCCACAAACACCTGTAACAGTTTCAAACGCTCATGCGGTTCCATGGCCTTTACCTTGTCATCAACGAGGCTATTAAGACGTTTAAACTGCTCAAAATGCGCTAAATCATCTTGGAACAAAAATTCAAGTAAAGGGTGAGTTTCTTCAGGCTTAGCGGCTGTTGCCGTCTTTTCTGCTTCAATCCAATAACGTTGGCGCTGGAAAGGATAGCTTGGCAATGGCACTTTATTGCGTCCATAGCCCTTATCAAATGCTTGCCAATCCACAAAGCCACCACAGGCATGCCATTGCCCTAAGCTCTCTAAGATTTGCAGCCAATCATCTTCGCCCTCACGTAAGCTGGGTAATTGCACCACAGGGGTATCCGTTGTGAAGCAATGTGATGCCATCCCCAATAACACAGGTTTTGGCCCGATCTCGATAAACGCTGTTATGTCCTGAGTCTCTAACGTTTGCACACCCGAAGAAAAACGCACCGGCTGGCGAACTTGCTTGACCCAATACTCAGGATCTGTCAGCGCATCACTAACATATTCTCCTGTGACATTAGAGCACACAGGCAGTGTAGGCAATGCATAATCGATACTTGCGGCAATTTGCTTAAACTCATCCAACATAGGCTCCATCATGCTTGAATGAAACGCATGGGAAACCGCCAGTGGTTTTACTTTGATGCCTTGCTGCGCCAAATTAGCTGACAGAGCTGATATCGACTCACTATCACCAGAAACAACCACGCTATCAGGGCCGTTAATCGCGCCAATTGAAATCTTATCTTGTACAGGTGCTATCAACGACAGTGCCTGCGTTTCACTGACAGACAAGGCTAACATCGCCCCTTTTTCACACAATGTGTACATTAAGCGGCCACGGGCAGCAATGAGGGTTAAGCCATCTTGTAAGCTGAAGACACCTGCTATGCAAGCCGCCACATACTCACCAACGCTGTGCCCCATAACGGCATCAGGACGCACACCCCATGACAGCCAAAGTTTTGCCAGTGCATACTCTAGTGAAAACAGTACAGGCTGGGTGTATACCGTTTGATTGAGCACCTCAGCATCGGCATTGTCGCTGTAAAGCAAGTCCAGCAAAGGCACATCCTGTGGGCGTAATATGTCATCACAGTGCTCTAAGGCTTCTCTAAATAGTGGCTGTGTTTCAAATAACCGCTTACCCATATTTAAATATTGCGCACCTTGTCCGGTAAATAAAAACGCGAGCTTAGGTGCATCCTCTGATGCTGTGTCAATATGATAGGTTTTATCACGCAGCTGCTGCTGTGCGTCTTGGATTGAGCTTGCAACCAAGGTCAAGCGATGTGCAAAGTGTGTACGCTGATTAGCTGCACTAAAACAAACATCAGCAAAGCTTGCTGTCTGCGTATCTAGATAATTTGCATAGTTAAGCGCTTGTTGGTTTAGCGCGCCTACGCTTTTTCCCGACAGCGTTAAGACATGTTTTGGGCGTTCTGCTTGCTGGGACTCTGGCTGCTTAGCCAAAACAGGCGCTTCTTGTAAAATCACATGCGCATTGGTACCACCAATACCAAATGAACTCACCCCTGCACAGCGAGGCTGGCCATCATTAGCTTGCCAATCCGCTAGCTTACTGTTGACATAAAAAGGGCTGCCATCAAAGTCAATATTTGGGTTTGGCGTATTATAATGCAAGCTTGGCGGCAGTTGCTGATGCTTCAATGCCAACACGGTTTTAATCAAGCCCGCAATCCCAGCTGCTGCGCCAATATGGCCGATATTACTTTTTACTGTACCAATTGGCAGCTTGTCGCCTGTTCGCGCTTCAAATGCAAGGCTTAAACCTTCTATTTCTATCGGATCCCCGAGGCGTGTGCCAGTACCATGGGCTTCAACATAAGAAATACTGTTCGGGTCGACACCAGACACGGCCAGCGCATCTGCAATGACATCCGCCTGACCTTCAACACTTGGTGCCATATATCCAACTTTCATACCGCCATCATTATTGACCGCAGAGCCTTTGATAACCGCATGAATGATATCACCATCCGCCAAGGCATCATCTAAGCGCTTTAAGATCACCACCCCCAGACCATTAGTAAATACCGTACCTGTTGACTGCGCATCAAATGCTCGGCAGTGACCGTCGTCGGATACATGCATGTCATCGTAATAGACATACCCTTTTTCCTGTGGCAATACTAAGCCCACCCCACCGGCTAGTGCCATATCACACTCACCATTGAGTAAATTTTGACACGCCATGTGTACACCCACCAAAGCACTTGAACACGCGGTCGCGATCCCCATGCTCGGCCCAGTGAGATCCAACTCGTATGACACTCGTGTCGCCACATAATCGGCATCATTACCAATCAGCTTCGGGAAAAACTCGAACACATCACGTGATTTATCTGCGGTTTGCAGATTATCAATAATATATGAGCTCAGATTGGCACTGGCGTACACGCCAATGGCATATTGATGCGTTTTAGCGGTATAGCCTGAATCCTCGAGCGCTTCCCAAGCACATTCAAGAAAAATACGTTCTTGCGGATCTGTGATCTCAGCCTCTCTGGGTGTAAAGCCAAAGAACTCCGCATCAAACATATCGATATCGGGTAAAACGCCCCCAGCTTTGACGTATTCAGGCTGAGCAAGCGTGGCCTGATCAACGCCAGCATCAAGCAGTTCTTCATCAGAAAAAGCAGTGATAGATTCCACCCCATTTTTGAGGTTATGCCAAAATGTCTCAATGCTTTTTGCACCGGGAAAGCGGCAAGACATGCCGATAATGGCAATGTCCGAATCATTTATATTTGATAAATTCGTCATCGTATTTTCCTTATTTAACGCTGAATGTCAGTCTGACGATTCGAACGGCGCTGCTGCCGCGTTTGTTGTTGTTTTCTCATAGAGCCTTGTCGAATGCGTCGTTCGCCTGCTCGACTACGATTGACTCTCTTTTGCTGGTCTCCGGCTAAATAGCGGGCCTGCGTAAAGATGGTGGGATTGGCAAATAACTTGGCCACGGCCACATCCTTATCAATCTGCTCCTTGAGCTTTGACTGAAGTCGGACGATGGACATGGAGTTACCACCGGCTTCAAAAAAGTTTTCGTGAATACCAATGTGTTCACGGGTCAATAGTGCACACCAGATATCAGCCAGTGTCTTTTCTAGCGCTGTTTTTGGTGGAACACGTTGTGCCTGCGCATCTCTTTGCGCCGCATCCGATGCAGGTAGGGCTTTTCGGTCAACCTTTCCACTGGGTGTGAGAGGTAACTTCTCAACAAAGACAAACTGAGTTGGGATCATCCATTCAGGTAACGAGGTTCGCAGATGAGCACGCAACGCATCCCATGCTAGCGTCGTATTTTCCTGTGCGGATGATGCGCCGATCAGCCATGCAATTAGCTGCCTACTTTCCCCTTCACCCCATGCATCGACGACGGCGTCTTGAATGCCCTCATGACATAAAAGTGCGGTCTCAATCTCGCCGCACTCAATGCGAAATCCGCGGATCTTCACTTGAGTATCCACTCGCCCAAGGTATTCAATATCGCCATTGGGTAACCAACGACATAAATCGCCCGTGCGATATAGCCGCTCTGCTGCATCCTGAAATGGATTTACAATGAACCGCTCATCTGTCAGGGTTTGACGATTTAGGTAGCCGCGGGTTACACCAGCCCCGCCAACATACAGCTCACCGGGGATCCCGATTGGCACTGGGTGTTGATGTTGGTCGAGAATGTAAGCACTCAAATCAGCAATCGGCTGGCCTATATTGCTTGTCGCAGACGCAATATCTTTTGCGGTTAACTTATTGAGCGTGACATGCACAGTGGTTTCAGTGATCCCGTACATATTCACCAAGGTCGGTGTTTGCTCACCGTGGCGTTCAAACCAAGGAGCCAACTTTGCAGGTGTCAGTGCCTCTCCGCCAAATATCACCCATCGCAGCGACAACTGCTCGGGCTGAGTCACATTGATTGCTTGCTCGTACTCAATCAATTGATAAAACGCAGACGGCGTTTGATTCAGTACCGTGATCTTTTGTGCTTGCAGTAACTGATAAAACAGCTCAGGTGAGCGCGTCGTCATGTATGGCACGATGACTAAGCGGCCGCCGTATATGAGTGCGCCCCAAATTTCCCAGACAGAAAAATCAAAGGCATGAGAGTGAAACAGTGTCCACACATCTTGATTGCCAAAGCCATATTCCTGCTCGGTGACTTTGAATAAACGCAGTACATTTTTATGCTCTACGCACACGCCTTTGGGCTTGCCTGTGCTGCCTGAGGTATAAATGATGTAAGCAAGGTTATCTAACCCAGCAAGCGGTGTTGGGTTCGCCGCACTTTGCGCCGCAACCGCATCAGCCAGCGCCGACACATCCACGACAAGCGCCTCGTTTTTAGGTAATCGAGAGACCGTAGCACCATGACATAACAACACCTTGAGCTCGGCATCTTGTACCATAAAGGCGAGCCGTTCTGTGGGATAATCAGGGTCTAGCGGCACATAGGCCCCGCCTGCTTTTAAGATTGCCAACAGTCCAATCACCACATCAAGTGAGCGCTCGACAAACAAGCCAACGCGCACTTCGGGCCCAACCCCTTGCTCACGTAAATAATGAGCGAGCTGATTGGCTCGTGCGTTTAAATCGCCATAACACACTTGCTGATTTTCAAACGTCAGTGCAACCGCGTTTGGAGATAACTCGGCTTGGCGTTCAAATAAAGTATGAACACAGCTGCTATGCTCCAGGTTCACCGTGGCCTTTTGCCCCTGATGCAAAAGCTGATGTTGCTCCGACTGCGTTAAAAGGGGCAGTTCAGCGATGGGTGTATGCGTATTTTCAGCAACCGCAGCTAACAAGGTTTCAAAGTGACCGAGTAAACGTTTTATGCGATCCGCATCAAATAAGTCTGCGCTATAGCGACATATCCCAGATAGTGACTCGCCCGCCACATCAATCAGATCGATACTCAAATCAAATTGACCTTCTTGCTGCGTCATTCGAAAAGGCTTGAGTGTCAGTCCATCTCTTCGCACGATATGATTTTCATCCGCCCCTAAAAAAAACGGAGCGAGGTCATCTTCTTCATGAGGTTGTTGCAAATTAAACTCAACTTGAAACAGCGGAAAGCGATTGCTGTCTCTTTGCGGTTTCAAACGCTCAATTAACAGAAGCGATGGATAGTCTTGATGAACTAACGCCTCTAACGTCGCCTTTTGCATCTGACTCAAAAAGGATGCAAAGCTTTGATTCGATTCTAATTTTCCTCGCAGTACAATAAAGTTAAAAAAGCATCCGCAAATATCTTTAAACTCAGCAAGACTGCGCCCTGCTGCCGCCGATCCTACCCAAATGTCATTTTGGCTAGTGTAGCGATGCAGTAGTACCTGAAAAGCTGCAACCAGCATGACATACAAGGTGTGGCCTGACTCACGCGCTTGTAATTTAAGCTGCTGGGTCAACGTTTTTGGCAACGTAAAGATAATGGATGCGCCATTACTGGTCTGAAGCAAGGGCCTCGGCCTGTCTGCTGGCAAATCGAGAATAGGCGGCTGTTCAGATAACTGGTTTTGCCAATAGCTCCATAACTGCTCTCCTTGCTCACTGGACAGCATGTTATTTTGCCAGCGTACATAATCTTGGTAGTGCCAATTCAAAGGCGGTAAGTTGGCTTGTTTTTCAGCCTTCAGCGCTGGGTATAGAGTTAAAAACTCCGACATCAGATTCCAAAATGACCAACCATCTGTGATGATGTGGTGTGTGGTGATCAGCAAAATATGCTTATCTTCTGCTTGCGTTAATAATGTCGCACGCAGCAACGGGCCATTTTCTAAGTCAAACAAACGCAAATAAGCGTCACGGGCACGCTGATAAACTTGTTCATCACCTTCGCCGACCACGTTTAGTACTTCAAAGCAGACATCTTGCTGAGGATGTACCGTTTGCATCGGTTCACCATGTTGCTCAGAAAAGGTCGTGCGCAAGGAAGGGTGGCGATTTACCAAGGCTTGCAAAGTCGCCTTTACGGTGGGTAAATCCAGCTTGGATAACATGCGCCAATGCATAGTCACGTTATATGCTGGGCTTTGCGGTGCGTTGCGATATAAAAACCAAAACGCTTTTTGTCCGTAAGAGAGCTCAAAGGTCTGAGTCTGCTCGCCTTTGACAAGCGCTGGCAATTGCACAGCATGGGTCGTGCTGCGCTGTGCCTCAAGCGTTTGTGCCATTCTCGCCTCGGATACTGTGCGATTTGATGGTGTTGTCAGATACGACAAAATATCTTGTTTATTGGCTTTCAATTGCGCTTTTAGCTCAGTGGGTATGCCCGCTTTAGAAGTACGCACCATAAGCTCGTCATCTTCAACCCATATACGACAATCAAGCGCCTGCAAATCGGCTAACAGGGTACGTACGGTCTGCATAATACTCATACCCTAAACTCCTCTTCCCCTTCTTGTAGCTCTGTTTGCGGTTTCACATTGAGGTTATGAGGCGGCTTTAACTCAGCGACCAGATCCAACACTGTGGTGCCTTCGCCCATAAATTTGGCAATGGAGATATCAACACCCAACTCTGCACGAATACGATTTCTCAACCCAACAGTCATCAGTGAATCCAAGCCCATTGAGTTCAGGGCTTGTGTTGGGCCTAGCTGCGTGGGACTGAGCTTAAGCACCGTAGCGAGTTCTTTGCGAATAAAGTCTTCTAAGATCTCATCATGTGCTTGCCAATCAGCTTGATCCAGAAGGTCCTGTACAGATAGTTGTGGAGATTGCACGTCAGTTTCTTGGCTCAACGAATGTAAAAATGGCGGTATGTCACCGGGATAAAACTGCTGTAAAAAGGCCGGCAAGCTACCTGGAAATACAAGTGCATGACTGAGCTGTGGGCTGCTAAGCAAGGCGTCAAGAATACTGAGGCCTTGCTCAGTTGATAGCATAAAATCACCTAAGCTTGCTTGCGCATCAGTATCGCCTGCCATGCCGCCTTCAGCCCAAAAGCTCCAGTTGATGCTTTGCGCTTGCAAGCCTTGCGAGGTACGGTATTGGCCAAGTGCATCAATAAAGGCATTGCCCGCAGCATAACTTGCCATGTTGAGGCCACCCAGTTGTGCTGCCGTAGAAGAAAAGAGCACAAAAAAGTCTAGCGCCAAGGACGCTGTATGACAGTGTAAATTCCAGCTGCCTTGCACCTTTGCAGCCATACCTTGGTTAAACTGCTGCCAACTTTGCTCAACTAAAGCAGCACGATCTACCACACCAGCGGCATGAATTACGCCCTTAAGCGTTGGCATGTCAGAGCTCAGCTGATGGAAAAGCTGCGCAACATCGCTTTCCTTCGCCACATCAGCCTGCATCACGAACACTTTAGCGCCCATCCCTTGCAACTGATCAATAGCCTCTTGGGCGAATTGAGAGGGCGCGCTGCGTCCAACTAACGCAATATGACGAGCGCCTTTTTCAACCATCCAACGTGCTAAATGCAGCCCCAATTTACCCATGCCACCTGTGATGAGATAGCTCTTGTCTGCTTGCAGAGAAATGTGTCCTTGCACAGGCGCACTGATGCTTGCTTCCATGCGTGCGACATATCGCTTACCTTTGTGATATGCGATGTGATCTTCTTTTTGCTCACCCTGTTCTGTCTGCTTAAGCTCATCTAATAAAGCGGATGTAGAAGGGTTATCTATCACTCCTCCCCAAAGATTTGGATGCTCTTGTGCAATTACCTTGGCAGTACCCCAAAGCGGCGCTTGGCAAACCGATACCGTATTATCGTCATCACCGACATTTACAGCGTCACGCGTAACAAACCATAGCTTTGCTGATTGCAGCTTCGCTGCCGCGCGCACAAGGTTAAGCACACTGGCGCCAATATGTGTTTGAGCTTGGTTCAGTGAAGACAATGACAGCGCGGAAGTTGTTGGGGCATCCAAACTCCAAAGATGCACCACGCCAACAGGTAACGCACCATGCTGATGATTAATATGAACGAAAAGCGCCTCAAAGCCAGCAGCTTCTTCGGCATCTATGTAGACTTTTTCACCAGTAAATGCGCTACTGCAATTCCCTTTTACAGGCTCTAACTCGGGGGCCGTTTTACTGTATACCAAAGTGCAGTTATTGCCTTGTTGCTGCAACTGTGCAGCTAGCGCTTCACCTTCTCCGGCTTGATCTGCAAAGATTAACCAATTGCCAAGGGCCTGCGCTTCAACCCTTGATGCAGGTAATGGTGCTGGTACCCAATTTAATGAGTAGAAATCATCTGCTTCTTGTGCAAAGTGACTGCGAAGTGTTTTGCCATCCATTTGCACTGCGGTTAAGCCTTCGATACTTGCAACGGCCTTACCCGCTTCATCAAATATTGAAATATCTAAAGTGAGACTTGGTTGCTCAGATTGAGCGTCCTCCACCACCTTAACCACACTCCACAAGGTGTTGCTGCCTGCACCAAACATGCTCACCTTGTCTATCGAGACTGGCAACCAGATCTTGTCAGATGACTCCGTCGGGTCAAACATCTGCACAAACATCACCTGCAAACACGCATCCAGCATTGCGGGGTGTAGCCTTTGGCTAGCATTTAGCAGCGCACTATCAGCAAGTAGGTTATCGGCCAGTGTAACCTTGCCAATGGCGACACCTTCTCCTTGATGTAATTGCACCAATCCTTGGAAATTAGTCCCATAATGTAAGCCTCGCGTTTGCCAAAGTGCGTATTGTTCAGCAACGGGGAGTTCATTTGGGCAACTAGATAACAGGGCTTCAAGGTCAATGTTCTGAGGCTGACTAACGGCTTGCTCAGCGACAACTTGACCAGTTACGTGTGCGCCCCACTGCCCGTGTGCATCTTGGCTAAACACTTGGAAAGAGTGACTTTGAACGGCTCTGTCATTGTGAGGAGCAGACATCACAGTTTGAATGGAAGAGGTACCCTGCTCAGGTAAAATAAATGCCTGCTCAAAAGAGATATTTTCCACTGCAATACTAGAGGTCTTTTCTCCCTGCACTTGCACGCCTGCGCAAAGAGCCATCTCAATATAACCTGCGGCGGGCAGTACTGCAGCACCAAACACGCGATGGCTTACCAACCAAGGTGCCGAATCTTCGCCTATTTCACTGGCAAAACGGGTCTTATCTGTATCTGCAAGTTGCAATTGTGCACCCAATAAAGGGTGGACCAGCTCATCATTTGTACTTTGCTTGTCCTTGCTCAGTGGCGCCATCCAATAGCGCTGACGCTGAAATGCATAGGTTGGTAAAGACACTTGTCGGCGCCCATACCCTGCATCAAACGCTTTCCAGTCCACAAGCCCGCCATGGCAATGCCATTGCCCTAGACTCTGTAATAGTTGCAATTCATCATCTTGGCCTGCTCGCAAGCTTGGCAAGAATAACTGTGCATGCCCATCCGCTAAACATTGCCTCGCCATCGCCAATAAAACAGGTTTGGGCCCAATCTCTATAAATGCCTCAATACTTCTGCTTAGCAGTGTATCTATCCCAGATGCGAAGCGTACAGGCGCACACACATGCTGCACCCAATAATCCGCACTTGCAATGTCCGCATTTATCATCTCGCCTGTCACATTGGAGCATACAGGGATACTTGGCTTGGCAAATTGAATACTCGCTGCAACGCTTGCAAATTCCGCTAACATCGGTGCCATCATCACAGAGTGAAAAGCATGAGAAACCGATAACGCTTTACTTTGAATTTCTTGTGCTTCCAGCATCGATACAAAGCCCGCCATCGACTCAGTATCACCAGAGATAACAATATTCTCAGGGCCATTCACAGCGGCAATCGATAAGCGCTCCGCAAAAGGCGCGATCAGTGTCTGTGCCTTGGCTTCATCCACAGGCAATACCAGCATTTCGCCAACCTGACACAAGCTGTGCATCAAGCGCCCACGCGTACTGATAAGCTTTAAGCCATCTTCTAAACTGAATACGCCAGCGAGGCACGCAGCGACATACTCACCCACGCTATGCCCCATGACCGCATCAGGGTGCACACCCCAAGACTGCCATAACTTTGCCAGTGCATATTCAATTGCAAACAACACAGGTTGGGTATACTGAGTTTGATTGAGTG
Organism: Pseudoalteromonas sp. HM-SA03; assembly: GCF_002289345.1. Classification (GTDB taxonomy): domain Bacteria; phylum Pseudomonadota; class Gammaproteobacteria; order Enterobacterales; family Alteromonadaceae; genus Pseudoalteromonas. Next base: position 63,754 of record NZ_NSDG01000022.1, on the reverse strand, counting down.
CTTCAGCCTGTTGGCCATATAGTAACTCAAGTAATGGCACATCTAACGGTCGCAATATAGCATCACAGCGCTCTAGCGTTTCACGAAACAGCGCTTGAGACTCAAACAACTGCTGTCCCATTGCAAGATATTGTGCACCCTGCCCGGTAAATAAAAATGCCAGCTTAGGCGCTTTCTCTGGGGCCTGTGTACTGCTATAGTCTTTGCCTCTAAGTTGCTGCTTCGCGTCTTCCAATGAACTGGCAACTAAGCTTAACCGATGAGAGAAATGCGCCCGTTTATTGGCCGCGGTGTAGCACACATCCGCAAGTGCCAAATCAGGGTGGCTGTCTAGGTGCCTCGCTAACTTATCTGCCTGTTGCGCAAGCGCCTGTGCGGTTTTTCCCGATAAGGTCAAAACATGATGTTGTCGCTCAGTACTCTGTTTAACAGGTGGTGCGTTAATCGTGGGCGCTTCTTCCAGCACCATATGCGCATTAGTTCCACCCATGCCAAAAGAACTGACGCCCGCTCTGCGCGGCACCTCTTTGCGTGGCCATGACGTCAACTCGGTATTGACGTAAAAAGGGCTACTGACAAAATCAATGCTTGGGTTTGGGGCACCGTAGTGCAAGCTTGGTGGGATCTGCTGATGCTTTAACGACAGCACGGTCTTTATCAAACCAGCGATGCCTGCTGCGGCATCCAAATGACCTAAATTAGATTTCACCGTCCCAATTGGGCAATACCCTTTTTTCTTCGTGCCAAGCCGAAATGCCCGTGTTAAAGCGGCAATTTCAATGGGGTCACCAAGCTTGGTGCCTGTGCCATGTGCTTCAACATAAGAAATTGTCTCTGGGTCAACATCCGCAATGNGTGCCTCAGATATCACGGCTGCCTGTCCCTCAACACTTGGGGCGGTAAAGCCAACTTTACCAGCACCGTCGTTATTGATGGCAGAGCCTTTGATCACAGCATATATGATATCGCCATCCACCAGCGCATCAACAAGGCGCTTTAATGCCACTACGCCAGCCCCATTGCCAGGCACTGTGCCCTGTGATTGCGCATCAAAAGCACGGCAGTGGCCATCGGGAGATAACATCATGGCCTCATGATAAAAATACCCACTTTCATGGGGAACACGAGCTGACACTCCTCCCGCCAGCGCAATATCACACTCACCATTAATCAAGCTTTGACACGCCATATGTGTCGCGACAAGCGAGGTGGAGCAGGCCGTTTGAATGCTGACCGCAGGCCCCTTTAAATCCAGCTTATAAGCGGCATGTGTCGCTAAATAATCCTTGTCATTACCCAATAAAGTTGAAAACGCCTCAGCTTCTAAAAACGGCAGTTGATCCGATACACGGTCAAAGAAATAGCTCGTCATGCCAGCGCCAGCGTACACACCGATAGAATAAGTGTCTTTGTCGACGACATAGCCCGCATCTTCTAATGCTTCCCATGCACATTCTAAAAAAATGCGCTGCTGCGGATCGGTGGACTCAGCCTCTTTAGGAGATAAGCCAAAAAAGCCAGCATCAAATTGATCGATGTCCTCAAGCACAGAGCCAGCTTTTACATAATCAGGTCGAACCAAAATCGGGGCACTGATCCCTGCTTTTTGCAACGCATCGTCAGTGAAGGTGGTAATAGACTCTACTCCGTGCTTGAGGTTATGCCAAAACTCGTCCGCCGTTTTTGCACCAGGAAAGCGACAGGACAAGCCAATCACTGCGATATCCGAGTCACTTAACGATTCAAAAGTCGTCATAGTGTTACTTCCATTAATCTGCTTTGCTTTGATCCGTGCCCCATTTGGCGCTGACTTAAAAGGACCTTCTTGTCATATCTGTTCATGGTTAGGAGTTCTCCGTTCGGCTGCGCTTACGTGCTTGCCTCTGATCTTTTGCTGATTGCCGACTGGTACGCCTTTTATCAACTCGGTTACTGCGAGCTGCATGTTCAATCACTTCTTCACCTTCTAGATGTGCTGCGAGTGCATGTATGGTTGGATGTTCAAAAAGTTTGGTGATCGGCACTTCTTGACCTAACGCCTCCCACAGCTTGGCGTGAAGCTGCACTATTGAAGCCGAGTCGCCACCGACATCAAAGAAGCTGTCGTAGATCCCAATGTGGGTTCGATTAAGCAGCGCACACCATATCTCTGCCAAAGTTTGCTCAAGCTCTGTCTCAGGTAGAGTCTGCGTATCACTTCCAAGGCTTTGTGATAAATCTGGTGCTGGCAGTGCGTTACGGTCCACTTTGCCATTGGCTGATAACGGCAATACATCCAGCACAGTAATGGTGGTTGGCACCATATAGTCTGGTAATAAATCAGCGACATGAGCCTTTAACGCTTTGATTAAGTCACTTTGCGCATCCTTAGCAAGCACCTTATCCCACTGTAAAACCACGTACGCCGCAAGAAACTGCAAGCTTTGCGATTCTCCAAACGCAGTGACCACCGCAGAGCGAATATCACTATGGTCGGCCAAAATAGCTTCTATCTCTTTGAGCTCGATTCGATGGCCGCGGATCTTCACTTGAAAATCAGCACGTCCCATGATTTCCAAATTGCCATCTGGCAAGTACCGGGCAAGGTCGCCACTTTTGTACAGTTTTTCACCGCTCTGTGGATGAATAATAAAGAGTTCATTGGTTTTCTCCTCATCCTGCCAAAAACCTTTTCCTAGACCGCGTCCCCCCACATATAAGTCGCCTGTGACCCAAACAGGGCAAGGCGCAAGGTCTTGGTTAAGAACATGCAACGCTTGATTAGCCAGTGGCTTACCATATGGAACACTTTGCCAATTTGGATCGACATCTTCGATGACATAGTGGTTATTCCAAATTGACGTTTCAGTCGGACCACCTAGCCCAACAATCATCATATCTGGCCACAGGGAACGAATGCGGTTAGGCAGATCAACAGGGATCCAATCCCCACTCATCATCACCAAGCGCATATTTGGTGGCAGCAACTCATTACGCAGCTCTAGATAATCCACCAGCATCTGTTGTAATGCAGGGACTGTATTCCACACAGTGACCTTGTGCTCAATCATCAACGCTCGCCAATGTGCGGGATCTCGCAGTCTTTGCTGATCAGGCATTACCAACGCACCGCCTGCTGCAAGTACCCCAAAGACATCATAAACAGATAAATCAAAATTGAGTGCAGAGAGGCAAATTACTCTGTCGTTCTGTGTCACTGAGAATTTTCGATTCACATCTAAAATGGTGTTCACTGGCCCGCGATGCGGCAGCATGGTGCCTTTTGGCTTGCCCGTTGAGCCCGAGGTATACATCACATAAGCCAGATCTTCAGGGTCTATCACAACCGGAGTAAGCTGTGCTTGTTCTTGAGCAAGGTTGTCTTCTGTGATGATCAAGCGCGTGATCCCCGCCGAGAGCACTTGATGTTCAAATTGAGGTTGAGTGAGTGCAAGCGTAACCTGACCGTCGGCCAAAATAGTGTTGATGCGCGCTTCTGGCTGATGCGCATCAATCGGCAGATAAGCACCACCTGACATCAATACCCCTAGTACCGCCACGATTTGCTCCCAGCCTTTTTCCATCACCACAGCCACAAGGGTATTTGGTGCAACATCATGGCGCTGCAACCAATGCGCGGTACGCGTTGCAAGATCGAATAATTTTCCATAGCTCACACAGTGGTCGTGAGAGAGCACCGCTGGCGCATCAGGGGTTGCTGCCGCACGTTCGATAAATAATTCATGTAATAATGCGTCGGATACATCACCAGAAGTATCATTGATGGCAGTGCGCTCTGTGAGCTGCTTTTCCATTAACAGTGGTTGGAACTTGCTTTGCTGCCAAGTGGCCTCATCATTGGCAAGCGACGACAACATGGTGCTATACGCGTTTAACATGTCATCAATTAGCCCCTCCGGGAATAGCTCTTCGATACAGTCCCAATTGAGGATTAACTCGCCTTTGTTTTCAAAGATTTGATAATCGAGCCATACTTGCGGGGTCTGGCTAACAGTGTAAGCAATGTCACCAAATTGGCTCACAGATGACATATCTGAACCAAGCGAACCAAGCCCCAACGTGCTACTAAATACCACAGGCATGGCTGCACGCTGATTACCACCTTGTCGCCTCGCCAACTCGCGCAGTACTTGCACACCATGGATTGCATTGTGGTCTAAGTCATCCATCAACTGTTGTTGAATACGCTGTGCACGGGCAATAAATGGTTCTTCAATCGTATGATCCACTTCTAACAACAACAGCGAAGTGAAATCACCGACTACATCGTTTATTTGGCAATGTAGAGGCTGGCGTGTAAACAGCGTGATATTGATGACAAAGTGCGCATTTTTGCTCCAAATTGCCAGCACTTCGGCAAATACCGATAGCAGCAAGGCCGATGGCGTCAAATTCACTTTGGCTGCACGCGTCTGTAAAGTTTGCCATGTATCCGCGGGCACTGTGATCCCACGGTGTGTAAACTCATGGCTTTTCAGCGCTTCAGGTTTAATTGCAAAAGGCAGATCCGGCGTAGGCGGCAAATTATCTAAGCGCGCAAACCAGTAGTCCTTGGCCTTTTGGTAATGTGCGGTTTCTTTAAATGCTTCTTCGGCCAGCACGTAATCGCGGAAGTTGATTTCCAGTGGTTCAAGCTTGTGTGGCTGATAGATAATGTCATGTAATTCTCTAAAGATCAGGAACATGCTCCATGCATCCATGATCAAAAGATCTAGCCCAACATGCAAACGGGTGCGGTTGTGCTCAAGTCGCGTCGCTTTGATTTCAAAAATAGGCCAAGTGTAGGGGTCTAAGATCTGGTGCGACATTTTATCCCGTGTGGTCATGAGTTCGCGCTCTACCAAGGCCTCAGGCTGGTTGATAAGATTACTCACTTCAATCTCGTAAGGAGGTACATCCTCTAAGATCTGCTGCCTACCGTCCGGTAACATCACTGCACGTAACATATCTTGGCGCTGAATTAAGCGCTGCCAGCCAGCATTAAAGCGCGCCAAGGCTTCATCGTCATAATCACAGTCAATCTCGGTGTACCAGTGTGTTGCCACGTTACCAAGGAATGTGTCACCTCGACCAAAAATATAAGCGAGCTGAATGTCTGTTAACGGAAACGGTTTTGAGCGGTCTTGCGCAGATGGGATCAGCTGAGGTAACGCATTGCTCAAAGCTGGTTCCGCAGTTTTGGCTGTGCTTTCTGTCGCTTGTGTCGCAAGCACCTGATCGATAATGTGATCTGTCAGCGCCGTTAATGTCGAATGTTTAAACAACGCCGCCGATGATACCGCCCGACCAAGGCCGGTTTGCAAGCGATTTCTCAGTGCAATCGCAGCTAAAGAGTCCATCCCTAACTCAAAAAAGCTAGTGTGTACATCTTGCAACTGGGATTCATCTAAGCGCAGTGCAACAGCCACTTGCGTGCGAATATAGCTCAGTAAGTGATCGCGCTGAGCTTGTGGCGACGCAAACTGAGCTAATTCATCAACAAATGAGCCAGCTTGGGTTTTGTGCTCACCGCGCAGCTCGTTGAGTTCTCGCAAGTTCGAGCGCTGGATTTTTCCGACGGTGGTTTGCGGTAATTCGTCAATAAACTCAATCCAACACGCATGATTTCTCGCCGAGTGTGTTCGAACAAAGTCTTGTAATTCCAAAGCGAGATCCGCTGAGGGACTAAATCCACCTTTAAGAGAGACATAAGCAACTGGGGTGATGATCCCCTCATCAGCAGATCCTACGACGCCCGTTTCAAGGATGGCGGGGTGTTCCTGTAAAACCGACTCAATGTCTTTTGGCGATACCCATTGACCGCCTATTTTCATCAAATCATCTTCACGGCCGACATAATAAAAAAAGCCATCTTCATCGACTTTAAAAGTATCCCGCGTGTTACACCACTCACCTAATAAAGTTGCCTGTGTTTTATCTGGGTTATTCCAGTAACCCAGGGTAATGCTCTGCCCTTTGATCAGTAAGGTGCCTCTTTCACCAACCGGTAATTCCTCTCCCTCGTCATCAACTATTTTTGCTTCATAGCCGGGTACCAGCTGACCAGTACTGCCCACTTTGGCACTGCCTGCCCGATTTGAAATAAAAATATGCAGTGCTTCTGTTGAACCAATACCCTCTAACAGTTCTAAACCAAAGCGCGCTTGCCATTGTTCAAACAACGGCTTAGGAAGTGGCTCCGCGGCAGATAAGCACATGCGAACATCGCCAAGCGATGTTCGTCCATCTCGCTCAGCAGCTTGCAACAGCACAGTAAAGTTGGTCGGGACGCTATAAAATACACTTGGCTGATGGCGCTCAATGATGTGAAAAACCGCTTCCGGGGTAGGTGCGCCTGGCAATAGCACCGCCGTGCCGCCTGTCCACAGCGGGAAGTACAAACTGTTACCTAGGCCGTATGCAAAAAACAGTTTTGGCACAGAGAAAGAAATATCTGATCCCGTCAAGCCAAGTGTCTGCACAGCATAGCGTTCAGAGGTCACTATCATGTCTTGATGACGGTGAATGATCCCTTTTGGCAACCCTGTCGTGCCTGAGCTGTAAAGCCAAAAAGCGACATCATGACGACCCGTTTCAACGGCTTCTAGCTCAGCTGATGCATCCGCCAGCCGCCCCTCTAAGCTCGGATATTCCGTGCTATCATCACCACATACCAAAATATGCTCAAGATATGTTAACTCAGATAAAATAGGTGCAACCGCATCCAAAAGTGATGCGTGTACAACCAGCACGCGTGCGCGGCTATCTTGCAGTAAATACGCGTATTCAACACTGTCTAACAAGGTATTCAATGGTACTGCGACCGCACCGATTTTCATAGTACCAAAAAAGGTAAATCCGAACTCAGGGATATCGGGAAGTAACATCGCAATACGCTCTTCAATACGCACCTCAAGGTCTCGAAGCACATTACCAAAGCGATTGACGTTTTCATGAAGCTGGCGATATGTGATCACACGCTCTTCACACAAAATAGCGGGCTTGTCACTGCGGCCTTCTTCTATGTGCCTGTCGACAAACACGGTTGCAGCATTGAGCTTTTCTGGAATACTCAGTTCAGACATCAAGACTCTCTCTAAAAAATAGCTAAGGAATGCAAGTCAATCACCTTCAAAAACAGGTAGCTGCCTGCAAAAATTACGGCACAGGCCGCGTTACTGCTCACAGAATACGTACGGTGCAATATCTGCGAACTTTTCGATTGTTTCGGTAAATTCTCGTTCTGGGGTCGATAGGCCAACCATGCCGCACCCGGCCTATATCCAATACTTGTCGGCATCTTGAAATACAGAGCGCAGTACCAAACACGCTTCAAAGTCGTGTTTGTCCAGCATTAAAATTGCGCCGGAGTAAAGGCCTCTTGAACCGGCTTCAATGTGCAAAATGGATTCGATAGACTCTGCTTTGGGGATCCCAGAAGCAGTAATAGAAGGTAATAACTCATCAAAGGCATGCCATGCACCTTTGCTTGCACTGAGCCGATCGCTTTGTCCCACACCAATGCGCGCCAAGTTTAAAGTCACATAGCCATACTGATTAGCGGTATCAACATAAGAATACACGGCGGGGTTCAGAGGAAAGTCCAAATAAACACCGGAGTAAGTCCCCCCAGATAACAAAATCTGTAGCGTTTTATCTTTAAAAGACCCATTAACACATAAAGCCCCGACAACCTGATACATGGTTGTATCGTTTGGACTGAGGTTGACTTGAAATGTGCGCTCATGGCAGCGACGGTGGCGCGCTTTTAACACCTGCTTCACCTCGTTGGAGCCTGTTATCGTCAAGCTGCCATCGCCCAAATGCGCTTGCGTCGTGTGCTTAACCTCTGAGCCAGCCGTATATGGAGAAGTTACCTCAGCCTTCTCTTGGCTCCATGTACACGGCACAAAAAACATCACCAAAGGCAACAAAGCTTGATGCCACCAATTAGCTTTATTATTCTGTTTTTGATGTCGCCAGCATCTCATGCCCAGGTCTCCTTTCACAACTTTGATCCGTTGACGCAGTTCGTCAGTCTTATTAATGTGGACACCCTGCCTTACCAGACCCGTAATAAATAAATTAAAAAATTTATGAAAAAGCGTTTTGAGGGTTATTCAAGTAGGAAAGGGGAATGATAAAAAAGGAGTGACAACAAGGTGTAACGAGACCTAGCCGATTTCCCAGAGCAAATCCGAAGATATATTCCATTGGTGACTCGTTAATTTGGTTTTGAAGAAGTCACCCCAACTGGGGAAAACTCCCGCAGTTGGGTGGTGAAAAGGCGAACCGCAAGGAACGCATAGTTGAGCATGTAGAAACATGTAGGATAGTTAGAAAAATGCTCAATTCTTCCACCTAGCTGAAAGGCCATGACCTCACAGAGGATTAGGTTAGGAACTGATTATTGTCATATCAGGGGCAAACTTATGCCCTAACCAAAACCCACCTTGAACAATCATTCACAATTAACAGTTGACACTATAAAATGGGTGTACACATTTTTCGTTGGTATCCAACCTTACATGTGCCAAAGCAAAAAATATATTCTCGTGAACTACCTAGGCCTCAAGTTTAATATTATCAAACTCATATCCACCGTTAAAATTGACCAGTGTATAGCTTTCCAGAGGGTTTTCATTAGCAACATCAGAATAGGATGAACCTGTATAGCTAATTGATAGATTCGCAAATAAGCCTGAGTCATGGTTATAACTTAACCCAAGTACTCCTGTTTCTTTCGGTGCGAAGCTAAACTCATTACCGCTGTAATCTTGAGAGCCATCAACAGACTCAAACTCATCATACTCAGTATTTGATATTGCAAAACCTGAGTAAAAATCAAGCTGCTCAGTGATAGCGAAATTGAAGCTCATTTCCACACCTGTAAGTGTTGACTTACCAGCATTATCTGTCATTGTGAATGCTGAGTTAGTAGTACCAGGTTCTTGAACGGCTACTTGCTGATTAGTCCAGTCACTGTAATAAACATTGGCATTAAACACGCCCTTACCATTAAATAGTACTGCACGTAGAGACGCTTCGTAATTCCAAAGCTCTTCTTCCTCAAAATTGCTGATACCATTAAGCAGCGTTAACTCCGTTCCACCTGAACGATAACTCTTTTTGATAAAGAAACTAGTTGATACATCATGGCTCCACTTATATGTAACGCCCGCATGTGGCAATATATTACTAAATTCTTCTGTTGAAGCTGTTTCAGGTACTTCAGCGATTAAACCTTGTAATTGCGCATTCGCGGTGAAGATAATTTGGTCTACCGTTAATGGGCCAAGCTGAACAGACCCTAACGGGCTACCCAATTGTGGTAACACGTAATTTGATGCGGTGTTAGTTTCCGTAACATAATCTTGTTTCTCGTTATCGTACCTCACACCAGCATTAAATAACCAGTTTTCGCCAAGTGCGTACTCCCATTCTGTAAATACAGCCCAAGTGGACGTATCTACATCTGTTCTACCGGATTGGACTGTATCGAAATATGGTGCGTATAAAGCCACCGGTAAAACGGTATCAGTGGTTAAGATTAGCCCTAATGGAACATCAGATAAGCCCTGGCTTCTGGCAAAATCATCAAACAGAACCGGCAAGTTATAGTCAATTTCATTTTTTTGTCTTAGGTTAGCTTCGATGTTTGAGAAATAAACACCAGAACTGCCGCACAACCCATCACCAACGAAATTGAAGCGCAATTCTTGAGAGAAATTATTATCTTCACTGTTACGGTTTACGATACCACCACCAGAACCTAACGCACTTGGCGTTTGGTCTGCATCACTTAGACGGACACGCTCACCCTTTTGATAAGCTGTAATGCTCTTCAATGACCAAGCGTCATTAACATAATAGTCCACGTTTAGTGAAAATAAATCAGCGTCGGTATCAAAGCTTGATTCAGCATCGGCCAAAGCAACCCGGTCTTCAATGGGTGCAAAGTCACCATAGTAAGTTGTTGATAGTCCATATTCACTCTCGATGCGCTGATATGATAATACAGCTTTAAAATTATCGCTTGGTTGATACAACCACTTTAAGCGATAGACATTGTTCTGGCTGTTACCATAGTCATCTTCATCACGCGTAATGTTCGTAACATAACCATCTGAGGAATTGCTTTCAGCGGATAAACGAANCCCCATCCACAATATTAATCGCACCACTGACTACCAGAAGTAATACACATGCTACGGCTGGCTGTCTTATCGATTCCATGCAATAAAACCAGCTCATTATACCTGCCCACATGCTAAAGCCACCTAATACAGCTGTAAGTAAAAATACATCTCGTGGAATTGGCATTGCAAAGCCAATATTTATAAAAAAGCTCATGGAACAAACAACTTGTATATTCAACACAAAACAAGTAAATTGATAATGATTTGCATTTAAATTTATAGCGGATGTACGTAGTTGTGCCTACCTCATACACAAAAGCTTTGCGGCTGCAAACCTTTGATGTCGTTTCCTTCAGTTTATGTCTCCTTGTTATTGCTATTCATATTGGAGGTATTGCTTTTGCGTGGACAGCGACCTCAACACCTGAACCAATGGAAATATCTTCTCAGCACTCAAGTATTAAGGGAAGGTTTATCAACTTGCCTAATCAAAAAGATTACAGCACAGTTCAACAACTTGAGTCTGTTATAGAGCCTGAACCTGTTGTAGAACCTGAGCCTATTGTAGAACCTGAGCCTGTTGTAGAGCCTGAGCCTGTTGTAGAGCCTGAACCTGTTGTAGAGCCTGAACCTGTTGTAGAGCCTGAGCCTATTGTAGAGCCTGAACCTGTTGTAGAGCCTGAACCTGTTGTAGAGCCTGAACCTGTTGTAGAGCCTGAACCTGTTGTAGAACCTGAACCAGTTGTAGAACCTGAGCCTGTTGTAGAGCCAGCTCCAGTCAGATCCGCAGTCCAACCAGAACAAAAAGATGTTAGTAACACGGCTGAGACGGCCACCCCCCCTCAAGATCCGAGTTTACCGCCAGGACTTGTATTGCCGCACATGAGTGACGCTAATGCATTAAACAATCCGGCACCTATTTACCCAAGATTATCCCGTAAATTTAAAGAGCAGGGGACAGTCTTATTAAAAATTTATATTGAAGCGGACGGCAGCGTCTCTGAGATAGAAATACATGAGTCGAGTGGCCACGGTCGTCTAGATCAGTCTGCAAAAGCAACTGTAAAACACTGGCAATACCAACCGGCAACTCAAGATGGACAAGCGATCGGTTATTGGTACCTACAGCCTGTCAATTTTGCATTAAATTAAATAAGGAACAGTCATGGAGAACCCATACGGAATCGCCGCCATGTGGGCACAAAGCGATATCGTCATTAAAGCAGTAGCGTTTAGTTTACTATTTATGTCAATCGCAACTTGGTGCGTTATATTAATTAAAGGCGTTAAGCTTTATAAACTAAAACAGCCACTTGTTGGCTCAAAACAGTTTTGGCACGCACAAGATTTGCAGTCAGGTATTTTATTGCTCGAAACGCCAACAGGCCAAGCGACGCCCTTTAGTTCACTGGTCAACGAAGGCATGCATGCCAAGGCGCATCATGAGCAACACAAAGAAGATTTGCATGGTAATTTACCTATCGCGGAATGGTTAACTGCCAGCTTACGAACTTCTATTGACGAAAGTAAATCGGAACTACAGAGTAACTTAGCGATACTCGCTTCCATTGGTGCCACCGCGCCCTTTATCGGCTTGTTTGGTACGGTATGGGGAATTTACCATGCCCTGATAAGCATTGGCGTTAGTGGCCAAGCAAGTATCGACAAAGTAGCAGGTCCTGTGGGTGAAGCATTAATTATGACTGCTTTTGGCCTTGCCGTCGCTATCCCCGCAGTACTGGGTTACAACGCACTCACTCGGGGAAACAAACGCGTTGTAAACCGCCTGAACCACTTTGCTCACGAATTACACGCATTCTTACTGATGGGCTCTGCACCAAGTGCAAACGCTAAGCGCCCAGTATTTAAATCGGTCGGAGGTAAATAATGGCGTTTGGCCAAGGATTTGAAGATGATGAAGAGATCATGGCTGAAATAAACATGACACCTCTTGTAGATGTGATGCTGGTATTATTGATCATTTTTATTATCACTATGCCTGTGATCACTCAGTCCATTGAAGTAGAGCTGCCCAAAGCAGCCTTGCAAGAAACCAGCGTAGAGGTATTGCCCGACAGCGTTTCTTTGATAGTACAAGCGAATGGTGATATTCAGTGGCAGCAACAAGCCATCACGCTCGCTCAACTTAAACAACGTTTAGTTGAAGTTGCAGCACAATCACCTCAGCCTCCGATCCAATTACAAGGCGCAGCCAAAGTCCCCTATGAAAAAATAGTCGAGGTTATGGCACTGGCGCAGCAATCGGGCGTTAACTCGCTAAACTTTGTGACACAAACCAAGTAATAAAAGCAAGATAACGCTAAGCGGGGTGTCGCCTTGTGATAACGCTATGAAGATAAAGAGACAAACAGAACTTAGAGTTTTAACACAGTGCACGGGAAGAGGTTGGGCACTAAACGATGAAGGATCTCGTTAAGGCCATTTAAATACGAATTAATTTCATAAATATTTAAATAAAATAAATTCTCACTCGTTTAATTCAAAAAATCAATTTAGATGAGCTTCTAATAATCATACTAATTCGCTTAATTAAGTGATCTATTTTGAGGCGAGAAAACCTTGTCGATAACACCGCTACCGCATCCTGCTATCGCCAAGGTACCTACATCCATGTAGGCAAGGCGAAAATTTTGCTATTTAGTTGTTCTAAGTGGAAAATTTTTAATGCCGTTAGCGTCAGGTTTGCTCCTTCAAATTGAGCGAGTAAAGACTAATTGGTATCAATAGCGCCCTATCAGTCTTGACGCTCGGTAGTCCCTAGGACAAGAGCAGTAGTTATCAGTAACTGTGAGGATTAAGTATGAACAACACGTCTCGCTTTTCATTAGTAAATCTTGGCTTTGGCGCTTCTAATATTGCACAAGCAATCGCACTTCACAGACAAGGGCTAATGGACTGGGCTAATCACGCCTTATTTATGGATTTACGCGGCCGCGTAGATGATAACCAAGTCGATTTTGTTGTTCGTACAAACTCTATTAAGCCTTCAGACAATAGTCCATTTGTAAATGAAATTTTCAACACAGAATACACTGATAAGATTTTCTCCAAATCCGATATCGAGCACCAAGCCTTCTACAAAGAATATCGTCAAACAAATTACGCCTATCCCGAATTACCACTTATTGAACAGATTTACGGCGTTTTTTACGAACAAGAAGTACGTAGCCAAGAAATTGGTGAGGTACTTATACAACCAAAACAAACATCAACGCATCAAGTTACTGATAACACGACGCTAGTGAACTAGCCTCGAACTAAAACGGGTAATTGAGAAAAGCTCTGCTCAATTACCAAATAATTAAACCTGCTTCTCAAAAATAGTAAGGAGTCTTTGTGAAACAACAACGCTCAACCCCATTATTAACCTTATCACCCATTGCTACCGCTATGTTAGGTTTAACACTGATGTCAACTGCACATGCTGAAGATAACTCCCCCAGCAGACTAAAAGCGGTTACCGTCAATGCTGATGCCGACCAAGAAACGGCAACAGGTCCGGTTGAAGGTTACAATGCACGCCGCAGTGCAACTGGCTCAAAAATCGATGTTGCAATAATTGAAGTGCCACAAACCATCAATGTTGTCACCGCAGATAAAATTGAAGCCATTGGCGCAACGCGTGTAACAGAAGCATTATCATATACCGCAGGTGTGAATACCGCACCTTGGGGTGACTTACCACAATACGATTGGTTATACATTCGTGGTTTCGATGCTTATGCACCTGGTTTCTACCAAGATGGTCTTCAGATCCGTAACAGTGGTAACTGGGGTTTATGGCAGACCGAAAGCTACGGTATGGAGCGTATAGAAATTCTTAAAGGCCCTTCTTCGGTATTATATGGTCAAAATGGTCCGGGTGGCGTAGTAAACCTAGTTAGTAAAATGCCAACGCCATTTTCGCAAAATGAGCTGCAGATCAAGCTTGGCAACAACAGCCTCAAACAACTAGCCGTTGATATGTCAGGTCCAATTGACGACGACAGCGAGTATTTATATCGCGTGACAGGCTTAACCAAAAAATCTGATTTGAGTACCGATCCACTAGAAAACGATCGTGACTACTTAGCACTGTCAATGACTTGGCAACCAAGTAGCCAAGGGAAAATCACCTTTTACTCACAATACTACGACATTGAGTCTGGCGCTGCTTGGCACGCCTACCCAACAACAGGTACTATTTTGCCGAACCCTAACGGCCAAATCCCGTTTTCAACATTGATTGGTGAGCCTGATTTCAACCGCTACAACCAAGAACAGTGGGTGGTAGGCTATAAAGGCGAATATCACTTCAATGACAACTGGCAAATCAAGCAACACGCGCGCTATGCGGAATTTGACGTTGACTATGGCGTCATTTGGGGTAAATGGGCGCAAAAAAATGCTGATAACCCAAGTGACCCTGAAAACTTCCGTTACTTAGCCCGTACTCCACTATCAAGTAAAGAGAAAGTCAGCGGCGCTACTATCGACACGCATTTGATTGGTCTGTTTTCACACGGCAACGTAGAACACACATTACTCATTGGTGCCGATTATCAAGATACAGAGATTGAAGTGAGAGCGCGCTACGGCGGTGTGTTAGCTGATCTTGATATCTTTAACCCGACTTACGGCTCAAGTGTGATCCAGCCTGAACCTAATATCAAGGGTGTTTCCAAGCTAGAGCAATTTGGTATTTATATCCAAGACCAAATCAAAATTAATGAGAAGATCATCATTTCTTTGGCTGGTCGTTGGGATGAAGCAAAGCTAAAAAATGAGACGCTAGAAGGTCAAGTAGACCCGACATCAGTGCGTACAGACAGAGAATTTAGTGCTCGCGCCGGGGTTGTTTATTTAGCTGACAACGGCTTAGCACCTTACTTTAGCTACTCTGAATCTTTTGCACCGACAACCAATGTTGACCCTGCTACCGCTCGTCCTTTCTCACCTGAAACAGGTAAACAATACGAAACCGGTGTGCGCTATCAACCAAAGGACTCAACTTCAAGCTATAGTGCAGCGGTATTTGAGATTGAACGTAGTGACTTCACTCAGTGGGTATGGACAACCGAACCTGCTGGCTACAAACAAACGGGTGCCATCGTTGTACGCGGTTTAGAGTTTGATACCTTTGTACAACCAACTGAAAAAATGAACTTAACCGCTTCTTACGCTTATATTCCAAAAGCGGATGTCACTGAAAGTGGTCTAGATCCAAGACTTGCTGACGAAGTGGGCAAACAGGATAAAGCCGTTTCAAAGCATCAGTTTAATATCTGGAGTGACTATCAACTTACCGACAACTTCACTGTAGGTTTAGGTGCACGTTACACAGGAAGTAACAAAGGTACTGGTGAAAAAGCACCTAAAACCGTTGAGGGTTACACCCTGTTTGATGCCATGGCAAGTTACGATCTGGCACAATGGCGCTTTGCACTGAACGTACGTAACCTAACTGACAAAAAGGTTATCGCTTCATGTGGCGCGACATCATGCTCTTATGGCAGTCGCCGAAACATCGCATTAACTGCAACTTACCAATGGTAAGTGATAGCAACTAGAGTTAACTCTCACAAAAACGGCGCTACTCAGTGCCGTTTTTATTTTCAAAAGACAAATTGGTATTAGAGCGATGAGATTACCGTTTAGTAGACGGCAAGTGCGGGAATTAATTTAAGGAAAATGCTAATCGTCAGCACTCTAGGTCATCTTTTTCTGGTACATATATTTGTCTGCTCGAGCGAATAGGCTAGCCATACTTTCAAACTTACTGTTGCTCTTTGCAAATCCCGCTGAAAAACCGCACTTAGGGAGCTTTTTCTCTTTTAACACTTGATAGAAATTAGCTTCACTTTGAAAAATAAATTCGTTTACTGCCTCTTCATTATCTCGTTGTACAATAGCCAGAAATTCATCCCCACCATAGCGTCCAATAATATCATCTTCGCCGCTTGTGGCTTTCAAGGCTTCAGCCAAACTTTGTAACACCTGATCACCAATTTTATGACCATAACTGTCATTTATCGGTTTAAAGCCATCTAAATCAAGAAAGACACAGTAAAGCGCACCACCCAGTTTTAAGGCTATATCACGCTTGTGTTCACCGAGTATTTCAGTCGCACGACGATTTAATACTTCAGTTAACGGGTCTTGCATCGCAATCGCTTTGATTTTGCTATAGCGCTCAATCATCACCAAATCATCTTCTAGCATATCGCGCAAATGCTCTATAAACTCGACCAACGGAGCGTCATAATTCGTGGGTTTAAAATCCATCACACACAAAGTGCCAAACGACTCTCCATTGGGCCAATGGATGGGTACACCCAAATAAGACTCAAACCCATCATTGGCAACCTCAGGGTTATCGTCCCATTGATAATTGGCACTGGCGTGTTGCTCATATAGGTTACAGTTATTGGCGACAACATGCTTACAAAAGATATTGGTTTCTTGCGGTATGAAACCACCAGCAGGATACGGGTTTTCTTCTTGATTGCTTGCAATCATTACTACAAAGCCGTCTTCTTTTTTTTGCACCACAAACGCAGCGGGCACCGAAAAGATCTTCGCCATTAAGTCGACTGTTTTTTGCCATTTTAATAATGTTTGTTGTGAAGCTTCTGGTTTGAGCAAGTCTGTATACGGCACAGTAATACCATTTAATTCAATTGCATTTTATCTAAACAGTATAGCGTATAGCGGACAGCTGAAGAGTGGATGAATTATTGTTTAAAAGAAAGGCGGTGTGAGTAACACGCTGACTGATGCGTCAGCGCGTATTGGGAAGTTACGGCTTTAATGCTACTTTTCTATCGTTGTAATAGGCAATCAAATCATCAACGGTTTGCTGACAATACTCACGGATCCCTGAAACTAACATGTGCTTTTCACCATAACCAACTTTAGTGCCGTTAGACAGCAAGTTAAAACGCAGGTTGATCTTGCCACGTTTGCCTTCATAGCTAAACTCTGGCTTGGCCGCTTCCAATGTTACTTCCGTCACAGATATATCATCCATATGGATAGACATAGATTCGTAAATCACCATTGGCCTTGCAGGGTTGATCATTACTTCTTGCTCACCCATCAATGGAATGATCACATGAGGAAAAGTGGTGCCTGAAAATTCTACGTAATTGCTCGTCAAACTATTGATGAGCGTTGGGCAAGTGCTGGTTTCGCCAGCACGCGACACGGACAGCATCACCTTATTATTTGCTGTAATATCAAATTGTGCAGCACCTTCTGGCAATGTAAGGGTAGTTGTTTCATCAACCATGCCCACAAAGCTAAACTCCATATTCTCGCTTAAGCCATAGTGCTTTAACACTAAGGAGAAAAGTAGATCGCCCGGCACACAAAACTTCTTAGCATCGATGTCGTGCAATGGGTTGTAGTCGTCCGCGACTCCTTTTGCAAATAAACTCCCCTGCTCTCTGGTAATGGTGATCTCATTTGCTTGTTGTTGATAATACGGCTCTAACATCGCTACTTTTCTCTAACCTCTAAGATAAAACTGCGTCATGTTACCAGAATTTTCTGAAATAGAGGTCATATCTGTTACGATAATCTGTTAACAAATATTACATTGCCCAGACTTGATGCTAAAGGTTAGCGAGGTTATTGAAAACAGTAACCTCGCTAACTTCCGTTCAGAGTTGAGTTACATTAACCCTTGTAATGGCTCAGCGCCCCAAGTAAAGAGTAATACAGCAGAAATTGCAATAAAGATAAGGTATGCAGCAACACCCGATTTCATGACAGGCGTGCTGACTGCATGTTCTTGCTTACCAGTTACTAGCGTCTTTACTAGGTTTTGACCTTTTAGGCGATACACCACAATAGCAAATATATGCAGTGCAATGGCGGCAATTAAGAGCTCAATATTGGTGTGATGTATATCACCTGCTAATTCAACTAAGTCATAAGATACATATTGTGCAAGCGGTCCTTCCACCAAAATATCATCAGTTGTCATCAAGCCAGAAACAAGCTGAACAAGGATCAACACAAAAAATAGCAGCACCATCAAACTTCCCGCAGGATTATGTCCTACATGGCTTTGTTTTGATTTAATGGCCGATAAAATTGCTTTAGGTGAATGAAATAGCGCGCTTAATTTAGCGGTTTGACTACCAATGACACCCCAAATTAATCGTGCGGCCATCAGTGCTAATAATAAATAGCCAGTAACAAAGTGAAGATCCATCATGCCCTCTTCACCGGTAATATATAAGGTTACTAGTCCTGCTACGAGCAGCCAGTGAAACCCGCGGATAAATCCATCCCACACTTTGGTCATCGTTTATTTGCCCCATAGGTAAAAATCATTGCAATGATGACAGGTTATAAAACTCAGCACAAAGAGTTAAGGTCAAATAACCGCTTATCTTGATTTGGCACCGAGTTTTGAATGCTAATTAACCTGAACTTCGGATAATTAAGCACAATGTTCTATAGTAAACTGGTGTTTACTTTGCTGGGTTGGAACGATAATGAAATATTTACTGCCAATGCTGCTGTTGTTTAGTACGTGCTGCAACGCAAAAATATTGCTGCTCTCGAATGAACCTGCCGATGAGCAAAGACTTTTTACCAAGCAAGCCTATAGTTTAGAGTCAGATACTAACAACTTGCTTTTAAACCAGTTTGGCCGAGATTACTTTGATTTTAACATTGTCACCCCAAGCAAACTTAACCAATTACTAGCAAGCGAAGAGCCCGTGTGTGCGATGTCTCGCCTAAAAACCCCAAGTCGCCAGCAAGCTTTCTTGTTTACCATCCCCATCCATCTATATCCAAGCCATAGATTATATTACTTCAAACAGCACACCCCGATGGATGCCAGCCTTGTGAACGCCACTGGTAAACTGAAGTCGCTTGCGAGTTTAATGGCTTACTATCCACAAGCCACCATCATCAAAGAGGTCGGCAAATCTTATGGCAATACCATTGACTCCGCATTAGCGCTACTTGAACCCAAAAATGTTGCCATTAGACCGTATAAAACCTCAGCACAAACCATTATGGAGCAGTTCAGTGCAGGTAAGGTCGACTTCATATTGGCCTACCCCGCTATTTTTCAGCAAAGCTTTCCTAAGGACAAAGCTCATCTAGTGGGTTCATTACCGATTGCAAATAACCTCCCTCATCTTGAAGGCCATATTGCTTGTAGCCATACCCAAGAAACACGAGCATTTATCGAAAAGGCCAACCAGATGATCCGTGCACTCTATTCGACCAGTACCTACTTAACCACACACTTAAAATATCTCCCTAAGCAAGATCACGCATTGATCACCAGGCGGCTTGCGATGCTAAGCGCCAAATATCAACATACTCCTGCAAAATAATTTCAACTGCGGTTGCACAAGGGTCATACTTAGTCTAAATTAAATCGCACACGATTAAATCACAAGAGACTAAAAATGACGACACTCTATCAGTTTGAAGCAAACACGTTACAAGGTCAGGCATATCACTTTACCGAATTACAAGGCAAAGCTGTGCTTATTGTTAACACGGCTAGTGAGTGTGGATTAACACCACAATATGAAGGACTCCAAGAGCTACACCAAAAATACGCGGATCAGGGACTTGTGATCATCGGCTTTCCCTGCAATCAGTTTGGTAAACAAGAACCCGGCGATGCAAAACAAATTCAACAAGGCTGCTTAATCAACTACGGTGTTGATTTTCAGATGATGGAAAAGATTGAGGTTAATGGCGATAAAGCACACCCACTGTATCAATACCTAAAGTCCGCGCTTCCGGGGCTATTTGGTAATAAAATCAAATGGAACTTCACTAAGTTTTTATTTAACCAGCAGGGTGAACCCGTTAAGCGCTATGCCCCAATCACCAAGCCTGAACAAATAGCCAAAGATATTGAAAAGTTATTAAATGAGTCAATCTAACCCGCAGCTCAATCTCGATAACCAGATCTGTTTTCGGCTATATAGTGCATCAAGACAGGTTACACGACTCTATCAGCCGTTACTCAAAGAGGTTGGGCTCACGTATCCGCAATACATAGTGTTATTGATTTTATGGGAGCAAGACGGACAGCTCGTGAAAGAAATAGGCGAACGAGCTGAACTCAATAGCAACACCCTAACACCGCTCCTTAAGCGCTTAGCAGAGCGTGGCCTCGTTACCCGTAGCAAAAACCCTGATGATGAACGGCAAACCTTCATTCACTTAACTGAAACAGGTAAAACCCTCGAGCAATCATGCGCTTGTATCCCAGCACAAATGATGGCAAAAGCGGGCTTAAGTATGGAGCAAATTCAACTATTAAAGCAGTCTCTTGATGTGTTGATGGCACNAAAGCGATAAACACGATACATTTCAGACAATAAAAAAGCCGCTACATCAGCGGCTTTTACAATACGGTCTCGCTATTATGCAATAGACGGGTACTCACGGTATGCTTTTTCAAGCTTTTTCGCTTGCTTTTTAGATACACCAATATGCTCTAGTGCCACTCTTAAACGCGCACGAGAAAGGTCTGAACCTAACACTTCCATCGCATCTACTACTGAAGTCGATGAGGTTTTGCCTGTAATAGCAACGAAGATAGGCTCTAAGAACTCTTTGATCTTTAACTCATGGTGTGTCGCCACAGCCTTTGCAATAGAGAAGATCTCAGACTTGTTCCACGTACGCAGCTTTTCCAATTCCCAAATAAAGAACTGCAGAGCTTGACGAACCACTTCTTCGTCCGCTTTACCAGCCGTTAATAACGCTGGATCGTATTCAGGTAAGCCCGCCACAAAGTGACCGGCTAGCCCCACCAAATCAGATAGCGTGTTGATACGCGCCTTGGCTTCAGGAAGTACGCGAGCCAACATATCACCGTTAAACTTCCAGTCGACAAAGCGCTGGATAAGTTCTGCATCGGTTAGGTTTTCGCGGATCCACAGACCGTTTAACCAGTTAAGCTTGTCAATATCAAAGATAGGTCCACCAAGTGATACGCGCTTCATATCAAAGTGCTCAATCATCTCAGCCAAAGTGAACTTTTCACGCTCATCCGGCATTGACCAACCCATACGACCTAAATAGTTAAGTAGTGCTTCTGGTAAGAAACCCATTTCTTTGTAGTAGTTAATTGAAGTTGGGTTTTTACGCTTTGACAGCTTAGACTTATCAGGGTTACGAAGTAGCGGTAAGTGACCAAGTACAGGTGCTTCCCAGCCGAAGTCTTCGTACAATTTTAGTAGTTTAGGCGCAGAGTTGATCCACTCTTCACCACGGAAGATATGGCTAATCTCCATGTGATGGTCATCTACTACGTTTGCAAGGAAGTAAGTTGGGAAGCCGTCGGCTTTCAACAAAACTTGCATGTCTACGTTTTCCCATGGGATCTCAATTTCACCGCGTAGGTAATCGTTAAACTTAAACGTGCCTTCTTCTGGGATTTTCATGCGAATTACGTAAGGCTTGCCAGCTTCAAGGTTTGCCTTTACTTGTTCTTCAGATAAACGTAAGCCACGGCCATCGTATTTAGGGCGTAAGCCTTCTGCCATCTGCTCTTCACGCATTTGGTCTAGCTCTTCAGCCGTCGCAAAGCAGTAAAACGCTTTACCATCATCTACAAGCTGCTGTGCAAACTTTTTGTATAAGTCAGAACGCTCTGATTGACGGTATGGACCAAACTCGCCACCTACATCCGGACCGTGATCCCAGTCAAGCCCTAACCAACGTAGGCTGTCCATGATAGCTTGCTCAGATTCAACTGTACTACGTACCTGATCGGTATCTTCAATTCGTAATACAAACTCACCACCTTGCTGCTTGGCAAAGCAATAGTTGAATAAGGCAATATAAGCCGTTCCTAAATGCGGATCACCTGTTGGAGAGGGTGCGACACGAGTACGGATAGTCATCAAAATTCTCTTAAAAATGGATTAGTCGATTAATGGCGCTATGCTAGCATAGCGCCTGATTAGCGCATAGTAAGGCGCGTGAATTAAGCTGCTTTTTCCAGCTTTTCTAGATAAGCAACAATGTCATTGGATTCGTACAGCCAAGTGACTTCGCCTTGCTCTTCGATTCGCAAGCATGGCACCTTCACTTTACCGCCCTGCTCTAGCAGCTCTTGGCGATATTGCTCATCATTTTTGGCATCACGGGTTTCGAGCTTAAGCCCTTCACGCTTGGCAGCGCGGCGCACTTTAACGCAAAATGGACATGCCTTAAATTGGTATAACTTTAAGTTTGCCGTCATAGCATCTAACTTTTGCTGTTGTTCTGCGGCACGTTTTTTACTGCGTGGGGTAAAAATAAAATCAAAAAGTAAAATCAGACGTCCTAAAAACCATCTTACAAACTGCATAACGTTTCCCAAACCTTTTGCTAAATTCGCTAAAAAATAGGTTGGGGAGTTTAGCATAATCTTTAAGCGCTATATATAAGCGGAGCTTAAAACAACTCTATTTCTGCACATGCGTATTGCGATTCGGCTAACCCCAAAACAAGGTAGTTTGTAACTTGGTTTCTGCCATTTTCTTTTGAGCGATAAAGCGCGAGATCGGCTTTATGAACTTGCTCCAAAACTTGTAGAGTATCGACTACTTCGGTAAAACCAAGGCTCACAGAAACATGCTCTACTTGTGGAAATCGGCTTGAGGCAATTGCTTTTCTCAAGCGCTCAAGTGCCACTACAGCAGAATCGTCATTGTGACTTTGAAATAGCACCGCAAACTCTTCACCACCGTAGCGAAACACATAGTCTTCCGCTCTAAAGTTAGCTTTAATCTTTTGCGCTACCAGCAGGATCACTTCATCGCCAATCACATGACCAAAATTGTCATTCACCTGTTTAAAGTGATCAATATCTATCATCGCTAAGTACCACTTGCGATGTTCATTGTCATCACGGCATACCGTGAACCCATCTCCATTGGTTATTTCCATAACTTTTTCATCAAACGTTTGGCGATTGAGTAGCTCGGAGAGTGGATCGATACGAGCAAAGTGTAATGTTGCCATTTGATGCGTAAAAACGGTGAGTAAGTGCTTCATTAAAGTCGCAGTGGTAAGATTTACTTGACCTTCTATATATAAAAAACCAACGAGCTGAGCTTGGTGATAAAACGGGATAACACTATCGCCGTGGTATTGAATGAGGTGTTTGTCATCTTGGCGCTGCTGTAATTTATCCACCACGGCATCTACCGGTCCCACCACAACACAAAAGTCGCGATGGCTCACAAATATGGACTTTGGGATTTCTTTTTCCGATAAGCTTTTACTGAAATAAAATGCGTAGCTTTCCCCACAAACATCGGAGATAACCCGCTCAAGGGCCTGCATTAGCACCAGTTCACTCTTTTGCGCCAAAAGCTCTAAAGTAAGTTCGTGACCACAGGGTGGATAGCTAATCGACATTCAAGGTCTCTCAATAAAATTGACTCTTGATAAGTGTAGAACAGCCTTCTGAATTTACAGTAATTTATAGGCTAATTTAACTCTTCTTGCTGGCTATGTTGATTCAAAAGCACCAAATTATCGCGGTGGATGATCTCCTCCGCACTTTCAAAGCCGAGACACTGCGCAAATTCACTACTATGACGGCCAATTACCAAACCAAGTTCTTGATTACTTAAGCTAGTTAAACCTTGCGCCTGTAGCGTGCCTTGTTGGCAAAACACTTGAACCAGCTCACCACGTTTAAATTGCCCTTCAATCGACACGATGCCTTTTGCTAGTAAACTTGCTCCTTGATTACATACCGCATTGATTGCGCCACTATCACAAATAATTTTACCGGTTGATTTAGGACCAGACAGTAACCAACGCTTGCGCCCTCCAACCGGAGCGTCAAACCTCAAAAACGTCGTGCTTGGTGCGGTTTGGGTGAGTACTTGCGGTAAAATGTCGTATTCACTGCCTTTTGCTATCACGACGTCAACGCCTGCTCGTTGTGCGATGTCGGCGGCTTGCAACTTAGTCGCCATACCACCCGTGCCAAGTTGTGTGCCACTACCACCAGCAAGAGCTCTAAGTTCGTCGTTTATATGTGTTACTTGCTCTATCAACTGCGCATCTGGATTGGCTCTGGGATCTGCGGTAAAAAGACCATGCTGATCGGTGAGTAATACCAATTTATCAGCATTTGCTAAAATTGCGACGTAAGCAGAGAGGTTATCGTTATCGCCAACTTTGATTTCAGACGTTGCCACCGCATCGTTTTCGTTGATGATCGGCACGACATGATGCTCTAAGAGCTTAGTGAGCATGTCCCGTGCCGTTAGATAACGTTCGCGGTGCTCAAGATCGGCCCGTGTCAGTAGCATTTGTGCCACATTAACGTCGTAAATACTAAACAATGACTGCCATAAATGGATTAATTGACCTTGTCCAATCGCAGCCAACATCTGTTTTTCAGCGAGTGAATGACCAATTTGTTGCTGTAACACACCGCGCCCCGCAGCAACAGCACCGCTGGAAACCACAATGACCTGATGGCCAGCTTGACGCAACGTTACACACTGCCTTACCAGCTCAACAAGCCTGGGCTTGTTTAAGGTCTGGCTGCCTGCAGTTAAGACACTTGTGCCGAGCTTGATAACAATGGTTTGTTTATTGTTTTTGGTCATAATTTATTGCTTGATTTTCCAGCGACAGATTTTCGTTATACCACGGACCTCCCCCCCTCCCAAGTAATAAACTAATGAATTTTATTTCTAACTCAGAGTGAATTGGTATAATCCGCCACACTGATTTCGATCAAGGCTTTTTTGCACTGTGTGTGAGAGAGTGATCACCATTCAATGAAAGAATAATTAGCTGAGTTCAAAATGAAAAAACACAAAAAGAACAAAGAGATTATGATGCTACCTTTGCTGTTTGTAGTGATCTTAATGTGTGTAGGCGGCCATTTTATTTTGCAACCTAGCTACAAAGACAGCCACATTGTCGAGTACTCTCTAGCTGCACTGCCGTTTTTAATGTTTGCCGTCGTGATTGTCGCTATCAAAATAGCCATAAAGGCAGATAACGATGAAAACAATGAGGGCGAGGGCTAAAATATCCCTCTCCTTAATAGATTACAAAGGATGATAACCAAACCACAAAGGGGAAAGCGGTGTTGATTGGCCACTGTGGGTGAGCTTGATATTTAAGTTTTGATCAAATAAATCGATGGCAAAACAGTCATCTACATCATGTAAATCGTCTTTATGAATATGGCTAAAACCGTTAAGCAAAAACGCTTTTGCCTTCTCTTTTGCTTCATCCGCATTCGTCGCAACGAACAGCCCAAAGTCATGCGCCTCAGCTAAACTATCTGGCTTATATCCTCCCAAGTTCACAAAATACAAATGCTCAGCTTGCTCAACACGCTCTTCGGTAAGTTCAATGGCATAGCCATCGGCATGTTCAATGATTGTGTAGCTATCCATATGCACCGAGTTTTTATCACCAACCCATTGCTGCTTTAATTTTGGATAAGCCTCTTCAATTGTATTTGCCGCGACAAAGCGCACATCATGCATTTCAATATGGCAACCTTGAATACGGCCGCCTAGGTATACAACAAACAACTTCACTTTGACACTCCACTCCTTTAAAACCCAAGTATACTCTCAACTCAAAGACTTGGCTTTATTGAGTTAGATGATTATTCTGAATAAATACTCTCAGTGAAGGACAATATAATGAAAAAAACATTCCTCGCGCTTTTGGCTAGCTTTAGCCTGTCATCAACAGCTCAAGTAACCTTAATTCACAATGTAAATGGCTATACGCCCACTAAAGCGCAGCAAGTTGAGCGCTTTTCTTCTTTGGTCATTAAAGATGGAAAAGTCGTAAAAACAAGTTCAAAGGATCTTAGTACTCAATACCCGAGTGCAACCAAGTTTGATGGTGAGGGAAAAACCCTATTGCCCGGTTTAATTGATGCGCACGGTCACATCATTGGCCTTGGCAATAATTTACTCACACTCGACGTGCGCGGTAGCAAAACCATTGCAGAAGTAGGAAAACGGCTTAGCCACTACGCAAAAGCCCATGAAGGTGAATGGATAATAGGTCGAGGCTGGGATCAAACCTTATGGCCCGGCGGACAATTCCCAACCGCAGCCGATCTCGACAAATACGTAAAAGATAAGCCCGTCATGCTCACTCGAGTAGATGGTCACGCTATTTGGGTAAACTCAAAAGCGATGGCGCTTGCCAACATTTCGAGATCAACAAAGACACCTGAAGGCGGCGAAATCATTACACTGAGTAGCGGTATGCCGAGCGGAATTTTTATCGACAAAGCAGAAGATCTTATTCGCACTCATGTCCCTGCTCAGTCAGATGCACAGGTAAACAAGGCACTGAATAAAGCCGGAGAACACTTACTGAGTTTAGGTATTACCTCAGCTCATGATGCCGGGATTGACTACACCACGTGGCAGGTTTACCAAACACGCGCCAAGGAACACACGATGCCGCTGCGCGTCTACGCTATGCTAAGTGCAAGCTCCCCCAAACTCGCAGAAATGTTAGACGCCGGAGTAATCAAAGATACACGAGATCAACTCTCTATTCGTAGTGTAAAAATCTATGCTGATGGTGCACTTGGCAGTCGAGGTGCAGCACTTATTCGTGACTATCATGACCGCAAAGGTCACAAAGGGTTAATGCTCGAAAATCAAGCGACGCTTGAAGCATTGATCACCCAAGCCATACGCAGCGGCTACAGTGCGCACACGCACGCCATTGGCGATAGAGCGAATCGCATCGTGCTAGATTCATATCAACACGTTTTTAAAAAAGCAGGTGGAAGACTGCTCAGAAATCGCATTGAGCACGCACAAATTGTCCATCCGGATGATATCCCCCGCTTTAAGACGTTAGATATTATTCCATCAATGCAGCCTGTTCATGCCACATCTGATATGCATATGGCCGAAAAGCGCCTAGACAACAAACAGCTTAGCGGCGCTTACGCATGGCAAACATTCTTAAAGCAAGGAAATAGAGTGGCGGCGGGCTCTGACTTTCCGGTGGAGCTTGCAAACCCTTTCCATGGCCTGCATGCAGCCATCACCAGGCAAGACCATCAAGATTTACCCAAAGATGGCTGGCGCCCAACAGAAAAACTAACCAGAGAACAAGCACTCCAAGCATTTACTATTGATGCTGCTTATGCTGCATTTCAAGAATATAAACTGGGAAGTTTAGAACAAGGTAAGTGGGCCGATTTTATCTTAATCGACCAAGATTACTTTACCGTAAGCGAAGATAAAATTGATGATATTAAAGTCGAGCAGACCTGGATTGCAGGTGAACTTAAATATCAGCGTTGATCTTTTTGTAATTTCACCAAGTGGTAGGTGTTAACTAGTGCCAGTAGACCATTAGTTAACGCCACCGGCCAAGCTTGGATAAGTGCACCATAGGCGGTAAAACAAATACAGCCCATTAAATTGAACCAACGCAACTTAGCAACATCGCTCATCATCAAAGAAACGACCAAAAAAGCAGAGGCTAAATAGCCTAAATATTCCCAACTCATTTGTCCTCTCCCCTAAGTTGCGTTAGCATATAGTTTATGCTCGAATTTACGTATCGAGCAGAATAAAAAGGCTAACCCACAAGCCCCTAGAAATTAGCACCAATAAATTAGCTCTAACACGGGAAGTGGGGGTTTAATGGTAATATCGTTGATTAAATTCTTCGCCACAGCGCTGAGATAAAACCGATATTACTTAAACGGTGTGAGTTAGCGTAAAACTGAAAAATTCATGCTAACGTCATTATAGTTTAATAAATAGGACATATGTCCGAAGAGCCATCTAGATGTTTCAATATCATTTTTCAACCAATTTGGTCGAACAGTTACTCGCTTTTGCTGGTAATAGTTTTCAGCACAGCAAAAAAGAAGTCTTGATCCACCAAGATGAACCATTGAGTAAACTCATATTGGTGACCAGTGGTACTGTGTCTTTTAGTTATGATGTCGGTAACGGTCGTCGCCTATTACTCGGACAACTGGACTGTAACAACACGCTAATTGGCGAAATCGAAGCGCTGAATCACCAGCCTTGTATTTATACCGTGACTTGCTTGAGCGATGTGACTTATCACCTCATTGAGCTAAAGTATTGGCGAAAATTACTGCTTGAGCAGCCGGAGCTGAGCCTATATACCGCGCAAACCATCGCTGCTAAGTTTACTGAAAACCAAAAGATAAACTTAGACAAGTTGCTGTTACCGCTGAGCTACAACATTGCTAAAGACTGCTTATTACGTGCCGAGAATTCGAATCCAACATTACTGCGTGCCTACTCAACGGTAAGTGCTGAAGCCGAAAGATTTGCGACCACTGAGCGTGCATATCGTCGGGTGGTAAGTGAATTGGTAGAAAAGGGCTTGATAGTACGTAGTAGTGAAGGCTTAAAGCCAGTCAATGTTGACGCGCTTGAGGATTTTGTTGATAGCTTCGCGCAAGCTTAATTTTTCGCGGTTAGAATAACTAGGGCGAGTACTTGCTCGCCCTAGAGTACTGATTAACTTACTTTGCAAATAGGTGTTTAATATTTGCTAAGTCAGACTTTCCTTCCACTAATTCTTCCGGTGTTAAGCCTGACAGCTCGTGAGGGAATACCAACCACTCATCAGACTCATGAATAAAATAATCTGGTGTCATTGGTACTTTTTTGTTTGCTGGCTTGTAGTATGGGCAAGCAACACGAATATCGCGAGGCAAGTTCAGGCGCATTAACTCTGCAAGCTTTTCTTTCAACGCAAAAATACTGCGGCCAGAATCAAACACGTCATCAACGATTAGTAATGAATCGTCAGCGTTTGCATTTTCAACGATGTAATGCAGACCGTGTACTTTGATTTCTTTAGATTGCTTACCAATACCATAGTAAGAAGAAGTACGTACTGCGATATGATCAGTCTCTATACCTTTGTAATCGTAGTATTCTTGAACTGCGATACCAATAGGCGCACCACCACGCCAAATACCGATAATAAAGTCAGGTCTAAACCCGTCTTCATAAACTTTAGCGGCTAAGCGAAATGAATCTTCTAGCAATTGTTGCGCTGTGATATAGCACTTATCTGACATAAATACCCCGTTAGGAAGCCCGTGTGATGGTGACAAGCAGCAAGCGCTGCCAATTGATACCAATTACAATTGTTTGCAAGCCATAGGCACTTGTGTGATTGGTATAACCGAATATTTTAACGTAAAGCGCAATAAAATGCTGCAATAATAGTGTCTTTTTATTTTCATTTTTTGATTTGGGGAGCCATATTCTAAAGTTAAGGATCGCCGGGTGAACAGACACCTGCATAGCGTTATTTAATTAGTGGGAACGAGCTCACCTCGCGATGTGCTAAGCAGCTAAAAGATCGCCGGGTGAACCGGCTCCTACACAAAATTCAATGGGTGAACAGACACCTACACGGAANTGGTTAATTTGGTGGTAGCGAGTCCACCTCGCGATATTCTAAACTGCTAAAAGATCGCCGGGTGAACCGGCTCCTACACAAAGTTCAATGGGTGAACAGGCTCCCACACAGAGTGGTTAATTTGGTGGTAGCGAGTCCACCTCGCGATATTCTAAACTGCTAAAAGATCGCCGGGTGAACCGGCTCCTACACAAAGTTCAATGGGTGAACAGGCTCCCACACAGAGTGGTTAATTTGGTGGTAGCGAGTCCACCTCGCGATATTCTAAACAGCTAAAAGATCGCCGAATAAACCGGCTCAGACACAAAGATCGGTGGGTGAACAGACACCTACACTGAGTGATTAATTTGGTGGCAGCGAGTCCACCTCGCGATGGTTTTCAACAGATAAAAATAAGGCCGCGGTGGGCGGCCTGTATCGGTTAATCTTCGGTATCTACGCTGGCGTCATTGTCTTCTGGTGTCTCGATACCATTGTGCTCCAGATCATAGCTATCAACGCGCTGTAATCCGCGCGGTAACTTATTACCTCTGCGCCCTCGCTCGCCGTAATAGTGCTCTAAATCACTCGGCTTTAAGGTTAGCTTGCGCTTACCTGCATGTAAGGTAACAGAAACGCCTTCAGGTACTACCGCTAACACTTTGACAAACTCTTCGCGGCTTTGCACCTTCGCGCTAGGGATAGAGATTATCTTATTCCCCTTACCTTTACCAAGCTTAGGTAAATCACGTAATGGGAATAGCAGCATTCTGCCTTCGCTCGAAATCGCCATACACATATCGGTGGCAACATCAAATACCTGGATAGGTGCCATCAAATGCGCACCTTTTGGCACGCTAACAAACGCTTTACCATTTTTGTTTTTGCTTACCATATCAGCAAAGTCACTGATAAAACCGTAACCGCCATCGGTCGCCATCAGGTAAGTCGACTTCTCTTCGCCCATGACCACATGTTCAAAGTTACATCCTGATGCCAAGTTAAAGCGTCCTGTCATCGGCTCGCCCTGACTCCGAGCTGAAGGTAAACTATGCGCATCGGTTGCAAAGGCTCGCCCTGAGGTATCTAAGAACACTGCAGGCTGATTACTCTTGCCTTTCGCAGATGCTTTATAACTGTCTCCTGAGCGGTAGCTTAGCCCTTCGGCATCGATATCGTGACCCTTCGCAAAACGCGCCCAGCCTTTTTCAGATAGCACAACAGTTACGGACTCTGATGGGATCAAATCTTTTTCACTAAGCGCTTTGGCTTCACCACGCTCAACTACCGGTGAGCGTCTATCATCGCCATACAATTCAGCTGCTTCTTGAATTTCTTTTTTCATCAACGTCGACATGCGACGCTCAGAGCCTAAGGTTTTTTCCAATCCATCACGCTCTTTTTCAAGCTCATCCTGCTCACCACGGATCTTCATTTCTTCAAGCTTTGCAAGGTGGCGTAATTTCAGGTCTAGAATTGCTTCTGCCTGCTTATCTGAAAGACCAAAACGCGCTATTAACTCTTCTTTTGGCTTGTCTTCGTTGCGAATGATTTCGATGACTTCATCGATATTCAAAAATGCAATCATCAAACCTTCAAGAATATGCAAACGCGCAAGCACTTTGTCTAAGCGATACTGCAAACGTCTACGCACCGTCTCACGACGGAATACTAACCACTCAGATAAAATCTGACGCAAGTCTTTAACTTGTGGACGCCCGTCTAAACCAATCATATTGATGTTTACACGGTAGTTCTTTTCAAGATCTGTCGTGGCAAATAGGTGTGCCATTAATGGCTCGACTTTAACTCGATTTGAGCGCGGTACGATGACGATACGCGTCGGATTTTCATGGTCCGATTCGTCACGCAAATCCGCCACCATAGGGAGTTTCTTCGCTGTCATTTGCGCTGCTATCTGCTCTAGCACCTTGGCACCCGAACATTGGTGTGGCAACGCGGTGATCACCACTTCGCCTTGCTCTTCGGTGTATACAGCACGCATCTTGATTGAGCCACGACCTGTGGTGTAAAGCTTTTTGATCTCTTCTTGCGGCGTAATGATTTCCGCATCGGTTGGATAGTCTGGCGCCTTGACCAACTCTAGAATTTCTTCCAGTTCGGTTTTAGGCTTATCCAATAACAAACAACAAGCTTCAGCAACTTCGCGTACGTTATGCGGCGGAATATCGGTTGCCATCCCCACCGCAATACCCGTCACCCCATTCAACAAGATATGTGGTAAACGCGCAGGTAACACTTGCGGCTCATCTAAGGTGCCATCAAAGTTAGCAGTCCAATCGACCGTACCTTGACCAAGCTCTTTCAGCAGTACTTCTGAGAACTTAGATAAACGTGCCTCGGTATAACGCATCGCAGCAAATGATTTAGGATCGTCCGCAGCACCCCAGTTACCTTGGCCATCCACCAGCGGATAGCGATAAGAGAATGGCTGCGCCATGAGTACCATGGCCTCATAACAAGCACTGTCGCCATGAGGGTGATATTTACCCAATACGTCACCAACGGTACGGGCAGATTTTTTGTATTTTGCTTGAGCTGATAAGCCCAGCTCACTCATCGCATATACAATACGACGTTGTACAGGCTTCAGGCCGTCACCAATATGTGGTAACGCCCTATCCATGATCACATACATGGAATAGTTCAGATAGGCATCTTCAGTAAAACGCCCCATCGGAAGTTGTTCAATGCCTTGCAAGGACAAGGCTTGAGGATCTGTCATGTTACACCTTACTTGTTGTTGTAGCTGATGCGATATATCGCATTGGCGTAATCATCGGAAACGAGCAGGCTACCGTCGCTAAGCTCTGCAATTGCGGCAGGTCGACCATAGGTTGTTTCGTTTTCCATAAAGCCGGTAAGGAAAGGCTCATAGCCTCTAATTTGGCCATCTTGCACATTTGCTCGCATTACTCGATAGCCCACTTTTTTGCTGCGGTTCCAAGAACCATGTTCAGCAACAAAAAGCTGATGCTTCATTGCCTTTGGAAATTGCTCGCCACGGTAAAAGTGAATGCCCAGCGGTGCAACGTGCGCTTGTAGTGCAAGGGCTGGCATGGCGTAGTCAGTCACCGATTTACCCTCACCAAATTCAGGGTCTAGCACACTGCCGCCATGAACATACGGGAAGCCAAAATGCTGACCTATTTCGTCAACACGGTTGATTTCACATGGTGGAATGTCATCTCCCATCATGTCACGACCGTTGTCGCTGAACCATAACTTTCCAGTTACTGGGTGATAATCAAAACCCACTGAGTTACGCACGCCTTTGGCAATCGTCGAAAGCTTTTTTGTCTCAAGATTTAGTGAAAATATACGGCCAAACTTAGGGTCTTCGGCACAAATATTACAAGGCACGCCAACAGGAATGATAAGTTCGCCTTCCGGCGATACTGTCAGGTACTTCCAGCCGTGGTGACGTTTGTCAGGCAAATCATCGAACACCACTTCTTTTACCGGTGCCTTAAGGTTTTTTGCGATTTGCTTAAAACGCACAATACGCTCAACTTCAGCAACATATAAGTCACCGTCTTTTAGCGCAATACCGGAGGGCATATTCAACCCTTCTGCAACCAAAATTTTCTTGTCGGCTACGCCATCACGGTTGTTGTCAATGAGTGCGTGAACTTTACCCGCTTTGCGAGAGCCAACATACACAGTACCATCTTTACCCACCGCCATTTGCCTTGCATTTTCAACATCTTTCGCAAAATAGCTCAGCTCATACCCTTTAGGTACTGAAAGGCGCGAAAGCATATCGTTTGCCAGTGCTTGTGAGCTTAATAACACTGCTGCTAGCGTCGTCGCTACCGTGGTCAATTTACTATGTATTTTCATGTTAAACCTCTGCCTTATCTCCGTGCTGCTCAAGCCAAACTTTACGGTCACCAGAGCGCTTTTTAGCTAATAGCATGTCCATCATTTCGAGAGTTTGTTCAGGCTCATCTAATGTCAGCTGAACTAAACGTCTAGTATTTGGATCCATGGTGGTTTCACGCAATTGCAACGGGTTCATTTCACCCAACCCTTTAAAGCGCTGTACGTTGACTTTACCGCGTTTCTTTTCGGCCTCAATACGGTCTAAAATGCCCTTTTTCTCATCTTCATCAAGGGCGTAGTAAACTTCTTTACCAACATCAATACGAAATAGCGGCGGCATGGCAACAAAAACATGGCCCTTACGAACAAGCTCTGGGAAGTGCTTCACAAAGAGTGCGCATAACAAAGTCGCAATGTGAAGTCCGTCAGAATCCGCATCCGCGAGGATACATACTTTACCATAGCGCAAGCCTGATAAGTCTTCAGAGTCTGGGTCAATACCTAAAGCAACAGAAATATCATGTACTTCTTGCGAGGCTAAGATCTGTCCAGATTCCACTTCCCAGGTATTTAGGATTTTACCGCGCAGCGGCATGATTGCTTGAAACTCACGGTCTCGAGCTTGTTTTGCCGAGCCACCCGCTGAGTCCCCTTCCACCAAAAAGATTTCTGAGCGTTCGGTTTCACTTCCAGAACAATCGGTTAATTTACCCGGTAAAGCAGGACCCGAAGTGACTTTTTTACGGACCACTTTTTTCGCGGCACGCAAACGTTTTTGCGCATTGCTGATACACAGCTCAGCAAGTAACTCTGCAGTTTCAGTGTGTTCGTTTAACCATAAACTAAAGGCGTCTTTGACAATGCCAGACACAAAGGTAGCGCACGAACGTGATGACAGTTTCTCTTTGGTTTGACCGGCAAATTGTGGGTCTTGCATTTTAACCGACAAGACATAACTACAGCGGTCCCAAACATCATCAGGCGTCAGTTTCACGCCACGCGGGATCAGGTTTCTGAATTCACAAAACTCACGCATCGCTTCAAGTAAGCCCTGGCGTAACCCATTTACATGGGTTCCGCCTTGTGCCGTTGGAATAAGGTTTACGTAGCTTTCAGCGATGGATTCCCCGCCCTCAGGCAACCAATGAAGCGCCCAATCAACCCCTTCGGTTGAGCCACTGAAACTGCCTGTAAATGGGGATTTCGGCAGCACTTCGTAGCCTTCAGCGCTGTCTTTTAGGTAATCCTCAAGACCTGCCTCGTAGTGCCATTCTTGCGTTTCTTTCGTCTGTTTATTTACAAAACGAATTCTAAGCCCTGGACACAATACAGCCTTAGCTTTGAGCAAGTGGTTTAACTTAGTAATTGAGAAGTTAGCTGAGTCAAAATAACTCGCGTCGGGCCAAAAGTGTACTGAGGTGCCGGTATTACGTTTACCAACGCTGCCGGTCACTCTTAAGTCTTCGACTTTATCGCCGTTTTCAAATGCCATTTCATAGATTTGCGCATCGCGTTTAACGGTAATTTCGACCCGAGTCGACAACGCATTAACAACCGATATACCCACCCCATGAAGACCACCGGAGAACTGGTAGTTTTTATTGGAAAACTTGCCCCCGGCATGAAGTTTGGTCAGGATCAATTCAACCCCTGGCACGCCCTCTTCTGGGTGAATGTCCACAGGCATTCCTCGACCGTCATCGATGACTTCAAAGGAGTTATCTTCATGCAAGATCACGTCAATCTTGGTGGCATGTCCGGCTAAGGCTTCATCGACACTGTTATCGATAACCTCTTGGCCTAAATGATTAGGTCTGGTGGTATCGGTATACATGCCAGGGCGGCGCTTAACTGGCTCTAAGCCATTGAGTACCTCAATAGCTTCGGCATTATAGTTTTGCTGACTCATAGGCTAGTTCTAGTTATCTTTTTATCCGCTAGTATATGCACAACATACAGTTTTGA
This sequence comes from Pseudoalteromonas sp. HM-SA03, assembly GCF_002289345.1. GTDB lineage: Bacteria > Pseudomonadota > Gammaproteobacteria > Enterobacterales > Alteromonadaceae > Pseudoalteromonas. The sequence goes on along the minus strand of NZ_NSDG01000022.1, from coordinate 28,409 downwards.
GCAGAGCTTTGTGCATAAATTCTAATTTTTGATAGTTAAAAATTTGGTGATGGTGTCAAAATAGCGTGGAAATTCAACAAAGCTATGATCCCCACCAAACTCAATAATTTGACGACAATGACTATAATAACGCACCGCCTCTTCAAAAGGCAGCACCTCGTCGCCCGTTTGTTGCAATAATAGCAAGTTTTCTGGATTACTCAGCTGCTCGACATACATGGATTTTAACGCATCAATATGTTCATACTGCAGCTCATAATGACAGTCCTGATAAGGATTGTATTGTGGTCCAAGGTAGTCATTTAATAATGAAAAAGGCCTAACTGCAGGGTTTATCACCACTGCTTTACAGCCAAGATGTTGCGAAAAGTAGGTGGCGTAATAGCCGCCTAACGAGCTACCTAATAACACAGTATCAGAATCAATGACGCTATCCAACTGTGCCAATGCGACTCTCGGGTCATAATGCAGCCTTGGAACAATATATGGCGTTTGTTTATCCAACATATATTCACCAAATACCGTTGCTTTATAGGACAGCTCAGAGCTATTAAAGCCGTGAATATAAACTACTTTCCGAGCCATTTTACCTCTGTTGTTATAGCGCTTTTACTAAATACGATGACACGATAAGCGGGACCCAAATCAGACTGACACCAGTCCTTTGTGTGCTTATCAAATTGGATCGATGTTGCAGGCGTAGCGTAGATAGGTAAAGTGCGAAATTGTTGTTGATATTCATTATGCACATGACCATGAAATAGCCCTAAGACTTGCGTTGAGTCCACCAACAGGTTTAAAAGTGCAGGACCATTTTCGAGCATATGTTTATCTAAATAGCCATCAATTGGTCTAGGATGGTGGTGAGCAAAAACAATGGTATTGTTATTAAGCTTGTCTTTGAGCGCACCTAAATGTGACTTAGCGCACCATCCGGCGGGTGTTTCACCTTTTGAATTTAACAGTAGCACTTGGCCAAACGGACCTGTGATGCATTTATGACGGACGATTTGCCCAACACTCATTTCTTCAAGTAAAGCGAGATCGTCGTGGTTACCCGGCACCCAAAGCACAGGGCATTGCAACTCACTTTCTCTCACTATACGGGCAAACTCATGATAAGAAGCCGCACTGTGATCTTGTGTTAAATCACCGCCAAACACCACACAATCAAAATGTTCTTTTGCCATCGCTGCTAGAGTGCGTTCAAGGTTAGCGGCGGTATTTACCGCAAAGTATTCCCCACAAGGCGTGGCAAACAAATGGCAATCCGTAAAATGGCCAATACGAATTTGCGCTTTATCGAATTGCAGCTCGAGATCAAACCAAGCCATTGTTTACATCCCAGTTTAAATGCACGCGGCCTTTTTCTAAACACACCATAAGCCAATCAGCTAAAAACGCATTTATTTGATACTTTTCATCTTTTTGGTGCATATCAGGATTTGGGTAACCATAGGATGGCTTTATTCGACGATGATAATCACGGTGAATTACTTCAGCCACTTTAGCATCATGGTAGAGGCGCACAGACAACGAAAAGTGTGGCAAATGGGCGCTTATCGTCGCCATCTGCTCGATGTAAATGTCTGTTGTGTATTTACTAACCCCAGCTACGCTCAAACAGTAGCGCGCAGACGCTAAGTCAATCACTCGACTCTCACCGACCACTTCTTCAGGTAGCAATTTTAGCGCCCGTAAATAATTACGTTCGCACAGCGTGATGTAACGGGGCAGAGATTGAATATACTGCTTTGAGTTCAGCACTTGTGACAAAAATACGACTCCTACACTGCTTCTATATCCGCGCTTTATTTAATGCCAACCATTGTAGACTAATAACAGTGGCAGCGTTATCGATTTCCTCATTATCAAGACGTGCAAGGGCTTCATCAAGTGGCATCACATGCACTTTAATATCTTCACCTTCTTCAGCCAGTCCATAAACCCCACCCGCTTTAGATAAATCAGCAAGCGCTAGATACAAATATAGCCGCTCTGTTGTACCACCTGGGCTTGATAAATAAGAGCGCATATAAATGAGCTTATCAAGCTCAAGTCCAGCCTCTTCTTTGGCTTCTTTTCTTGCAACACTTTCATAGTCTTCGCTCCCTTCAGCCATCCCTGCAATGCACTCCAAAAGCCAAGGGGAGTGTTTTGAAGCCAGCGCCCCAATTCGAATTTGCTCAATAAGCAACACGTTATCCGTAATAGGATCATACGGCAATATTGCAACCGCATGACCACGCTCTAATATCTCGCGAGTTATCGGCTCTGATACACCGCCATTAAACAAGGTATGGGTAAATTGGTACTCATGAATGGTAAAAAAACCATTGAAGATTGTTTCTATTGAAGAAACATTGACGTCGACTTTGTTGAACTGACTCAAAGGTTTCATAAAATAATCCTGTATTTTTTAATAGCAACGGTTTAAAAGCTAACCAATCGCCCTTATAGTAGGGTCATACCTGAATAAGTAAACGAAGTCGTTTACCTTTAACTTTTTCCACTTTACAATACCCAAGTGGTATTAATATATTCTGTTACACTTGTTGGCGATGTTTTACGCATTTGGTCTTTAATTGGGCCGCAAAAACAGGGTAACATGCTGACAGTATAAAAATTGTCTAAGGACTGAGCGAAAAATGAAAAAAACTCTACTATCATTAGTTGTTGGGTTGTCGTGCGCACTTTCAAGCAGCCTGTCCCACGCGGAAGACCTACTGCAAGTATACGACATTGCAACGGCTAACGATCCTACCGTATTAAAGGCTAAAGCGCAGGCTGATGCGCAAAAATATGCACAAGACCAAGCATTAGGCGTATTGCTACCTCAGCTTGGTTTTCAAATGAGTTATACAGACGTTAACTCTGAAGGCCCATCGAGCCAGCAAAATGACTCAACAGGCTACACCATGTTTGAGTCTGACACTGACACCTTTCAGCGTTCAATCTCTCTAAGCCAAACCATTTTTGATATGGCATCTTGGCAAGGTCTTTCAATTGCAGAAAAACGTGCAATGCAAGCATCGACGCAATATGAGCAGCAAAAGCAGACCTTGATTGTCCGTATCGCTGAAGGTTACTTTAATGTGCTCAGTGCGTTAGATAGCCTAGAGTTTGTACAAGCCGAGAAGCGCGCTATTGAACGTCAACTAGAGCAGACAAAACAGCGCTACGAAGTAGGTTTGACTGCAATTACAGACGTGCATGAAGCAAGAGCGCAATTTGACCGTGCAGTTGCAGACGAAATCATAGCAGGTAATGCTGTTGAAACAGCACGTGAAACATTACGCACGATTACTGGTAAGTACCATGCTAAGCTAGATAAGTTAAATACTGAAACCTTCTCAACAGTTAAGCCTACGCAGAATACGAACGATTTTATCGAAATTGCAAAAGCGAAGAATTTAGACCTTCAAGTTGCAAAATCCGCGGTAGACATCGCAAAAGATCAAATTGACTTGGCAAATGCGGGACACTACCCAACATTAAACTTAAACGCCTCTTATTCTGATTCCCTAGCTAACAGTGCTGGTAGTCAACACGCACCACGTAGCGACAGAACTTCAGTAGGTTTAACGCTAGACGTACCAATTTACACAGGTGGTCGTACAGTTGCAGCAACCGATCAAGCTCGCGCAAACTTTGTTGCTAGCAGCGAAGATATGGAAGCGGCAATGCGTAACATGACGCGCTCAGTGATCACGTCTTATAACCAAGTGGTTTCAGACGTTGCAACTTACCGTGCGCTAGAGCAAGCCGTTGTTTCAGCAGAAAGTGCATTACAAGCAACTGAAGCGGGTTTTGATGTAGGTACTCGTACCATCGTTGACGTACTAGTCAGCACGCAAAACCTGTATAACGCGAAACGTAACTTAGCTGATATTCGTTATCGCTATGTACTATCGTCGCTACGCTTAAAACAAGCAGCAGGTACACTATCTCGTACCGATCTTGAAGCAATCAACCAAGGTTTAATTGAAGGCTAAGTGCTTCGATTATCACCTCTGAAAAGGCCAGCTATGCTGGCTTTTTGTATTTTTACAGCAATATAGATAAACTAGCCGCTTCAATTAAATCTTAGGTATATTACTTTGGTTACTCACTCACCTTTCAAATGGTCATTCTTAGCACCTAAATTTTGGCTGACTTGGCTTGGTGTTTTCGCCTTGTATTTAATCTCATGGCTCCCACAAGGTGTTCAATTTGCACTGGGTAGAGGCCTTGGACGTCTAGTCCATAAATATATGAAACGTCGCCGTCATATTGCTGATGTCAATTTGAAGCTTTGCTTTCCACACCTAAGTGAAGCAGAACACAAAGCTATGCTACTAAAAAATATGGAAAATACCGGCATAGCAACACTTGAAACAGGAATGGCATGGTGGTGGCCTGCGTGGCGTATCAATCAAGTGGTGGGCTCGATTAAAGGGCTAGAGCATATTGAAGCCGTGCAAAAGCAAGGAAAAGGGGTACTTATGCTGGTTCCCCATATGTTGCACCTCGAGATGGCAAGCCGAGTGCTAGGCACAAAAATGCAAGGTGTTGGCTTTTATCGCCCACACAATAATCCACTTATGGAGTTTTTTATGACCCGTGGGCGACTACGCTCAAATGAGTATTTAGTCACTAAACGAGACGTCAAAGGGTTATTGAAAACGCTCTCGAGCAAACGCGTTTGTTATTACCTGCCTGATCAAGACTATGGCCGCAAGCGCTGTGAGTTCGCACCTTTCTTTGCTGTTCCTGATGCTGCAACAACAACTGGTACTTTATTATTTTCTGCAAACAAAAAGGCTGAGACTTTAAGCTTACACTGTACGAGAGACGCAAAAGGGATGTATCATTTAGACATACAACCTATTTTAGAATCATTCCCAAGTGGCAATGATCTTGCGGATGTCACTCGCGTCAACGAGAGAATGGAGCAAGCAATCAATTGTGCGCCGGATCAATATATGTGGGTGCATCGTCGCTTTAAAACGCGACCTGATAAAAAGGCACCGTCGTTTTATTAGTGCCTAGTGTCTTGGAGTAGTTTGAAATGGCTAAGAAGAAAAAAAATAAATTATCGTCAATGTGGTTTTGGACAAAACACCTATCACTAGGTGTGTTACTCATTTGGGCTGCCTACTATTTTCTTTTTGGTGCCTCTAAAGACATGAACTTTAGAGAGACCACCAATGTTGCAGCGCAAGGCCTGTCGCAATTTTACGAAAGTTTTCGAAATAGCATAAGCAATCGTGATACTGATCGTGAAAAGTACGTTATCACACTCGGAAAACCCACCTACCCTCTTGACGATGCGCTAGCACAAAGAGCGCTTGCTGTTAAGCCATCTAATCCTAAATGGACTGGTGAAAAACAACCAAGGCGCTTCGACACAGGCGATACCTTAAAAGATGTGCTTACAAAACAAGCCAAAGAAGAAGGTGTGGAACTGTTTTGGTATCTAGAGCGTGATTATGTAGTGAAATACAACTTCCGTCTTGATACCGACTTTATTTCCGCACTCTATCAGGTTGGAACGGCGATAAACGACGACTTTGAGTTTCAAGTCTACACATTTTTCTGTCCGCGAGAGCGTGCTGCGGTTATCACCGAAAACCCTCCCGTTTACGTACGTGAAAACTGCCGTAAGCTAGCGGGTTAAGTAAGTACCCGCAGCCAAACTTGAGTGACTTGTTGTGCGTGTTGGTCAAACGCTTCACGCCCAACAACCCTACCTAATTGGTTTAAGCTATTAAAATGGTATTGATCTCTAAACAAACAATATGCGGAGATTAAGTGCTTCATTTCATTCCCATCAATCACTTCAACTTCACCCGCTTGCTCTAAAATACGTATATTATCTGGATAAGTACAAAGTGCTGGATACTGACTGCTATATCGCAACACAATGTACTGACTGATAAATTCAATATCCGTCATACCTCCAATTCCCTGCTTTAAATCAAAGTGACTGTCGCTATCTTGGTTAAGGTGGGCTCGCATTTTTTCACGCATATTGCGAACATCTTCCGCCAATTTAGGCACGTCTCGCTGCTGCATTAGTATTGCATGGCGTATTTCCTCAAATCGTGCGGCCATTTTCGGCTCACCTAACACCATACGAGCTCTCACTAGCGCCTGATGCTCCCATGTCCAAGCTTGCTCTAACTGGTATTGGTAAAAACTTTCTAGATTGATAGCGAGTAAGCCCGAGTTTCCTTCAGGGCGAAGTCGAGTGTCTAATTCATAAAGCATGCCGGAGAGCGTTTTGGTATTGAACAAATGCATTAAACGCTGCGCCAACTTCATATAAAACTGTCTTGAAGAGATAGGTTTATCACCCTGAGTTTGGCTTTCGCCGTCACGATTATGCACAAACACTAAGTCTAGATCTGAGTTGTAACCGAGCTCATATCCCCCCGCCTTGCCATACGCTATTACAGCAAAGCCTTTTTCTTCTATGGTTGCACCTTCAGGTGCACCAAAACGCGCGACCATGTGCCCCCAGGCAATATCGACGGCCTTTGCAATAATCGCCTCAGCAAGCGCAGTTAGATGATCGCTCACCTTCATAATGTCCAACACGCCAGTGGCGTCTGCAGCCGCGACTTTTAGCTGATGCGTTTGTTTAAATTGTCGCAGCGCTTCCATCTGTAGCTCAACATCTTGCTCATCTATACGCAAAAATGCTTGCTGGATCTCATTTTTATAGGCCGTTAATGGCAAAGGTTTATACAGAGTTTGCGGGTCGATAAGCTCATCAAGGAGGATCGGGTATTTCGCAATATGCTCAGCAATCCACGCGCTATGACAACAAAGTTTGATAAGTTGAGTCAACGCACCGTGATTTTCGTAAAGTAGCTCCAAATATGCAGTACGAGACGCTACTTTATTGATCACACTGAGCACGCGAGCGAGCGCCGGCTCCATGTTTTGTTTACTGAGCTCTCGTAGCAAGGCTGGCATTAACTTATCGAGAATATCGCGACCACGAGTGCCCGCCTGCTTTTTACTTAGCCCTTGTTTAAACTCCATCAAGTCAGTTTGCCAAGTTTCAAAACACGGCGCAGCTCGGCACTGGCCTAGCTGCGCAATTTCTCCCGTTTGCCACGCGTAAACCGCGCTATCGTCTTCATCTAATTCTTCTTCAGGCGGTTCACCAATGACTTGGCTAAACTCAGCCCGGATATGCTGCGTCACAACCTTTAGCATTTGCTCAACTTCGGCGTAATCGTTACATTGCAATAAGTGGCTCAGGCGCAGGCAATCTAAGTTGTTGTCGGGTAAAGTTTGCGTTTGTTTGTCGTCAAATGCTTGTAGATATTGCTCAACTTTACGCAGCACTAAATAGTTCTCATGCAGACAGTTTTTGACCTCGACAGGGACAATATCAAGCGTTTCTAGCTCTTCTAATGCCTGTAGCAATGAAGGGGTTTGTAATGGCGTTTCGCGACCGCCGCGTATCAGTTGCAAAGCCTGCACAATAAACTCTACTTCTCGAATGCCACCAGCGCCCAGCTTTATGTTATTCGTTAAGCCTTTGCGTCTCACCTCTTGGGCAATCATGTTTTTCATCTTTCGCAGTGAATCTATCACAGAAAAGTCGATATAACGGCGATAGACGAACGGCCGAATTAGGTGGTAAAACTCTTGCCAATACGGCGACGGCTCACCAATTGGCCGCGCCTTTAACATTGCATAGCGCTCCCATTCTCGACCTTGATCTTGGTAATAATCTTCCATCGCGGCATAGCTCATTACCAAAGGACCACTATCCCCAAATGGTCTTAAACGCATGTCGACTCTGAATACTTGGCCATCAATGGTAACTTGATTAAGCGCTGAAATAAGTTTTTGTGCCACTCTAGTGTAAAAAACTTGCGCCTCAATGCTACGCCGGCCACCGGATGTGTCGACACTTCGTGGATAGGCAAAGATCAAATCGATATCAGAGGAAAAATTCAGCTCCTTACCACCAAGCTTCCCCATGCCTAATACCGTCATAGGTATCGAGTTACCAGCCTCATCTTTTGGTGAGCCTGATTGCGCTTCTACGCTTAAGTACGCCCATCGGTACGCATTTGAAATCAAGGTATCGGACAGCTGCGAAACATAGCGAATACTGTCATCAATCTCATTGCCTGCAACCAAATCCAGCCACATCACTTTAAGCCAATACTTTAAGCGATAGTGACGCAGCTGCTGCCAAGCTTGTTTTTCTTCAACTAATGGCGCGGAAAAGTCAAACACATCAGGACAGTCGCGCATTTGCATCTGCGTATCATCGAGCAGCCAAACTCCCCACTCAGGAAATCGTGCAAGCGTACGCTCGGCAAAATCACTCAATGCCAGTAACCGTGCCAGTTTGGGCTCCATCGGCGCATCACCATAAATCATTTGGTAACGCTCTTGAGCAAGCGTATTCAGCGCTGCTTGAACAAACAATTCCGACATAAAAAACTCCACGGTAGACTGGCTCTCTTTGCGAGCAGTGTTATAGTAACTCTATCTAAAACACAACCTTACACCGAGTATGAGTTATTTGTCTTTAAACAATATCAACTTTTTAGCGATTTTGATTTGCTTTGTCATTGTCTGCGGTTTGACTATTTTGCTGCGTTTAATGATCCAACGTAGCGCCAACAATCTCCTGGATGACGAGCTCGCACAACGTGACAACTTTGCACTTGGGATCAGCTATGCCAGTCAAGTGACGATGCTGTGTGTTTGTGTTGCATACTTATTCAATGATTTAGGTGTGGTGAGAGCGCAGGCACACCCTCTGCAAGTGGCCTTACATATTGGGTTGATTATTGCCTTTGTATACTTCGGCCAATGGATCCATCGCAAATGGATTCTGTATCAGTTTGACGAAGAAGAAGCGATTTTAAAACAAAATATCTGCGCCGCGATGGTGGACTCCGGCATGTTACTTGGTAACACCATTTTGGTGCTTGGTTTATATCATTGGGTGCACCCGAAAGGCTGGAGCGATCTATTAGTCGTAGCCCTCGGTTTTATGCTATTGCAGCTGCTTTATACATTAGATAGTAAAATCAGAGAAAGTCGCTTTGCCAAGTTTAACCAAGGTGCTTCTTTACAACAAAATTTTAATCTCAGAAACACCTCTATCGGAATTCGCTATGCAGGCAAATCCATCGGCCTCTCTTTAGCCATGTATGCGGGGCTGCACAGTGCTCCCTACCATGGAGCAAAAGTGGTAGAGAACTTGTTTTCGGTTGTCATGCATTGCGGTGTAATGTGGCTTTTTCTTTACATTGGTAGTTACGTATTGCTGCATTTATCCTTACCTAAGGTCAATATTGGTCTAGAGGTAGACCACCAAGATAACGTTGGCATCGCATGTTTGGAGTTTGCAGTTTTCTGCTCAATAGGCTATTTACTTATTAACTTGTTTTCGGTGTAACGCAATACTGCATGAATGCTTTAAGTGATGGACTTTTACTGGTAGATAGCAATTGGGATTTTAGCCAAGAACTCGTCGAGCATTTGCAAAATGTGCGCTCTAGCCAAGCCAGTAATATAATTATCGCAGGTGACAACACCAAACAAATGCTCAAGATGATGTTTAAAGAGCAAATAAAAGACTACTGTTATTGTGACTTTGACAATGAAATCAGTGTATCTGAACTTGCCAGCTATTTGCATCGTCATCATAACATTCATGCCGTACTGCTCTATTCTTTGGACTATCATTTAGCCACCGAGGAGCAGCGTTTTATTTTTGATTCTCTTCACCCACATCGGTTTTTAATTGAACAAACCCCGCAAGGTTTTCAGCTCAGTAAACTGCACTCACAAGCATTAGTCAATCACTTATCTTGTCATCCGGATACTGCCGGTTTACCCGACCCCGACTTGATGCTTGCTAAGCTCACCGGGTTGCTATGTGGTAAAGCTAAAGTGGCAGGATGATATAGACTAACCGTGCACAAGCGCTTACCATTGCCACAAAACAGCAACTGAATAATCGAATTATGCGAATTCCACATATTTATCAAGACTCGCCTTTGGCCATTGGTGTGCCAGTTACTTTGGATGATGACGCTGCAGGACACATAGGCCGAGTGCTTAGAATGACAACCAAAGATAAAGTCAGCCTGTTCAACGGACAGGGCGGCGAGTACCTATGTCAATTAAGTGAAGTTGGGAAAAAGAAAGTGGTTGCTGTACCTGAATCATTTGAAGACAAAAATGTAGAATCTCCACTTACCATACATCTTGGGCAAGGGATTTCTCGCGGTGATAAAATGGACTTCACTATTCAAAAGTCGGTAGAGCTGGGCGTGAGCGAAATCACCCCTTTGTTTACCACACGCTGCGGCGTTAAATTAAGTGGTGAGCGTCTAGCAAAAAAACACCTGCAATGGCAAAAGATAGCAATTGCCGCGGCCGAGCAATCCGGACGTAATACCATCACTGTTATTCACCCGCCGGTGGAGTTGTCTGAATGGCTTGCACAGCAAAGCGACGAGTTAAAAATCACACTGCACCCTCGCGCCGAACATTCAATAAAAACACTGCCGTATAGCCAGTCTGGGATCCGCTTTTTGGTGGGGCCTGAAGGCGGCTTTACCGATGAAGAGCTCGACGCCACCGCTCAACAGCGGTTTGTTGATGTCCGTTTAGGCCCGCGTGTGCTTCGTACAGAAACTGCAGCGCTAACGGTACTGAGCGCACTACAGCTACAATTTGGCGATTTAGCACTTTAAATATACAGAGCAACCCCCATATCATGGGTAAACTCAGCAAGCGCAATGGGAGCGTCTATGACGATTAAATTAGGGATCATTTCCGATCCAATCAGTGGCTTTAACATTAAAAAAGACACCGGGTTTGCCATGATGCTGGCGGCCCAGCAGCGCGGCTATGAATTGTATTACATGGAAATGAATGACCTTTTCTTGTACCAAGGCGTTGCCAAAGCGACCGCAGCAAAAGCGCAGGTCTTTGACGATACTTCCCATTGGTATGAACTAGCTGAGAAACAAGAAATCGATTTGGGCGACCTTGACGTTATTTTAATGCGTAAAGATCCGCCTTTTGACACTGAATATATTTACGCCACTTATATTCTTGAGCGCGCTGAACTTGCGGGATCGCTTGTAGTAAATAAACCACAAAGCCTGCGCGACGCCAATGAAAAGCTCTTTACGGCGTGGTTTAGCGAACATACTCCAGATACTTTGGTTACGCGTAATCAATCACAAATTCGCGAGTTTTTAGCTAAACATGGCGATATCATTCTCAAGCCGTTAGATGGGATGGGCGGCGCGTCTATTTTTAGAGTGAAACAAGATGACGCAAATATTGGCGTGATCTGCGAAACACTTACCGAGCATGGTTCTCGCTATGCGATGGCGCAAAACTATATTCCAGCCATTAAAGACGGTGATAAGCGCGTGTTAGTGGTAGACGGTGAAGTGATGCCATACTGCTTGGCTCGCATTCCACAAGGCGGTGAAACTCGTGGTAATCTCGCGGCAGGCGGCCGTGGTGAAGCAAGACCTATTAGCGAATCGGACCGTAAAATTGCCGAAGCCATTGCCCCAACGTTAAAGGCAAAAGGCCTGATATTCGTTGGTCTGGATATCATTGGTGATAAGCTCACCGAAATCAACGTCACTGCACCAACCTGCGTGAAAGAAATTGAAGCGGCGTATGACATTTCAATTATGGATAAGCTTTATGATGCGATCGAGCGAAAACTCGACCATACTAAACATTAACCATTAAGGGGGTCAGGTTATGAAATCACTCGCTAATCACTTTTTAGTGGCAATGCCCAGCATGGACGACCCTTTTTTTAATCATACGGTAACCTATCTTTGTGAACACAGCGAAGATGGCGCGATGGGGTTGGTGGTAAACCACCCTATCGACATCACCGTGGGCGAATTGCTTGATCAAATTGATATCGATAACGACAAATCTAGCCAAGCGGCTAAGGTAAACATCTACGCTGGTGGGCCTGTTCACACCGACAGAGGCTTTGTATTACATACGCCAAAGTTTGGTTACGCCTCAAGCCAAGAGCTTAGCTCTGAAATTATGATCACCACATCAAAAGATGTCTTAGCCTCTTTAACGTCATCACGCTCTCCCGAAGGATTTATCATCACTTTGGGCTACGCCGGATGGGTAAGTGGTCAGCTAGAGAAAGAACTGAAAGAAAACACTTGGTTAGTCGTCGAGGCTGACCCCGAAATCATATTTAATACGCCACCCGAAAAGCGTTGGGAAAAAGCAGTGCAAATGCTTGGTATCGACGTTGCACAATTAAGCTCGCAAGCGGGTCATGCGTAACTAACCTGTCATTTTGAGCTTAGGTTAATAAACGAAGTATTCATGGAAAACAAAAAAGAAAAAGTGCCTAAAGGTAAACGTAGCGTCATCGGGTTTGACTTTGGCACTAAAAGTATCGGCTTGGCTATCGGCCAAGAAATCACCGCAACCGCATCAAGTTTAGGTGCTGTAAAGGCAAATGATGGCATTCCAAATTGGGATGACATCGCCATATTTATTAACGAATGGCAACCTGATTTATTAGTGGTTGGCTTACCACTGAATATGGATGGTACCAATCAAGATTTAACATTCAGGGCAAAAAAGTTTGCCAACCGCCTGCATAACCGCTTCCGGTTGCCGGTAGAAACACAAGATGAGCGCTTGACGACAGCTGACGCCAGAGCACGCTTATTTGAACAAGGTGGCTATAAGAACCTCGCAAAAGGTAAGGTAGACGGCATGTCCGCTTGTATTATTCTCGAAAGCTACTTTGAAGCGATGTGGGAATAGAATAGCCCGCCTAACTCTTGGGCCTGCTTTATTTTCCACCAAGTGAATTGATATTTATACACTGCGTGGTCGGTGTAGCGATAACACACTAAAAATATCAATCTCGCTCCGCGACCTTTAATATCAAAAATTCAATTCTGATATTAAAGGTACGGCTAACTGTAAAAGTCCTCATATTTAACGGACTCTCAACTCCTTCAATCACCTGCAATAAGGCAATTCTTATTCCTCTAAACACTATGGTGAAATCGCCATTTTTGTACAGCTAGCAAGCCGCGAGTAGGCGTATAAATGACTAGCGAAGCTCCTGTGTAGGGTTTACGACTTGATACTTATTCAAATCAGGTATTAACCCTGCTTGCTGATATGCGCTTGTGATCCGGCCTTGCTCACGTAGTATTGCAAGGCCTTTTTGTAATGCAGCAAACGCTCGCTCGCCTTCAGGATGAAGCCGAGACACCGCAAAATGTCTGCTGTCGTTTAACAGCACGACTAGATGCTCATTAGCAATGAGCTCAACATCTTCCAAAACAAAGCGATTATCTCGCTTCGGCATAAGTGGCATCAACATAAAGTCGACCCAACCTTTGCTCACCATACGCGCTTGTGACATCCAATCGGATTCAGCATGAAGCTGTTTAAGCGGAAGTGACTCTAAAGTTTGCCAATCGGTCTGCCACTTAGGATTGGATACCGAAGTTAGCTGGGTGAGACCTTGCTCCTCTTTTAGCTGCTTTACTTTTTGGTTATCTATCCCGTGATAAATACCAGCAAAATACTGGCCTTTTTGAATAACGGGCTCACTGATAAAAAGCAGCCGGCCTTTATTTTCAAGGTCTGCTTTCCAATAGCTATCAAAGTGAAGTAGTTGCTCTCCTTTTTCAAGCAAATTGGACTCACGAAAACTGACAAAACCTGGAGTAAAAATAAACGTTTTGTCGAAACCACCTTTTTGTAAGGCTTGCTGTGCTATCACCATATCGACAACATCACGACGTAAATACTGGCCACTAAAATCGGTGATCTTTGTGACATCGCGTTCACCAACAAAACGTTGATAATTAGCGAGGACATCATCTCTAATAAAAACATTAAGCGCTTCGCTGGCATTCAGTACACCAGCAAAGCCCAGCACAAAAGCGAAGAATAGATGGCTGCGTTTAGTTCTTCGAATCCAACCCATCTACCGTAACTCCTTGTAGGAAACCCGCACCTTTTTGTTCATTATTTTGCAACTTTATCATCAGCCGAAGATCGTTTGGCGAGTCAGCATGATGCAGGGCATCGGCATAGTTGATCCGCTGCTGCTTATAAAGCTCAAACAACGCTTGGTCAAAGGTTTGCATACCCATGTCTTTCGATTTGGCCATTGCCTCTTTAATTGAGCCAATATCGCCTTTTTTAATAAGCTCGGCAACGAGTGGGGAGTTAAGTAGTACTTCAATGGCAGCTTCTCGGCCTTCGCCCTTTGAAGAAGGCACAAGTTGTTGCGCCACAATAGCACGTAAGTTCAGCGCCAAATCGTACTTCAGTTTATCGTGCTTTTCTTTAGGGACTAAGTGCATGATACGGTCAATGGCCTGATTGGCATTATTGGCGTGCAAGGTTGCAACGCATAAATGCCCTGTTTCCGCAAAACTCAATGCATACTCCATGGTTTCTTGCGAGCGAATTTCACCAATTAAAATAACATCTGGCGCTTGGCGTAATGAGCTTTTTAAGGCAGATTCGAAACTGTCAGTATCAATGCCCACTTCACGCTGAGTAATGATGCTTTTTTGGTGTTGATGCACAAACTCAATGGGGTCTTCAATGGTTAAAATGTGGCCACGTTGGTTACGATTACGATAGCCAAGCAATGCTGCAAGCGAGGTTGATTTACCCGTGCCCGTACCACCCACAAATAACACCAAGCCACGTTTGGACATGATCACATCGGTCAGTACCGACGGCAAACCTAACTCATTGACATCTGGAATGGCAGTAACGATACGGCGGATAACCATGCCCGCGCAATCCCGTTGCCAGAATGCTGAAACACGAAAACGCCCGATATCATTGGCAATCGCAAAGTTACACTCTTTAGTGTTAAAGAATTCTTGCTTTTGCTTGTCGCTCATAATCGAGGTAACAAGATTCAGTGACTGCTCGGCATCTAAGCTTTCTTCACTCAAAGTTCTTAGCTCGCCATCAATTTTGGCGCTCACCGCAAGTCCTGCCGAAACGAATAAGTCGGATGCTTGCTGATTTGCCATCGTTTGCAAAAACGGTTCTATATTCATCGCTACACCACTACTTAATAGCCGCTATTAAACTGATTTTTGTCATGCGCTTTTGCACGCGCATCCTGCTGAGTGATCAAACCACGGTTTAATAAATTTGTAAGGCATTGATCCATGGTCTGCATACCGTGCATTGCACCGGTTTGAATTGCCGAATACATCTGTGCAATTTTGTCTTCACGAATAAGGTTACGAATAGCAGGGATCCCGAGCATGATTTCATGCGCTGCGATTCGCCCGCCGCCAACTTTTTTCACCAACGTTTGTGAAATCACCGCTTGTAGCGACTCTGACAGCATAGATCGCACCATGTCTTTTTCTTCACCTGGGAACACATCCACAATACGGTCGATGGTTTTAGGTGCTGAGGTAGTATGCAAAGTACCAAATACTAAGTGGCCTGTTTCCGCGGCAGTTAGCGCTAAACGAATGGTCTCAAGATCACGTAATTCACCAACTAAAATAACGTCTGGGTCTTCACGGAGTGCGCTTCTCAGCGCCGCGTTAAAGCTGTGCGTGTCTCTATGTACTTCACGTTGGTTAATCAGGCTTTGCTTGTTGTCGTGAACAAATTCTATCGGGTCTTCGATGGTTAGAATATGGTGATGTTTGTTGTTATTAATATAATCCACCATCGCAGCCAGCGTGGTTGATTTACCAGAACCTGTCGGGCCGGTTACCAATACTAAGCCGCGTGGGTTGTCGGAAATTTTGGTAAAAATGTCTGGTGCCCCCAAATCATCTAAGCTCAGCACTTGATTTGGAATGGTACGGAACACCGCAGCAGGACCACGATTTGAATTAAAGGCGTTAACACGAAAACGCGCCAGATTTGGCACTTCGAACGAGAAATCTACCTCAAGGTTTTGCTCATAGTCACGACGTTGATTATCATTCATAATATCGTAGATGAGGCTGCTGACGTCTTTTGCTTCTAACGGCGGAATATTCACCCGACGTACGTCCCCGTCAACACGGATCATAGGGGAAACACCCGAAGAAAGGTGTAGGTCAGATGCTTTGTGTTGAACACTAAAAGCCAATAATTCTGTAATATCCATTTATAACTCCACAATGAGCACTAGTACTATATGGTTACAATAGCAGAACGCTTAGATAACGCCTACGGCAGGATAGAAAAAGCCAAACAAAACTGTCAATTCAGCGAAACAGTACAATTACTCGCGGTTTCTAAAACCAAACCTATCGTCGATATTGAGGCTGCGATTGCGGCGGGCCAAACCCAATTCGGTGAATCTTACGTACAAGAAGCGGTTGATAAAGTTGCCTATTTTAAACAAAACAAGGCGCTTGAATGGCACTTTATCGGTCCAATCCAGTCCAATAAATCAAGATTAATCGCCGAAAACTTTCATTGGGTACAAAGCGTGGATAGAGAGAAAATCGCACGCAGGCTAAATGAGCAAAGACCAACAAACTTGAAGCCACTCAAGGTGCTATTGCAGGTCAATATTAGCGGTGATGACAACAAATCAGGTTGTCATCCCGATGAGGTTGATACGCTCGCGCAGTTTATTAATGACTGTCGTCAATTGGAGCTTCGTGGCTTGATGACTATCACAGAGCAAACCGATGATAAACAAAAGCAATTACAATATTTCCAGCAAATGCGCGCTTGCTTTGATAGACTAAAGGACCAATATCAACAGCTAGATACCTTATCGATGGGAATGAGTGGTGATTTAGACACTGCGATTGCAGCAGGTTCCACTATGGTTCGCATTGGTACTGATATTTTTGGCAAACGACAGTGAGGTGAATAACACAATGTCAAACAAGACAATTGCATTTATTGGAACGGGAAATATGAGCTATGCCATTATCGGTGGCATGATCAAAAGTGGCTTTGACGCGCAGTCTATTATTGCCACCAACCGCAATGCAGAGAAACTTGCCAAAGTCGCAGAGCAATTATCGGTAAGAACAACACAAGATAATCTAGAAGCAGTCGCCGCGGCTGACGTCATTGTCTTGTCTGTAAAACCACAGATGATGGCCGAGCTGTGTCAGACCTTTCAAGATGCAGATATTGATATTAGCAATAAACTGTTTATCTCTGTCGCCGCTGGAATTACCGTTGCACGACTGAGAGAAATGCTCGGCCAACCGGTAAAAATGGTGCGCTGTATGCCTAACACGCCATCGTTGCTTGGACGCGGTGTGTCTGGCTTGTATGGCGTCGACATCAGCGATGAAGAAAAAGACTATGTTGAGCAAGTATTTTCATCCACAGGTATTGCCCTGTGGCTTGATGAAGAGTCGAAAATCAACGACGTTATTGCGGTAACGGGTTCGTCTCCAGCATATTTCTTCTTATTTATGGAAGCCATTGAAGAAAAAGCTAAAGCCCTCGGTTTTAGTCCTGAGGAAGCCAGAAAGCTTGTGCAGCAAACTGCGCTAGGCGCGGCTGAAATGGCATTATCGCAACCTGAAATTAGCATTGCTCAGCTACGCGCTAACGTCACCTCTAAAGGTGGCACAACCCACGCAGCCGTTGAGCACTTAAAAGCACAGCAATTACCAAAAACCGTAGCGGACGCGATGGATGCATGTATCGCGCGCGCTGAAGCAATGGAAAAAGAAATCTAAAGGTGACCAATGAATGCCATGCAATTTTTAGTCGGGATCGTATTTGATCTATTTTTAATGGTCGTATTACTACGATTCTGGTTGCAGCTTGTCAAAGCGGACTTTTATAACCCGCTAAGTCAAGCGGTTGTTAAAGCAACCTCTTTTGCCGTGAACCCACTGAGAAAAATCATTCCGGGTGTAGGCGGTTTAGATCTTGCCTCTTTGGTGCTGGCATTCATTATTGGCTTTGCCAAAATGGCGACGCTGATGGCGTTATTCGGTGGTTACTTTGACGCTTTAGGCGCGCTGATTGGTGGCGCTATTACGGTAGTAAAAGAAGCATTTAGTCTGGTGTTCTGGATCCTTATTATTCGTGCCATTTTAAGTTGGGTAGCGCAAGGCTACAATCCAGTTGCCGCCGTGTTCGAGCAATTAACAGAGCCGATGCTAAGACCTATTCGTAAAGTGATCCCACCGCTAGGTGGACTGGACTTATCTATTTTAGTCTTAATTATCGGCATGCAATTTTTGCAGATCCTAATGATGGATTTACTGAGATAGGAGCATCCCAATGAAACCATTTATTATTGCGTTAATGATGCTGCTTGCACCGGGCGTATTCGCTCAAGATGAACAAGGCGGTCAATTTAAAGACTTAGGTCCTTGGGAAGTGCATTATATCGCCTTCCCGTCTACCTTTGTTCAGCCCACAATTGCAAAAGCGTATGGTTTAATTCGTAGTGGTAACAAAGCGATTGTGAATATCTCGGTCTTGGCCGACAAGCCAGGAAAACCAGCAGTCAAAGCTCGCGTTGCAGGAAGCGCCAAAAACTTACTTGGTAAAACCATACAGCTAGAGTTTAAAGAAGTCGTGGAAGGTGAGGCAATATACTATCTTGCCCAATTAGATTACGACGATGAAGATATTTTTCGTTTCGACATTGAGATCAGTGAAGGTAAGCAAAGCCGCAAACTCACGTTCTCACAAAAGTTTTATGTAGAGTAGAGAAAATATGTCAAATAAAGTGGTACTTGCCACGGGCAACCAAGGTAAAGTCAAAGAGCTTAGCGCGATGCTAAATCAGTATGACATTGAGGTATTACCGCAAAGTGATTTCAACGTGCCAGAGGTTGCGGAAACCGGCACGACCTTTGTGGAAAACGCCATTATCAAGGCACGTCATGCTGCTAAGATTTCTGGCTTGCCTGCCATTGCCGATGACTCAGGCCTTGAGGTAGACGCGTTAAACGGCGCACCTGGAGTATATTCAGCGCGTTATGCTGGCGCAAACGCCGACGACCAAAAAAATATTGATCACTTGCTTGCAGCGCTTGGCGAACAAACTGAGCGCAGCGCCCGTTTTTGGTGTGTTTTAGTTTATATGCGCCACGCTGACGACCCAACGCCGATTATTTGTCAGGCAAGTTGGGAAGGTGAAATCACCACAACGCAACAAGGCCGAGAAGGGTTTGGTTACGACCCAATCTTTAAGGTACAAGGTTTAAACTGCACATCAGCAGAGCTAACCAAGGAAGAAAAAAACGCAATCAGCCACAGAGGACAGGCACTTAAACAACTCGTCAGTCACTTTCAAGGCCTCGCGTGAAACTACCTCCATTAAGTCTTTATGTGCACGTACCTTGGTGCGTGCAAAAGTGCCCTTACTGTGATTTCAACAGCCATGGTAAAAAGGGCGATATTCCTGAATCGGAATATATTCAACATTTGCTCCACGATATCAAAGCCGATCTTCACTATGTTCAGGGCCGTAAACTCAGTAGTATTTTTATTGGCGGTGGCACCCCTAGCCTGCTTTCAGGTGAAGCGTACCGCTATTTACTCAGTGAAATTGAGGCGCTAATTGGTTTTGAGGATGACATTGAAGTCACTTTAGAAGCAAATCCAGGCACTGTTGAGACAGATCGTTTTAAACATTATGTCGCGGCTGGCATCAATCGTATTTCGATAGGTGTACAAAGCTTACAACAGGAAAAGCTTACTCAACTTGGTCGTATTCATGGCGAGCAAGAAGCGCTAAATGCCGCTCAAGAAGCACATCAAGCAGGGTTAAATAGCTTTAATCTTGATTTGATGCATGGTCTTCCTAATCAATCTGTTAGCGACGCCTTAAGTGATTTAGAAAAAGCCATAGCAATGGCACCGCCACACCTTTCTTGGTATCAATTAACCATTGAGCCAAATACGCAGTTTGCCTCTAAACCTCCGGTTTTACCTGAGGATGAAACACTGTGGGACATCCAAGAACAAGGTCAGGCATTACTTGCGGAGCACGGCTACCAGCAATATGAGATCTCAGGCTATGCCAAAGCAGGATTTCAATGTCGACATAACTTGAATTATTGGCAATTTGGCGATTATATCGGGATCGGCTGTGGTGCACATGGCAAAATCACTTTGCCTGAGCAGCAACAGATCTTAAGAACCGTAAAGGTAAAACACCCTCGCGGCTATATGGATCTGAGTAAACCCTATTTGTATGAGCAGTGGCATGTTGCAAACGATGACAGACCATTTGAGTTTTTTATGAATGTGTTCCGTTTAAAAACCGCCGCATCAAAACAACAGTTTGTTGACTACACAGGCCTTGAACTTAGCGCGATTGCAACGCAAATTGCTGAGGCCGTAAATAAGGGTTTGATTGAGGAAACCAACGATTCATGGCTAGTTACAAATAAAGGCCACCGATACCTCAACGATCTGCTAGAGTTATTTGTTTAACATAGAAATAATGCGGGTGATATTCACTGCAACCCGCATGAAAACCGCCATTCGGCAACATATAATAAAAGGGTATAAAATGCGTAAATTAACCATTTTAGCAGCAGCGGTAAGCGTCGCGCTTTTTGCTGGCTGTCAACAAACCACACACTCTCCAGCACCTGCTCCAAAAGCTGAACAACAAGTCGTAAAAAGTGAAGTAGAAAAGGCAAACGCACTTTTTGAAGCGTCGTTTACCCGTGGCGTAATGCGTAGCCCAGTTTACCAAACTTATATGGGTATCAAACAAGACTACGACAAGTGGGATGACGGCAGTGAAGCGCGACAACTTGAAGATCTTGAACTGACGAAACAAGACTTAGCCGCGCTTAATGCGATTGATCGCAGTAAGCTCGATGCCAATACGCAAGTGAGCTACGACTTATTCAAGCAAGGCCTTGAAAACACCATTGCAGATTTTAAATGGCGTTACCATTCTTATCCGGTAAATCAGATGTATGGTACACACTCAATGGTGCCTGCATTTTTAATCAACCAACATCAAATTACCGATGTGAAAGATGCCAAAGCGTATATCTCACGTTTAAATGGCGTACCGGCTGTATTTGATCAGCTCATCGTTGACTTAAAAGCGCGTGCGGATAAAGGTATTATTGCGCCGAAATTCGTTTTCCCTCACGTCATTGAATCAAGTGAAAATATCATCAAAGGTGCGCCATTTACTGCGGGTGACGACTCAACGTTACTGGCTGATTTCAAACGCAAAGTAGCAACACTTGAAATCAGTGAAGACGAGAAATCAGCGCTGGTAAAAGAAGCAACAGACGCGCTAACAACAGCAGTAAAGCCTGCTTATAACAAGTTGATTGGTTACCTACATAAACTTGAGAAAAAAGCAGACAATCGTGATGGTGCATGGAAATTCCCTAACGGCGAAAAGTTTTATAATAACGCCCTAGCACGTACGACAACCACAGCATTAAGCGCTGAAGAAATTCACGAAATCGGTTTATCAGAAGTGGCGCGTATTCATGACGAAATGCGAGCAATCAAAGAGAAAGTGGGCTTCAAAGGCGATTTAAAAGCCTTTATGGAGTTCATGAAAACCGACAAGCAGTTTTACCTTCCAAATACAGAAGCTGGTAAGGCACAATATTTAGCCGAAGCCAAAGCGATGATCGATAATATGAAGTCACGCTTGGATGAGCTGTTTATCGTTAAGCCAAAAGCGGACATGATAGTAAAACGCGTAGAGGCATTCCGCGAAAAATCTGCAGGTAAAGCTTTCTACCAGCAACCCGCGCCTGACGGCTCACGTCCTGGTGTTTACTATGCAAACCTTTACGACATGGAAGCGATGCCAACTTATCAAATGGAAGCCTTGGCTTATCACGAAGGTATTCCGGGTCACCACATGCAGATCGCAATTGCTCAAGAGCTAGAAGATATGCCTAAATTCCGTAAGTTTGGTGGTTACACTGCATACATCGAAGGTTGGGGCTTATATTCTGAGCTTGTGCCAAAAGAAATGGGTTTATACGAAGACCCTTATTCAGACTTTGGTCGCTTAGCGATGGAATTATGGCGTGCATGCCGCTTAGTGGTAGATACAGGGATCCACGCAATGAAGTGGACACGTCAAGAAGGTATTGATTACTACGTAAACAACACACCAAATGCTAAGTCAGACGCAGTGAAGATGGTAGAGCGCCATATTGTTATGCCTTCACAAGCCACTGCGTACAAAGTGGGGATGTTGAAGATCCTAGAACTTCGTGAAGCCGCTAAGAAAGAACTAGGCGATAAGTTTGATATTCGTGAGTTCCACGACGTCGTACTGAAAAATGGCCCAGTTCCACTAAACGTGCTTGAATTATTTGTTGATGAGTGGGTAGCGAGCAAAAAAGGCTAACTCCTACTGCCAATGAACCGAATAAAAGCCAGCATGATCAGTCATGCTGGCTTTTTTACTTTATTTACCTTACATAAGCTGTATTCAGATAAGCAAATCGGTATAAGATATAACGGCCGCGCGAGAGCGAGTTGTTATCCCACGCTCCGGTTACTTAACCTGGGGTTTGGATAAGGAGTGAGCTAACTAATTGCTTTTAAACTCACATTAAATTATTTCCTTATCTAGCTAGAGAGTTTTGGGGATAACCCCGCTCTCACGTCCTGCTACCGCCCTGGTACCTACATCCTGTAGGCAAGGCGAATTTATGCACCAATAGCTAGATTCAACGCAGTTAGCACAAAAACTGGCTGCTAGAAAGGCGTTAATTATCCGAAGCTCAGATTACTCACTCTTCTGTAAAATTAAACTCTGTTCCGGTTAAAATAATATGCAAGCAGGCACCGCCATGCGCAGGGCTTTGCATTTTGATTTCGCCCTTCAACTTCTGTGTTACTAAGTTATATACAATACTCAAGCCAAGTCCTGTCCCCCCCGAAAAACGTTTTGAAGTAACGAAAGGCTCAAATATAGCAGGCAATAACTCTTTATCTATACCGGCACCATCATCTTTAAAATAAAAATGGATATAGTCATTAATTAGCACGGTAGATACCACAATATTGAGCTTTTGCCCGTCAATCTTGGCGTGCTTGATGCAGTTGTTAATACTGTACCCAACAACTTGGCTAAACACCGACGGGTAGCTTATTAAAGTTAAGTTTTCGGGGATTTCGAGTGCAATGGCATAGTCTTCTTGGTTTAATTCTGATTGGTAGCAATCAAAGACATTTTTAACTAAATGCTTAAGGTTGAACGTACTCTTTTCTTCAAACTCTCGATTCACTGCCACTAGCTTAAAATCATCTACTAGCGAGGCTGTACGGTGGAGGTTGTTTTCTAATAAATATAGCGCTGCTTCTGCCTCGGTAATTAGTGTCGTCAAGGTTTGCCGCTGTAACTTACCAAGTTCAAGTTGTGATTTTAGTGTCGCAACTTGCTCTTTTAAATGCGATTGGCTGGTAATAGCAACACCAAGCGGCGTATTAAGCTCATGAGCAAAGCCACTCACCATATTTCCTAAGCTCGCCATTTTGGCTTCTTCAATCAAGCGTTGCTGCGCTGCGCTCAGACGCGCAAGCAAGGTTTCAATAAATGCCAATAGGTCATCAAGTTGGTGACCTATTTGTGCAATCTCATCGTTGCCGTCAATATTCACCCTTAAGCTAAAGTCTTCAAGTTTAGCAACTTTTACGAGTACTTTATTGATAGCCAGTATATGCCGTGTGACTTTGCTATTTTGATAATTAAGTAAGATAAGCACGGCAATATTCATCAGTACAATTAAAATAAGACCATATAAAATGATACTTTCTTTACGTTCTTGCGTAACGGCTTGGGTACGGATTGATACCAGTTCAAACTGGCTTCTTAATTTTTGTTTCTCGGTGAACAGCTCTGCACGCACGCCTTCTCCATCGTGCAAACCTAGCTTTCTCAAAATAGCAACATAGTTTGCAAAACCCGCTTCATAACGTTTAAGCAAGTTGCTTACCTCTTCACTAAGCGCACTGTCTTTGATTAGTTGCTTAGCATGTATGACTAGTTGTTCGTGCTGCTGCAAATAACCCAAGTCAGCTCTTAACAAAAAATCTTTTTCTCGACGCCTTAATTCCAATATAGCAATTTCCAACTGAGGTATGGCCTTACCAGAAATTCGCTCCTGTAAAGCATGAGCGCTACGTCTAAATTCACCATAAATGCTTGCATTTTCGTCATAGCCGAGCAGCTCATGCAAGCGGACAAGTTCATCCAGTTTACCAAAGTAGGATTTTGACAGTTCATCGAGTTGTAATAGTAAAGGCAACAAGGCCCCTTCATTGGCCATAGAATTAAGTAAGTTACTAAAGCTATCCTGATAGCTGTACTTTAATTGTGGGATGGCAGAAACGTCATCTTTTTGTGCTCGAATAAGAATATGCTCTTCTTGATCCATGGTTCGTTGTAGAGCGGTTTGTAGCTGAGTGAATTGTGCAGTAAGGCGCGCACTACGACTCACTTCGTAATACAAAAACCAGCTGACGAATATAATTACAATCGCAGAAGTCAACGCGGCAATTTTGAAAAATAGAACTGACTGCTTTAGCTGCACGGCACATTCCCACTTAATTGATACTCTGTAAGCTTAGTATAGTTCTAATGGGTTTCCTGATTTGTTTCCAAAACCTCACTTTCTTTTTGCTGTCGTTGCGACAGATTTTTATCGTAATACATGTTGTGGTCGGCTCGCGCCATGAGGCCTGAGACACTATCTTGGTTTGCTGTAGGAAAAGCGTAACCAATGCTCACCGATATTTGAATGATGTGTCTGTCAACGTGTAAGGGTTGACTTGCAACCTGCTCCTTAATATTTTTTATAATTGAGTTAACCAAAGCTTCCTCTGACACTCTGTGCAAAATAACAATAAACTCGTCTCCCCCTAAACGCGCGATAAAGTCGTACACTCGCACCGAGTTCATCAAAATTGACGAAACATGGAGTAACAGCTTATCTCCCACTTCATGACCAAACTTATCATTTACTTGCTTAAAATTATTTAGATCGAGGTTAAGCAACACAAATGATGGTTGTTCTGAACGACCAAGTAACGTATTGAGTTGCCTAATCGCATAGCGACGGTTGGGTAACTTGGTTAAATCATCTTGCAGCGAGGCTGTATGTGCTAAGTGATACGATCGATAGAGCACTAATAACGAGAGAAACAATATTGAGGCAACAGCAGTAACCAAAATCTGTGCTTGTTGTCTTGCTTTTGCATAAGTGCTCTCGTCTATTTGATAATCAGCTACAAGTTGCCATTCACCAGATGGTAAGTTAATTGGGATGACTAAATCTGGTGTTTCAAACAAGGTAGCAGTGCCATAAAAGACATCCCCCTGTTCACCTAGTCCATCCCGGCCTCGAATCGCTAAAATGGCGCTGTCCAACTCGCTAATACCACTATATTCGAGCAGCTTTTGATAATCTAGAACTACACTAATCGCGCCCCAGTAGCTTTCATTCCTCGGATAATCTGAAAACACAGGAAACCTCGCTATCAAGGCTTCACCGCCTTGTACTAACTGTAATGGACCGGCGATAAATACTTTTTGAGAGATTCTTGCAATTTCAACAGTGCGAAATTGTTCAGGGTTAGTGCGAAAATCGAAACCGATAGCTGCTCGATTCCCTTCAACTGGATAGACATGACTAATGATATTATTTGGTGCGAGGCCAACATGACGAATAAGTGTCGACTTTTCAACAGCTTTAGCAACCACATGAGACCAATGTTCAATTGCAAAATCAGGGTCGATAGTAACAAAGGTAGCTAAACTTTCAGCCAGATAGGTGTCCATAAATATGGCGTTTTCAATTTTGGCGCGGACAAGTGAAATGTTAGACCTTACCGTTTCGGTTCTTTCGCTTACTTCCTGAACCACAATAGAGTGAGAAATAAGATTTACCGCGTAGAAAGTCAAACTCCAGAACACGATGGTAAACAACGATAACAGCACTATGGTTTGCTTTTCTACGGTTACCTTCATCGCCTCTCTTGCCTAATAAAATTTAGCTGCTTAAATCTACAATAAACCAATTTAATTACAAAATCATAGGCAATTTACCGAAAACCGCCAATTTACGAAAAAGCAAAAACCCAAAAAGATGGACGCTCGTATCACTCATCAACCACTTCAAAAATGGCAAGGACTAAGTGCAAGATCACACAAATGTAGTACATGCACTATCAAACTAAACTCTTATAGGCCAAGTAACACAGATATTAATTTATGATAGCTGGTTTCCTGAAAGCCCTATAGTTAAACCATTAGGGGTTACTTCCTCTACACAAGTTGATTCAGTTAAAAGTTATGTCGTAAAAAAGACACAAGAAAAAATAGTCGAGAAAATTAATGGTGATAACGAAACAACTTTTGCTATTAGCTCAATGTTAGATGGCGATGAAAAGTGGAGATTGATTGAAAAGCAGTGAAAATTGAATCGATAACACAACGACTACCTAGCGTGGCAGCCCAGCAGTACCCAGCGCAATCATCCCAAGATGAAATTTAGTTAATGGCAATAATTACTGCATCTAATCTCACTAAAGTGTATGTGTATTAGCTAAGAGAAATTTTTGTCACTGTGAATCTCATATCGTCACTCAAGAATCTGCTAATATGTAACATTAGTAGTTAGCCCGCGAAATACGTATCAAGGATATGATGTAATCAAAATTTGATATTCAGGTGGTAACAATGAAATTAAGTAAAAAACTTTACCTTGCCTTTGGTACGCTAATCTTTCTGATGACATTCTCCAGCACCCTAGTATGGTTCAAAGTCTCGTCAGAAACCACTCGTGCTTTTGAGATCAAAAATGATGATCTTCCAGGCATGATCTACTACAACCAACTATTAGGTATTGGCCATAAGTTAGAAGCCTCAGCGCTCGAGTATGCAAACGGTGATAAAAGCAAAAAGCAGCTATTCGATAAGCAATTTGAAGAATTCAAAGAAACACATAAAGCGCTTTATATCTACGAATCAAATAAAGCTTCAGACCGTGAAAAGCTAGCTAGAATAATGAGCTTGATATCTCAATACCAAAATCACATTCAGACTGAGTTGTTCAATGTTCAAAATATAAGTCTAGAAAATAGTAACCGGACTTTAAAATCTGCGGATGATACTTACCTTTATCCACTAAATAAAATCTTAACAGTATCTGCCAACGAAGAAAGAGAAGACGCAATCAGGTCTCTTGATAATTTAGTCAATGGCCTCAACTCAACACTCTTAATTATAATTATCATTTGTATCGTTGCAGCAATATTAGGGGTGATAGTGGCTTACTCAATGAATAAATCCATCATAAACCGCCTGAATCAAGTACTTGAAGTTGCGGAGCGAGTGGGTAATGGCGATATTTCTCAGCCCGATATCGTCCATCAAGGCAAAGATGAAATAGATAGCCTTGCCTCGTCAACAAATAAAATGGCAGCTTCATTGAATAACCTGCTCAAAGAAATCAGTAAGGTCGTTGGAGAAGTCCGTACATCGAGCAGTGATATCGCCGCTACAAATAACCAAATTGCCGTACGTAGCCAATCCTCTTCAGATCAATCAACTCAAGTTGCTACGGCGATAGAAGAAATGAGCGCGACCGTTTCCGAAGTTGCAGCACAGAGTCAAGTCGCCGCGGGCCATGCAGATCAAGCAAGATCTCTCGCCAGCCAAGGAGGTAAGTCGGTAGGTGAAACCATAGAAAAAATCCGTGCAGCTTCAAAAGATGTACAAAGTACCGCTAGCAACGTAACCAACTTGGGGGAGCTAAGTAGTCAAATAGGCAATGTAATTAGCGTTATTGGCAGTATTGCAGAACAAACCAATTTACTGGCGCTTAACGCGGCAATTGAGGCTGCAAGAGCTGGCGAACAAGGCAGAGGGTTTGCCGTTGTGGCCGACGAAGTAAGAACACTGGCTGAACGCACCTCACAAGCCACAGAAGAAGTTGTATCAACAGTACAATCAATCCAATTACAAACAGAGCATGCAGTCTCTTCTATGCAAAGCAGCGTGAATCAAGTTGAGCAGAGTGTATTAATGGCGGAAGAAGCTGGAACTCAGCTTGAAGAAATAGTCAAAAGTGCATCAGAAATCGCAACTATGATCCAATCCATTGCAACAGCGACAGAGGAGCAGTCAGTTGTTGCGAGTGAAATGGCCCGGGATGTATCACATATTGAAGAGTCTAGTCGTAGCTCATTGCAAGACACCCAAGTAGCAGCTCATTCAAGTGAAGAGTTGCGTGAACAAGCAACCGCTCTTGCACAATTAGTGCAAAAGTTCATATTACGCTCATAAAGTTTTTAGATATGCTTTAAACTTGAAAAAGCCGCTGTTTAGCAAGCCAATTCGTCGAGATAAATCTCGACCTACAATTGAGGCATAAAAAAACCCCAACCAATCGGTTAGGGTTATAAAA
>NZ_NSDG01000021.1 GCF_002289345.1 Pseudoalteromonas sp. HM-SA03 | reverse complement strand
CTCTCTAAACTCACTACGCTTATTAGATCAAAGGGCTAGATCTGTGTCCAGCCCTTTTTCAACAGTCTGCGGAGCATTTGCTCCGTTTTTTATTTCTTAAATATACGTAAATACGGTTTAGCGAGTTACTTTAAGCGTTGTCTTTCAAGTGGTTAATCACGACTTCATGGTGATCTTTGGTTTTAAACTTATTGAACACGTGCTTGATGCTACCATCTTGACCGACTAAGAAAGATAGGCGATGAATACCGTCATACTCTTTACCCATAAATTTCTTTAAGCCCCACACACCAAACTCATCGGCTACTGCGTGGTCTTCATCCGAAAGTAAGTCAAAGTTAAGCTCTTTTTTGTTTTCAAAGTTCTTTAACTTTTTCACAGGATCTGGACTAATGCCAACGGCTACGGTGTTTAATTCAGCCAGTTCAACTTTGTGGTCGCGTAGATTTTCGGCTTGAACCGTACAACCCGGGGTCAATGCCTTAGGATAAAAATAGACTAAGACTTGATGAGACTTTAATAAAGTAGCAAGTTCAACGGTCTTGTCGTTTTGGTTTTGTAGTGAAAATAGTGGCGCTTGATCACCAATTTTTAAAGTATTCATAGTAAATCCTTAGCGAATGCGTCTAAATATATAGTCTACGTTTAAGGAGTGAGAAAGATCTTCGAACTGAACTTTAAAGTTATCAATATCCACATCCACTGGAATATTGAACTCAAGCTCGCAGCGCATATGTAGCTCGTCTTCTTGCTCAAAGGTATCTGACTTCAGTGAACAAATATTCACTCCTTGTGCTGCAAAATAGCGCGTTACTTTGCTTAATGTACCGGGAGTATCTAGTCCTTCATATTCCAAAGTATAACCTGCACTGTATTCGCCTTGCTGATGGCTCGACGTGCGTTTCATCATGGTTAAGAGACCGAGCTCCATCCCTTTGGCTGGTAAGGTGTGCTCGACACGACTAATAGACGCCATGTCACCGGCAAGTAGCATGATAAAGGTAAATTCATTGCCCAATATCGCAATTCGACTGTCAATAATATTACAGTTGCAGTCACTTACAAGCTGTGTCAATTCGCCAACAATACCAGATCTGTCTTCTCCAATGGCGGTTAAGACAAGTTGATGGTTTGCATGCATGGTCATTTTGGAACCTCTGATTTCACGTAATGCGCTCAAGGTTAATAGTTAACGCGAAATACTACCATATCTGAGTTTTAGCGCTAGCGCGTTGTAATAAAAAATAGAATTGTGCTTGCTGGACATGGTTGCTTGTTTTTCTAATGTATGACAAGTAACATAAGGCAAAATTTTGGCTATGAGATACGTATTCCCGATATAGTACGTGGAATATTTGATAGCATAGCGTTATTAATTCAGAGATTGTCAATTTTTGGCAACTTTGTGTGAACCAATTCGGCAATCCTAAATCATAACTTTGATTCGAATAATAATAGGGTTTGCTAAGGAGTAAATGAGTGCAGTATTGGATCCCAAAATCACTGGTTCTTGGAATTGCCGTGAGTCTAAGCGGCTGTAGTATTTTCACAAAAGATGCACATCATGAAAGAAATTATCGTGCAAATGCACCGGTGAAAGCCCCAGAGGGCTTAACTCAGCCTTATCGAGACCCAGAATTTGCAATGCCAGTCGGCCAATATGAAAATACAGCTGAACCGGTAAGTTACCGTGCACCGCAACAGGTATTAACGGTTGCGCAAGGCAGTTGGGTAGAGCAGGGCGAAGAAGCTGCAAGGATCTTTTTTGATAAGAATGACGGGATAGAAGATTTACCAGCATTTATTTGGCGTGCTGTGGATAGCGTTGTGGCGATGCATAATGCCGGACTTGAAAGCGATAGCAAGGCGCAAGGCTCGGTGACCACAACTTGGTATTCGCTGATCAAGCCAAAAGACGGTTGGTTTTGGGAAGACGCGGCAGAGCCATCTAAGCAAAAGTTTAAGTTTACTGTTGAGCAAAAAGAACATCAGCGTACGGCGTCAATTCGAGCGGAATTAGTAGATTATCAAGGCGATGGTGAGTTAACTGCGCTTCGGAAAAGCCACCTCGAAGTACGGGCACTGAACGAAGTCGTTTCAGAATTTGACTATCAATATCGCCTACTGCAAGTTGAAATGCGTAAGCGCCAAGGTGTTCTAGCACTTGAACTTGGGTTTGACAATAATGGTGATTCGGCGCTACTGACTGAAAAAGGTCAAGAAGCGGTGCTTGATCGTTTCTCAAACTTCCTAGAAAGAAGTAACTTTACGGTTGTCCGTGTTGATAGAGAAAAGCAGGAAGTTTTGGTTCGTTACGAAGCGCCTGAAAGCAGCGTTTGGGACTCTATCTGGGGTGAAGAAGCGATTGTGTTGCCAATTGACAATGGTGATTACACGATAAAGATCGCTCAAGCACAGGATACGCGTACTTCAATTACCTGGAAGGATAGCGAGGGGAATGTACTTGATGCAAACACTATGAATAACCTGCATCAAGCCTTGATTACTTTGCTTAGGCAAAAAGGTCTAACAATCTAATAAATATAATAATTTAAAAACGAAAAGAGCTTCGGCTCTTTTCTTTGTTTTTGTGGAAGTAAAAAATGACAGAGAGCACTATGACACCACGCTCCACCCTACAAACGTGGTTTGCGTTTATCGTACCGTCATTGATTGGTATCTTTTTATTTATGACGCCAGTGGCGGTAGGGGAAGCAATGACTATCCCCATTGCTGTTATGGCTAAATGGTTACAAGCGCAAGTCGCTCCTTTTATTAAAGATATGATTGTCGCAATTGTATGTATTACCGGGATCATGAGTTTGGTGATGAAGCTTCTAAGACCCCAAGCGCTATTAAAAATAACCATAATAAAGCACCTATTTGACGTTAGCTGGGTTTGGTTGATAACCCGACTAGTTGGCATGGTGTTTATTGTGCTTACCTTCAATGGTGTTGGTCCAGAAGCGATCCATTCGGAAAGCACAGGAGCATTAGTGCTAAATGACTTGTTACCTGTACTCTTTTCTGTCTTTATTCTTGCAGGTTTGTTACTGCCGTTACTACTTAACTTTGGTTTACTTGAGATGGTTGGTACACTCTTGACCAAAGTGATGCGCCCGCTATTCGGTGTACCAGGTCGTAGCGCGGTAAACTGTGTTGCTTCTTGGCTTGGCGACGGCAGCGTAGGCATCTTGATGACTGCTCGCCAATATGAGGATAAGCACTATACTCAACGAGAAGCGGCTATTATTGGCACCACATTCTCTGCGGTTTCCATTACTTTCTGTTTAGTTGTTATTGGTCAAGTTAAACTCGAACACCTGTTTGCTCCTTTCTATCTCACCGTATGTGCAGCTGGCTTTGTTGCAGCAATCATAGTGCCGCGCTTACCACCGCTAAGATTCAAAAAGGATATCTATGTAGATGGTAGCGACCACAACCAGGATTCAGAAGCGGTGCCAGAAGGAAAAGGCCTTTTAGGTCATTCTTTGGATATTGCACTTGCTAAAGCAAGAACAGCACCAGGGCTTAAAGGAACATTAGAAGAAGGTCTGCATAATGCGTTAGATATGGTATTTGCTGTACTTCCCGTAGTGATGGCTGTTGGTACTTTTGCCTTGATCATCGCAGAATACACCCCTGTATTTCAATATTTAGGTACACCTTNGAGCTACTCAATGTGGCAGAAGCCGAAAAAGCAGCACAGACGATAGTGGTAGGCTTTGCTGATATGTTTATTCCGTCAATCCTTGCCGCAGGTTCTATTGAAAGTGACACCACCAGATTTATCGTTGCCGCCATGAGCGTAACTCAGCTTATTTATATGTCAGAAGTTGGCGCGCTGTTGCTTGGTAGCAAAATCCCAGTGAACTTGTGGGAGCTATTCCTTATCTTTATTTTAAGAACGCTGGTTACCTTACCTGTTATCGTCTTTATGGCGAAATGGTTAGTCGGCTAAACAGAACATTCGATAACAGAGTTCAGTGATAACCCACAATATTAACCCGCTTCAATATTGTGGGTTAATTGGCTAACTCCATGCTGAATATTGACGTTTTGATGCTTAGACTAGCCGAACCAAATCAGTCCAGACTGAGCATTATCTTTATCGATAGTGCTAATCTGGCAAAGCGCTTCATACCGCGAATAACAGATATAAAGTCCAAGTATAAAAAGTCACTGTCGGGCTAGGACTTTACGGCAGCTTTGGCCTACATCTGGAAATACTACGTTAAGTTCGTCATCTTGCTTTCCTTTTAAGCGGTTAAGACCTAAGTGACCACTCTGCTTCATGTGCCCGATGACTAACTCTATTGCATTACATCACTAGAGCTTCTTCTTAAGATTCGGTGCCACTTCATACTTCTGCCTAGGAATGTACACATCATAATATGCCCCTCAATAAGCCCTATCTACAAAACAGCTGTAGGGTCGCTTATCAGGGATATTTTCTATTATTGGGTGAGCACTGCATGGCTACTGTGTTTTTGTCAGACAGTTTGTGGATTAAGGTATTCAAGACCCGCGAGTAGGCGGATAGGCTTTGTGCCAGCACCTTTATCACCTTAGTGCTGTTCAAATTCAACCTATATTCGTTGGCAGTCAATGAGTTTGGCCAGTTTCACGAGTTCATGACGCAGTGCAATGATATCAATGAGCTTGATTTTAAAGCGGTGCTTTTATGGTGTTTGCGTGTATGGTTTTGGTTTTAGGATGAACCAGCTAGAAGAAGAGGCAAGAGATATTCAAAATATGGTGGTCACGTTTAGCTAGCCAAATTTGAGGTCAAGCAGAAAGTAGAGTCGTCAGTGTTTTAGGCTTTCAAAGCGCAAAAAAGCCCCATTTTACATGAGGCTTTAGAAAGTCTGTGTTTAACAGTGAAGTTATCTAGATGTGTATAAAGTACCTAACACTTCAATTTTAGCTTCAACTACCTTTCCTGATTGCTTCAGCTCGGCAAGTTTACCAAGTAAATCTTGGTTGCTATTTACACTAACAACAGCAATTCTGCCACCGTCATATGTATTTTCAACCGCAACGTCGAATTCACTTGCTAAATCGCTTGCAGACGCACCGTCTTTCAATAGAAGGTTAATATTGCCAGATACAGGAGCAATTTCACCATTAAAAATATTTTTTACTAAAGAGCCTTTAGTGAACAACTTGCTGACAGAAGTTGACTTAACCAAAGCTTTATTGCCCTTTTTGCTAATAACAGCATTGGGATCTGCAATTGCTGCAGGAACTAATGCATAATCAGACATGATTTTATAAGCGCCAAAGTCAGGTTGTTCAAAACTTGCCACTTTGTTGACCTTCTCCATTTTTGGAGTCAAGTTGTCATTAGCTTCTGCTTGAGCCAAGAATAGTGAACCCGTAATTAGTGCTGCGATTTTTAACTTGTTCATAATATACACTCCTATTACTCAGCAGACTGATGACCAAAGATACGTACAGCTGCACCCATCAATTTTGATGGTGTAGAGTTGTTTACGTAACCATTATAGACAATATCGCCTACGCTAGCTGTTGCAAACGATTTGTCAGAAACATCTAGCACGCGAATTGTCCATTCCCCTTTGGCTGATTCGCCATAGAAGCTATTTGATAAAAATACCCCATTTTTCAGGATATAACCGTTCTGGAAGCCGGCTCCACTAAGATCATATGCAGGACGTATCAACGCTTGTCGAGATGACAGTAAAACACTTCTAGTTCCACTTGGAGAGATAACTTCAATCGCTAAATCGGATCCAGCAGTAGACTGAAGGACATCTTCACCACTTTCTATTCCCATACCGAATTCATCGTTGAATACGTCTAGTTTAAACTGAGCTGCTTCAACTTTGATATCATCTTCAATAATGACTTTGTATGTCGCGCCAACCAAGCTATTATCAGGGATCGGCATTTCAAGTGATTCTTCTGCTACAACTGAGCCTGCGCCGGTCCAATTAGTGATTACTTCTTCACCTAAATCGTTCGAGTAAGACTTAGCCATTTTCACAGCTTCGCCAGCATCGACACGTCCAAATCCGTAAAGGTTATTATGGCTATAACCAGCCGCATTCTCAACCCAGCCATCATGTGCAACGAATTCGTTATCACCGACCGGTACAGTTACAGAAGCATTTTCAGCATCATTCTTGGTGCTAGTTGATGCAATGATATGACGCACATCTCTCCAAGTCAGCTCACTGTTCGCTGATAGGATCAGAGAGATCACGCCTGAAGCGTTTGGTGCTGCAGAAGAAGTTCCATTCATGGTTGAACGATAATTACAGTTAGGGTTTTCTGGGTGGCCAGGGTAATCGAATGGGTATTGGCTTGCAGCAAACTCTTCGCCATAAGCGCCAGTCCAACCAGCTATCGTGCGACCAGTGTAGCCTGAGCTACCGCTCAAACATGTCATCGGGTCGGTTGTAACCATTGCTGGAGCCCAACGGCCATATTCACCGGCTGGGGCTGCAGCTAATAGGTTAGAACCAGCGCTTGAATAGCTTGTGTGTTTACCATTTGAGTTAACAGCGCCAATAGAAAAGTAGTATGGATGGCCTTGGCTGCTTTCACTGTTGCTATTGTAACAAGTTAACCCAAGGTCATTTGCACCATTATCTTCACAGAATGACCCTTCTAAGTCTTCGCTAACGAAACTATTACCGCTTGATTTTACGTTAGTCGCTCCTTTACCTGAGCGAAGCTTTCTGTTTGGATAAGACTCAATGGCTTCGTCGAGTTCAGAATAGCTAAATTGAACTGGGTAAGTAAGGCCATAACTGCGGTTAAACACAGAAATAGACTCGCTTGCTGTGATACCTGAGCCAGGAAAACCATGAACTAATAGTTCTTGCTTCGGTGTTTTTTCGCCGCTTGCCAATAAATTCATTCCAATGAGGCCTGTATCAGGTGAAACACCTCGGCCACCTAGGCCATTCCAGCCTTTTGAGGCGATAAGGCCGGCTACGCTAGTACCATGGTCGCCATTGGTCGCCTTGCTTGTTGGGTCTGTTTTATCCAAAGCGTCGTTTAAAAGGTTTAATGAGCGATTCGGAAGTACATTAGGTGCTAAATCTTCGTGTCTAATTTCAAGTCCCGAGTCTACTACCACCGCAGTAACGCCTTGACCAGTAACACCTTGAGCGAATGCACTTTTCACATTCATATCTTCGCCAGCAACTAAGATGTTTGTTTCCGCTTCTTCGAACTCTTTATCCCAATATTGTTGCGCTTCCTCTTCTGTCATTATTCCACGGCCTACATATAAGTCGACGAGACCTTGTTTCATTTCGTCACTTAGTGCATATGCTTTCTGACCGGTGTTGTCTAAGTGCCATTGTTGNGGCTAGGGGATCTGTAATGGCTGCTGGGATCTCGATGCTGCCGCTAGCAGATTTACTTTTTGCTGTCACTGTGAAGTTAATTGTCGCCGCTTCACCTGTAACTGACTGGTAGTCAAACGCGTTGATACCTTTTAGTGTCAAAATACCATGTGAAAGAGTATAAACATTGTCTTCTGGGATGATCTCAGTTTCACCATCAAATATTGCAATTGATAGGTTATCACCATCAGCATCTGAGGCTTGAATTGGACCTGAAGTTGTTTGCCAATGCTTAACATTCTCTAATTGAGTAACGCCGGCTTGAGGGGCTTGATCTACTTCTTGAGCTGAGCTGTTCTTATTGTTATCACTACCACCACAAGCAGATAGTGCTAATACTATCGCCGCAGATAAAGCAGTATATTTGAATTTATTGTTATTCATGTTATTTACCTTCGTGATCTTTACGGCAACAAATGTACTCAAGTAAATTTATGTTAGCAATTTTATAATTTATTTCATTGTAACTATTTTGTAAGCAAAAAATATTTTTTATTTATATTTTCATATGGTTAGGATGTTTGAAAACGAATGTAAACAGGGGTGGTGGCTGTTGAAAAAACAAACAGCCTAGGGGGTATTTAACCTGTTTGTAATCATTGGCAGGTAGCTACTATAAATTGTTAATATCCTTTGTAACTTGATAACCTTCGTCAGTAACAATCTGCTCAAGAATGGCAACTCTTGATTTCAAAGCATTAAGCTCTTCGTGCAATTGGTCTCGTTCTTTTTGGCTTTGCGAGTCTAATTTCTTGTATTCTAAACGGCGTTTATACATTTCGCTAAGTATGCCTCCACCAACGCTAATAAGCACAATTAAAAAAACCATCGTAGTGCCGGACATAATCAGTTTACTCCTTTTTTGTTGATAATAGATGCTGATATTTAGCTTAGTTGTATTTTATCCATTTATTACCGTATGGATGTAAATAGCCTAAATTTCTAATAATACCTATTTATCATGAACCTTGTGGAAATCACTCCATGGTTACTGCATCTAGCCTTTACTAAATGACAATAGATACTTTTGCGTTAGCAAGGTGGTTAAGTGGTGTTACCGACAAAACTCTATTGCTGTAACAGACAGTAGCTATATAAAGGTTTCGACCATAACGAGCTACCTTATCTATTACTCTGGTCTAAAGTTAAATATTCATGCTTATAAAGAGTAAAATAAAATCAATAAGTTAATCAGTATACACCATAAAAAATGGCATCATAATTTACCATCATGATGCCATTAGATCATCAATAAAGTGAACTGACAATTGTCAGTTAACACTCAATAATATTTACTGCCAATCCACCGCGCGCGGTTTCTTTATACTTGGTTTTCATGTCGTTACCAGTATCAAGCATCGTTTTAATCACTTTATCTAGTGATACTTTTTGATCGCCCGTACCGCGCAAAGCAAGACGAGAAGCATTAATGGCTTTAATAGAACCCATTGCATTACGCTCAATACACGGAACTTGCACAAGCCCACCGACAGGGTCGCAGGTTAGACCCAGATTATGCTCCATACCAATCTCAGCGGCGTTCTCAACGTGTACTACGTTACCACCCATGATTTCGGTAAGAGCGCCTGCAGCCATTGAGCACGCAACACCTACTTCACCTTGACATCCTACTTCAGCGCCAGATATAGAGGCATTCTTCTTATATAAGATCCCAATTGCCGCTGCGGTAAGTAGATAACGTGTGGCAATCTCTATATCCACTTCTTTGATAAAAGTGTGATAGTACATTAACACCGCTGGAAGAATACCAGCTGCACCATTGGTTGGTGCCGTCACTACGCGGCCGCCCGCTGCATTTTCTTCGTTGACTGCCAGTGCAAACAAATCCACCCAATCCATTGCGCGCAGTGGATCTTGGTGCGTTTCTACACTGAGTTTTAAATACAGGCTAGGTGCGCGACGACGAACCTTTAAACCGCCTGGTAAAATACCTTCGGTTTTCATACCACGTTCAATACAAGCTTTCATTACTTGCCAGATGTGGAATAGCGTTTCTTTGATTTCAGATTCTTTACGTAGCGTTTTCTCGTTGGCCATCATTAACGAAGACACACTAAGCCCAGACTCTTTACACATTTCCAGTAACTCAGCGGCTGAGTTGAATGGGTAAGGTGCTGGGTTTTCTGTTCTGATATCTAGCGCGGCTTGCTTTTCAACTTCAAAATTCTGATCGGTAACGATAAAGCCACCACCAATCGAATAGTAAATTTGGCTATGAGCAAGCTCTTCGCCTTTATACGCTTTGATTTCCATTGCATTAGAGTGTTTAGGCAGCGTTTTGCGACGGTGAAAAACAATCGCGCCTTGCTTAGGAAATTTTACTTTATGTTGCTTGTCGAGATAGATAACCTGTTCATTTTCTATGGTTTCTAAGATCTCTGGTACTAGATCTGCATCTATGGTCTCAGGATCGTAACCCGCAAGTCCCAAAATAACAGCTTTGCCAGAGCCGTGGCCAATACCTGTTTGGCCTAAAGAACCGAACAGTTCCACTTTCACCGAAGTGATATCATCAACGATGCCTTGTGCCTGAAGGTCTTGTACGAATAACCTAGAAGCACGCATTGGTCCCACCGTATGAGAGGAAGAAGGGCCAATACCGATACTAAACATATCGAATGCACTGATCATAAATTTTACTCACATTGCCTTTAAAACGGACGCCATCATAACGTGTCTACTTAGGGAAGTAACCCATAATCGGCAAAAGTATATGCTAGTTTTGCAGTAAGCATGATAGAAAGGTCTCTAATCTGCAAGGTGGAGGTGGATTTTAAAAAAGGTCTTACCAGTTAAGGGCTAAAATAGGGCGGTGAATTGTTTGACGATTTTTGCTGTTGCACCCCACAGTAAACCGTGCGGTGTCATAAACCCGTCGAGTGAAACGGGTTTGCCTTTATTGGTAAAATGGAAGGTTCGCCAATTCTTGGCCGTGCTTAATTGGTTTAATGGCACTGTAAAGGTTTGTTGCACTTCGTCGCTTTGATTTACCCAAGTCGCATCTTGTTGTACAGAAGCAACAACGGGGGTGATTTGGTAACCGGTGAGCGTTTGCATAAACGGCAATATGCCCAGTACTTGAGACTCAGAGATTGTCAGACCTATCTCTTCTTCGGTTTCGCGCAGTGCTGTGTTGATGATATTGCTATCTTGTTGTTCGACTTTGCCGCCAGGAAAGCAAATTTGACTCGGGTGGCTCGGCAATTCGCTGCTGCGTTTGCAAAACAACAGGTGGGCTCGAGCGTTTACATCAACAATAGGAATAAGCACCGCACTTTGCTTGAGAGTATGCAGTGTGGTTGGTGTTTGCGCCATGATGGGCGCCAACATAAATTGCGATATAACCTGATCAATCTTCATTTAATACCGGGAGGATTTTATTTACTTTGTGGTAAGTCTCTTCAAATTCCAACTGTACTTGTGAGTCTTTGACTATACCACCACCTGCCCAGCAATGTATCTTATTTTGATGACAAACCAGGGTTCTGATAGTGATAGAGGTATCCATGTTGCCACAGGCGCTGAGGTAACCGATTGAGCCGCAATAAACGCTGCGTCTGTGAGGCTCGAGCTCTTCGATGATCTCCATGGCGCGGATCTTAGGTGCACCTGTTATGGAGCCACCGGGGAAAGCGGCTTCGAGTTGATCAACAGCACATTTACCCTCTGCCAGTTTAGACGTTACCGTGCTGACTAGATGGTGAACCGCAGGAAAGCTCTCGATTGCAAAGAGTGATGGAACCGCAACGGAACCTGGTTCTGCCACCTTACCTAAGTCGTTACGTAGTAGGTCAACTATCATGACATTCTCGGCTCGATCTTTGCTGCTGTTCCTCAGTTTTTCAGCTTGCGCTTTATCGGCGTCAGTATTTGGTAACCTTGGCAAGGTGCCTTTAATCGGCTTAGTTTCTACAATATTGTTTTTAACTTGAATAAAGCGCTCTGGTGACACAGAAACAATAGCACTATTGCCTAAGTTAAAAAATGCTGAGAAAGGCGCTTGGTTGTGGTTTCGAAGTTTTTTATACGCGAGCCACGGAGTTCCTTCGAAGTTAGCAGTGAATCGCTGTGCTAGGTTTATTTGATAGCAGTCGCCACTTAACAAATAAGATTGAATGCGCTCAAAATTTTGCTCGTATTGTGCTCTAGTCATGT
This sequence comes from Pseudoalteromonas sp. HM-SA03, assembly GCF_002289345.1. Lineage (GTDB taxonomy): Bacteria > Pseudomonadota > Gammaproteobacteria > Enterobacterales > Alteromonadaceae > Pseudoalteromonas. The sequence continues at coordinate 61,258 of NZ_NSDG01000021.1, read as the reverse complement.
TTGACTGCCATTGTGACGTCAGTCTAAATGGTTCGAACGCTGAGGCGTCTTTGAGCCGCTGCAAATACATCTCTAGCCTTTGTGTATTAGGTTGCGACACATAAAACCAAGCTTTGTGTACTTTGTCATAAATTAACGCGTCTGGATACAAGCCAACACAGGCATCGGGGAGCTTAATATCATGTTCTGCACAATGTGGAATGTGTTCAATATAACGGCCGAGATCATAGCCAAAATAACCAAGCCAACCGCCATTAAAAGGTAAATCATGGGGAGCACTGCAATTACTATACTGGGCAAGCTTATCTTTCATCACAGTGAAAATAGATTCACTTTGCAGTTCGCCGTCTAAAAATACATTTCCGTCTTTAGCTTCAAGTAAATTAATTGGTTCAATCGCAATGATATCGTAGCGACTATTGATGTGATCGGAATCGCTTGAATCTAACAGGATAGCCTGAGATTCGTTTGCAAAGTGTTCAAATAATTCTAGTGCATTATGCCTAATGTCTAATTTCGTACAGTTTATTCGCTCGTTTATCATTTACTTGACCTGCAAAGCTAGCCCCAAACGGGCGGGGAGGTTATCATAGTTACCTGCTATTCCATAGTTTAAGGTATTGAAATTGACTTTCTGACGCTGAATAACAACAATTGCCAGCGAAAGTTTCAATACCAAAAAATACCGTCGAAAATTGAGGAACCGTCATGAGTACAATCCGTCAGCAAGACTTTATTGATAGCATTGAAGATGCGCTTCAATATATCTCATTTTACCACCCACTTGATTTTGTCCAAGCATTAGAAAAAGCCTACGAAAAAGAAGAAAGTAAGGCCGCGAAAGATGCAATTGCACAGATCTTAATTAACTCACGCATGTCAGCAGAAGGTAAGCGTCCGCTGTGTCAAGACACTGGGATAGTAACCTGCTTTGTTAAAGTCGGTATGGACGTTAAGTGGGATAAAACTGACTTGACGGTGCAACAAATGGTAGATGAGGGAACTCGTCGTGCCTATATGAACCCAGATAACCCGTTACGTGCATCAATTGTTGCCGATCCAGCAGGTAGCCGTAAAAACACCAAAGACAATACGCCTTCGGTAGTACACATTGACTTAGTTCCTGGTGCTGAAGTTGAAGTGATGATTGCTGCGAAGGGGGGCGGCTCTGAAAATAAAACTAAAATGGTGATGCTAAATCCATCAGATGATGTTGCAGAGTGGGTAGAAAAAACATTACCTGCAATGGGTGCTGGTTGGTGTCCTCCGGGTATGCTAGGGATAGGTATCGGTGGTACAGCAGAAAAAGCGGCTGTATTGGCAAAAGAGTCTTTAATGGATCCGGTTGATATCCATGAGCTGATGGAACGCGGTGCCGAAACTGCAGAAGAAAAATTGCGTCTAGAAATTTTTGAACGTGCAAATAAGCTAGGCATTGGCGCACAAGGCCTTGGTGGTCTAACAACCGTTGTTGACGTTAAAATCAAAACAGCACCAACACACGCAGCGTCTAAGCCAGTGGTAATGATCCCTAACTGTGCCGCTACACGCCATGTACATTTCACACTAGATGGTTCAGGTCCTGCAGATCTAAAAGCACCAAAGCTCGAAGATTGGCCAGAAGTGACTTGGGAAGTAGGTGAAGATACGCGTCGTGTCAATTTAGATACTTTGACCAAAGCAGATATTCAGGAATGGAAAATGGGTGAAACAGTCCTGCTTTCTGGCAAGATCTTAACTGGTCGAGATGCAGCGCATAAACGTCTGCAAGAAATGATGAATTCTGGTCAAGGCTTGCCAGAAGGTGTCGATTTCACTAATAAGTTCATCTATTACGTGGGTCCTGTGGATGCTGTTGGCGATGAAGTCGTGGGACCTGCAGGTCCTACCACATCTACACGTATGGATAAGTTTACTGATCTAATGTTAGAGAAAACTGGCCTTATCGGCATGATCGGTAAAGCCGAGCGCGGTCCAGCAACTGTCGAGTCAATCAAACAGAATAAAGCCGTATACCTTATGGCTGTAGGTGGCGCAGCGTACTTAGTGGCTAAGGCAATTAAGAAATCACGTGTTGTGGCGTTTGAAGACTTAGGTATGGAAGCTATTTATGAATTTGAAGTAGAAGACATGCCGGTGACGGTTGCCGTTGATAGCAATGGTGAGAATGCGCATACCCAAGGCCCTGCAATTTGGAAAGCACGAATTGAAGAGTTAGATAGCAAACTTAGTTGATCAGTTTTGCGTGAGTGGAGAGCATATAGGTACTTTCCACTTAAATATTTGTCTTCGGTGTTAAAGTGACGATCCGAAGCATTATTGAGGAGGCTAGCAGCCTCCTTTTTTGTACTGATATGTTTACAATGATTATTAGCCTTCCGTTTACGTAAACAGTAACTTCAGAAAAGTTCAATAACTTAAATTAAAATTCCTAATTTTATTGTGTTTTTGGTTTGATTTTGTTTTTTACATTTAATTTTTAAATTAAATATTTGTATTTGCTTTGAATTGGGTTTATATCATCTCAATTTGTGGAATGGTGCTAGAGTTAGTGATAGAGTCTTGCCAATTTCAGCGCTATTTGCCCTTAGTGTGGTATTGAACGCAAAGTCACACCTAAGAGCTTACCCGTATGGGATAGATAATTTTTGGAGAAGAAGAAAGTGGCTGTATTTAACCAAGTTGAATTTGATAACCATGAGCAAGTCGTATTCTGTTCAGACGAAGCATCAGGCCTTAAAGCGATTATCGCGGTACATAACACTAAGCTAGGTCCAGCTGTAGGTGGCTGTCGTTTATGGAATTATGCCTCTGATGAAGACGCAGTATATGATGTACTGCGTCTGTCTAAAGGGATGACATATAAGAATGCGGTTGCACGTTTACCATTTGGTGGTGGCAAATCTGTCATTATTGGCGATGCTAAGACTATCAAGTCAGAAGCGCTTTTCAGAGCATTCGGTAAACACCTAGACCGCCTAGGTGGCAGTTACTACTCAGCTGAAGATGTAAACATCACAACCGGTGATGTAATGGTAATGCATAAAGAAACTAACTACGTAATGGGCCTCGAAGGTAAAAGCGGTAACCCTTCTCCATTTACTGCGTTAGGCACATTCCTTGGAATTAAAGCAGCTTACCAACACAAGTATGGTCACCAAGATTTGGCTGGTATCAAAGTTGCTGTACAGGGCTTGGGTGCAGTTGCTTACACTTTATGTAAGCACCTACATGAAGCGGGGGCAGAGCTATTTGTCACTGATATCAACGAAGAGTCAGTACAAAGAGTGGTCAATGATTTTAATGCTACAGCTGTTGGTATTGACGAAATCTATGATTTAGATGTTGATGTGTATGCGCCATGTGCACTAGGTGCTACAGTAAACGACGACACCATTCCACGTATTAAAGCCACCATTATTGCAGGGTGTGCAAACAACCAACTTGCAGAGTCTCGTCATGGTGAGATCATTCGTGAAAAAGGCATTTTGTATGCACCAGACTATGTGATTAATGCTGGTGGAATCATCAATGTTTACTATGAAACAAAACCTGAAGGTTATGATGAGGTTGCAGCGACTAAACACGTTGAAGGCATCTATGATACGCTAACCGAAATCTTTAAGCGTTCTGAAGATGAGAAGATTTCAACACATATAATTGCTGATAAATTAGCGCAAGAGATTATTGAAAACGGTCTATAATAACAGCGCCGTTTAATGACCAGAGAGGGGTACGCGCCCCTTTTTTTTGTATGAAAAAGAAAATATCTCTTGATACTTGGCCTCGCCAAGAACACTTTTCGTTCTTCAATGATTTTACCCAACCTTACTTCACCGTTACCGTCAATTTACAAATGGAAAGAGTTTACGAAATGAGTAAACGTAATGCCGTTCCGTTTTCTCTTAGTTGTCTATACGCACTACAACTGGCATTACAAAGCTATGCGCCCATCCGTTACCGAATCGAAGAGGGGACAGTAGTCGAATATGATGTGGTAGAAATTAGCAGTGTTTTTCTGCGGGAGGATGAAACCTTCAGATTTGTAAGGCTTGCACCTGAAAATGATTTCAACTGTTTTATTAGCGCTAATATTCATAGCAAAACTGAGCAACTAAATCGACCGCTTGTCAGTGAGCAATTTTTAATGGAAAGTCAGGTGCCAAATTGTGTTCATGTATCTATACTTCCATGGTTATCTTTTTCCAGTTTTGGTCATGCGAGACACAGTAGAGATGACTTTGGCATCCCAAAATTTGTGTTCGGAAAATATAATAAAGCAGATGGTACGATGCCATTTTGTATTGAAGTCCACCACGGCTTAATGGATGGCCTACACGTCGCTGAATTCGTTCAAATTCTGCAGGAAAAAATAGATCAAGCGATTTGGGACAGATAAACAAATTTTGCGTTAGTTCGCAGAAGATGAAATAATTTGCGTTCTGTGCAATGAGAAATCTAGCTTATGCTGCTGTTTTTATAGGTTATTCATAATTTCTATTTGGAATATCTATTCAATTTATTGGAATAAATCTGATGTAAAACATTGTAAATGGCGTATGCAAAAGGTTGGTTTTACAAAGGATGTGTATCTTTTGCTGTGTTTTTGATGTTAATTTTTTGTTTTGTATATAATTATTACTTATTTATTGACAAAAAATGTTTTCACAGCGAAGTTGACACATCGTGTTGCATTTAGCATTATTGGACAGTTGATATCTGTCAAATGATATCAGGGTTGCTCTCACGTCGGTGAGAGCGCGAAAATTATAAAAGTAACATTACTTAATTGGTTGGGAACTATGTCTGTTAAAATCAGAAAGAGCCTTGTAGCTACGGCGCTTTTAGGCGCGACAGCTTTTGCAAGCAGCAATGTGATTGCAGATCCTTTGAATGACATACAAAAAGTAGGTCAACAAACTCAAACGGCTGCTAAAAAGTCTCAAGAAAAGATTGATAACCTTTACGGTCAGTCTCAAGAAATGATTGCGGAATACCGTGGTCTGGTTGAAGAAGCAGAACTGCTTAAAGTGTATAACGATCACGTTGCACGTCTTGTAGCAGATCAAAATGCAGGTATTGAGTCTCTTGAGCGTCAAATTGGTACTATTGACAAGACAAAACAGGACGTTGTGCCTTTGATGTATCGCATGATCGATACGCTTGAGCAATTCATCAAAGCGGACGTTCCGTTTAATCAAGAAACACGTCTAGAGCGCGTTGAGAAGCTTCGCAGCATTATGACTAACTCGTCTGTAACGACTTCTGAAAAGTTCCGTCAAGTTCTTGAAGCTTACACTATTGAAACTGACTACAGCACAACAATGGTTGCAAGCCAAGGTTCTCTTGAACAAAATGGCAAGAACATCAATGTTGACTTCGCTCGTCTTGGCCGTATCGCATACGTAGCCCAGTCGTTCGACCAAAAACACGCTTGGGTTTGGAACAATGACGCTAAGCAGTGGGATCAACTTGGCGAAGAATATCTTAAGCCAGTTAAGAGCATGATCCGTATAGCACGTAAGCAAGCGGCTCCTGAACTTGTAAACCTACCTATCTTTGGCGCGGAGTAATTAATGATGAAGAAACTATTTAAAGGTTTTGCAGTTGCTGCAGCGTTAACAGTTTCTGCTGGTGCCGCGCTAAATGCACATGCAAACACTGAAGCCTTAGACAAAATCCTAGAGCAGGTTAAACAAAACCGTATCTCTGAAGGCAAAATCAACAAGCAGCGTGAGCAAGAGTTTTTAAGCGACCGTGCTGACAAACAAGCATTGTTGAACAAAGCGAAGCGTGAACTTGCTGCAGAGAAAGCTCGTGGTGAGCGTTTAAATGAACAATTCAAACAGAACGAAGTGACGCTTGCTGAGAAAGAAGTTGAGCTAGAAAATGCCAAAGGTACACTTGGTGAAATGTTCGGTGTTGTACGTCGTTCAGCTGCTGATGCTATCGGTTCTATCGAAGCCTCTCTAGTAAGTGCTGAAAAACCAGGACGTGCTGAAGTGCTTCGTTCACTAGCTGAAGCAAAAGAGCTTCCAACTACTCGTGAGTTAGAAGATCTTTGGATTGCATTCCAAACTGAAATGACTGAATCAGCTAAAGTAACTAAGTTCGAAGCTGAAGTTGCTGAGCTAAATGGTGATGTAAACGTCAAAGAAGTAACGCGTGTTGGTAACTTCAACCTAGTTACTAAAGACGGCTACGTTATTTACGACGCTGAGAACAAGCAAATTGTTCCTCTTGGTAAGCAACCAAGTGGTGAACTAGGTGGGGTTGAGCGTCTAATCGGTGCACCTGCTAATCAGTTCGTTATGTTTGCAGTTGACCCAACTCGTGGTTCACTGTTACAGCTTAATACTCAACGTGCAACGATGGAAGAGCGCTGGCACCAAGGTGACACGGTTGGTTACATCATTACAGCCCTACTTATTCTAGGTGCATTGATTGCAATCGTTCGTATGCTAGACCTATTCATTGTTAGCGGTAAAATCAAAGCGCAAATCAAAAACGCGAATAACCCTAACACAAACAACCCACTTGGCCGTATCTTGAAAGTTTATCATGACAACAAAGACCAAGACGTTGAAAACCTAGAGCTTAAGCTTGATGAAGCTATCCTACGTGAAACTCCACGTATTGAGATGGGTGTAAACATCATCAAGATCCTAGCGGCTATCGCGCCACTACTAGGTCTACTAGGTACGGTTGTTGGTATGATCATGACATTCGAATCAATCACACTTTACGGTACTGGTGATCCGAAGATCATGGCAGGTAACATCTCTCTAGCGCTAGTAACTACAGCACTAGGTCTTATTGCAGCTCTACCTCTAATTCTACTCCACGCTGTTGTACATGGTCGTAGTAAAGCGGTTCTACACATCCTAGATGAGCAAAGCGCAGGTATTGTTGCTACTCACGCGGAGAAGGAGAAAGCCTAATGTTAGTCCTGATGGAGATATGGGAATCTATCAGGGATTTTGTTGCTACAGGCGGCGATGTATTATACGTGGTCGCAATGGCACTCTTTCTAATGTGGGTTTTAATGATTGAGCGCTATTGGTTCCTACTCGGCGAATTTCCTAGAATGCATAAGGAAATCGTCGCTAAGTGGGACGCCCGCCAAGATACTACGTCTTGGTACGCACACAGAATCCGCGATGCTTGGATTTCTGAAGCGTCTGAAAAATTAGATGAGCGCATGTTGATTATCAAAACATTGGTTGCAATGTGTCCATTAATCGGTCTTTTAGGTACAGTGACAGGTATGATCACCGTATTTGAAACGATGGCTACTCAAGGTACGGGTAACGCACGATTAATGGCTTCAGGCATTTCAATGGCTACGATACCAACAATGGCTGGAATGGTTGCGGCACTATCAGGTGTTTTCTTTAGCACGCGTCTAGAAGCACGTGCAAAAATGGCTAAAGAGAAGCTAGTTGATAGCTTGCCTCATCACTAGAGAGAGATTGAACTATGGCACGTAAACAACGTTTTCGTGAAGAGGAAGATGCAGCAGTAGATATGACGCCGATGCTAGACATCGTATTCATCATGCTTATCTTCTTCATCGTAACCACTTCTTTTGTTAAAGAAGCTGGTATTGAAGTTAACAAGCCAAAAGCGGCACAAGCACAAAAGACTAAGAATGCGAACATCTTTATCGCAATCCGTGAAAACGGTGAGATTTGGATGGACAAGCGTCAAGTTGATGTTGAGCGTGTAAGTGCTAACCTTGAAAGTCTAATGGCAGAACAACCGACTGACGTGATTATTATTCAAGCCGATAAAGGTGCGAAGCACGGCGTAGTTGTTAAAGTTATGGACCAAATTAAAGCGACTGGCGACAATCTGAAGATTTCAATAGCTGGAGATCAGTAATGATTCGACTTCTGTTTTCACTTCTAGCAGGTGGGGCAGTAACTCTCGGCTTGTTCTTTTTCATGTCATATCTTATCTCCGGAGGAGCAGATAGGGCAGATGTACAAAAGGAACAAATCGTAGTCGAGATTATGTCGAATCCGCCTGAATCAAAGGTGCAGCAGCGGAAGCGTGTCCCGCCTCCGCCGCCACCACCACCTAAGCAGCCGCCAAAACCGCAGCCGCCTCAGCCAGACACGGCTGATCCTTCTGCGGGTAACATCGGCTTTAACATGCCTAGCATTGACCTAGGTGGTACTGCAGGTGGTTTGTCTGGACCTGGCGAGTTTGGCCGTGATGGTGATGCGACACCTATCGTTCGAATTGAGCCAAAATATCCACCTCAAGCTGCTCGTGATGGCAAAGAGGGTTGGGTACGTTTATCTTTCACAATCAATGAGCTAGGTGGAGTCGAAGATGTTGAAATTATCGATGCTGAGCCAAAGCGTATCTTTGACCGTGAAGCGAAGCGTGCATTGCGAAAGTGGAAATACCGTCCTAAAGTTGTTGATGGTAAGCCACAGAAGCAACCTGGCATCACAGTCCAGCTTGATTTCACACTAAACCAAGGTAATTAAGGAGGCAGGCATGAAAAGTTTACCCAAATTTACAGCTCTTGCTCTTCTTATTGCATTGACTGGTGGCATTTACTCAGAGTCAGTTTCTGCTGCGCCTAACTATGAAGAAATAGAGAAGCGTAAAGCAGCAAAAACGAAGATCATGGGTGAGCGAGTAGGTAAAAAAGTTGCCAAAGCGTTCGAATTATATAACGAAGAAAAAGTCGATGAAGCGATTGCAATGCTTCGCGAACTTGACCCTTCAGATGATTTCGATAAAGCAACGGTTAACCGTTACCTAGGTCAGCTTTATGCTCAAAAGGAAAACTACGGCGAAGCGATTAAGTATACGCGTTTGGCGATTGCTCCTGATGCGCTTAACTTTAAGGATCAAGGCGATCTAATGAAGTTACTTGGTGACCTTCTACTAGGTACTGAAAAGTATTCAGAAGGTATCAAAGCCTATGAAGCGTGGATGGACTTTACGGGTGAAAATGACCCTAAAGTACACGGTCGTATCGCGCAAGCTTATTATGAGTTAAAGCAATATCCTAATGTTATTGCTCCAGCTGATAAAGCTATCGCAGGTGTAGAAGAGCCAAATAAACAATATTATCTGATGAAAGTTGCAGCTTACTTTGAATTGAAGCAATTCAAAAAGGCTGTAGAGGTTGGTGAAGAGTTAGTACGTGTTTTCCCTGAAGACCCGAAAGCTTGGACACAACTAGGTGGCTTTTATTTGCAAACCGAAGATTACAGTAAAGGTATGACTGTAATGAAGGTGGCGTATAGCAAAGGTTACTTTGAAAAAGAGAATGACTATAAGATTCTTGGAAGCTTATACTCTTTGACAGAAGATCCTTGGCGTGCAGCTCAAACGTTCGAAAAGGCTATGAAAGATGGCAAAATCGAACGTACAAAGCAAAACGTGACAGCGCTTGCAAGTTATTACCACCAAGCTAAACACATCAGTGATGCTGCTAAATACTATGAAGAAGCTGCTAAATTTGACGATGACGCAGAACTTTATGGAAGAGCAGGTGGCCTTTTACTGCAAAATCTGCAGTACAGTGCAGCAGTAGTTAGACTAAATAAAGCGTTAGAGCTTGGTACCAAAAAGAAAGGCAGTACATATGCTGATCTTGCGGAAGCTTACTACTATCAAGATAAGTTCAAACAAGCTTATGCAGCAATTTTGAAGGCGAAGGAAGATCCTAGCACTCGAAGATTTGCGATTAGCTGGTCGAGCTTTATCAAAGAAAAAGCACAACGTAGGGGTGTTAGCCTCTAATTAAAAAGCCCCGAAAGGGGCTTTTTTGATTTCAAGTTTTAATGTGAAATTATGAAAAAGCATTTATTGTTCAGCCTTACTTTGATCGCGTTTATATTCCTGTCCGCTTGTAGTGAGCACAAACCAGCCGTAAGTTATCAGGAACTCAGAACTTCTTTAATCTCTCTTAACAGTAGTTTAAGTCATTCATCTACAGATGATATTACTGTTTTACCGTTCACAGAGGGCTACTTACAGTTACGGCACGCTTTATTATCAAGCAGTTTGAATGAACCAGATGTTATGGCGCATAAGGAGCTTGACTACTTAAGAATTCAAGAGCGCTATCCAGAACGCTACTTACCTTGGCCCAGTTATATCTCTGTACTTAAAAACATAGAAGGTAGAGTGAGTGGTGAGGAACTTGAGCTGTGGCTTAAATTTGTAATAACAAAACTAAAAGAGGCCGATGAAAGTAATATTCGCCTAAATCGGTTTGAGCGGGAAGCCATGATAAAACAGCTTGAAGATTCGAATATTGACGCACCATCACGTTCGGCCTTGTTAGCTTATCTGAGTAATTATAAACCAAGAGCTATGCTTGGACTCCATCAACTACCCAATGGAAAAGAATGGTATCAATCAAAGCTCAATTTTTATGGAGCTATTCAAGATTCACCTAATAAAGTTTTGGCGACGTTATCAAAGTTTGATAACCAAAATAGCAAAGCGAATGTGCTCAAGGTAATGCCTGATACTCAACAACCTTATATTCTGGAATTATTGCCGGCTAACTGCCAAAGAATTGCAGGGCTCAACTGGCGCGATGGGTTTATTAATGTGCCTTCGACAGTAGCAAAGTGTACTAAGGCAATAGAGCAGTATAAAGCACTAATCGTGACTTTAATGGCGGTGGATGTAGGAATTCACTATCAAGGGTGGTCACAAAAACAAGCATTTGTTGCGCTCAACTCAAAACTAGCGCTGAATGAACAACAAGCACAACAATTGATTGCTAATATAGTCTATTTTCCGGCGACTATTTTTGCTGCATATCCCCATTTTTTAAAGCCTTAGTCTTACAACTGCGACAGCGTTGGGTTGCTGGATCGTGTTCTAGCAACTCAAGTTCTATTGTCTGCTCGCAATCACAGCAATACCCGAACTGACCGATTTCCATTTGGCATAATGCCGCTTCGACTTTCATCAATCTATCATAGAGTGGAAATTGCTCAGGATTTATCTTCTCCATCACAATATCAAGCCACTTATTAGGTGGGTTGAGCTCTAAGGTATTGGCAAGATTATGAGTAAACCCATTGGGTGAAGCTTTTAGCTCTCCCAAGAAGTCGCTTCTAAGTGTGGCAAGTTCTGCTTGTAGGCTTTGTTCGTAGTGTTGTGTGTTTTCATTCATGGGCGCTCTCCTATCCGACACCCCATTATCATTTCAGTCAAACTTCACTGTTATGATTTGAATCAATGTCTGGAGACATTGCGTATTTCTGCAACACCTTCATGACGTCATCTTTGCTTTTAAGCGTTTTGATTTCATCAAAAAGAACATGTGCGCCGTCATACTGACGTTTCAGATAACTGAGCCATTGTTTTGTTCTAGCCGAAAAGTACTTTTCACTCATATTCTCATCTTGATGCATGGAAGAGTGGAGGATATGGTAGACCACGTTTTCCCATGTAAGCGGAGTATAATGAGTTCCGCTAACATGCGCTTTGATTTTTGCTGCCAAATCGGGGGTGGCTAGCGCACCGCGACCAAGCATCAAATCTTGGCATTGGCTACGTGTTTGGCAGAGTAGTGCATCTTCAACTTGCCAAATTTCACCGTTAGCAACGACAGGAATGGTTAACCTTGATAATAAAGGGGGGATCTTTTCCCAGTACGCTGGCGGTTTGTAACCATCTCGTTTGGTACGCGCATGTATCGCCAAACTCGACGCACCACCTTGCTGGACCGCATCGACAATTTCAGTGCTATTGGCATCATCGTCAAAGCCAAGGCGTATTTTGGCGCTTACTTGATGTTCTTCTGGTACTGCCTCTCTAACCGCTTTAATGATTTGATAGATTTGTTCTGGCTCTTTCAGTAAAACCGCGCCGCCACGGCTTTTATTCACGGTTTTTGCAGGACAACCAAAGTTCAAATCAACACCATGAGAGCCAAGCTTTACGGCCTTTCGTGCATTTGCAGCAAGCGCATGGGGAACCTGACCTAGAAGCTGTACTCTAACCGGTGTTCCGGCTCTGGTATAACCGCCATTTAATAGTTCAGGACAGTATCTAGTAAATACCCTACGTGGAAAGGTGAGATCAACGACGCGAATAAATTCAGTGACACAAAGATCAAAGCCGCCGAGATCTGTGAGTAATTCGCGCATTTTAAAATCAACTACACCTTCCATCGGCGCCAGAACAAGCTTCATGTGTTAACCTTCAGATACAACAAAAATAAAATGAGTCACTGATGACTCATCGAAAAGCGCGACATTTTAGCTAATTGTTTGCTGCAAGTCATCAGCAGCCCCTAGTTATCCGCAAATAGCAAAAAGACAACAGATGGACTATAACTGGATGTAAACCACAACTTAGTGATTATACCAATTAGTCTTAATACTTGTTCAATTTGAAGGAGCAAACCTGACGTTAACTGCGTTAAAAATTTCTCATTTAGTACAACTAAATAGTAAAATTTTCGCCTTGGCTACAGGATGTAGGTACCTTGGTGATAGCAGGATGCGGTAGCGGTGTTATCGACAAGATTTTCTCGCCTTAAAATAGATCACTTAATTAAGCGAATTGGTATTACAGCTAAAATTTTTAGACGTTTAGCGAAATAAATATTTAGACGTTTGGGTCTACTAATTGAATCTACTATTTCTGAGAGAGCAAACATTATGAATACCGTTAAAAAGAACTCTATTGCCTTTACTTTAAGCGCTGTTGTTGCGGGTACCGCGGGGTTAACCGCGACAGACGCAAATGCGAATCCATTTAGTTTTGAAACAATGACTGCCGGTTATCAACTAGACGCTGGTGAAGGCAAATGTGGCGAAGGAAAATGTGGTGGCGACGCTAAAGGTAAGAAAGAAGGTAAGTGCGGCGAAGGCAAATGCGGTGGTGACGCTAAAGTTAAGAAAGAAGGTAAGTGCGGCGAAGGCAAATGCGGTGGCGACGCTAAAGGTAAGAAAGAAGGTAAGAAAGAAGGCAAATGTGGTGGCGACGCTAAAGGTAAAAAAGAAGGTAAGTGCGGCGAAGGCAAATGCGGTGGCGACGCCAAAGGCAAAAAAGAAGGTAAGTGCGGCGAAGGTAAATGTGGTGGCGATGCTAAAGGCAAAAAAGAAGGTAAGTGCGGCGAAGGTAAATGCGGTGGTAACCACTAATTAACCTGAGCTGCGGATAATTAATGCCTTTCTAGCAGCAAGTTTTAGCGCTAACTGCGTTGAATTCACTTCCAATAGTCAGCTATTGGTGCGTAAATTCGCCTTGCCTACAGGATGTAGGTACCTTAGCGAGAGCAGGACGCGGAAGCGGTGTTTTCCCTAAAACTTGCTGGCTAGACAAGGAAAAAACTAAGTTGTGCTTTAGCAACAATGAGTTGGAACATTCCTTATCCAAACCTCAGGTTACTTAAGAACACTATTATGTTCGACCCAATAGCGCAGCTAGTTATGTTAAGCTGCGTTATTGGGTAATTCCAAAGTGAAGTCGTGCATACAGCAAAGCCTTTGTGATGCGAGCTTCTGATTATTTCAAAATAATGTCTAAAGTGAGAGAAGTATGACAGTGCAGTTAGGCAACTTAGGACTCGGTTTACGCCGTGAAATGGTCGATGATGTGCTTAATACACCACCAAAGCAAGTAGACTTTTATGAGGTTGCACCAGAAAACTGGCTAAAATTTGGCGGTAAGCTTGCAAAGCAATTTCAAGCATTGACGCAACAACATACCTTTATCTGTCATGGCTTATCGTTATCGCTAGGTTCACCTGCACCGCTTGATCGTGAATTTCTATCACAGCTCAAAACATTTTTTAAACAGCATAATATCGCAACGTATAGTGAGCATCTGAGTTATTGTTCGGGAGAGGGCCATATGTACGATCTGATGCCAATCCCTTTTACGGAAGAAGCAATCCATCATACCGCTAAGCGGATCCGAGCAGTCCAAGAACATCTAGAACGTCGAATTGCTGTAGAAAATGTGTCTTACTATGCCGCTCCTGGACAACGAATGTCGGAGTTAGAATTTACCCTTGGGGTATTAGCCGAAGCCGATTGCGATTTGCTACTCGATGTCAACAACATCTATGTCAACGCTATTAACCATGGCTACGATGCTGAACAATTCTTAGCGGCTATGCCAAGCGAGCGTATTGCATATGGCCATATCGCAGGCCATTATGTGGAAGCCGAAGATTTACTCGTTGATACACACGGCGCTGAGGTATCTTCGCCAGTATGGGACTTGTTAAAGAAAGCCTATGAGCTGCATGGGGTATTCCCGACGTTACTAGAGCGAGATTTTAATATTCCTCCTATGGCAGAATTACTGGCAGAAGCGGGGCAAATTTCTGCAATACAGGCCAAATACGCCAAGCGCTTGGAGCAGGTATAGTTATGTCTTTTGTAGAAACTCAGCGGCAGTTTATGGCGCATATTAGAGATCCAGACAACCAACCCGCGCCTGACGGCATAGAAGCTCGGCGATTAAAAATCTATCAAGAGCTGTTTTTTAATAATGTTGAAGGCTTCGTGAGCAGTGCGTTTCCTGTACTTAAAAGCTTGTATACCAATGAAGATTGGTTGACGTTAATTAGGCTATTTTTTGTTAAGCACGATTGTCATTCGCCATACTTTTTAGAGATTAGCAAAGAGTTCTTGCAGTTTTTACAAACAGAATACGAGCCCTCTGAAGCTGATCCTGAGTTCTTGTTAGAGCTTGCTCACTATGAGTGGCTAGAGCTAGATGTGGCAACGACCGTTGAGGCAGAGCATGAGCTTTCGATTGAAGTACAAGCGCTTGCAGATGTTGAAATTAGCTTGGCAAGTACAGCCAGAGTTGCACATTATCAATATCCGGTTCATCAGATCAGTGAAACCTTTAGGCCAATTAAAACAGCAGGGCAAACGTTTAGCTTCGCACTGTATAGAGACGAAGAAGACGATGTTCAGTTTGTCGCACTAAATCCGATGACGGCCTTAATGTTGTCGGTGATTGAAGCCAATGATGGAATGCAACTCACTGACATTATAGATATTATCGCGCAGCAAGTGCCCCAGTTTACTAAAGAGCAGCTACAGCAAGGGGCACAGCATACACTAGCTGAATTCGCGGATCTTGGCATTATCAAAACAAAAAACCTTTAAGCTATTGGCAACATCGACTATTATACGGCCTGATTTTGTCGTGCTTAAACTCGGACTAGGGCGCTAGTCAATGCTTTCTGCTGCTATGCAGTTGGTGCGAGTTGTAAAATTAAAGGTAGTATCTATGTCTAAAGGTGACTTTAAAGATCCGTTCAATGCAAAGTATTTCCTTGCATTTGTTGCTGTATTCGCTGGAATTGGCTGTTTAAACGCGATTCTAGGCTGGGTAACAGCGCTTGCATAAGTCAAGCTGAACGTATTTACCTAGAGGCTGCTTTTTGCAGCCTTTTTCGATTGTGTACAGATATATACCAATTAGTCTTAATACTTGCTCAATTTGAAGGAGCAAATCTGACGCTAACTGCGTTAAAAATTTCTCATTTAGAACAACTAAATCGCAAAACTTTCGCCTTGTTATCGACAAGATTTTCTCGCCTCAAAATAGATCACTTAATTAAGCTAATTGGTATAAAATACTCGCTAAATCGTTCGCTTTTCCTCCATCCTGACACACAAAGTCACTCAGTCGGTTTCAACCGGATAGAAAATTGTTATAATCTCACTCTTTTGTAATAAACTTAAAGCAAAGCAATTATGACGACAGAGAATATGTCATTGATCAAAAATAGTATCGCGACGGTTCCTAATTACCCAAAACCTGGGATTATGTTCCGTGACGTGACTTCACTTCTAGCAAATCCAGCCGCGTTTAAGGCAACAATTGATGCGTTCGTTGCGGCTTATAAAGATGGCGGCTTTACTAAAATCATCGGTACTGAATCGCGTGGTTTTATCTTTGGTGCGCCATTGGCATATGAGTTAGGTATTCCTTTTATCCCAGTAAGAAAGCCGGGTAAATTACCGCGTGAGGTAATTAGCCAGTCTTACCAGCTTGAATATGGTGAAGATACGCTTGAGTTACACTCAGATGCGATTGAAGCAGGCGATAAAGTGCTACTTGTTGATGATTTACTTGCAACAGGTGGTACTATTGAAGCAACAGCAAAACTGGTTAAACGCTTAGGCGGCGAAGCCAGTGATGCGGCGTTTGTTATTTCATTGCCTGAACTTGGTGGTGAAAAGAAAATCAACGATCTTGGGATCAAAATCCTTTCACTTGTAGAGTTCGAAGGCGAATAAGCATGAGCTATCAGGTTCTGGCGCGAAAATGGCGTCCGCAAAACTTCCATGAATTAATGGGGCAGGAGCATGTTAAACAAGCTCTGGTCAACGCACTCAATGAAAAGCGTTTACACCATGCCTATTTATTCACAGGAACTCGTGGTGTGGGCAAAACAACCATTGCTAGGATCTTTGCAAAAAGCCTTAACTGCGAACAAGGCGTTACTTCAACGCCTTGTGGTCAGTGTAGTGCCTGTACTGAGATTGAAACTGGTAAGTTTATCGATTTAATCGAAATTGATGCGGCTTCTCGCACAAAAGTTGAAGACACGCGAGAAATCTTAGACAACGTACAATATGCACCAACCCGTGGTCGTTACAAGGTTTATCTCATTGACGAAGTGCACATGCTGTCGAAGCACAGTTTTAATGCGCTCCTGAAAACTTTAGAAGAGCCGCCAGAGCATGTAAAATTTTTGCTCGCCACAACCGATCCACAAAAGTTGCCAGTGACTATTTTGTCTCGTTGTTTGCAGTTCAATCTGAACGCAATGACACAAGGGCAAATAGTTGAACAGCTAGAAAAAATTCTGCCGCTAGAGCAAGTTGCCTTTGATCCGGTAGCGCTACAAACGTTAGCTAAAGCCGCAGATGGCAGTATGCGTGACGCACTAAGTTTGACCGATCAGGCTATTGCACAAACAAATGGCAATTTAACGATGCTTGCAGTGCAATCTATGCTGGGACTGATGGATAATGCTCATGCGGTCATTTTGCTGTCTGCAATTTTATGCCACGACGGTGAAGCCTTACTCAACGCGATTGAAAAAATAGCACTACAAAACGGTAATTTTGTCAGTGTGCTGGACGATTTAATTGCGTTATTGCATGTTATTCAGCTCACTCAACTCGTGCCTAGTGCTGCGCGACTATCAAATTTTGATAACAGCGATATTAAGCTATTTGCCGAGCAATTAGCACCGCAACAGGGCCAGTTGTTGTATCAACTGCTGTTAAATGGCAAAAAAGACCTAAAGTGGGCACCCGAGCCTAAACTTGGGTTTGAGATGGTCATGCTGCGCTTAATGGCGTTCGAAAAAGAAAGTCATAGTGTAGTGCCTGCCGCACCTTTGAGCCAAGAGACTTCTGAAAAGCAAAGCAAAGTAGGAGATTTACGAGCGCTGTTAAAAAAGCCAACGGAAGATAACGTTACGGTAGCGCCACCACCACAGGCGCAGCCGACAGCAACACCTACATATGCAGCAGAAGCAACGACACCAGCCGCGCAACAAACATCACATTATAAGCCTGTGTTGCCAACGCCTGCTGCGCAAAGCCAAGCTCCAGTCGCCTCTGAGCCATCTGAGGCGGAGATGGTCAACCAATACGACAGCATCATGTCACAGGCGGTAGAGCAGGGGTTCCAAGAACAAGTTCCTGCACATCATCATGAAAGTGCGCCAGTCGATGATGCTGCATACGCGCAAATGGCGTCGCAAAATCAAGAGGATTGGCCTCAACCTGAGGTGCAAAACCAAAGCGCTTCAGAACCTGCTGCAACAGCAAGTGTTACCGAGCAGCAAAACCAAGCCCAGTCAGCAATAGCACGAATTTTAAAAAATCGTAATATCTCTGGGGCGGGTCGATTGGTGGGAACCAATGGTGAGGTAAAAAAGTCTGAGGCGCCTAGTGCGCCAATGCCAGTAGAGCAAGCGCCAGCCACAACGGTAAGCACACCTGAGTATCAGCCTGAGCCGCAACGTGCACAGCCGGCAGCACCTCGCTTAGCACCAAAAAAGCAAAAGAAAGAAGCGTTTCAGGAGCGCCATAAACCCATTACGGAAAATTTAGCGCCAGAATTGCTAGAGCAGTTATCACCGGTAAAACAAGATGATAACGAACAAAGTATTCAAGTGGAGATCCCTGCACCGGAAAACTTTGTTAGTCCAATCAGTGACATTAAGTTTGCCCACCAAAGCGACGATTGGGCAAACATGATTGAAAAGATGCAATTAGGTGGTCGAATTCGCCAGTATGCATTACACAGCGTGATAACGCAGCAAGGCGCGCAGGTACAATTGCAAGTAGACGCGAGTCAACAGCACTTAGACTCCGCAGTGTTGAGAGAGAAACTAACAGAAAGCCTAAGCGCATTATTCGAGCAGCCAATAACGCTTGAGATTAACTATATCGACACGGTAAACAACACGCCGTTTTTGGTACAGCAACAATTAGATGAGCATAGGCTTGTCCAAGCTAAAGCGGCGATGCGAGACGATCCACTCGTCAGCGCATTTGTCCAAGAATTTGACGCAATGCTTGACGAAAATAGCGTTCAGGCATTGTAATTAAGGGCGTTAGCCCTTATCTTTTATCACAGTAAACCAAATTGAAGTATAAGAGAGCAGAATATGTTTAAAGGCGGAATGGGCAACATCATGAAGCAGGCGCAGCAAATGCAAGAGCGCATGGAAAAAGCCCAAGAAGAGATCAAGAGCCTAGAAGTAACAGGTGAAGCAGGCGCAGGTTTAGTTAAAGTAACTATGCTTGGTAGCCACAACGTACGTCGCGTAGAAATCGACGAAAGCCTAATGGAAGATGACAAAGACATGATCGAAGACCTACTAGCCGCTGCGGTAAACGATGCAGTTCGTCGCGTAGGTGAAGAAACGCAAAAGCGCATGTCAGAAGTCACCGGCGGCATGCAAATGCCCCCAGGCTTTAAAATGCCGTTTTAATTTAAAATCCTATAAAAGTAGCGCCTTTTGGCGCTATTTTTTTGTCTGAAATTTAGGGATACCTAATAGATACCACGGATTCGGTGAGGGCTGTTACTTTATCTGATCCCTTAAAATTTATCATCGTAATCTACTTTTTTGAAAAAAGAGGGTTCTAAATGGATTTAAACCGATTCTATAGCACGAGATTTTAGCATTTTCACACTAAAAGTTAGTTTTATCTATTTGAATAATAAAGCTTTTATTTTCTGTGGAAATGTTCTAACTTAAGTGTGTCAGTATCGAACGATTCTAAATATGGAGGTGGATTCATGAAGTTTCAAAATCAACTTGACCAGCTAAAAAGTGGCAGTTTAACGCGAGCTCAAATGGCCGTTTTACAGGAAAATGCGCTACGCATTTTCAACAAAGGAGATAAAGACGCAAAGTTAATACTTGATGCGATCCCATATAGTAAGCCAGCAGACACATCAATTTTATTTATGGGCTTTTGTCCAGAAGCTGATTTTTCAAATAGATTAGATATTTTTTGGAAAGAAAATGGAATTTGTCATTTTGACTATCTAGAGAGTGAAGTTCAGGTAAATCGATGGTATGAAGTGTGTGCAGGTGACCTTCTTATCCTTAAAAAGCGTGAACAATTTGGTAAAACCATGAAGCTATATGGTTTTGGAAGAGTAACTAAGATATGCCATGATGATGAGCATGTTCGCTATTTTGAAGTTAACTGGGCTGATCAATCAAGAGAAATTGAAGTACCTTTGATGGGCTGTAACAGTACTGTCGATATTAAAGCCATGGAAATGGTAGAGCAAGAAATGCCCGAAGCGTTTTGGCATTGGCTTAATCTATAAAGGACGAACAAAATGAAAAACATAATATTAGTTAGAGGCCCAGAGTCCTTGGCCGATCAGGCTTTAGCTGGTTATGGTTGGCGTGAAATTAATTTGAGTAAGTTTAATTCTTTTGTTGAAATTGATGAGTTTATTAAAGAGAGAAGAATCGATATCGGCAGACAAAGAAATCAAATCAAACGATTTTTTGAAATATCAGCTGGCGATATCGTAGTAGTTCCGGTAAGTAGGGCAGTGTTAATAGGGATTGCCGTTGGTGAAAAGTCATTCGCTGAAACACCTTGGAATGGAGCTAACAGAGTCGCGGTCAATTTCTTTAAAAAGTCTAATGGTAATTTGGTTAAAATCCCAAGGTATCAATTAACTGAAGGCTTACAAAGCAGATTAAAGATAAGGATGTCGATTGCCAACCTTAATGAATTTAAAGAAGAAATTGCCGGCTATGTTGAAAAGCTACAACAAAATCTAGAGATAAAATTCGACTCAGAATTTCAAACACGAGTAGAAATTGAATTAAAACATATTGAACGTAGTTTGCTAGATAGATTAATAACAGGGCAATCTAGACTTGAAAGTGGTGGTTATGGTCTAGAAAAATTAATTGCTGAACTTTTAGAAATAGAAGGCTATCGAACGCATATCATGCCAAAAAGTCAGACAAATGATCATTCTGATATTGATATTAGGGCGGAAAAAAGTGATGACTTTTCTGGGGCAAATATCGTGTATGTTCAGTGTAAGCATCATTCAGGTACAACTAGTAATTGGGGAGTTGATCAGTTAATTGAATTTGAAAAAGAAACACCGAATGTTAGTTTATGGTTGATTACCACTGGTGTTGTTTCAGATGAAGTTAAAGAATATGCAAGTGAACACGGGGTAAGTGTTATGGAAGGAGAAGCATTAGCTGCCAAAATAATCTCTCAAGTTGATAAGTTGTCTGTTTCAACTAAAGAAAAACTAGGGTTATCTGTACTTCCTAAGTTACTCTAATCGACCTCAGCCAAGATGTTGTGACATGCTCTTGGCTTTAACAGGTTAATAAAATTTAGCCACCTTATCAGCGGTGTGCCATTAGAGGGGATGTGGACAATAAGATGAGTAAACGTGCACTAGTTTTTCCGCCCAATTTTAAGCTGGTTTTGTACGCGATGGTGGTGATGTGCCTCGTACAGGTGTTGGGTGGTATTTTTGGCTTACCCGTCTATCGTTTTGGGATTGTACCGCATAATGTTCATCATTTGAGTGGTGTGTTAACCGCGCCTTTTGTGCATGGTAGCTGGGGACATTTGCTGAGTAATTTGCTCGGCTTAAGTATTAGCGGCTATTTGGCAGCGAGATTACCAAGGTTTAAGCGAGCAACACTTTTTATTGTGGTTGCTACAGGGCTGTTGGTGTGGCTGTTTGCTGGGCACGCTAATCACATTGGTGCATCAGGCATTGTAATGGGTTACTTTGGCTTACTGCTGGGTGCTGCGCTATTCAATCGAGATGTGCTTGGTATTGTTAGTTTTATTGCTCTGCTGGTATTGACTTACTATGCCAACATTAGTTTTTTAGCGACGTTATTTGATTTTTCTGCACAGACGAGTAGTTCAAGTCATATTTTTGGGTTTTTAAGCGGATTAGGCGGGGCATACTTAACCAAGCACAAGCGTATTGCTCGGCGTTAAAGCAGCATAACCTGCCAGTGACGGCAGGTTATGCTTTGGGATTCAAGTTATTACCAAATACGCACGCGCTCCTCAGGTGCTAGGTATAGTTTGTCACCCGGTTTAACGTCAAACGCTTTATACCATGCATCATGGTTGCGAGGTGCAAGCGCTCTAAATTGACCCGGTGCGTGTGTACCTGCGCGTAGTTGGTTTAGCATGCTTTGCTCAGTACGCTTTTCTTTCCATACTTGTGCCCAGGCAAGGAAGAAACGTTGGTCGCCAGTCAAGCCATCAATCACAGGTGCTTCTTTGCCGTTTAGGCTCAGTTTATAAGCATGGTAAGCCATTGCAAGGCCACCTACGTCACCGATGTTTTCGCCAAGGCTGTTACGACCGTTTACGAAGTTACCCTCAATAGGCTCATATTTGTTGTATTGCGCCGCGAGCTTGTCTGCTTTTTCTTCGAAAGCAGCGCGATCTGAATCGGTCCACCAATTACGCTGAATACCGTTGGCATCTGATTTAGATCCTTGGTCATCAAAACCGTGGCCCATTTCGTGCCCTATCACCGCACCAATACCGCCGTAGTTTACTGCAGGGTCTGCATTTGGATCGAAGAATGGCGGTTGTAGAATTGCCGCAGGGAAAACGATTTCATTAAACGAGCTGTTGTAGTAGGCGTTTACGCGTTGCGGTGTCATACCCCAGCGGTTACGGTCGGTTTTTTCAAGCTCTTTAGCGATGCTGTCATTGCGGAAAAACTCACGTAGGTTTTTCACATTTGTCATTAGGTTATCACGGGTTAGGGTTAACCCATCAAATGATTGCCATTTATCAGGGTAGCCAATCTTAGGAGTAAATGCGGCAAGTTTTGCTTGAGCATTTACTTTTGTTTCTTCACCCATCCAGTCTAGGCCTTCAATCCTTTCACCAAGCGCGGTGCGTAGGTTTTCAACCAATTCTGACATTTGTTTTTTAGAAGACTCTGGGAAGTAACGGGCAACGTAAACTTTACCAATTGCAAAGCCAAGCGACGTAGTGCCAGACATTTCGCTTATTGCGCGTTTCCAACGAGCACGTGGTTCTTGTTGACCACTTAAATGTTTGCCATAAAATTCAAAGTTAGTATTGAAGATATCTTCAGACAGCAGCGACGCATTGCCGCTAATTGCGTGATAAGTTAAGTAGTCTTTCCAAACGGCCAAGTCTTCAGAGTTGATAAGCGCAATCATTGCTTTAATCGGCTCTGGCTGAGACATATTTAGCTGAGGCACTTTGTAGCCTGTTTCAGCAAAATATAAATCCCAATTAAAGCCTGGGTACTGTGTTGCTAGTTCGTCACGTTTGACTTGATTTAATGTCAGGTCGCGATTTCTGCGTTTTTCACGTGGCCAGTGTCCCTCAGCAATTTTAGTTTCAAGTGCAAGAATGGCCTCTGCGCGCTCAGTCGGCTTGTCTTTACCCGCAAATTTAAGCATATCTGCAATATGCGTAACGTATGCTTCTCGAGTTTTAACAAAACGCTCAGCCTCTTCTAAATAGTAAGAGCGATCTGGTAGTCCAAGTCCGCCAGCACCCATCGACATCTCATATTTATTTGGGTCTAGACGGTTAAACCACATACCGCCGCCGATCGGCGCATTTACGCCAGTTAACCAAGATTGTCCGAATGCTTTGGTTAGACCGTCAGTGTTGTTAATGGCGTCAATGTCAGCAAGTAGTGGCTGAATAGGTTTAATACCAAGCTTATTTAGGGTTTCAACATCCATATAAGCATTGTAAAAATCGGCAATTAGCTGCTCTTCGGCGTTTAGGTTTTTACCGTTAGCAATCTCTTCGATAATGGTTTTTACTTGCTCTTCACTGCGTTCAGCAAGTGCAGAGAATGCACCAAAACGCGTTTTGTCTGCTGGCATCTCGTAGTTTTTGTACCAAGTGCCGCTGGCGTACATAAAGAAATCATCGCCTGGTTTTACACTTTCATCGCGTGCACTGAGGTCAACACCAAAGTTGCCAAGTTCGGCCTTACCAGTGGCTACCGCTGCGTTTTCTGTTTTTTGGGTTTCACTTGTTGTGACTTGTGGCTCAGAGCAAGCCGTCAGCATAACGGCTGCAAGTGCACTTGCTATTATCGTTTTTTTCATTATGTAGTCTCTATCTAGTTCGAGAAGTGAGCCCGACAGTCGTCCTATTGTATTTACTATCGGGAATGGAACCATTGTCGAGTGAATACCTGTTTGCTGCAAGCATTTGAGTCGAATTGTTGGGAAATTCGCGATGAATGCATGTTCAAACTGTAAAATGAGTGAAAGGGTATGAAATAGGATCAAGCTTTAAATCAACAACAATATCCCTTATCATTTCGGCATTGTTATCGGTGCGTTTGCACTGCATGGGCCACAAGAAACGAATTTATGCAATTATCACCAAGTTTAACGGCGCTTATTGAAGCGCTGCGTTGTTTACCTGGCATTGGGCCTAAGTCTGCGCAACGTATTGCCTTTCATTTATTAGAGCGAGACAGAGAGGGCGGCAGCCAACTGGGGCAAAGCCTTACTCATGCGATGCAAGCCATCGGTCATTGCTCAAGCTGCCGAACATTTAGTGAGGTTGAGGTGTGTGATATTTGCCAAAGTATCAAGCGCCAAGACACAGGGCTGCTTTGTGTGGTTGAATCACCAACGGACGTATTGGCGATAGAGCAAACGGGCCAATTTAATGGCTTGTATTTTGTGCTGATGGGGCATTTATCGCCTCTGGATGGAATTGGCCCTAATGAAATCGGCCTTGATGTCCTTGAGCGTAAGCTAAGTGCCGGCAATATTAATGAAGTTATCTTAGCGACAAACCCAACGGTGGAAGGCGAGGCAACGGCACATTATATTTCTGAGTTATGTCATAAGTATCAGGTTGAAGCGTCACGTATTGCCCATGGTATGCCTGTCGGCGGTGAGCTTGACCTTGTAGACGGTATGACGTTAATGCATGCATTTAGCGGGCGAAAGAAACTCTAATCTTAACGCTTCTTGTTAAAAGCCCTGTTTTTGGAGCAATTGAATCTAAAAAAAACAGGGCGATTTGTTAAAAATTTTGTTCAGTCTCTTGAAAGTTTTTTCTCCTCCCCCATATACCTAGCATATTGATAAAGAACACTGCATTAATTGCTTATATTGGAGAGAACAATGTCCGCAGCTCAAAAAGAAACATTAGGCTTTCAAACAGAAGTCAAACAATTATTAAACCTAATGATCCACTCTTTGTACTCAAACAAAGAGATCTTTTTACGCGAATTAGTATCTAACGCTTCAGACGCGGCTGACAAACTACGTTATTTAGCTTTGCAAAATGGTGACCTTTACGAAGGTGACGCAGAGCTACGTGTTCGCTTAAGCGTAAACAAAGATGCAAAAACCATTACCATTTCTGACAATGGGATTGGTATGACGCGTGACGAAGTGATCAGCTCATTAGGTACCATCGCAAAATCTGGTACAGCTGATTTCTTTAAAAACCTAACTGGCGACCAAGCGAAAGATTCACAACTGATTGGTCAGTTCGGTGTTGGTTTCTATTCTGCATTCATCGTCGCGGATAAGGTAACTGTTCGTACGCGTAAAGCGGGTGAGTCAGAGGCGGTTGAATGGGAATCGCAAGGTGAAGGCGACTTCACGATTGCTGAAATCGAAAAAGCAGAGCGTGGTACAGAGATCACACTACATCTTCGTGAAGAAGAAAGTGAGTTCCTTGAAACTCATCGCCTTCGCGGTATTGTGACTAAGTACTCAGATCACATTTCAATTCCTGTTGAACTTTATAAAGACCCAGTTCCTGAGTCTGAAGGCCCAGATGGCGAGAAAATTGAAGCGCAGCCTGGCGAGTGGGAAGCGATCAACAAAGCCACAGCACTTTGGACTCGTGATAAATCAGAGATCAGCGACGAAGAATATAAAGAGTTCTACAAGCATGTTGGTCATGATTGGGAAGAGCCACTCACTTGGGCACACAATAAAGTAGAAGGTAAAACTGAATACACCAGCCTACTTTATATCCCTAAAAAGGCACCTTTCGATTTATACAATCGTGAGCGTCAAGCTGGCCTTAAGCTTTATGTACAACGCGTGTTCATCATGGATGACGCCGAGCAGTTTATGCCAAGCTACCTGCGCTTTGTTAAAGGCTTACTAGATTCTAACGATTTACCTCTTAACGTATCTCGTGAGATCCTACAAGACAACAAGATCACTCAAGCTATTCGTAAAGGCTGTACATCTCGTGTACTTAAAATGCTTGAGCGCATGGGCAAAAACAAACCAGAAGATTATCAGGCATTTTGGAATGAGTTTGGTAATGTGATCAAAGAGGGTCCAGCCGAAGATTTCGCAAACAAAGATGCTATTGCAAAACTATTGCGCTTTAGCTCTACGCATACTGATGAGAAAACGCAAAACGTATCGCTTGAGCAGTACATTGAGCGCATGAAAGAAGGCCAAGGTAAGATTTACTATGTCGTGGCCGATAGCTTTGAAGCAGCGAAGAGCTCTCCGCATCTTGAAATCTTCCGTAAGAAAGGCATTGAAGTTTTGCTACTTTCAGATCGTGTTGACGAGTGGATGATGAGCCATCTCACTGAGTTCAACGAGAAATCGCTTCAGTCAATCACTCGCGGTGACCTTGACTTGGGTGATATGGATGACGAAGAAACGAAGAAAGCACACGAAGAAAGTGAGAAGGAAGTTGAAGGCCTAGTTGAGCGTGTGAAAACTGCTCTTGGTGAAAAAGTGAAAGAAGTACGCTTTACGCATCGCTTAACAGATTCTCCTGCGTGTGTGGTTGCAGACGATCACGACATGAGCTCTCAGATGCAAAAGCTAATGGAGCAGGTGGGCCAAGCCGTGCCTGAATCTAAGCCGGTATTTGAACTTAACCCAGAGCACCAACTGGTTAAGCATTTGAATAACGAGCAAGACGAAGACAAGTTTGGACAGTGGGCAGAAGTACTACTAGACCAAGCAATGCTTGCAGAGCGTGGTAGCCTGAAAGATCCAGCGGGTTTTGTGAGTCGTCTTAACAAGCTAATGCTAGATCTACAAAAGTAAATTGGTATAACGAATTGAAAAAGCCGGTCATTGTTAAGTGACCGGCTTTTTTGTGTTTATTGATGAGAGTATATAGTGAGGCTATAGACTCTTCAGTGCGCTAACGACTTCTTCGTAGTTTGGCTCTTTTGCTAAATTTTCTACCAGCTGCTTGTAAACAATCTTGTGCTCCTTATCTAGCACAAAAATCGCGCGACTGAGCAGGCCCATATCTTTAATCAACAAACCATAATTTTCACCAAAAGAATGCCATACGGCGTCCGATAATGTTTTAACCTTGTCGATATTTTCGGCTTTGCAAAAGCGCTTTTGCGCAAACGGCAAGTCCGCACTAATCGTCAACATGGCAACATCAGGAAATTGGCTTGCTACTTTTTCATTGAAATGTTTAGTTTGTAGGCTACAAGTACCAGTATCTAGGCTTGGAACAACGCTAATTAAAATTGCACGACTTTCAAAGTCTTTCAGGGTAACTGGGCTGAAGTCAGCATCGGCAACCTTAAAATCCGGTGCCGCCTGACCTTGTTTTACACCATTCCCAAGCAATACCACCGCTTTACCTT
Organism: Pseudoalteromonas sp. HM-SA03; assembly: GCF_002289345.1. GTDB lineage: Bacteria > Pseudomonadota > Gammaproteobacteria > Enterobacterales > Alteromonadaceae > Pseudoalteromonas. The sequence goes on along the minus strand of NZ_NSDG01000021.1, from coordinate 34,099 downwards.
GCGCTTTTACCTTGCCCATATCTACCGAGTTTTCTGGTAAATCGTAAGCCAATGAAATTGCACTAAGCAGACCACTCGCTAAAACTAACGCTTTCAGCATAAAGTATTCCTTTTGAAGTTAACTTAATTGATTTGAGTGTATTATACTGACAGTAACTAACCAAGCTTAAGTGACATTTAGATTGTCAAAATGGCGTTGTTTTATTAACATATGCCACAATTTTAAGCTTTTATCTCATAATTATAACTAAAACTTCCCGACATCGTGCCGATAAGCATGGGAAACAGAAAGAGAGCTTGTATGTCAACACTAGTCCTAATTTGTGACGATTCCAAACTTGCCCGTCGGCAGCTGGCGCGTTCATTGCCAGACGACTGGGATATTAAAGTAGAATTTGCAGAGAATGGACTCGACTGTATTAAACAAATAAAAGCACTTTCTCCAGAGATTCTATTCCTTGATCTAAATATGCCGCAGATGGATGGCTATGAAGTACTGCAAGCCATCAGTGAGCAAGATTTATCTGTGCTTACTGTCGTTGTTTCCGGCGACATACAGCCTAATGCGCACCAACGAGTGATAGAGCTTGGCGCTATTGATTTTATTCGTAAGCCCTGTGATGCAGCTAAACTTGCTGAAATTATTGAGCATCATGGAATAAAAGATAAAGCAATCAGAGAAAGCTTGGTTCATAAACTTGGTGAGCAGCTAGACCCTGAGATCCGTGATATCTATCAAGAGCTTACAAACGTTGCTATGGGGCAGGCGGGGGATTTGTTGGCGCGATTGCTAAACGTATTTGTCGAATTACCTATTCCAAACGTTAATGTACTCGAAGTCAACGAACTGCATATGGCACTGCAAGCAATTGATGCTAGCGCAACTACGTCGGGCGTTTGTCAAGGTTTTATTGGTGGTGGTGTTTCCGGAGAAGCGTTGCTACTGCTCAATGACTCTAGTTTCAAAGAGATCGCTTCCTTGATGAATTATCATGGCGATCTTAATACCAAAGTTGAGCTTGAGCTCTTAATGGATATTAGCAATATCTTGATTGGCGCAATTCTAACTGGACTATCTAAGCAGCTCGATATGTCTTTCAGTCAAGGCCACCCCGTGGTGCTTGGTCAACATTGTGATGTTGCTGAGCTTGTGAAAGCCAACAAAGCGAGATGGCAAAGAACGCTCGCTATAGAGATTAGCTATGGCATAGAGCATCACAACATTAACTGTGACCTTATGCTGTTGTTCACAGAAGATTCACTTAAAACATTAAAATACAAAGTAGCCTATTTATTGGATGATTAACTATGCCTGCAGCCGATTTTGATATGAATGAAATCCATTGGTTAATGGATATGTTTAACACCGTAGATGTTGGCTTGGTGGTACTCGATCGCGACTACAAGGTATGTATATGGAATGGTTTTATGGAAAATCATTCTGGTTTATTACCCAGTGCGGTTAAAGATAAAGACATTTTTGATTTGTTCCCAAGTATTGATGAACAATGGTTTAGATCAAAAGCTGAGCCTGTATTCGTGCTAAAAAATCGGTCGTTTACCATTTGGGAGCAGCAGCCGTATATTTTCCGATTCAAAAATTATCGACCTATCACAGGCAAAGCGGATTATATGTATCAGAATGCAACTTTCATCCCGTTGACCACAGTGACGGGTGATGTAGGGCATATTTGTGTGATCATATACGATGTGACCGACGAAGCAATCAATAAGTTAGAGCTTGAGTCGTTGAATAAACAATTAGAAAAAATTAGCCGAACAGACAGTTTAACGCAATTGCATAATCGCGGCTTTTGGGAAGAAAGCCTAAAGCAGGAGTTTAAGCGTTTAAAGCGTAATCAAGGGCAAAGCGCATTACTCATGTTTGACATAGACCACTTTAAGCGTATCAATGACGAATACGGTCACAGTGGTGGGGATGAGGCNCCCGCCATATCTCGGATTTGTTGCGCAAAACACTACGAGAAACAGATACTGCAGGCCGCTACGGCGGTGAAGAGTTTGCGGTAACTTTGCTCGACACAGATGTAAAAGGTGCAATCACTTTCGCCGAAAGGCTGCGATTGTTAATAGAAAACTCATCGATTTACTACGATGAGCAGCAAATCAAGATTACCGTTAGTCTTGGCGTTGCTGTGTACGAAGAGTCGTTTGAAAAACATGAGCAATGGATTGAGGCGGCAGACAGTGCTTTGTATGTTTCTAAAGAGGGCGGAAGAAATCGGGTAACTGTATATTCTGAAGACATGGCCAGCGAGTAAATTTATTTTGATATCGTGGCTTTAGCGCGATGCGGTTTTATTCATATTGTCATTTTATATTCTTACCCCAATACCTTTTGGTTTAGTATCAGTGTGGAATGAACAGCTGGCAGTTAGACAGATCCGTTGTATTGTTCAGTTATTTCTGCGAATTAAAGAGATAAAAGTGGCATCTTACTTACCGCTAAATACATCACGATAACGACTGAAGCCGGTAGGGTTAAGAGTGCAAGTTTAGTAAAAGGGCCGTGGTAGAGCGCTAACCAACGCCGTTGCTGAGTGTTTGCAATGCCCAAGTGGACACTTTTAGATGCCTTTGCTGCTAACCAATTACCCAAGAAAATATCTACAATCTCTAACGGGATAATCACTAGGCCGACCACAAGTAGCTTTTGCTGGAGCCATGGAGATGTAAACCATCCAGCTAAAAAAGCCATAGAAAAGCCCGTTAATAATAGAACAATAAATGCCACATGCTCTAGTGTGACCATGAGAAAGAACACATGCTCCACCTTCGCGGTCACCGGCCCGATATTTTCATGTTCTATTGCTTTTAACACAAGCCAAGCACCTAGGGCTGGGCCAAGCCATAAAATCAATGCACCTATGTGTACCAGTTTTAAGATTGCGTATTCCACCTGGGCCTCAAAACTTGATGTGCAAATATAATCATCCAAAGTGTACTAAGAGTCATGCTTGATGCTGTAAATATCTCAGCAGCTTTAAGCTGACCAGCAGCGATAGATACAGACAGCAATAAACCTAAAACCCAAGCGATGATCCCCCATACTGACACCCATGTTTTAAATATACCTTGCTTAATGGCTAAACAGGTTAATGTAAGCCCTCCTAAATTATAGAGGCCATTACCTAAGTAACCGGTTAGATGGGTTGCAATATGCTCAAGCAGTAAAAATACAGATTCTCCCATGGCCAAATGAACTACTTTTGGTAAAACAAAGGCATAAATCACTTCAGCAATGAGATCTGGGGCCACACCCAATGCGACTAATAGCAGGCCAACACGCTTTCTAAAGTCTGCTTTGAGCTCATCTGCTAAAATAACACTAAATATTAAAAGACCTAGTGCAGAGAACATCCAAGCTATCCAAGACCACTGCCACAATACTAAGTTTTCGGAAATAAACTCCATACGCATTATTACCGTATTATCAAGAGGCAAGCCAGGACGCATCGGTCCATTCATTAAAAGACATGCAGCTGTAATTATTGCGGCAATTAGATAAACAACAACAAATTTGGTTTTGTATTGATCCATTGGTTTTATGTCTGGATTAGAGTCCTTTGGTTCATCATAAATCTATACCCAAAATTGGTAAAGACTTAGTCTGAGTAGACACTATTTACTTGGTGAAAATTGAATAAACCTTGTATTTAAACTATAGCGGTTAACCGGGGTTGTTATATTTATGTTCATACTTTCGATATAAAAAAGACTTGTAAATGATAGCTTATCTGGCTTTAATGGAGGAGTGGGGAGTTGAGTTCTCATTAGAAGTCTTTAGCCATTTATTTTAAGATGAGGCAGGTGAATAGTAGTTCCTTAAATGACTTTAACTCATTAGGAAGAATTCCATAGACTTCAGTAAATATGAAACACTTGCTTGAAATGCGTAATCATTTACAACAATAAAAGGGAATGAAAAAATGAACGATAATGATGAATACTGGGGGATGCCGCTAAATACATACTGTATGTTATTACATTTGAGCCAACTGGCGAGCTTTGTTGCTCCGGGACTCGGGCTTGTATTACCAGTGGTTATGTGGGCAACCAATAAGGATAAAAGCGAAACAATCGACCAGCACGGGAAAGCCACTATTAACTGGTTAATTAGTTTAATCATCTATTCCATAATTTGCGGTATTTTAGTTTTTGTCGCGGTTGGTATTTTAGGGTTCGTTGTGTTAGCTATTCTTAATGCTATATTTGCCATCATTGCCGCGATAAAAGCTAATAATGGGGAAGTATGGATTTATCCACTTAGCTTCAATTTTGTTAAGTAACTGGCACTTTGAGTAGCGAAACTTCGCTGTTGGAAGTGTTCGCGTTAGCAGTATTGAATTTAACAACACACCTCACTGCAGCATAATAGAAGCTAAAGAGTCTGAGCATAAGAAAGGAGCCACGGCAAACATAGCAACTCAACCTGTTTGCGGGCTCCTAAGTCAAACTAAGAGGGCTACGATTCACTTTCTTCTTTAGGGCATTGAGCTATCTGCTCAATATTACCATTTTCATCTACTTGCTCAAGTTTCACTTTAAATCCCCATAAGCGATAGAGGTGCTTTATCACTTCTTGCTTTGAAGCGGCAAGTGGGATCCCGCCTTGCGGTACATATCTTAGAGTAAGTGAGCGATCTCCCCGCACATCTACATCATAAACTTGAATATTAGGCTCATGGTTACTCAAGTTGTACTGCGCTGAAAGGGCACTGCGAAGTTGTTGATAACCCATTTCGTCGTGAATAGGGCCAACTTCCAAATGCGGAGATTTCTGTTTGTCGACAATCGTAAAAAGCTTAAAGTCGCGCATGAGCTTTGGAGATAAAAATTGGCTGATAAAGCTCTCGTCTTTAAAATTTTGCATCGCAAAATGCAATGTATCTAGCCAGTTGCTCCCCGCAAATTCTGGGAACCACTGTTTATCTTCTGCCGTTGGGTTTTCGCAAATACGGCGAATATCTACCATCATATTAAAGCCAAGCGCATAGGGGTTTATCCCTGAATAAAATTTACTATTGTATGGTGGTTGATACACAACATTGGTATGGCTTTGCAAAAACTCCAACATAAAGGAATCACTTAGTTTTCCCTCGTCATATAAGTGATTCAAAATGGTGTAATGCCAAAATGTAGCCCAGCCTTCATTCATGACTTGAGTTTGTCTTTGTGGGTAGAAGTACTGTGATACTTTACGCACAATACGAATAATCTCGCGTTGCCAAGACTCCAGCAATGGCGCGTTTTTCTCGATAAAATACAGTATGTTTTCCTGAGGTTCTGACGGGAAACGGAAATGGTTGTCGGTTTCTTCATCTTCACCTTTAGGAATGGTTCGCCATAATTCATTAACTTGGGACTGCAAATAATCTTCCCGTTCTTTTTGCCGCTTTTGTTCCTCAAACATAGAGATCCGTTGCGGCCTTTTATATCGATCAACCCCGTAATTCATTAACGCATGGCAAGAGTCAATCAAGTTTTCTACCTCATCAATACCATACTTTTCTTCACATTTGGCGACATAATTTTTAGCGAATACCAAGTAATCAATGATGGATGATGCGTCCGTCCAGGTTTTAAATAGATAGTTACCCTTGAAGAAAGAATTATGACCATAGCACGCATGCGCCATCACCAGCGCCTGCATAGGCATAGTATTTTCTTCCATTAAATAGGCAATACAGGGGTTAGAATTAATCACAATTTCGTAGGCGAGACCCATTTGACCTCGTTTGTAGGTTTGCTCAGTCTGGATAAACTTTTTACCGTACGACCAATGTGCATAACCAATTGGCATGCCCACACTTGAGTAGGCATCCATCATCTGTTCAGCCGTGATCACCTCAATTTGATTTGGGTAAGTGTCAAGTCTGTAATGCTCGGCAACACGAGCAATTTCCTGATGATAAGTATCAAGTAAATCAAAGGTCCAATCTGGACCATCGTCAATTGGCTGATATGTCATCGCGAAACCTCCCAAAAATTATGCCGCACTTTGCTTATTTTTGTTCTTCTTGAACAGTTCTCTAAAGATAGGGTAAATATCTTCTACACCTCGAATGTGCTGCATAGCAAAGTTGTCAAAAGAGTTGGCTACTCCTTGATACTCCCGCCACAGACTTTGGTGTGCACGGGTCGTTATCTCTATATATGCATAGTAGCGGACAATTTTAAGTAGTTTGTTAGAGAGTATCTGGGTGCATTGTGGGGAATCATCCGCCCAGTTATCACCGTCGGAGGCTTGTGCGGCGTAAATATTCCAATCGCCTTGGGCATAACGCTCTTGAATGATTTCATCCATTAGTTTCAAAGCACTTGAGACAATCGTGCCACCAGTCTCTTGCGAGTAGAAAAACTCTTGCTCATCTACTTCTTTTGCTTGGGTATGGTGGCGGATATAGACTACCTCAATATCTTTATAAGTGCGGGTTAAGAACTGATAGAGCAAAATATAAAAACGTTTTGCCATGTCTTTTGTGGCTTGATCCATTGAGCCAGACACATCCATCAAGCAAAACATAACCGCTTTGCTGGTGGGGTGTGGACGCCTTTCGTAATTACGAAAGCGTAAATCGTAATTATCGATGAAAGGCACCGCGGCGATTTGCTCTTTTAGCATCTGGATCCGCAGTTCTATATCATTGATTTTCTGTTGAGGAGGAACCGGTTCAGCAAGCATACTCGCCAGCTCTTCTTCCAGCTCTCTTAACTCGCGGCGTTTACTTGAGGTCATCGCAATACGGCGTGCCATTGAGCCTTTTAAACTGCGTACAATATCTAAGTTACTAGGCATACCATCATTACAAAAGCCAGCTCGATGCGTTTTCATTTGCATTAATTTATCTAACTGACTTTGTTGTAAGTTGGGTAATTCTAAGTCTTCAAACAGTAGGTCTAAGTACTCATCTTTTGAAATAGAGAATACAAAGTCGTCTTGTCCTTCGCCTTGATTACTTGCCTCGCCATCACCTGAACCACCACCTTGCCCAGAAGGAGGGCGCTGGATCCGATCGCCTGTTGAAAATTGATCGTTTCCTGGGTGAATGAGCTCTCTGTCCCCCCCTTTACCTTGATGGAAAATAGGTTCGCTGATATCTCGCTGTGGGATAGAAATACTTTCGCCGCTAGAGATATCAGTCACACTACGTTTGTTGATGGCCTCTGAAACCGCTTTTTTTATCTGCTTTTTGTAACGGCGGATAAAACGTTGGCGGTTCAGAGTGCTCTTATTTTTACCGTTAAGACGGCGGTCAATAAAATGCGCCATATAACACCCTCTTCATACTAACAAGTTACTGTGACTTTCTAACTCTTAAATACCATTCTGAAAGTAGGCGAACTTGTTTTTGGGTATAGCCTTTGTCAACCATACGATTGACAAAGTCCTCGTGCTTTTTCTGATCTTCGGCAGAGGTTTTTGCATTAAATGAAATTACGGGGAGTAAGTCTTCGGTATTAGAGAACATTTTCTTCTCGATAACCGTTCTTAGTTTTTCATAGCTGGTCCACACTGGATTATCACCATTGTGATGGGCTCTTGCTCTTAAAACAAAGTTGACTATCTCGTTACGGAAATCTTTGGGATTGGAAATACCGGCTGGCTTTTCAATCTTTTCCAGCTCGCCGTTAAGTGCGGCTCTATCAAACAGTTGGCCAGTATCTGGGTCACGATATTCTTGATCTTGGATCCAAAAATCTGCATAGGTAACATAGCGGTCAAAAATGTTTTGGCCGTACTCAGAGTACGACTCAAGGTAAGCTGTTTGTAGCTCTTTACCAATAAATTCGACATATTGTGGGATTAGATACCCTTTTAGATGGCTTAGGTAGCGTTCTTGTACTTCAGCGTTAAATTGTTCGCGCTCAATTTGCTGCTCAAGTACATAGAATAAATGAACAGGGTTTGCTGCGACTTCACTGTGGTCAAAGTTAAACACACGAGAGAGGATCTTAAAGGCAAAGCGAGTTGATAGGCCATTCATGCCTTCGTCAACGCCGGCATAATCTCTGTATTCTTGATAGGACTTAGCTTTTGGATCTGTGTCTTTTAAGCTTTCACCATCGTACACCCGCATTTTTGAATAGATACTGGAATTCTCTGGCTCTTTAATCCGAGACAGTGCTGAAAACTTCGCTAAAGTTTCTAAAGTGCCAGGCGCACAAGGGGCTTCTCTGAGCTCACTATTTTCAATAAGCTTCTCGTAAATTTTGACCTCTTCAGACACGCGTAAACAATAAGGCACTTTGACGATGTAAACACGGTCTAAAAATGCCTCGTTGTTTTTATTGTTCTTAAAGGTTTGCCATTCAGACTCGTTAGAGTGAGCGAGTATTAACCCACTAAATGGTAGGGCGGAAATACCCTCTGTACCATTGTAGTTTCCTTCTTGGGTTGCAGTTAGCAGCGGGTGTAGCACCTTAATGGGTGCTTTAAACATCTCGACAAACTCCATCAAACCTTGGTTCGCAAGACATAGCGCCCCAGAATAAGCATAAGCATCAGGGTCATTTTGAGCGAAATGCTCCAGTTTACGAATATCAACTTTGCCCACCAGTGCTGAGATATCTTGGTTGTTTTCATCCCCAGGCTCTGTTTTCGCAATGGCTATTTGATCAAGAATGGAAGGGTAGCGTTTTACGACCTTAAATTTAGTAATATCTCCATTGAACTCATGTAAGCGTTTGGTTGCCCATGGAGACATTATCGTTTTAATATAGCGCTCAGGAATACCGTACTCTTTTTCAAGAAGGTCGGCATCTTCTTGTGGGCTAAACAAGCAAAGTGGGTGGTCATTAACGGGCGAGCCTTTTAAAGAATAAACCGGCACTTTTTGCATCAAATACTTGAGTTTTTCTGCGATAGATGATTTACCACCACCTACCGGGCCGAGCAAATAGAGTACTTGTTTGCACTCTTCAAGCCCCTGTGCGGCATGTTTGAGATATGATACAATTTGTTCAATGGCATCCTCCATACCGTAAAACTCACTGAAGGCAGGATATCGAGCTATTACTCTATTCGAAAATAGCCGACTAAGCCTCGCATCTTTCGATGTATCGATCATTTCTGGTTCGCCTATTGCCATCAGAAGTCGCTCAGGTGCGCTGGCATAGGCTGACTTGTCATTTTTACAAATTTCAAGAAATTCCGCGATGGTGTACTCTTCTTCTTGCGCGGCTTCATATCTGGCCTGATAATGTTCAAATATTGTCATAACGACCTCCAATAAGCTACTTGGTGTGGTTTGCGGATCACAGATTTGGAAAGGTTACTTAAAGCTTAGTCGTGATATGAAGAATACCCAAAAAAAACTAGATTTTTTATGTATTAATGTTGAGTTACAGGCATAAAAAAGGGCGCTTTTGCGCCCCATTATTGCATCAATACTGGTAGTTGATGTTAAGCTAGGTTGCTGTTTGCGAAATCCCAGTTAACAAGTGCCCAGAAACCTTTAAGGTAATCAGGACGAACATTACGGTAATCAATGTAGTAAGCGTGTTCCCACAGGTCAACTGTGATGATAGGGGTAACACCTTCTTCAGTCAGCGGCGTTGCTGCATTTGAAGTGTTAACGATATCTAGTGAGCCGTCAGCTAGTTGTACTAACCAAGTCCAGCTTGAACCAAAGTTGTTAACCGCTTTGTCGTTGAAAGCTTCTTGGAATGCTGCAAATGAGCCCCATTTTGCATTAATTAGTTCAGCAACTTTACCTGTTGGTTCGCCACCTGCATTTGGCGCAAGACTGTGCCAGTAGAAAGTGTGGTTCCAGATTTGAGCAGCATTGTTGAAAACACCACCTTCAGAGCTACATACGATCTCTTCTAGTGATTTACCTTCAAAGTCAGTACCTTCGATAAGACCATTAAGCTTTACAACGTATGTGTTGTGGTGCTTACCGTGGTGGAATTCTAGCGTCTCTTGAGAAACATGCGGCTCAAGAGCATTTAGTGCATAAGGTAGTGACGGTAGTTCAAATGCCATATTAATCTCCATTTTTTTGGTTGATTTGCCAATAACGCATACGAAAGGTAGCTAACATCAGCCCACTTTTCTATACCATTGGCCTATATAGTGATACTATAATTCCCGACTATTTTACTCAAGTTTTGGCAAACAGCAATGCGTGCCAGTGACTTAATGACTTATAATACACATTCTTTGTGAACATGTGCCGAATAGCAGTTAAAGTGTAGAACATCGTGATAGGCGGCCATGCTAATTTTAGCCATGTCTCCCAAGACTCTATCGCTGCTAAAAGCTAGGCATTATGAATGCGACGGGTGTTGTTAAAGTGAGTAGCAAGCTAAAACGCCGATGCTAAACTAAATATTGATAAGCATTGGACGAAACGTCATTTTGAGGTAACTAATGGAAACTATTGACAAGATTAAACAGCAGATCGAAGAAAATCCAATCATTCTTTATATGAAAGGGTCGCCAAAACTACCTAACTGTGGTTTCTCTTCGCAGGCGTCTCAGGCTTTGATGGCGTGTGGTGAGCAGTTTGCTTATGTTGACATTTTATTAAATCCAGACATTCGTGCTGAACTACCGCATTATGCGAACTGGCCAACTTTCCCACAGCTTTGGGTAGAAGGTGAGTTAATCGGTGGTTGTGACATCATCATTGAGATGTTCCAAAAGGGTGAGCTTCAACCTCTTATTGCTGAAACAGCAGCTAAATATAAGAAAGACGAAGCAGCAGCGGAATAAATTAACCGCTTATGGCAGAGTAGATACTCTGCCATGCTTTATTTTTTACAAAATCTTCCCACCCACTTTCTCTGCAAGCCTTTTTGTCTGATGTTGGTTGAAAACCAGCTGGTTCATTGAATTTAAGACATCTATACTTTCATTAACGCTGTTCGCGTTTATCTAACTTAAACCTATTCACCTGTTTTTATCAACTCAAGTTGACGTTAGCGTCAAGCTAAAAACGCGCTCTGTTTTGCATACCTATATAAACAGTGTAATCGAACGCGCTCCGATATTGAGTTCTAGAAAATCCAAAAAGTGAATAATTATTCATTTTTGACTTGATTTACGTTTACGTAAACGTTTGCTTTTGGTTGTGTTCTGTTGCGTTTTTATTGGTGTGATACCGGTGTCATTTTACAAATTTATATTCGCCATTTTCAAAGTGGCAAATTTATTACGGTTTTGGCTAACTTGTCTTACCAATGAGAAATATTCAAGTTTGTGAATATGTATTCATATTTGTGTTGACTCTACTTTCAATCAAGGCTAATTTTGAATATCTGCCAGCATTTCGTCGTACCGTCATGGGCTGGCCGTTGTAGCAAGGGGAGGAGTCTATGTTATACGACTCAAAATTAGAAAAAGATAACTGTGGATTTGGCTTGATTGCGCATGTAAGCGGTCAGCCAAGTCACAAACTGATCCGTACAGCAATCACAGGTTTGGACCGCATGCAGCACCGAGGTGGTATTTCTGCAGATGGCAAAACCGGTGATGGTTGCGGACTGTTATTACAAAAACCGGATAGTTTTTTCCGTGCCGTCGCAGCTGAAAACGATTGGCATGTAGGCAAAAACTATGCGGTAGGTATGATATTTTTAAATCAGGACCATGAGCTTGCAGCTGCGGCTGAAAAAGTGATCAGTGAAGAATTAGAAAAAGAAACACTGACGCTCATAGGTTGGCGTGAAGTACCCACCGATCCATCTATGCTTGGCCCTATCGCTAAAGCACAATTACCGCAGTTTAAACAGGTTTTTGTTGGTGCTCCTGAAGGGTGGCGTCCTAAAGATTTAGAGCGTCGTCTTTATATTGCAAGACGACGCATCGAAAAGCATTTAGAGCAAGATGAGCAGTTTTATATTTGTAGTTTGTCTGGTTTAGTGACTATCTACAAAGGCTTAATGATGCCTGCGGATCTACCGAATTTTTATACTGATCTTGCTGATATGCGGATGACCAGTGCGATTTGTGTATTCCATCAGCGCTTTTCAACCAATACACAGCCTCGATGGCCGCTGGCGCAACCGTTCCGCTATTTAGCTCACAATGGTGAAATCAATACTATTGAAGGTAACCGTCAGTGGGCGAGAGCGCGTGCTTATAAGTTCGCGTCACCCTTATTACCAGATTTGCAAAATGCGGCACCGTTTGTCAATGAAACGGGTTCTGACTCGTCTAGTTTAGATAATATGCTAGAGCTATTTTTAGCTGGTGGTATGGATTTATTCCGCGCTATGCGTATGTTAGTGCCACCTGCATGGCAGAAGAATCGCGCCATGGATGAAGACTTACGCGCATTCTATGACTTTAACTCCATGCATATGGAACCGTGGGATGGCCCAGCTGGCATCGTGATGTCTGATGGGCGCTTTGCTGCTTGTAATTTGGACCGTAACGGTCTTCGTCCTGCCCGCTATGTGATCACGCAAGATGGCTTTATTACGCTTGCCTCAGAAGTGGGCATTTGGGATTACGCGCCAGATGAAGTTATCGAAAAAGGCCGTGTAGGTCCAGGTGAGTTGCTGGTGGTTGACACCTTACATGGCAAGATTTGGCAGTCCGATGAAATCGATCAAGACTTGAAATCCAGACACCCGTACAAAACTTGGCTTGAGCAAAATGTTAAGCGATTAGCGCCATTTGAAGCACTAGATGAGAAAGCGGCTGGTAAGCGTGATCTTGACGATGAAACCTTGCTGACCTTTCAGAAACAGTTTGGTTATACCAACGAAGAGCTCGACCAAGTTATCCGCGTGATGGGTGAAAACGGCCAAGAAGCAACCGGTTCAATGGGTGACGATACGCCATTTGCAGTGCTATCTGAAGGGCACCGCTCGATATTTGACTACTTCCGCCAGAAGTTTGCTCAGGTAACGAACCCGCCAATCGATCCGTTACGGGAAAATCATGTCATGTCACTGGCGACTTGTATTGGCCGTGAGCAGAACGTTTTCAACGAAACCACAGGTCATGCTAAACGGTTGCAGTTTGCCTCGCCAGTACTGACTTATTCTGACATGCAGCAGCTATTAACCGCCGATGACGACCATTACTGTGCGTGTAAAATTTCATTGATTTACGAAATTGAAGAGTCTTTGCAAGATGCAATCAAGCGTATTTGTGATGAAGCCGTTGCAAAAGCGGGCTCCGGGTGCGTGATGTTAGTGCTCAGTGACCGAGAAATAGCAGCGGGTAAACAAGTTATTCCAGCGGCGATGGCCGTGGGGGCAGTACAAAGACGACTAGTGGATGGCAACTTGCGTTGCGACACCAATATTTTGGTTGAAACAGGTAGTGTTAGAGATCCGCACCAGTTTGCTGTTTTGTTAGGTTTTGGCGCAACAGCGATTTATCCTTATCTAGCCTACGAAACCCTTGTTGCAATGTGTGATAAGAAGATCATTAAAAAGTCTTACCGCGAGGTGACTTTGTCTTATCGCGGCGCGATTAACAAAGGTTTATACAAAATCATGTCGAAGATGGGGATCAGCACTATTGCTTCCTATCGTTGTTCGATGTTGTTTGAAGCCGTCGGTTTATCCGATGAGGTGGTTGAATTGTGCTTTAAAGGAGTTGCAAACCGTATTAAAGGTGCGTGTTTTGACGATTTTGCCTTGGAGCAACAACAACTCAATAAATTGGCATTTAGCAAGCGTAAACTACTATCACACGGTGGATTATTAAAGTATGTGCATGGTGGTGAATACCATGCCTATAACCCTGATGTTGTGCAAACTTTGCAGACCGCAGTTCGTTCGGGTAACTATCAAGACTACGTTAAATACGCTGAGTTGGTAAATAACCGTCCAATTACGAATCTGCGAGACATGCTTAAGCTTAATACGGCGCAACAAGCAATCGACATCAATGATGTTGAGCCTGCAACCGAGCTATACAAGCGTTTTGACTCGGCAGCGATGAGTATTGGGGCTTTATCACCAGAGGCACACGAAGCGTTAGCAATTGCGATGAATCGCCTCGGCGGTTGCTCTAACTCTGGTGAGGGTGGTGAGGATAAGCTACGTTTTGGTACAGAAAAGAATTCGCGTATTAAGCAGGTTGCTTCTGGCCGATTCGGTGTGACACCACATTATTTGCGTTCAGCTGATGTTATTCAAATCAAAGTTGCGCAAGGGGCAAAGCCGGGCGAGGGTGGTCAGCTTCCAGGTGAAAAAGTCACCCCTTATATCGCGAAGCTACGCTATTCGGTTCCTGGTGTTACTTTGATTTCGCCGCCGCCGCATCACGATATTTATTCGATCGAAGACTTAGCTCAGCTTATTTTTGACCTCAAACAGGTCAATCCTGAAGCGATGATCTCGGTCAAACTGGTTTCAGAACCCGGTGTCGGCACGATTGCGACTGGTGTTGCTAAAGCGTATGCCGATCTCATTACCATTGCCGGTTATGATGGTGGTACTGGGGCGAGTCCGCTGACATCGGTAAAGTATGCAGGTAGCCCGTGGGAGCTCGGCCTTGCTGAAACACAACAGGCGTTGGTTGAAAATGGTCTACGCCACCGCATTAGGTTGCAAACAGATGGCGGCTTAAAGACCGGATTAGATATTATTAAAGCGGCAATTTTGGGTGCTGAGAGTTTTGGTTTTGGTACCGGCCCTATGGTTGCGCTTGGCTGTAAATACCTGCGGATCTGTCACCTTAATAACTGTGCAACCGGTGTTGCTACGCAAGATGATACGTTGCGTCAAAAGCATTATCACGGATTGCCAGAGATGGCGATGAACTACTTTAAGTTTATTGCACAAGAGGCTCGTGAACTGATGGCGGCTTTGGGAGTCACAAAACTCACCGATTTGATTGGTAGAACGGATTTACTTGAAGCCATTGAAGGTAATACTGCGAAGCAGAAAAAGCTCGACTTAAGTCCGCTTCTAGCGAAGCCGAACAATCCGTCAAATGAAGCGCTGTATTGCACGCATACTAATCCATCACATTACAGTGGTGCGTTGAATGAAAGTTTACTTGCGAAAGCGAAGACGGCAATCGACGAAATGACAGGTATCTCGCTGGTGAGTCGTATTTCCAATACGGATCGCTCTATCGGCGCAATGTTGTCTGGTTATATCGCAAGCAAGCATGGTAACCAAGGTATGGCAGCAGATCCAGTTGCACTTGAGTTACATGGTACTGCAGGGCAATCGTTTGGGGTGTGGAACGCGGGTGGCCTTGAAATGACATTAGTCGGTGATGCTAACGATTATGTTGGTAAAGGGATGGCTGGTGGAAAGCTAGTCGTGCGTCCTCCTGTCGGCTCAAGCTTTGCCTCTCATCAGGCGGCTATCATCGGTAACACCTGTTTATATGGCGCGACTGGCGGTAAGTTGTTTGCAGCAGGTCGAGCAGGGGAGCGCTTTGCCGTGCGAAATTCGGGTGTACAAGCGGTTGTTGAAGGGCTTGGTGATAATGGCTGCGAATACATGACGGGAGGCGTGGTGTGTGTGCTTGGTCAAGTTGGCGTTAACTTTGGCGCAGGCATGACCGGTGGTTTTGCCTATGTACTTGATGAAGAAGGTGATTTTGATAAACGGATCAACCCTGAGTTGGTCGAGCTGGTCGATCTCAAAACGCTTGCATCGCACCAAGAGCATCTACGCGGTTTAATTGCAGAGCATCTAGATTTAACGAGCTCAACTCGAGCTGAGCAGATCTTAGCTAACTTTGAGTTGTATTTGCCAATGTTTAAATTGGTAAAGCCAAAGTCTAGCGATTTAAACAGTTTACTTGGCCACCGAGCGCGTAGTAGTGCTGAGCTAAGAATTCAGGCGCAGTAGGAGAGAGCAATGAGCGAGAACGTTTACCAATTTATCGATGTACAACGTGTAGATCCGCGCAAAAAGCCTATTTCTACGCGTAAGCAATCTTTTGTTGAAATTTATGAGCCATTTTCTGAGCAGCAAGTTCATTCGCAGTCTGATCGTTGTTTAGATTGTGGTAACCCGTATTGTGAATGGAAGTGTCCAGTTCACAACTATATTCCGCAATGGCTCAAACTTATTCGTACAGGCAGAATCATTGAGGCAGCGGAGCTATCTCACCGTACCAATAGTTTGCCTGAAGTGTGTGGTCGAGTATGTCCGCAAGATAGGCTTTGTGAGGGGTCGTGTACGCTGAACGAAGAGTTTGGTGCTGTGACCATAGGAAATATTGAAAAATATATTACCGATACGGCGTTTGCACAGGGCTGGAAGCCTGATCTTTCTTACGTTACTTGGACCGATAAGAAAGTCGCGATCATAGGTGCGGGTCCGGCAGGACTTGGCTGTGCGGATATTCTAGTGCGAAACGGCGTGCGCCCAGTGGTGTATGATCGCAACCCTGAAATTGGCGGTTTGCTGACCTTTGGGATCCCGTCATTCAAATTAGAAAAATCAGTAATGGAAAACCGTCGTGAGATTTTCACCGAAATGGGCGTTGAATTTAAACTCAATACCGAAGTTGGTCGTGATGTCTCCATGGACGAGTTATTGTCGCAATACGACGCCGTATTCTTAGGTGTGGGGACGTATCAAAGCATGAAAGGCAATCTTGAAAATGAGGATGCCGACGGTGTTTATGATGCGCTACCATTTTTGATTGGTAACACCAACCGAGTTATGGGCTATGACGAAAGTCAGCATAGCTATGTGAACATGGCGGGTAAGCGCGTGGTGGTACTAGGTGGTGGGGACACTGCGATGGACTGTGTTAGAACGTCAGTCAGACAAAATGCGCAATCCGTGATCTGTGCTTATCGTCGTGATGAAGAAAACATGCCTGGCTCAGTTCGAGAAGTTAAAAATGCCAAAGAAGAAGGGGTTGAATTTAGATTCAATTTACAGCCGGTTGGTATTGAAGTAGACAGCTCAGGCAAAGTCACGGGCGTTAAAATGGTGAAAACACAATTAGGTGAACCTGACAAAAATGGTCGCCGTAGTGCTGAAACTGTGGAAGGTTCTGAGCATACGCTAGAAGCCGACGCGGTGATCATGGCATTTGGTTTTAAGCCTCACAACCTTGATTGGTTAGCACAATACGATGTGGCAATAAATCACTGGGGCGGTATTGTTGCACCAGAAAAAGGCGCATTTACACATCAAACAAGTAATCCAAAGATCTTTGCCGGTGGTGACGCCGTACGAGGGTCTGATTTAGTGGTAACGGCGATTTTTGAAGGCCGCAACGCCGCTGAAGGCATTTTGGACTATTTAGAAGTTTAACTTAAACAACAGCTTTTGTCGTTCACAAGCCCCAACTACACTCGTTGTAACTGGGGTTTTTTTATTTGAATTTTGCGTAGGGACTGTTTATCTTTTAAGTTTGTTTTTGCAGCAGTGTGATTGGTGTTTATACAAGGCAGAGTCTGCGTAGCATAATTGTTCTATGTGAGTCAGGCGATAACACAGTAGAAATGCCAATCAAGCGCTGCCCTTTGGGTTCACCTGAGTGTGCTCTGTTCATTGTTGCTCAACTTTTACCTAGATTACTAGGCGGCAAGTTGAGCGTCGTGACCAAAACGCACTCAGAAGAACAAAAATCAAACAGCAAAGGTCAACAGGCCCTTGTTAGCTGCTAACTTAATTTCACTCTAGATGTATTTATCAATAGTGTTAAGGAAAGATCATGAATGAAACAATAAACTCAGGCGCAGATGCGGTCACTGCAAAGATAGCGAGCTTAAGCGATTGGCATGCAGTGGTATTGCAGCAGATCAGAAGTCTGATCCTAAGTGTTGATAAAGATGTAGAAGAAGATATCAAGTGGCGTAAGCCAAGCAACCCAACAGGAGTGCCTGTCTGGTCAAAAGCTGGCATGATCTGCACGGGCGAAGTATACAAAGATAAGGTCAAACTTACCTTTGCATACGGTGCAAAGTTTGAAGATGAGCACCAGCTATTCAATACAGGGTTTGCAGGTAACACTCGACGGGCGATTGATATAAAACAGCAGGACACTATCAATGAAGCGCATTTTCGTACATTGATCCGTGCAGCAATTCGGTTTAATGCGAAGCGCTAATTCAACAATACAGCAAACATATATTTATTCCCCAGTTTATAAATAAGGCTGATTAACCGTAAGTTGGGATAAGCCACATTAATTTTTCTACATCAATGAGCTATCTGAAGCAGTGAAATAGCAGTAGCAGAATCGCTCTTGTATCCTGCTATCGACCAATTATCTGTGTCTATAATCGCGAGGGCAAAAATCTTACTATTTAAGTACTCTAAATGAAAATTTTAAACCAAGCTAAGATGATATCTCACCGTTCAAATTGTTGGTTGGTGCATTAATTCAACAGGTGCAATCACCCTGATAACAGCTAAGCACTTTGTACTTGTAATAACTCCTTGGCACTGGCTCTTGTCGTGTCACTTATTTTATCCCCACCAATTAACCTTGCTATTTCATCAATGCGTTGGTTTTCTGCCATTGGGGTCATTTTGGTAAAGGTTTCGCCATGTTCTACCCGTTTTGCGACAAAGAACTGATTGTGACCACTGCATGCCACTTGCGGTAAATGGGTAACACAAATAACTTGCGTAGACTGACCAAGCTGGCGCAGCAATTTACCTACGGTTGCAGCTGTTGGACCTGAGATCCCAACATCAACTTCATCGAAAATTAAAGTGGGTGTCGTCACGCGTGTTGCGATGATCACTTGAATGGCTAAGCTTATCCGAGATAGCTCACCACCTGAGGCAACTTTGCCCATAGGTTGCAAAGGTTGGCCAGGGTTAGTAGAGACGTAAAATTCAATGTGATCATACCCAAGAGGGCTCGGTTTAGCGCCAAGATTAGGCGTTAACTGGATCTCAAATTGGCCATCACCCATCGCAAGTTCTTTCATACTTGCAGAAATACGTTCATTAAGAGATGCACTGGCTTGCTGGCGGCTTTGACTTAATCCAAGCGCTGCTTGGTTATAGGCGTTGATGGCTTCAGCAATTTCTTCCTCTAACGCATCCAGTCGTGCAGAGTCAGAGCTAATAGACTCAAGCTCATGTTGCAGCGCTTGATGGTGCTGATATAGCAATTCAGGCTGAACTTGATGCTTTCTAGCTAAATCTAGAGCTTGAGAGAGTCTATCTTCTAGCTCTTGTAGTCGCATCGGATTTTGTTCGACTGAATCAGAATAACTGCGGATCTCTCTACTGGCTTCTTCCACTTGTACTGCGGCTTCTTCAAGCACTTGTGCAATATTTTCAAGAGTTTTGTCAAAACTGATGAGCTCAGAGAACACTTGTGCACTTTGTTGTAGCTGTGAGAGCACAGTCTGCTCTTCATTTTCATAAAGGCGAGATAGCTCTCGGTGGCATTGTTCTAAAATAGTTTGGCTATGGCTTAGGCGCGAATGCTCGGTCTCAATATCTTCATATTCGCCTTCTTGTAGGGCAAACTCATCAAGCTCCGCTACTTGGTACTCAAGAAGCTGTTTTTTTGCGGCTTGTGCCTGTTGTGACTTTTGTAGTTCGGCATATTCTTTTTGCAGTTTATGATAGTGATTATATTGACCCTTAACTGCTTGCAACAAAGTCGTATGGCTTGCGTAAGCATCTAGCAAGTGCAGTTGATACTCTGGCTTTAACAGTAGCTGATGGGCATGTTGCCCATGGATCGCGATAAGATGTTGCCCAAGCTCCTTTTGTTGGCCTGCAGTAACAGGGGAACCATTGATATAGCTTTTACTACGCCCACTTTTACTAATAACACGACGAAGAATACATTCATTTTCTTCGTTATCTAGCATATGCTCCGTTAGAAAGCGCTTGGCAGCAGGGAGGTTTGAAACATCAAACTGAGCAGAAATATCCGCTTTGTCGGTACCTGGACGAATAGCAGAAGGATCAGCACGCTCACCGAGACATAAAGAAAGCGCATCGATTGCAATGGACTTACCTGCGCCTGTTTCACCTGTAATTGCGGTCATGCCACAATGCCAGTCAATATTTAGCGCACTAACAATAGCAAAATTTTGAACATTTAAAGCTAGAAGCATACTGTACACCCCAACAGATAGTTACTGTTAATTTATACAGTATTTCGTTGTTTAGCAACTCAAATCAAAAATTTTACTAAAAATAATAGCAAGATTAACCGACGGCATGCTCTTTTACTAAGGCTGCTTGCATTTGTTGGTTGGATGTCTCTGAATCACCTCGCTTTTGCGAATCCAGCACATCTTCATCTTGCTGCATTGCTGGCGTATCAGGTGTTTGAATGCGTGCAATGAGAGCTGGAAGCATCTCGCGATAGAAATCACGATTATAGGCAATGCCCGCCGTGGGTAATTCGGCAACAAAATACTGTAGTTGCTCAGCAAGCAAATCTATATTGCCATTTGAGCGACACTTATTGAGCTCGTTTGTCACTGAATAGATAAATAATTCAGACACTTTTTCCAGTTGTGCCAAGTTCTCTTCTGAGTGGGTTTGAACGACAAAAAAGTTGCCAACAATTGCATTTATCTGCGGTGCGTATTTTGGCCTTAAAATCTTCGCTTCGACGAATTCAGCAACTTTCAGTTTAAAGTTGTTATTAATCACTTTTAAACGATCGTTAAAGGCTTTTTTTTCTGCTTCACGGGCTTTTCTTCTATTATTTTCAATCACTAAATACACTGAAAGTATAGTGATAAGCAGCGCCAATGTGAAAAATACAACGTAAGCCATTTTATTGTTATTTACCTAAATTAGAAAATTTAACCAAGGTTATTTTGCGTAACTTTGTGGACTTAGTAAAGCCTACTGCCCCAATTTAATTTCTGTCTAAGAACATTGTAGTAGGAGTAGCATTTGGGATGGATCAATCTTAGTCTTTTCTCCGCTTTTTTGATGATAACTTCGTCACCAGGTAGCACAGCTAATACAACATGACTGTCACAACTCACTTGTAAGCTGTCGGTGTTTTCTAGACTTAACTTAAGTTTGACTTCTTTTTCTGCGTCCACTACCAAAGGTCTGCTAGATAAGGTGTGCGGAAACATTGGCACCAGTGAAATAGCGTCGAGTTCTGGGGTTAGAATAGGCCCTCCACCCGAAAGCGAGTAAGCGGTTGAACCTGTTGGTGTCGAGACAATTAAACCGTCTGAACGCTGTGAGAATACAAAATCGTCGTTGATAAAAGCCTCAAATTCAATCATATGAGCAACCTTATCAGCGTGTAATACGGCTTCGTTCATTGCTAGATTTGCGCTTTTAAGTTGGTGATGTCGGTATACTGCTACCTCCAACAGAAATCTCGATTCTTCAATAAATTGGCCGCTCAACACCGCTTCTAGCTGCGCTTCAAAGCCTTCGGGGTTCAAATCTGTCAAAAAACCTAAATTACCGCGGTTAACTCCAATCACAGCGACATCAAAGCGAGCCAGTACTCTTGCTGCACCAAGCATGTTACCGTCACCACCAACAACAATGGCAAGGTCGCAACGTTTACCTAGTTCAACTAACTCGACTATAGCGTCTTCGTCTAACGACTTTATTTGCTCCGCAACGCGATCTTCTACGAGTACTTCATATCCTAATGCTTGCAAAAATGTATAGAGTCGTTGTAAGGTCGTCCCCGCGCCTTCGTGGTTGGGTTTGCCAATTAAGCCGATGGTGTTAAACGTGGTCGTCATTCAGTCATTTGTCCTTGGTATCTTTGTTGCAAGATTATATTAAAAGCGTAGTGCTTGAAACTGGCAATTGACACCCATATTAAAATAATTATGAAACTAAATCCCAGAGATGAACAAATTCTGTGTGCGGTCATGCGCCATTATTGTAATGGTGAAGGACAGCCTGTTGCATCCAGCAAAATAGCAAAGCAGGACGGCCTTGCTATTTGTTCTGCAACCGTACGCAATGCAATGGCAAGACTTGAAAATCAAGGCTTATTGTATTCGCCGCACACGTCAGCTGGCCGCGTGCCCACCGATCAAGGTGTAAAATTCTGGCTACAGGAGTTTTTTCCTCTGGCTGATGTTGCCGTTCATTGGCAACCCGAACAGTCCGCAATAGTCTCTTTTGCACATTTATTGAGCCAAAACTTCCAGGTCTGTTGCTGCGTGGGATTACCACAAGTTAGCAGCAAACAAATGTTCCGTGTGGAAGTGCTCGATTTTGATCGTAAAAATTGGTTGGTTCTGCTGTTAGACAGAGCGGGGCAATCGCACAATATTTGTATAGATAAACCTGTTGATGACTCCGACGCGTTGCGTTACCAGTTCGCGGCTTGGATGAATACTGTATTCAGTCAACAAACTTTAGTTGAAGGGTTGCACCGAATGCGCGCCATGGCACACAGCGCACCGCCGAGTTGTCATCATATTTTGGCCCAGTGGACTAAGCAGTTAAGTCAGCAATTAGGCTCAGATAATGCAATTGTTGTGGGCGAGCGCTACTTATATAACCGCTTAGAGTTGGATAGAGAGATTAATCTTGGCGTCGGATTTTTAGACCAAGTTGAAGACCGCTTGGCGTTTAAAGACGGCGTATCCGTGTTACTTGGCGAAGAGCTAAGTATGTTAGGTTTACATCGTGTAGTGGTGCTCAGTGTGCCGTATTTCTCCAAAGGAGAATATCAAAGTCGCTTTTGCGTAATTTGCCCCGCGGATTCAAAGATCGAAGCCATCTTATCAGAATTCAAAAAATTGCCGCAATAAAGGGTTGAAACTCTCATTTCAATCCCCATAATTACCGCAGTTGTAAAGAATCGGAGAAGCACCACATGTCTGAGCAGACAAAAGCCCCAGAGCAAGAGCTTGAACAAACACAAGCGGAAGCAGAAGCTGTAGAAGCACAAGCAGAGCAACAAACTCAGGAAGAGCAGGTAGAAAATGCGGGTGAGTTGAGCCCAGAAGAAGAAATCGCTGGTCTGTATGCAGAGCTTGAAACCGCTAAGCAAACTATCGACTCACAAAAAGATAGCGTTGTTCGCGCCGCTGCTGAGCTTGAAAATGTTCGTCGCCGTGCAGCGCAGGATGTTGAAAAAGCACATAAATTTGCGCTAGAAAAGTTCTCAAACGAATTACTACCTGTAATCGATAACCTCGAGCGTGCGATTGAGTTTTCTGACAAAGAAAACGAAACGTTAAAGCCAGTGCTTGAAGGTATTGATATGACTATCAAGACATTTGCTGATGCCCTTGCTAAATTTGGTGTTGAAGCGGTAAATCCACAGGGTGAAGCATTTAACCCAGAGCTACATCAAGCAATGTCAATTCAGCCGAGTAATGATGTGTCACCAAATACTGTGCTTGCTGTGATGCAAAAAGGGTATACCTTAAACGGTCGTCTATTGCGCCCTGCAATGGTGATGGTGTCTAAGGCTGCTGAATAAGCAAATCCAATTTGAAAAAGCCGCTCATTGAGCGGTTTTTTTGCATTTAGTAACGAGTTTAGTCATTTACCAACTACACAGCTTCACTTTATCAAACCAAGGACTTGAAAAAGATTTGGTTGTGATGGGGAGGGGGGCGGTTACTTCGACGGCTAACTCTTTTGCCAAATATCTATGTACTAGCAGTTTTACTTTATCGCTTTCTAATTGGGTATATGCCAATTGTAACGCGTGCTTAGTGCTCTGGCTCGGTATTTCCCCTTCGAGTTGTTTNAAGCCATTGTAGCCATGCTTGTTTTGATTCGTTTGGAAAGGCTGTGGTTAGCGTAGAGGTGGGCCCTTGTAAACGTTCGTAGTTGACAATTTGTTTTTGAATAAGAAAGACAAACATCAAATTAATTCCTGCTGAGATTTGACCCGAGCGTTTATCAACAGCTTGATAACCCAATAGGGCATGACGAAAATACAGCTCGGCTTCAAATATTCGGCCTTGATCAAGCGCGAGGCTACCTAAATTGCTTTCGATCATCGCCAGTACCGGGGTTTGTTTTAGCTCCTCAGCTAGTTTACGTGCCTTGGCATACAGGGTTCTCGCTTTTTGGTAATCATTTTGGTTGCGGGCAACTAGCGCCATACTATTTGTCAGCGTAAGCCGTTGGTTGTCATTTTCTGCATATTTGTAGGCACACTTGAGGCTAATATCAGCATCATCAAGGTACTCCTGCCAGCGTAACCAAATCCCAAGTGCACTCAAAATGGTAGGGAGGTTTGCTTTAAAAAACATATCATTTGGATATAAAAAGGTCGCGTTTATTGAGGTATAGAGCCTATCTACTTTATTTGTTGGTACAGATGCACGAGCGCTCAGCAAATGCCACTGAATAAATAAAGGCACTGGCACATCTTGCAGTTGCTCTAAACTGTCGAGAATAGTTAGTGATTGTGCTGGGTTAACTGTTAAGTAGTCGCTAGCCTCGTCTAGTTTACTTTCAAAATATGAAAAATCTTTCGCCAACGCGTGTTGGCAAAAATAAAATGTACAAGTTACAAAGAGTAAAAACCGAACCAAGCAAACCCCAACCCATTTTGGCGCATCTATTAACTGTAGTCGGCAGTAACAAATAGTTCCAAATCAATTACGATAAACAGCGTTATACAAAGATAAGCAACAATGTAGAGGTTACGTCTTCAGTTATAAATGGGGATCGGAAACTTGATGAAAAGAAAACAAATTGCTGAGCTCGCTTTGGCGCAACTCAATTAGTTGATTGATGTTTTCAAGGTCTACAGTAGTTAAACTAGCTTTGCTAAGCATATAGCTAACTGGTGTTTTATTCGCGTCGGTACCAGAATAGATAATGTCGGTATACTCTCTAGATTGAATAAAGTATTCTCCTGCGAGCTTATCTTCAACAACATAGTCAACTCGCTGTTTACTCAACATCTTAAAGCGACGAGCGGCATTGGGCAGGTGTACCAGCTGATCGTTATAAAAGTCTTGGATCAGTTTTTCAAAGGCCATACCGTAATAGCTGCCAGCATTCAGAGCAAATGTGTTTCCTGCAAGGATCAACGACTCGACTTCGCCGCCAATTTTTGGTTTGTCTTTATGTTGGAATAACGCCATGACTTCTTGGCGGTAAGGTGTAGTGAAGTACGCAAACCTAGCTCTAGATGCCGTTTTGGTCGCAGCCATTAGTACATCTACTTTACCTGCCTTTAACTCCGCTAGCATTCTTGCAGAAGTGGGATAAAAGACATATTCCAAGCAATAAGATGAGTCGTTAAACAAGATGTTTAGCGCATTAATTTCTAAACCTGAGACATTACCTCCATCGCGAGAAATATAGGGAAGCCACTGTGTTTCGTTCATTCCTATACGTAAAGTTTTATCGCATTTGGCTGTAGCTTCGAATGCTAAAAATGCGATGAATAAACTAAGTAAAAGCGATCTAGCGTGTTTCATGGCGATCGATCCTTGCAGGTGGATAGGGATTGATTATTTGATCAGTAAATTAAAAAGGTACATGCGTTTTATTAAACGATTAAGTTTGTAGCTGCTAGCTGCAGAATGTTCTCAGATCACTGCATATTACGGCTATGTGCGAGTACGGTCACGATGGTATTGATAAGCTCAAGTTGCTCTATGGGTTTGGCAACATAGCCATCAAATCCGACGCGCTCATACAAGGCTTTGTCTTCCGGAAAAGCATTTGCAGTTAATGCGATGATTGGGATATTGGGATCCTTATTCTTAAGACGTTTACATGCCTCAACGCCATCCATCTCAGGCATTTGAATGTCCATAAGTATTAAGTCGGGCTTGTTTAGCTCGAATTGTTCAATGGACTCTTTACCATTATTCGCAATCGCAATATCACCATTGGCCTTACTGATCATAGAACGCACTACCAGCTGGTTTACTGGGTTATCCTCAGCGAGCAATATGGATGTGCCGCTCAAATCTGCTGCTGTTAGCTGCTTGTCTTTTAGCTGCTCAGACGTACACTCAGACTTGTGCATGGGCAACTCGATACTAAATAGACTGCCTTCTCCAACGGTACTTTCTACTCTAATTACGCCGCCCATCAGGTCAATTAGAGAGCGGGTAATCGAAAGGCCAAGCCCTGTACCACCAAACTTTCGAGTGGTGGACTTATCTGCCTGCTCAAATCGTGAAAAGAGCTTTTTGATTGCAGCTTCTGTCATCCCTATACCTGTGTCAGCCACGGTGATAAGCATACCAGAGTCATTTTTAAGTGATTTTATACGGGTAATAACGCTACCAGTCTCAGTAAATTTTATAGCGTTAGACAAGAGGTTAAGCATCACTTGTCTGACTCTGACTTCATCCCCAAGCCAAAACTTATGCTCAAGTTCAATGTAGATCTTAAGTTTGAGGCCTTTATTTTTTGCCAACACTAAAAAGTCTGAGCGTAGATGTTCAACCAACACCTCTATATTAAATGGCCGCTCCTCAAGCTCAATTCGACCGGCTTCAATTTTTGAGAAATCCAAAATATCGTTAATGATGGTGTTAAGTGCTTTAACTGAGTAGGTCGCTTTTTCGAGCAGGTTGGTGGCAGTACTATTAAGCGGCTCCGATTTTAAGAGTTGCAACGTGCCGTATAAGCCGTTCATGGGGGTTCGTATTTCATGGCTCATATTCGCCAAAAAGACGGCCTTAGCTTTGGCTGCTTGCTCCGCCGCTTCTTTGGCATGCGATAGTTCTCGTTCGTGTTTGAGCTGCTCTGTAAGATCTAATGCGATGCCTAAAAAGCCATCAATGTTGCCGCGTTCGTCGGTCAATGTCGTTACGTTCAGCTTAATTTGAACGTATTGATTTTGCTTAGTAACGTAAGTCCATCGGCTAGTGTCTACCACACCTTGTTTGGCTTTGGCGACAAAAACTTCAAATTCAGGTTCAATGACTCTGCCAAGCTCTTCTGTTAACGCTTTTGCTCTTGCTACAACCTCTTCTTCAAGATGGAAAATGGCAGGGGATGATTTACCAATGAGTTCATCTTTTTTGTACCCTAATAAACGCTCGGCCGCAGGGTTAAACTGGGTAATGATACCGTCTGGATCGGTGGCAACAATGGCATAACCTGAACCTTCAACAATACTGGTGTGAAGTTGGCTGTATTTAACGATTTCTTTAGTACGCGCTTTCACTTCTTGTTCTAAAGACGAGTTCAGTTTCGCGAGGGATTGTGCTTTTTCTTCTTCAGCCGCCAATTTTTCCCTTTCTGCTAAACGCTGACGTGCAAAGCTTAAAAGTAAAACGTAAGTGATGACCGCCAATAAAGCTGAAACCAACAGCGCGACTTGCAAAATGGTATTCGGAGAGACGAGATTGAGTGAATGTATAAACTGAGAAGTTGGCCAAATTTTTACTTCCCAAGTGCGACCAAATAACGCGATTTGTTTAGCTAGTGGGCCATTTTTCTCTCTAACATCTTCTTTTAGTGCCTGATAAAATGGTGTGTCTTCATCGTTATTGGTTACATCGGAGATTTGAATTGAAACATCTTGTTGAAAAGATAGCAAAGTCGACAGAATTTCATCGATAAGTAACGGGGAATAAGTCCAACCAATCAAGTTATCTAAACGATTTTCTTCATCTTGTGTAATACCGGTTAGTGTATAAATTGGGGCGAGAATTAAAAATCCGTATTTAACCTTATTGTCAGCTTGCACTAAGGTGATTGGGGCAGTAAGCCTCGGCTCATTGGCAGTTGCAGCTTCTATTGCCGCTGTTCTGCGGCTAGCTTCGGAGCCTATATCCAATCCGACGGCTTTATCGTTGTTTACTTCGGGTTCAATATACTGGATAACAAATTTGCTGGTGTTATGTGGGTTTAACGTTTTGATGGAGAACGTTCTGTCTGTACGCTCAGCTTGTGCTTGTTGCACAAAGCTACTTACGTTATCAACGGGGACATACTTAATAATTCCAATGCCTCGTGCGCCTGGATATTCCGCTTGGAAATCAAACGAGTTGATGTATCGCTGCATTGCCTGATAGTCAAAGCGATGCTGTTGGTTCGAGTAAATAGCAGTGCGAAGCCCCAAAATGCCGTACCAATACAATGTAACGCGCTCGTTCACCCCTTCAGTTACATGCTCAAGGCGCAAAGCAAGTGCCGAGGCGACTTTTTCAGCATGATGCTCCTTTTCTTGCTCATATAACACCAGTCCATAAAGCATACTGCCAACTAACACAAATAGTGCAGCAACAAGTGGCAAAAATCGGCTTTGGCGAATTGTATGAGCACTCGCTAACGACACGCTGTATTCCTTAAGCTTTAAATCTAACCAATATGTTAGTCTAGATAGCATGGAATTGATAGTGATTGAAGCGATGTGATGGCTCTAAATTTGTGCCTAAATTGGCTCATCAAAGACATATTTTGAATTGTTGTTTGGGTAAATTGTAGATTAAGGCTGGCTAAGCTATGTGGCCATGAAAGCTAAAATAAATATGCGGATTTTGGACTTTATATAAATGTAGTCACGATGTCAGGGCGGGATCGCACTTTTAGCTAATTTATGATCAAATAGCGCCAATCCCATTGCTAGGCGCAACCAATGAATCTGATTGAACACCTTACAGTTGTAGAAGAAACTCGCTCTGATATTAACAAAAAGCACGACTTAGTTGATGTCATTTTCCTTGTTATTAGTGCCATCATGGCAGGTGCTGATGGTTGGCAATATATCCAGCTCTATGGCGAGTCGAAGGAGGATTGGTTGCGGCAGTATCGGCCATTTAAAAACGGGATCCCAAAGCGCCATACCATCGCTCGGATCCTCAAATCTGTGGTGGCAGAATCACTGTTGGAAGCTCTGTTAAACTGGGTCAACGAGCAGCGACAAACCACAGGTAAACCAGTTATTGCACTCGACGGCAAAGTACTGCGCGGTTCGTATCGCGGCGATAAAAAGACGGCATTACAACTTGTTACTGCATACGATATAGAGTCAGGGTTAGTACTGTCACAACAGTCCACTGAAACCAAGCAAGGCGAGATACGTGTTGTGCGACAATCGCTTGAAGTGCTTGATATTAAGGGCAGTGTTATCACAGTGGATGCGCTACATTGTCAACGGCAAACACTTGAAATGATCACTGCGAAAAAAGCTGATGTTGTGGTGCAGGTTAAAAAGAATCAGCCCAAGCTATATCAGGCTGTAACCGATCAATTTCAACGCGTATTCGATGCTGGCAAAGAGCAAGTCGTAACTGAGGTAAAGCAGCAAGCACATGGTTGCACAGAGACGCGGATAGTATATCAACTCAAGCCAAAATTAGACGAAGCGTTAGCGGTGAGTTGGCCGACAATTCGCAGCATCATTGCGGTAGAACGACACAGAACCTGCGGCGGTAAAACCAGTATTGATACCAGCTACTACGTCAGCTCAATGTCACCAAAAAATAAGGTGCTAGGCCACTACATCCGTCAACACTGGCGTATAGAGAACTGTCAGCACTATGTACTAGATGTTGTTTTTAAAGAGGATTCATCAAGAATTTGTCTTGATGATGCGGTGGAAAATATGGCCCTATTCAGGCGTTTTGTAATGAATATGCTCAAGCAGTGTGAATGCGGCTTACCGAGTCAACGTAGCAAATTGAAAACCGCTGGCTGGAACGACAAATTTAGGGCACAGGTGTTCTTTGGTTTATAAGTAATCAAAGTATGCTCCGCCCCTGGGGGTAATGTACATTATCCATACCTTGGTAAACAGCAGAATAAATAGCATAGAGCGTCGACAAAAGTTGTCGTGGTTACTCGGTTAAGATTTTCATATCATCAAAAGCAAAGAGTTAACTCAGATATGAGCAAGATATTAAAGGAATACTCATGTTAGATACACAAGCAAATTCCAGCAGCAACAATCAGTCTGAAAATAAAGTAAAGCACTTTCTTGCGAATGCCATAAGTACAAGAATCAATCACTTCGAGCGCTATGGAAAAGGTGCTATTTATGACTTAGGTAAAGGCCAACACGGTTGGGATGAGTTAGTCACTGCGAAAGTGGGGGATCGTATGGCGGTTATAAAACCTACGATGAATATCCCTCTTATTTTCGAAATTACAGAAGTTAAACTAGACGAAGACATCATCATTATTTTTGGTAAACCCGTTGAGCGAGTAGATATGTCGTATCAGACATTTGTCCGCAAAAATAACATTACCAATAGCAAGATTGACGAGCACTTCAACATGCGTATTGGCTTTAATGTGGCGAGCTGGTAAGAATATAGAAGTTTATAGCAAGTAGCCTTTCGGCTCTATTTTACAAATACATTTAATCAACAGATGAACTATACATGGCAATTATTTTCAATCAGCCCCAAACAATTTCGCAACTAATGGGTCAAAAACTTGAGATCCCAGAGTACCAACGACCTTATAAATGGCAGCCTAAGCATGTTGACCAATTGATTGATGATATTCTGAATCATCAAACCAAGCCTTGTTATCGGCTAGGTACAGTTGTTCTACATCAAGACAATAATACCCATATTGAAAATGATAATGGCATTCTTAATATCGTTGATGGTCAACAGCGTCTTCTTACTTTAATACTGCTGTGCACCATAATAGATAGTGAAGATAAAAGTATCAGCTCAAGCTTAATTGAACATAAATTTGAATCATCAGTCAGTATTGAAAATCTAAAAAATAATGCTCAGGTAATCGCTGAGCGATTAGCTACTTTAACGCCATTAGAAAAGCAGGAACTCCTCAATTTTGTGCTCTATAAGTGCGAACTTATTCAAGTGACTCTTGATGATTTAAGTGAAGCCTTTCAATTCTTTGACTCTCAAAATGCACGTGGTAAAGCGCTTGCTCCCCATGATTTGCTAAAGGCTTATCACTTACGTGAAATGATGGGTTCAACAGAACAAAACGAGCGACTGCATCATGTAAGTTTATGGGAGCAAGGAGTTAACCCTGATGATGGTTCTGCCAATTTACATACCATAATGGGCGAGTTTTTGTTTCGTATGCGCCGTTGGATAGATGGTGACTATGGTATCCAGTTTAGTCGGCATAATATTGATGTATTCAAAGGGGTTAGCCTAGAAGACACGCAATATTACTATGTAGATGCCATGTTGGCGCTTGACTATGCGATAGAGAGTTTTAATGCTGATCCTGCCCGTAAATGGGATAAGCAAACTAAGAGTTATCCATTCCAAGTTGACCAAGTAATGATTAACGGAAAGCGCTTTTTTGAATACATACAACATTATATGGCTATCCATTCAAAGTTATTTGTTGGTGAGAATGCGAGATTATCTTCATTTGTAAACAGACACACCGATTACACCGGAAGCAATCGTAAAGGGGACAGCTATGTCCGAAATTTATTTTTTTGTGCAGTAATGTACTACTACGATAAATTCGGAGATATTGAATTAGATAAAGCAGCACAAATTTGTTATCGCTGGAGTTATTTTTTACGCCTTGAAATGCAACGTATAGGAATGGAAACGGTAGATAATCACGCTAAAGAGCGAAAAGGTTTATTTAGAGCTATTAGTAAAGCCGTTCACCCTCAACAAGTTTTGAACTTTCAGCCTCCATATAACAAAGAGCCTAAGTTTTCTAATGCTAAAAGCGTACAAGCATCTATTGAAGCTATGACAACGGGAAATGTAAATGAGCCAAAATAATCAAGTTGAATCGTTATCAGTTAAAAAACTTTTTGATCATAAAACTCAATATGTCATTCCTATATATCAGCGTAATTATGCTTGGGGGGCGCCAGAGATAGAACAGTTAATTCAAGATATCAGCGATGCCGCAGGGCTTATTACTCAACCCAATGAATCCAATGCCACTAAACAAGAACAATACTACTTGGGCAGTTTAGTTGTTTATCAGCGAGCGTCTCATTCTCAGCAATCTAATTTGGTATATGAAACAATTGATGGT
The DNA here is from genome assembly GCF_002289345.1 of Pseudoalteromonas sp. HM-SA03. Classification (GTDB taxonomy): domain Bacteria; phylum Pseudomonadota; class Gammaproteobacteria; order Enterobacterales; family Alteromonadaceae; genus Pseudoalteromonas. Next base: position 2,317 of record NZ_NSDG01000021.1, on the reverse strand, counting down.
CAGCAAAGACATACAACACTGTCTATATTACTAGCGTATTTAAAACATCAAACAGTCACTAAGAAAGGGCTTTTGGAAGGTTTAGATATCAATTTAACGTTTGATAGTCGCCCAAAATCTTCTAGAGCGTTAGATGATATTTATAACAATAACACGAATGGTGAGTCAGAAGAGCCGAATATTCACTCTGCATTTCAAATCATCAAGCGTTACTTTAAAACCAAAGGTTTGGATAAAGAAGATAAAACCAACCGCTTTTTAGAGTACTTGTTAGAGCACGTCACCATATTACGAGTGGTTGTGCCTCCGCAAACCGATCTCAATCATTACTTTGAGATAATGAATAATCGTGGTGAGCAATTAGAAAAGCATGAAGTGTTGAAAGCGAAGTTTATGGCGACGCTAGATACCGAAGATGAGAGGAGTACTTTCTCTGCTATTTGGGATGCGTGCTCAAATATGAAGCGCTATACCCAGATGGGCTTTCAATCTGATTTACGAAAAGAGTTATTTGGCGACACCTGGCAAGAGCTGCCATCAAGTTTTGGGGCAATTCTTGATAAGCACACAAGCAAGCTGCAAAAACAAGATGCAATGACGCTTCGTGAAATTATTGCGAATAAATCGACAAGTTTAAAAAGAAATGATGAAGAGCGAGAGAAAGAAGAGCGATTTGGGTCAGTCATCGACTTTTCAAATTTTTTATTACATGTTTTAAAGTTGATGCTAACGCAAGAAAGCGTTTCATTGGATGATAAAAAGCTGCTTGATGTCTTTATTTCTCGAGATAATGTCTTGAAGGTAGAAGCCAAAGCTTTTGTTTTTGAATTGCTTAAATATCGAATTCTATTTGATAGTTACATCATTAAACCTGATTTACATGATGAAAAACGTAAGTGGAGTTTAGTAAGGCTTAATGCCTACAAAAACGGTGCTAGCTTAAGTCCAGAGTACCCAAATTCACTTAATGGTGAACAAAACGAAAAGCTCCGTATGTTATTGGCCATGTTCCATGTTTCGAACCCTTCGTTGGTTTATAAGCGGTGGTTAAATGATGCACTAAACATTTTAAATAAAAATATAACGCATGAAGTAAATTTAACAGTTGATGGTGATGCTTACTTAGCTAAGCTTGAAAGTTTGAGTGATAGCTACTTTAAAGAAATTATAGAGGGTGCAAGCCTAGAGTTTAAGGAGGAAGAGCCTGAAGTGCTCCACCAAGGCACTGGTGTACAAAACTTTGTGTTCAACCGTTTAGATTACCTATTGTGGAAGCGTCTATCTGAAAATGAAACATTTGATGGAAAAGGTAAAAAAGACCTAGGGAAGCACTTTGATGATTTTCAATTTTCATTTAGAAGCTCTGTTGAGCACTACTTTCCACAAATGGACCCGTCAGGGGCAAGTAAGATGAAAGATGTTGATCGTTTTGGCAATCTTTGTTTAATTTCGCCTAGCAGTAATTCAAGGCTTAGCAACTACTCACCACAAGATAAGAAAAAGTTCTATCAAGAAAATAACCGTGCTGAGAGTCTAAAGCAAGCAATGATGATGTGTTATGACGAATGGGGTCCAGAGGAAGTAGGGAGAGAAAATATTCTTAATCATGAAGCAGAGATGATCAAGATTTTATGTAATGGAGTGGTATCAAAGCCTCATTCATACAATATGACAACTTCTTAGCGGGCTTAGCTAAGCTATTAAAAGACTTTGGAATATTGATTTAAAAAAGAAAGTTGTTGAATTCAGGAAAGATATCGAAGAGACGTTAAAAGAGTGACTAGGAAAAATGCGCTTTATAATATTCTAGTTAAAAATTTGGGTGTGATTTTATTTTAAGTAAGGATAGTTGTGACTACATATAAGGTACTCTTCAAGGGAGAGATTGATGAAAATAAAGATCAGCTGCAAATAGGTTTGAAGCTTGCTCGTTACTTAAAAATACCGGAAACGAAAGCAAACCTTTTATTCAACGGTAGAACATATGCAATAAAAGAAGGACTCGAGTTTGATAAAGCTCGTTTAGTTCAGAAAAAGTTGCAGTCCGTTGGGATTATTACTGAATGTGTAGCTGAAAAGATAGAATTACTGTAAGCGTACGGCTAACTACACCTAGAGGCTAACATGCCAGGGCAGTAAACTGTCGATATCGCACTGTGGCTGGGCTAATTCGTTTAAGCAATGCATCACATAATCGAATGGGGTGTGGCCGTTTGCTCTGGCTGTTTCGATCATGCTGTAGAGGGTTGCGCTACTCTCAGCGCCACTTGTGGTGAAACTAAACAGCCAGTTCTTTCGCCCTATGACGAACGGTTTG
>NZ_NSDG01000020.1:71024-71284 GCF_002289345.1 Pseudoalteromonas sp. HM-SA03 | reverse complement strand
TAGCTCACTAGTCGAGTCGGCCTGCGCGGAAGATGTAACGGGGCTAAACATACCACCGAAGCTACGGCTGCGAATATACCACCCAAACTATTTTAAGATTAACGTTGACGCACGAAGTGCCCAACGGTCAAGCGACCAACACGTTGAGTTGGCAAGAGATAGTTTCGGGGTATATTCNTAGCTCACTAGTCGAGTCGGCCTGCGCGGAAGATGTAACGGGGCTAAACATACCACCGAAGCTACGGCTGCAGACTTAGTCT
>NZ_NSDG01000020.1:25186-71011 GCF_002289345.1 Pseudoalteromonas sp. HM-SA03 | reverse complement strand
GCGGGGTAGGGGAGCGTTCTGTAAGTGGCTGAAGGTGTGCCGGGAGGCATGCTGGACATATCAGAAGTGCGAATGCTGACATGAGTAACGACAAGAGGAGTGAAAAACTCCTCCGCCGGAAGACCAAGGGTTCCTATCCCATGTTAATCAGGGTAGGGTGAGTCGACCCCTAAGGCGAGGCTGAAGAGCGTAGTCGATGGGAAACGGGTTAATATTCCCGTACTCGGTATGAATGCGATGGGGGGACGGAGCAGGCTAGGCAAGCATGGCGTTGGTTGTCCATGTGAAAGGCTGTAGGCTGGTGACTTAGGAAAATCCGGGTTGCCAAGGCTGAGAGTCGAGACGAGCCACTAAGGTGGTGAAGTTGTTGATGCCCTACTTCCAGGAAAAGCCTCTAAGCTTCAGTTCATACTGAATCGTACCCTAAACCGACACAGGTGGTCAGGTAGAGAATACTAAGGCGCTTGAGAGAACTCGGGTGAAGGAACTAGGCAAAATTGTACCGTAACTTCGGGAGAAGGTACGCTCTTGTTTGTGAAGGACTTGCTCTGTAAGCAAACGAGAGCCGCAGTGACCAGGTGGCTGGGACTGTTTATTAAAAACACAGCACTGTGCAAAATCGTAAGATGACGTATACGGTGTGACACCTGCCCGGTGCCGGAAGGTTAATTGATGGGGTTAGCTTAGGCGAAGCTCTTGATCGAAGCCCCGGTAAACGGCGGCCGTAACTATAACGGTCCTAAGGTAGCGAAATTCCTTGTCGGGTAAGTTCCGACCTGCACGAATGGTGTAACCATGGCCACGCTGTCTCCACCCGAGACTCAGTGAAATTGAAATCGCAGTGAAGATGCTGTGTACCCGCGGCTAGACGGAAAGACCCCGTGAACCTTTACTACAGCTTGGCACTGAACATTGACCCTACATGTGTAGGATAGGTGGGAGGCTTTGAAGCAGGAACGCTAGTTTCTGTGGAGCCGACCTTGAAATACCACCCTTGTAGTGTTGATGTTCTAACTTAGGCCCCTGGATCGGGGTTGAGGACAGTGCCTGGTGGGTAGTTTGACTGGGGCGGTCTCCTCCCAAAGAGTAACGGAGGAGCACGAAGGTTTGCTAAGTACGGTCGGACATCGTACGGTTAGTGTAATGGTAGAAGCAAGCTTAACTGCGAGACAGACACGTCGAGCAGGTACGAAAGTAGGTCATAGTGATCCGGTGGTTCTGAATGGAAGGGCCATCGCTCAACGGATAAAAGGTACTCCGGGGATAACAGGCTGATACCGCCCAAGAGTTCATATCGACGGCGGTGTTTGGCACCTCGATGTCGGCTCATCACATCCTGGGGCTGAAGTCGGTCCCAAGGGTATGGCTGTTCGCCATTTAAAGTGGTACGCGAGCTGGGTTTAGAACGTCGTGAGACAGTTCGGTCCCTATCTGCCGTGGGCGTTTGAGAATTGAGAGGGGCTGCTCCTAGTACGAGAGGACCGGAGTGGACGAACCGCTGGTGTTCGGGTTGTGATGCCAATTGCATTGCCCGGTAGCTACGTTCGGAACTGATAACCGCTGAAAGCATCTAAGCGGGAAGCAGGCCTCGAGATGAGTTCTCACTTTGACTTAGAGTCAACTGAAGGGCCGTTGAAGACTACAACGTTGATAGGCGAGATGTGGAAGNTGCTGTGAGGCATTAAGCTAACTCGTACTAATTACCCGAGAGGCTTAACCATACAACGCCAAAGTGGTTTATAAGCGACAGAAGTTAATAGACTAAAGTAGACAAAAGAATTTAATAGCTTTTTCCAGATTTACATTGATGAGGGAGACTTCATTGATGAACAGAATTTCCTGGTGACTATAGCGTTTTGGACCCACCTGACCCCATGCCGAACTCAGAAGTGAAACAAAACAGCGTCGATGATAGTGTGGATTGCCCATGTGAAAGTAGAACATCGCCAGGGCCAAATAGAGAAACCCGTTACAGCAATGCGACGGGTTTTTTGCTGTTTGGGGTAAAGTACNTCTCCCCTTCGCGCGTCCTTGCGCTCACTTCCTCGAACTGCGAAGCGGTGCTTCGGTTTCTCGTCACCCAAACTCAGAAGTGAAACAAAACAGCCGAAGGGTCGGCCCCGGTCAATGATAGTGTGGATTACCCATGTGAAAGTAGAACATCCTACTTCGTAGCGAGCCAGGGCAAAATAAGAGAAACCCGTTGCAGCAATGCGACGGGTTTTTTGCTGTTTGGGGTAAAGTAANTCTCCCCTTCGCGCGTCCTTGCGCTCACTTCCTCGAACTGCGAAGCGGTGCTTCGGTTTCTCGTCACCCAAGCTCAGAAGTGAAACAAAACAGCCGAAGGGTCGGCCCCGGTCAATGATAGTGTGGATTACCCATGTGAAAGTAGAACATCCTACTTCGTAGCGAGCCAGAGCCATATAAGAGAAACCCGTTGCAGCAATGCGACGGGTTTTTTGCTATCTGAGATTTAAAACACCTCGCGAGATGAACTCGCTCCACCACAGTATAAGCACTGTGCAACATGGGAGGTGGTTTATCCACCGAGCATTTGCAAGCAAGAAGCTGCTATATGGTTTTATGCAATGAGGGCTATAAGGAAGGGTCAATTAACGATATGATGGGCTAAAAACAGGGGGTCTTAGTGTGTCATTTCATTTAATTGCACTGTTGGTTATATTTGCATTGTTTGGTACTTCAGCCACTTACTTAATTCGCTTTATGTATAGCTATTGGATTAAGAAGCAGCTTGAAGTGAAGTACATTATTAATGCGAGTATTTGTGCGCTGTTAGTGATGGTGATCTCAGTGATCAATGAGCTTATCCGATAACCCGAGTGCTCATCAGTCTATAGAGGCACAGCCTGACAGGTATGGGCAATACATAGTGTTTGTATTGGCATCACAGGTTCACAACTAACCGCTGGCGCTTTTCCTTTGTTATTCAGCTTTTCTTGCTCTGTAATGGCGCTAACGACAGCTTCTACATCTTGCTCATCAGTATGCTTCGTTGAGTAGATCAGGTATTCTCTTGGTCCACCACAGGTTAATCGCTCACCTACTCCAATTACTTTACACTGATAGCTTGCATCACATCCTATATTTGCTTTTATATCGCTGAGTGTATGCGTAGTATTCGAACGACTTGTTGCATCGCTTGGTGTCATTTCACAGCCAGATAACGCCGCAATTAGTGAGCCGATGCAAGCGAGAGAAATAGCTAACTTCATTATTGCCTCTAGTATGTAGGACGACTATTTTCTAGTTTAACACACTTATTTTCAACGCATTGTGTTGCGGGTTCAATTAAATGCTGACAGATACTCATCATCTGATTTTGCATATTATAGGCGCGCTCTAATGTAGTAATTTGCTCCGCTAACTGCTTAACTTGGGCCTCATCTGCTGATCTTGTTGAATACACTAGATAAGAAGAAGGCCCACCACAGGCACGATCGCCAACGGCAATGACTTTACACTGGGTATCGTTATCACAGCTTTTGTCGGCCACCACGCTTTCCAATGACTGTTTATGGGTTTTGATGTCAGAGGTGTCGAGCTTTTTACCATCTTGTTGAATAGGTAAGCTTGTTTCTTTTGATTCTTTAATTTCGGTGTGCTTTTCGCTTACAGGCTTGGTCTCTTGCGCTTTTTGTTCTACAGTTTCTTCTTTAGTTACTTCTTCTTGGCAACCAAACAGCAAAAAGGTTGCAAGTAAAGTGGGGATCATCTTGTTCATTATATGCTCTCCTAATGTTTGCTAATTAAACTACGCAAGCCCTTAAGGAATAGCAAGCTCTGCAGCCTGCATACACTATATGTGATTGCAGGCTGGGAAGGACTGCGCTATAGACCGCCTTTGGTGAGTTTTTGCGGATCGAGTAATGATTGGAGCTCGTGTTCACTCAGATCGGTTTGCTCAGCAGCAACCTCTATGATTGGGCGTCCTTCTTTGTAGGCAAGCTTGGCAATTTGTGCTGCTTTTTCATACCCGATCACAGGATTTAATGCGGTAACTAGAATCGGGTTTTTAGCCAGTGCCTTTTGAATATTCTGCTCATTCACCTTAAAGCTTGAAATAGCTTTGTCCGCAAGTAGCCTCGCGGTATTTGAGAGGATCTCAATGCTTTGCAAAATATTTAATGCAATCACTGGCAGCATAACATTCAGCTCAAAATTGCCAGACTGGCCTGCAACACTAATCGTTGCGTCATTACCTATCACTTGAGCACTGGCCATTGCAGCCGCTTCTGGAATAACTGGGTTTACTTTACCTGGCATGATTGAAGAGCCTGGTTGTAGTGCCTCAAGTTCGATTTCACCTAGGCCAGCAAGCGGTCCTGAATTCATCCAGCGCAAGTCATTGGCTATCTTCATTTGTGCAACTGCAAAGGTTTTAAGTTGGCCTGAAAGTCCCACAATCGCGTCTTGTGAACCGATATGATAGAAAAAGTTATTGCCTTTACTGAAACGGATCCCGATGTTAGTGCTCAGGTTTTGGCTAAATAATTTAGCGAACTGAGGATCGGCATTAATACCTGTGCCTACCGCTGTTCCACCTTGACCTAACTCGTAAACTTTTTCTAAGGAATGAACAATGCCCTGACAGGCGTTATCTACTTGCGCTTGCCAGCCACTTAATGTTTGTGCAAAGGTCACCGGCATTGCATCCATCAAGTGCGTCCGGCCAGTTTTGACGTGATGACCAACTTGCTCTGCTTTTTGTTCAATACTACTAGATAAGTGTTTTAGTGCTGGCAGAAGGTCATACACTGCTGTGATTGCACTACTCACGTGAATCGCTGTTGGGATCACATCGTTTGAGCTTTGGCCCATGTTAACGTCATCATTAGGATGAATTGCGACACCGCTTAACTCAGTCGCCAGCGTGGCGATCACTTCGTTGGCATTCATGTTTGAACTGGTACCAGAGCCAGTCTGAAAGACATCCACTGGAAATTGATCTAAGTGTTTGCCATCAATTAGCTGCTGACAGGCACTCACAATTGCTTTTGCTTTATCACTTGATAGATGGCCAAGGGATTGATTGGTTTCTGCTGCGGCTTGTTTGATGTAGGCCAAGGCTTTGATAAAGCTACTTGGCATAGTGATCCCGCTAATAGGAAAGTTATTTACAGCGCGTTGTGTTTGCGCCTTGTAGAGCGCATGCTCAGGAACATCTAATGTTCCCATACTATCGGATTCTTGACGAAATGTAGTCATCGTTGCTCCTAATAAAAAGGGTTAAACTGCTGGCAGGTTTGGCACGCATCTCGCTGGAGCTTCAAAAATTGCCGTGACGAAGTATGGTGATGTTTATAAAACCGTTTTAGTGCCAACAAAGGTTTAAATAATTGATCCATGCATTGTTTACGTATGGCTGTATCAACGAGTGGATCGGCAATCTGTTCTAACAGTTCGGACAATGTATTTTTAAGATAAAGCTCTTGCAGCAGCGGGTTATTATGGCGCTCGTACCATTTCGCCATGCCTATGCCTGCCGAAATATATTCCGCAACCAAGAGCGGCGCCTCGAGTTGTGGTCGCTGGCAGTGGCGATTAAGCTTCGCACGATAAGTTTGTAATAAAGTAGCTAGCTGCATAAATACAAAACCAAACGATGTAATGATAATGGTTATCATTACATCGTTTGGTTGGCAATTCAAGCTTTAGTATTCGCACTGCCAAACAATTTGTTTAGCATTCACCATAGCAGCTCACTATGAGTCTGAAATGAATTTAAGAAAGTGTGATTGAGCTTAATTATAGCCGAGGAGATATTGCTGCTCTGAATGCTCTTTCTCTTGTTCTTCGAGTTGCATCAGGTTAGCGACTTCTTGTCGGTAAGCGCGACTTTTCGTGAAGGTATTTTTACGCTTCTTCAGGACAAGTCCTTCGCTTTTAAGTTGGCTTGGCATTTGGGTGATCTCTGAAATTTTCATGCTCGCTTCTCCTCTTAGTACTCTTTAAACTTAGCAGAAGTTGTACCAAAATAAATTTCTTTTCTAATTTTAATTGCTTAGTAGAAGTTTTAGCTATTTGCCTTGCAATTGAGATAAATTCTTGCCTCAATGAGGCGCATAAATCGATCAAAATAGTGCAAACGAGATGACAAAACCATACTCTCAAGCGTGTGAAAACAATAAACAGCCAATATTAGAAAAGCTCACTCCCTATCTAAATAAACCCTTGGAAGTGCTAGAAGTGGGCTCAGGTACGGGTCAGCATGCGGTGCACTTTGCTGCGGCGTTACCGCATTTAACGTGGCAGACGGCGGACAGGGAGGTTAATCACGCAGGTATTCAAGCGTGGCTTGATGACGCCGAGTTAGAAAATACTTTACCGCCATTGGCGCTAGACTTGTACCATGCGTGGCCTGTTAATCAGCGTTATGATGTGATCTATACCGCTAATACCTTACACATTGTGTCATCAACGCTCGTAGAGCGTTTAATTGCAGGCGTTGGACGACACCTTAAAGAAAAAAGCGGCTACCTGATAGTTTATGGGCCTTTTAATTATCAAGGTGAATTTACCAGCGAGAGTAACCGAGAGTTTGATGCATATTTAAAATCGCAAGACAAAGAGAGTGGCATTCGCGATCAAGAATGGCTATTGGCGCTTGCAGCAGAGCAAGGACTTACACTACAGCAAGACTATGCGATGCCGGCTAATAATCGCTTATTGGTGTTTAAACGGTAGTTTTGCTAGGCACTCGGTAAAGTAATGCTCGAGTGCGTCAGCTTCGCGCTTGGTAAAATCCTCAAGCGCTCGCTGAAAGTCAGGTTGAAATAAGCGGTGATACGATTGCCTCCACACCGGTTCAAAACCCCTCACTAACTTGTGCTCGCCTTGAGCACCCGCGTCAAAGACAGCAAGCTGACTAGCAATGGCGTACTCTATGCCTTGATAGTAACACAGCTCAAAATGCAAAAAGTCGTAACTATCCTCAATTGCGCCCCAATAGCGACCATACAAGGTATCACCATCCACAAGATATAAACTGGTGGCAATAATTTCGTGGTTTAAGTAGGCACAGCAAAGACGAAACTTAAGTAGGCACAGCAAAGACGAAACTTATCTGGCATCGAGGTGATAACTTGCTGAAAAAAGTCACGAGAGAGATAGCCGTGGTGCCGCGAGCGTTTAAGATAGATGAGCTGGTAGCTGAGAAAAAAGGCATCAAGTTGTGCTGTGCTTATTTCTCTGCCAACACTCCAGCTTATGTTAATACCTTGGGCAGTCACAGCTTGGCGTTCTTTCATGACCATTTTACGCTTTCTTGATGTGAGTCGAGCGAGAAAATCATCGAACTCGGCGTAACCTCGATTATGCCAATGAAATTGCACATTGCGGCGCATCGTTAAATGACTCTGAATGAGAAAATCGCTTTCACGACAAAAATTAATATGGACTCCACTAATGCCTAGTTGGGCGAGGCTCGTGAGCGTAGCGTCAATATATTCAAGCAAGCAAGAAGATAGACGTTTAGTTAATATTCTTGGCCCTTGAGTGGGGGTAAAGGGGACGCCACATAGCCATTTCGGATAGTAATCTAATCCATGGCGCTCGTAGGCTTCAGCAAAAGCCCAATCAAAAACGTACTCGCCATAAGAGTGCGATTTAATATAGCCTGGTAAAATTGCAATCAACTCGCCTTGACGTTCAATCATTAGGTGATGCGGTATCCAGCCAGTCTCTTTGCTGGTGCAGCCGCTCAACTCTAATGCAAGCAGCCACGCGTAGCTCGTAAATACATGTGATGGTGAAACACAGCCCCACTGTGCTTCTGTCACTTCAGTCAGAGAATGAATAAACTTGTGTTGGTACTCAGTCATTGTGGCCGTCAAAAAATGCGAGCAGTGCTTGCTCAAAGTTACTGTAATCAGGGTTAAACGTGATCCGCGCAAGAGCAGTGTATTGCGTCATGTTTTTCTCGTGACGCTCGCCAAAATGGACGGTTTTACCTGTGCGGCAGTTAATGAAGGCTTGGTCTTCTAAGTGGTAATTGGTGCAATTACGATAAGGCCCTTTGCGGCCGTAAAAAATATGTTCAGGTGGCTGCAAAATACCAATATGAGACATATCGACAATGTTGTCGGCTTTCACGCTCCGATAATTCACACCTTGCTTAGTCGATGGCGTTTCCGAGTAGATAAATTGGGTCAACGTTGACTTAGGTTGCCACTTTTCTAGCAGCTTTGCCGTTGCATGATTGTCTATGGTGGTATCGACATCGCTGTAGCTGATAAAGATCGGTACATCTGGCAAAGTGGTGAGTGATTTGAGTGGCGCCATAGCCTGATGGGCTAACGTTGCGCCATGCCATGGGAAAGATTCATATTTGGCGAAATCCAAATCTGCGTCTTCATCTATCCAATTGACAAATGGCACGTAATCAATCCACTTGGCTAGCCAACCGTTCTTATTATGTGGCTCCGTGGCGGGTGAGATAAGTGCAACAGAGCCTAAATTATTGGGCTTGTGCTTCGCTATGCTACTCAGCGCTATGGCGGCACCCGTGGAATAACCAAGTACGGAAAAATGCTTAAAATCTTGGCTCGTCTGTGCGATGGCATAATCCGTATGGGTTTGCCAATCGTCAATGTCAACTTCGGTTAAATCGCTTGGTGCAGTCGCGTGGCCTGGCAGTAACATGGTTCTGACATTGTATCCTGCTTCATAGAGCGCTGCCGCAAGGTAGTGAAAAGTAAAAGGAGAGTCGGTCAGACCATGGATAAGTAAAATGGCGTGATCTTTGTTGTCATGCTCAAGTGAAAATGGCGTGATTAAGTCACTTACCTTGGGGTTTTTCAGGTTGAGTAATGTTGCGGTGGGCGTCATTAACGGGCACGGCAGTGTGGCGCGAGGATTGCGGCTTTCAATAATTTGCTTAGTCGAACGAATGTAATCGTTATAGTTTTTTACATTCCCTACATCGACGGTGACGGGGCCTTTATCGATTGCTTCGCGGAATAATCCCGACTTTTTGCTCTTGGTGAATAGCGACATATCACTCACTTGGATAACACAGTCTTGTGCGATGACCAAAGGTGAAGCAAGCAGGCTAAAAGCAAATACTGTGGAGGTAAGGTAGTGGCGCATAGTCGGTCCTTATGAGCATAAAATCACATGCAGTATAGCGAGAACAGATGACGATAAAAATGGTTAGCGGATCGGTAATATGCGTTTTGCAAAAGTTTGCTTTAGTACAATCGTTGATTCAATCCCGCTAATTACCTTACAGGCCCCCAGTTGATGTTTGGCGAACTGTTCATAGCTGGGCAAATCCTTTGCTACGATTTCCAACAGGTAATCATAACTTCCGGAGATCACCGAACAGCTGATCACCTGATCTTCAGATTCCACGTGTTGTTCGAATAAATGCGCTGCAGTTGCGGTATTTTCACTGAGCTTTATAAATGCATAAACCAAAATACTTAGGTCAACTTGCGCTCTATCAAGTGCCGCATGATAGCCTGAAATTACTCCCGTATCTTGCAAGCGTTTTACGCGTCGAAGACAGGGAGTATCGGAAAGGTTTGCCTTTTCGGCGAGTGAGGCATTACTCAAACGTGCATTATGTTGCAAAGCGTTAAGGAGCAATTTGTCCTTGGTATCTAGATTTACCGACATAAACCAAATAAAAGAGTGATTCTTGCTAATCAGTATTAAACTTTTAGAGAAAATTGGCAAATTATGCTCGTGGTGATTTGCTAGCCTTAACTGTGGAATAATCACGAGAAGTAATCATGAGTCCATTAGCCGTACAATTTGACGCTTGGATTAGAGGTCCGTTTGTCGACCTTAACGACAAGCTTGAACATCTTTATTGGCAGCAACAGGATAAAGCAAACGTTGAAGGCGTTGGTGAAACGCTAAAAGCACAGTTATTAGAAGAAGGTAATCAGCTAGTCCAAGCCTTGCTAGAAGAAGGCAATACCGACGAGGGCTTTGAGCAAGNGACTTACTCGGTAACGTTGGTCTATTTATGGCTGCATGCAGACGCCACGAAATTACCGAGCCAAGCCGTGAAAAGGTGTCTCCACTAACGCAAGCATCGGCACTGGCCATGCACATTGGTGCCTCTTTGGGAGTTACGCCGCGCTTCGCAACGGCTCATCTCACCACACACAACCGCGCAATCAACGGCGTGTATAAGCGCTTTACTTCTCATCCGGCAGAGCGCTTATTCATCGATTACAATACTCAGGCCATTCTTGCCTATAAACGTGCGTCCGAATCATTAATGAAGGTACATCATTTGGGAATTTCTCATCCCATGTCATTGGTGCTACTCAAACAAGTTAAGCAAGCGCTGCTTGAGGTCATAGAGTCTAATCGAGAGTTATTTAAGGAGCTCGATACCGAGGCATTCTTTTACGTTGTGCGACCCTATTACAAACCATACCGAGTTGGTAAAGAGGTCTATCGTGGTGCAAACGCTGGAGATTTTGCGGGTATCAATGTTATCGATATGATGTTGGGGTTATGCCCAGCTAATGATATTAGCTATGGTCAAATGCTGGTGGAAAAATTCCTCTATATGATGCCAGAAGACCAAGCAACCCTGCGGGAATGCATGCGCACGCCTAATTTAATGGATGCGTTTCTGAATGCATTGAAAGGGCCGAAAAGTGATTGGTTTGGCCCCGCCTGTAGTTTGTTTGTACAAGTGTGTAAGCTGCATGGAGATACGGCCATACAGCATCACAATCAACTCGTCGAAAAGTATATCGCCAAACCTTCGCAGACGATGCAGCAACAGCACTTAAGCAAAGTGACCGCCAGTGGTCCACCGATTGAAGTGTTACTCAAAGAACTCGCAGACTTAAGAGATAGACGAGCTGCTGCCGAGCGCGCTGATATCTTTACTCGGCATCATGATTTAAAACGATTACGCCAAGCAATAGGAGTTAAGCATGAAGCAATATAGGGATGATTTTCACTTGCCTACGGGTCGCTATTTATTGAGTCATTCCGTTGGTCGTATGTTGAAATCTGCAGCGGAAGATTTTCATCAGCAATTTATGGTGCCGTGGCAACAACAAAATCAAGAACCTTGGCAGCAGTGGCTAAGCGGTATTGATCGCTTTACCTCAGCCTTAGCCTCTCTATTACACACCGATGCGCGCCTGTTTTGTCCGCAAGCAAACCTTTCCAGTGGTTTAACGAAATGGGCGATGAGTTTGCCCGAAAGTGGCATTCGCAAAGTACGCGTATTGATGAGTGAGCAAGACTTCCCTAGCATGGGATTTGCGTTACAAAACGCGCTGGACAATATTGAGATTGTTTATATTCCCGAAGCGATGAATATGCACGACCTGAGCGTGTGGCAACAATATATTGACGAGCAAATTGACTGGGTATTTGTCAGTCATGTTTATTCGAACAGCGGTCAGCAGGCACCTGTCGCTGACATCATTAGCCTTGCTAACCAATATGGTTGTCGAAGTATTATCGATATTGCTCAGTCACTTAGTGTATTACCAATAAATTTAAGCGAGTGGGGTGCGGATTGCGTTATCGGCTCTTGTGTGAAATGGAGCTGCGGTGGCCCTGGTGCCGGTTTTATCTGGGTGAATGGGGATGTCTTACCTTATTGTGAACCAAAAGATGTTGGCTGGTTTTCGCATCAAAATCCATTCGAGTTTGATATTCATCATTTTGCGCTGAGTGAAAGTGCGCTGCGTTTTTGGGGCGGTACACCAAGTGTGGCACCTTATATCTATGCGGGGCACAGCCTTGGCTATTTTGCCGAGCTTGGGATTGAGCAAGTAAGAGCGTACAACTTTGCTTTGTTATCTGAGTTACAAGCGGCATTGCCTGAATTTTATCGCTCTCCTACAGCGCAGAGTGCTTGCTCTGGGACCGCTATCCTGCATTTTGGCTCGCGGCATGAGGCAGTGATGGAGCAGCTTAAGCGAGCAGGCATTGCTGTGGATAATCGTCGCTACGGTATTCGCGTCTCACCACATATTTATAATAGTCAGGAGGACATCGCGCAGTTGGTGCAGGTTATCAACGAAAGTTAGCTTCCTAGCCCTAGTGCTTTTTTGGTCTTCTTCTTCACCGAGCGCCAATGTGTCATTGGTTGCTTGGGCGCGCGCGCTATCAATGCGTTGAAATCAATTTCTTCTGCAAGTACCTCTCCTTGATGCGCCAAGATCACGGAGTGGGGTTGTAGAGCCTTTACTTTGGCAAGAGATTGGCGATACAAGTGTGGATAGAATACCGGAAAAGGCGCAACAAATTGCCCTTTCACTTTTACCGTCAAGTCCGCCACATAGATGCGCTTACTGGGTAGATGATACAAGCTCAAATCTCTATCCGTATGACCGGGTGTGTGTATCGCTTGCCATTCGTTAAAGTAGGGCAAGCTATCGCCATCAGCTAGGAAAAAATCTGGTGATAATTGTCTTGGATACCAAAGGTTACGTTTGGCCTTGCGCTTTCTCCCTGCAACCCAAAGTGCCAGCGCCATATCGGAGAGGTGCATCATGACTCCATCAATACCACGATACCATTGACTGGGGGCATTTGCAGCCGCAATCTTTGCGCCCGTGAGTTTTTTGAGTTTATGCGCGCCACCGGCATGATCTGGGTGCATATGCGTGACCACAATCAGCTTGAGTGCGCTTAGTGGCTTTTGCAGTTGTAGGATGTAGTTGCAGACCAACTCAACATCAGCACGACAGCAACCATCGAGTAACAGCAGATCCGTTTCGTGCTCAACCAGATAAATATGTTGAATATAGCCTTCTAAGACATGGATTTTCATTAGTCACACTCATTTCTCCAATCAGATCTCAACATAGCATAGGTTAAAGACATCTGACCAGTTGTGTGGAAGTGATAAATCGCAGACATAAAAAAACCGCAATTAAGCGGTTTTCTTATAAGTGATGGCGGAGAAGGAGGGATTCGAACCCTCGATAGGGCTACAAACCCTATACTCCCTTAGCAGGGGAGCGCCTTCAGCCACTCGGCCACCTCTCCGGCGCAATACTTTAAAAANNTGGCGGAGAGATAGGGATTTNAACCCTAGATACGCTATTAACGTATGCCGGTTTTCAAGACCGGTGCTTTCAACCACTCAGCCATCTCTCCATGGGCAAAGATAATACTTAGCGATTTAGGCGCTGTAAACCGTTTTTAAACTGTTTGCTTAAAAAATGTGCTAAAAGTGAGGTTTTTTTAAAATTGTGCTAGAAATTAGCGGTTTGACGAAGAGGTTTTGTACAAAAATGCTGGTTGAAGTGGTGCTTTTATGGTCTATTGAAACAAATGCTGACGAGAGCATGGCGGGTTGGGACGCCATGCTCTGTGCAGACTTACTTATACATAATCACGTCTTTTAACGCTAAGTGTTGACCACATACTGCCAACCACTTCGTCCAATTGATACGACGTTGTTTAGTTGGTTGTGTTTGGTTAAACGTGTTTTGTGATGGGCTGCAAGGTGCAGCTGAATTAAGCATGTCTGGCTCCTAATAAGCTATGATTGAAAACAAGGCTATTTTGCACGCAATTTGTTTAAATTTAAAACGATGAAAATTGATGTTTTCGGATAAAAATAACTAATGAATTAATGGTTTGTTCATTTTTGTTTTAATGGCTTTTTTGCATGTTTATGCATGGTTGTGATTGTCTTGATTAGGCTGTAACCCAATTAATATGTGTGTTTGTCGTTTTTGTTTTTGATTTTTGGTTTTAGTTTTGGTTTTTTATTCATATAAGTTGAGTTTTTGTATTTAAGGGTTTTTATGCTGGTGGTAGTCAACCCTTTGGCGGGTGCTGAGGGGAAAGCGCAAATTGCATGGTTAAAGCAACAGTTAAAACAACAACAGTTGACGGCAACTTGGTTTAATACCACTGGAAACTTTGTCGCAGATAGGGACGCAATTGCTCAAGCTGCTACGGCGGGAGTTAGCGTGGTGGTGATTGGGGGAGATGGCACTTTGCACCTAGTCGCCAATGCCATTGCTGAACGGGATAACACGCTTGCACTGCTGCCAGCGGGGACTGGCAACGATTTTGCTCGGCAGTTTAATTATTCCAAAGTACAGTGGCGAGCAGCTGTATTTTCAGACAAGGTCTCCAGTATTGATTTGGGTAAAGTGGACGGGCGCTGGTTTGTCAATGTTGCTGGGATTGGCTTTAACGCGCATGTCATGAATAACTTAGGACAAACCAAACGGCTAGGAAAACTGAGCTATACCTATGCGGGATTTATGTCGCTTTTTACTGCCAAGCTCATTCGCTATCACAGCAATGCGTGGCCGGAGCAGGGTATGATGTTGTTACTTGCGAATGGCAAACACTTTGGGGCAGGGTTAACTCCTGCTCCTATGGCTTGTCTTGATGACGGTCAGTTGGAGCTGCTGTGGTTCACGCCGCAAACGCATTGGCAGCGGGTGATATTGTTTGTCAATATGCTACTTAAACGTCATATGGGCACAAGAAATGTGCACCACGGTCGCATTACAGAGCTTTATATCGCACAAGAGGGGTATGATATCGAGGCTGATGGAGAGATTGTTGGGCGCACACCTGCGACGATAACTTGCTGCCGCCGAGCTCTGAACATAAAAAAAGCGCCATTATAAAATGGCGCTGAAAAGTAAGAAGCTAAAGCATTGGTAAGACTTCAACTTCTAACTGGGGACCGAATGGACAACCAAGCGTAGATGCGATCTAAAGGCGTGAGTACAATCGCATTACCTAGGATGACCAAAATAAATCCAATAAAGGTGTTTTGCTGCCACTCAAAGCCTTCAAATAAGGTACTCAAGGCCACGGCAACAAAAGGAAATAACACTATCAAATAACTCGCTTTCTCAGGCCCAATATTCTTGAGTAGTGAGAAATAACAACCAAAGGCAATGACGGTGCCAAACACGCTGAGGTAAATCAGAGACCACCAATATGATGCCGGCGCTTGGTTGATAAACTGATGTTCACTAAAGGCGACATAGGTTGCTAACATGACAGCGCTGTAAAGCATACCCCACGCATTTCCCGCCATAACATCAATTTGCTGATTGGAATTGCGTACGCTCACCATATTACCGAGTGACGCGACCACTGTTCCTAATAGAGCTAATGATAATCCCAAGAAGGCCTCGCTTTGCAAATCAAATGCGACCAAATCGTGCCAAAACAAGCTGACTATCCCAAGCGTGCCCAGTGATGCGCCAAAGTAAATTCGCTTTGCAATCGGTTTGGCAAAAAACAGCTTAGTGTTGACGATGTTAACGACCAATAATAACGAAAACGCAATTGATGCCATCGCTGACGTTAAATGCGCCTGAGCCCAATACAAGAAGAGATAGTTAGCACCAAAATTACACAGCGCTAAGAGGATGAAAAAGCCGTGATCTCGGCAAGAAAATCGCATTGGCACACGCTTATAGATGACAAACGCCCACATACAAACCGCGGCGAGGCCAAAGCGGTAAAATAGCGACACAAACTCGTTGATGCTGCCAAGTTGGTATTCAATGGCAAGCCATGTTGATCCCCAAATCAACACAGTGATGGCGTAAAGAAATAGATTTTTCATGATCGGCTCTAGATTCGAACAGCAGTGGAAGTCTGTAGTTTACGCTGTTATTCTGTATAAGCTATATACAGAATTTGCTAATTTATACCTATACAGATTATTGCTTATGAGTACCGTTATTCAACGCCAACATTCCGCCTTTCTCTATCAGCAGGTGATCCAAATGATCCTGTCGATGGCAGAACAAGAGTCCATTTTACCGGGCGAAAAGCTTCCCTCATTGCGTGTTATGGCGCAAAACTTAAATGTCAGTATCCCAACTGTAAAGCAGGCCTATCAAGCACTTGAAGATCAGGGAAAAGTTATTGCCAAAGAGAAGTCCGGCTACTTTTTATGTCACAGAACTTCGCACAACGACTCACCGAAGCGTGCACGATTGCCCGCCAAACCTGTGGTGGTTAACAAGCAGGCGTTGATTGAACAAGTGTATAAGGGGATCCATCAGCCACATGCAATCCCCTTAGGTATCGCCAATCCCATCGCCATTGCTGGTACTGAGCAGGTTCTTGCCAAAATTATGCGCCGCGCAATGAAAGAAGCAGGGAACGAACTCATTAATTATGGCCCTATGGACGGTTTAGATAGTTTAAAAAAGCAAATCGTGCGGCGTTATTTGGATATGGGTTTAGCAATAGACATGGATGAAGTGGTGATCACCAATGGCGCGCAAGAAGCATTGGCGATTGCGTTACAAGCGGTGACCAAGCCCGGAGACGTGATAGCGATTGAATCTCCCTGTTATTTTGGCATTGTTGAACTGGCTGAAAACTTAGGGTTAAAGGCCATTGAAATACCTGTTTGCCCGGATGATGGCATTTGGCTGAGCGACCTTGAACGGGCACTTGAAAAGCATGATATTCGAGCGTGTGTGTTCTCTACCAGTATTAGTAACCCGCTTGGTAGTTTTATGCCTGATACGAGACGTGCGCAGCTGGTGGCGCTATTAGAGCAACGTGACGTGGTGTTGATAGAAGACGATGTGTATGGCGATTTATATTTTACCGAGCAGCGTGGCATTCCGGCACAAGCATTTAGCCAAAAGGGCTTAGTGATCACATGTGCGTCATTTTCAAAAACCGCAGCGCCTAGCTATCGGGTGGGTTGGATGGTCGCCAGTCAATTTAGTGCAAAAGCAAAGCGCATAAAACGTGCGTTGAGTTGCTCATCATCTTTAATGAATCAATGGGCACTAGCGGATTTTCTCAGCTCCGGAGGCTACGAGCGCCATTTAAAGTTGGTCCGTAAACGGTTAATTGAGAATCGAGACCGTATGATCCAAGCGGTGAATGTTGCATTTGGTAGTGAGGTAAGAGTCAGTCGCCCGCAAGGCGGTTGTGTGCTGTGGCTAGACTTAGGTAAGCACGTTGATGGTGCCTTGTTGTTCCAAAAAGCCTTGGAGCGCGGGATCAGTATTACGCCTGGTACGCTATTTAGTGCCAGCAAAAAGTATCAAAATTGTATACGTATCAGTTATGGCTTGCCGTGGGGTGCGTCGGTAGAGCAAGCGATTAAAACGCTGGGGGAGCTGGCTGATGCACAAAGGAAAGGGTTGGCATAACGTACCCTTAATTAAATGTAAGTTATGCCAACGTCAGATTATTTAAATTTAAACAGTTGGTACTCTGACATGGCGGGGATAGACTTTGCGACAATGGCTTCGTTTTTCGCGATTTGCTCAAAGTCGCCACACAGTGCGTCGGCTTTTTTCTCAATAGATTCTGCCTGTTGTTCAACTTTGGTTTCGATTTGTGTTGCGAAGTTTTCCATACGTTGTTCAAAGCTGCTCATATCACCGTTTGCATCTGACATTTCGTTGCCAATCGCAACCAGTAAGCTACCTATCGATTGCATCATGGCACCTTGTACAGCGGTCTCGATTTTTTCTTCAAACTGATTATCAAAATTTTGGCCAAACTCATCAAAGGTTTGCTTGCCCATCACAAACGCACCTTGCTGATAAAACGTATTTTGCACTTCTGTTTCAAGATCATCGATCACAGCATGGATGCTATCTAAACTGGTTAAATTAAAGGTGTGTGCCACTTCATTAAGGGCGACGCCCGCTAGTTTTATGCCTTCAAAAGCAATATCAGCCACTTGTGGTAGGCGGCCTCTTAGTTCATCACCATATTGCGTGAGCATCGTTTTTTGCTGTGTATTAAGTGCGATGCGCTCGCCATTGAGTGTCAGCTCGCCAAGGTTGTTGATCTCAGCTGTTTTGTTTTTGGCCGTTGTGATCACCAAGTTATCAGGCGTGATCCTAACGTCATTTTGAAATTCTACTTCACAATTGTCACCGCTAAACGTGATGTTATTTTTTTCGTGTGCAGCGACGGTGGTTGTCATCATTATTGCTGCTGTTAGGAGTAAAATTTTATTCATGGTCGATCCTTATTGGCTCAGTTGCATGATTATTGTTACAAGAACAATGCCAAATATAAACTCAAATAAAATCAATGCATTGTGTTTTATTGTTGAAAGTTAATGTGCTCTAAAAGTGATGAAATTGACTAAAATATAGTTGTTTTTGTCAAAATGAATTAGGCAATAAAAAATTTTTATTGTAAGGATAAGAAACTCTCACTTTTCAGAATGACAATTTAGCGCTAAATAGTGATCTTGAGAGACGGCTCTCATTTTATTAATGACTATTTTATTTTGGAGTTAGTTGTGGGTAAGACATTCTCTTACGATGCGCTTGATGATGATTTTGTAGACGATGAATTTGAAAAGTTGGGTCGTAACCAACATGACAAGCAAAAGCGTAAAGTCAAAAGAAAGCTAGACGACTACTTAGAGCAAAAACGCCTACGTAGAAATCTAGGCGATGATGATTTCGACTATATTGATGATTGATCACTAGACGTCATCTACGAGTCTAGCACTGACAGTAATTCAATTTGGCTGTGTGATTAAGCAGGGTTGTGGGTTACTCAGTGCGATGTCTGAGTTACTGTGTCGTTGGTGATAGCCAAACAAGCGACGAGATATTCAGGTAGTAAGCAGCCGCAAATATGCGGCTGTTTTGTTTTTATACGATTGGTATTAATCTTTAAAAGATTTATGGCAGTCTTTACAGCCTTTTGCCCAATCTTTAAATGCAGAAGCAATCAGCTTTTTGTCACCTGAGTCAGCTGCAACAGCCAGTGCTTGAGCATACTCGGCAAATTGCTTGGCTTTACCATCGAACTCAGCTCTGTTTGACCAAACGGCTGGTAGGGCATCAGTATTGCCTTTGTCAGAACCGTCGATAAATGCTTCCCAAGGCATTTGCGATAATTGCGCAGCGTTGTGAGCACGTTGCTTAAATACTTCAGCATCAAATGGTACTTTGCCTTTTAGCATGTCGCCCATATTACCAATCTGGAAACGGATCAATTGGAAAGACGCTTTGCGGTATTCAATTGCATCTTCAGCCGATTCAAACATAGTGTTAGCTTGTGCTGTTGCTGCAAGACAGCTAAATAGTGTGACGGTAAGTAGTTTCTTCATAGTAAACCCCTAATATTTTTCCCTATTTTCAATGTAAATTACAAATATAATCAAACAATTGCGATAAGTGCCCTGTGACGGAGGCAACTAGTTTTAAATAATCAACTCTCGATGTCTTTGAATATCATGCCCCTGCGCATACTGCGGGTGGCTAAAAAGATTTCTCCCAGCAAAGAGACAAACGCGCCAATAAGCAGCACCATAGCGGCGATAAAACAAGACGATAAAGTAATACCCAATGGCATACTGTACAAGTGTGACATGAACAGCAGCATAACCACTGCACACACAAGCAACGCACTGAGTACACTCATGCTAAATGCAACGTGAATAAAACGAGACCGTTTTAATAGTGCGCGCATTTCACGGCTAAAGTGCATTTTGAGCTCTTCATCTTGCGTGGTATTGATCTTGCGATCAAGTAAACGCGCCCTATCCGTGATCCGTGCTAAGCGGTTTGATAGTACCCCTAAGGTCGCAGCAATACCCGTAATTAAAAATACAGGGGCAACGGCGGTTTGGATAACTTTGGCCATCGTGAGAATGCTAACGACTTCTGGATTCATATAGTTACCTCGTTAATTCCAGTTTAGTTTTGATAAGGTGTTGGGTTGCTCACCGATTAGGGTTTGCATCACTTGGTTGCGTTCATCAAGCAAGATGACTCTAGGAATGCCTTTATTGGCATACGTGTTGTAAATATCTCGATTGGGATCGGCAATAAAATGGATGGGCAATTGCATGGTTTCGTTGAACTGCTCAAGTGTAGTGTTAGTTTCTTCTCGGCCAATGGCAACGATGGTTAACTCCGCCTGGGTGAGTAATTCAGACTGTTTTAGTTCACTCAATAAACGTTGCGAATCAGAGCACCAAGTCGCGAATAAAATTACCAGTTTTTTGTGTTTGGCATCGAATCTGACGGCTTGGTTTTTGATATCCGTAAATTGCAAGTGTTCGAAGGTGTCGCCGGTGTGGATATAGGTCTGATAGCCATCGTCTTCCTGTGGTAGCGCTTCGTTTGAGGCCTTGCAGTCACTAAATCCGGTGGTGAGAACGGTACTAAGTAGTAACATTTTTATTGTTGTTTTCATGTCTATTCATTGTTTCCGTGTCTGTGTTTTTGAAGTCTTGCGCGCATTTCAGTATATTGCCCCACTTAGATGATTTCTTAAAGTCCAATTTCTTATAGCCGTTGATATGATTTACCTTTCTTTATTTGGGCTTGCATTTATTGCCGCAACCTTATTACCTGCGTCGTCGGAGCTGGCGCTGAGTGGGCTCGTTGTGAAACAACAAGGCGAACTGGTTTGGTTATGGCTGGCTGCGACAATGGGTAATTTACTTGGTAGCTGTGTGAACTACTATCTTGGTTGGTTTATCGCTAAGTGGCGAGATAAGCGCTGGTTTCCGGTTTCTCAACAGCAATATGATAAGGCTTGTGGGCTATTTAATCGTTACGGTAAGTTTTCATTGCTATTTGCTTGGCTACCCATAGTCGGAGATCCTTTGACTGTGGTAGCGGGGTCTTTACGAACCTCTTTTGGGTGGTTTTTTGTGTTAGTCGCGCTCGGTAAAGGCGCTCGTTATGCACTGGTGATTTACCTTGCCTTACAGGTGATTTCTTAACACCAGAAGGCAAGGAAGTGAATATCAGGGTCTTATCGCTTAGCTTCTATACCAATCAAGCGTGAGTGACACTGAGTCAGCAAACCGTAAAGCGTGCGGTTTATCTACGGTGACTTTTGCATATGTCACGTCTCGATGTTGATGACATTCAGCGAGTATGTCGGCCACTAATTTCTCAAGTAACAAAAAATGCCCTTCTTCTACCAGTGTGATGATAGCTTTGGTCACGGTTTTGTAGTTAAGCGCGTGGGCCACGTTATCATGATCTAAACATGCCGTATCAGCTGGGTAGTGAATTTCAATATTGATCACGACATCTTGCTTTTTCTCCCGTTCCTCGGGATTAAAACCAATAAAGGTACGTAGCCTTAAATTCGTCACCTTAATAATGGCATTCGACATAGCGTACTTATCCTTTCACCAACTGTAAAAACTCGTTGCGGGTTTTGGAGTCGCTTCTGAAGTTACCAAGCATGACTGACGTTCGCATGCTAGAGTTTTGTTTTTCAACCCCACGCATCATCATACACATATGTTTGGCTTCAACGATCACGCCAACGCCTTTTGCGTCAGTGACTTCCTCAACGGCCTTGGCGATTTGATGAGTTAGCTGTTCTTGGATTTGAAATCGGCGGGCAAACATGTCAACAATGCGGGCAAATTTAGATAAACCAAGCACTTTACCGTTAGGTATATAAGCGATGTGACAACGGCCAACGAAAGGTAGAAGGTGGTGCTCACACATAGAGTACAACTCTATATCTTGGATCAGCACCATGTCATCGGCATCCGAGCTGAATACCGCGTTATTGGTGATTTCATCCAGTGTTTGACGGTAACCCTGAGTCAGATATTCCATTGCTTTCGCTGCGCGCTTGGGTGTGTCTAATAATCCTTCGCGGTCTGCATCTTCACCCACGGCTTCAATAATCGTTTTATAACTCTGTTGTAATTTATCTTGCATAATGCGTTACCTCAAATGGCGGCCACCGTCGATTTGTACCGTGCGTCCTGTCATATAGTTGCTAGAGAGTATCATGTCGACACTATTGATAACTTCTTTGCTACCAGGCTCAATTCCCATAATAGACTTTTTCAAGGTTTTTGCCTTGTACTCGTCACTATCGTCTTGATTAAAGATGATAAGAGAAGGTGCAATGCTATTCACTTTGATGTTAGGTGCAAACTTAGCGGCAAATGACCGAGTTAAGTTATCTAATGCAGCTTTACTTGCGGCATAGGCAATGTGTTTTGGACTGCCTTTTTCTACTACATAGTCAGTAATATGGATCACATCGCTGACGTTATTGCTAGCTGTCAATAAGTCGCTCAAGGCATGATTGATCAAATAAGGGACTTTAGCGTGGATCCGCATCATATTGTCGAATAATGCTGAAAAATCAGGGTTGTTGGCTTCACAATCCCAGCTCGATGCATTGTGGATGATGGCACTGAGTGCGTCGGTATGGGCACGAATTTGGTTGTTGAGTTGTGTGATTGCTTCTGGCTCGTCAAAATCAGCCTTGATACAAATGGCACCTAGCGATGCTAGTTCATCGATAACTTGATGTTTGGTGCGATACGTCAATATGACGGCTTGCTGTTTAGCGAGAAAGTGTTTCACCAAAGCAAGTCCAATGCGCTGTGCGCCACCAGTAATTAAAATAGGTGCAGCTGCAGGGCTCATACGTTAATCACCTTGTGAATTGAGAAATTAGGGTTGGCAGGATGAATAACTG
Source organism: Pseudoalteromonas sp. HM-SA03 (assembly GCF_002289345.1). GTDB lineage: Bacteria > Pseudomonadota > Gammaproteobacteria > Enterobacterales > Alteromonadaceae > Pseudoalteromonas. Next base: position 48,586 of record NZ_NSDG01000020.1, on the reverse strand, counting down.
GTTATCTCCTGCCAACAAGACTATTGTTCGTCGTATACCGTAGGAATTGGTTGACGCTTGTGTTGTGTGCGCTGATAGATGGCAATAAGTTTGTCGTTTACTTCACTGCTAACAGGCTTACCTTCAAGGAAGTCATCAATATTGTCATAGCTTAGTCCTAGCGCTTCTTCATCGGAAAGGCCTGGACGGTCGCATTCGAGATCGGCTGTCGGTACTTTATGTACTAATCCCGCAGGTGCCCCGAGAAACGCCGCTAGTGCGCGAACTTGGCGTTTTGACAGGCCAAACAAGGGTGCTAAGTCGCAGGCACCGTCACCAAACTTGGTGTAAAAGCCCGTGATGTTTTCAGCGCTGTGATCGGTACCGACTACTAAACCGCGAGTCAGGCCTGCTATTTCGTACTGCGCTACCATGCGCTGGCGTGCCTTTACGTTTCCTTTAATAAAATCCACGCTGGCTTGTGAAGGCAGTGGCACGCTTCCACCGGCCATGGCAGCAAGTGCTTGCTCGTGCATAGCATCGGCCGCAGGCTTGATGTTGACTGTTAAGCGCTGGCTAGGTTGGATAAACTCAAGTGCAAGTTGCGCTTCATCTTCATCAGCTTGAACGCCATACGGCAAGCGAATGGCAATAAATTTATAAGCTCCAGTACCATGTTCAGCATTGAGTTCATCGATAGCTAGCTGGCATAGGCGTCCACAAGTTGACGAATCAACGCCTCCGCTGATGCCAAGCACAAGAGTGAAGCAGCCAGAGGCTTGTAATCGTGCTTTTAAAAATGAGACACGTCGTTTGACTTCAAATTCCGGGTCAATAATGGGCTGAACTTTCATTTCGGCCATGATTGCTTCACGCATACTGGTTCCTCAATACTATCGGGGCGGTAAACTTATATTATGTTGGTGCTGACGCGCTTTTTAAAGCCCTAAATGTGCTTTGATGGTGGCGAGTTCTTGTTTTAATTGCTCAATCTCGGCAATCAAGCTTTCGATTTCACTGTCATTTTGTGTGTCTGTTAAGGGTTCTGCTGATGCGACTGCAGATTCAACGACTTGATCACCGAACAAATGTTGATAACGACTTTCTCGTTTTCCTGATTCTCTGGCAAGCTTAACCACATAATCATGTTCTTGCATTGCACTTAATGTCGTTTCAACGTCCTGTACGGAGCTAAACTCTGCGAGACGGCTGCTGCGGGTACGCAATTCACCTGGAGTTTGTGGTCCACGCAGTAACAATAAACAGATAATCGCTTTTTGCTTCGTGTTGACTTTAAGGTGGCCAAAATCACTGTTACAAAAGCGCTGGCTGTACTTGTCGACGCGACCAGACAGTGCTTCGTCGCAGGTAATTAAGCGTTTTTCTTGTAGGCGAGTCAGTGTGTCTAGTACGTCATTTTGAGAGAGTTCCATCACAGGCTCGCGATTCGACTTTTGATTACACGCATTGGTGAGGCCGTTGAGTGACATTGGATATTGTTCTGGGGTGGTGACTTGCTTTTCGATTAAGCTACCCAGTATACGTTGCTCTTGAGTATCTAATTGCATCACTTTCCTTATTTTTGTTGTTGCTGATGAGGTGTATAACACCATCTTGATAGTAGCAATATAATACCAATATTTACTGTAGCAAAGTGTGTGAGCTAACTTTGTTGGGCCGCAGACGAAGGTGCCTGCATTGTTTGCTGTGGTTTTACTTGCAGAAGTTTGGTTCTTAGCTCATCAAAGTCAATGGGTTTGGTAAGGTAATCATCCATACCAGCATCAAGGCATTTTTCTCTATCACCTTGCATTGCGTTGGCGGTGAGTGCAACGATTACGCTATTCTGATGTTGCTTTCCGGCAACACCTTGGCGGATCTGCTGTGCTGCTTGATAACCATCCATCACTGGCATCTGACAATCCATTAGAATTACATCGTAAGGTTTGTTAGTTGATTGTAAGTGGGCAAGTGCTAACTCGCCATTTTCTTGGCAGACTACTTTTGCACCTAAACGCTCTAACATCGTCATTGCAACGGTTTGGTTTATCTGGTTATCTTCCACTAATAAGATTGAGTGTGCTAACAAGGGGTCAGCACTGACCTGTGAGTCGGTTTTGACGGATGCCGACTTGTCTGAATCTTGATAATCAAAGTTGAATACCTGAAGTGCCGCATATGGCGTAATGGGGTAGTACACCCGCTCACAGGAAGAAAATAGCGAGAGCGTTTCGCTACTTTGTTCTTCAACGGCAACCACATGCGCGATCTGCTGCTGTGTTAGCTGCGTTTTGAGTGCTTGTTGTTTTTTCCGCGGTGTGGCATTGAGTAACTTGGCATCTAAAATAACAGCAAGATGTGAGGATGGTTGTTGTAGTTGTGTCATGAGCATATCAAATTGCTGCACGTGTAAGCACGTGATATACCAAGGTTTCAGTAGTTTACTGTAGTCTTCATTGATTTCGCTTAATATATATAACGTTGAATTATCAGGCTTTTCATGCACGGTAATGGGTTTAGCTGCTGTTAGTAGTACATTACAGGAAAACGTGCTGCCAACGTGTTCTTTACTAAATGCTTGTAGGTCGCCACCGAGCAGTTGAGACAATTGCTTTGCAATGGTGAGACCAAGCCCTGTGCCACCATATTGTCGAGTAGTTGATAAATCTGCTTGGGTAAATGAATCAAAAACTTTATTGAGCTTTTCCTTTGAAATACCGATACCAGTATCTTCTACACTGCACCATAATCGAGTTTGATCGCCCGTTTGTTCAGTATGGCAGCTTAATGTCACTGAACCGTCATGAGTAAACTTAATCGCATTGCTTAGCAAATTATTAAGGATTTGTTTAAGGCGATTAGGATCGGTTTGCGCGGTATGGACTTTCATGCCTGATAAATCGATATGCAGTCGGTTATTGTTGGCATCGGCTGCGCGCACAAACCCAGACAGCATATTACTTAACATCTCGATAAGATCGAACTCAACAAATTCTATCGTTAGCTTACCAGCCTCAATTTTGGAGAAGTCGAGAATGTCATTAATGATGGTGAGCAAAGATTTCGCTGAACTATGTGCCAAAGAGAGCTGGTGGTGTTGAGTTGAAGTGAGTTGTGAGTGCATGACGAGCTCAACCATGCCCATTACGCCATTGAGTGGAGTGCGTATTTCATGACTCATACTGGCTAAAAACTCTGCTTTCATTTTAGCGGATTGTTCTGCTAAGTCTTTATCAATGATGGCTTGATTTTTCGCTTTCTGATGGACTTTATTGATAAAAAGGCTTCCTAACATGGCGGCGATAGATTTTATTAAACGGAGATCGCTTTGACCCCAAGCTGGACTTACAACATCGTACTCTGCACAAAGAATGCCTAAGGTTTGGTTTTTATGACTGATAGGGCAGCAAAGCATGGCCTTAATTTCGAAAGGCTCAAGGTAAATTGTGGTAAGAGCCATCGTTGCTGGATGGCTTTTTGCTTGCTCTGCCGCAATCAATTTACCGTTTTCGATTTCGTTAAAGAATTCAGGTGCAATTGCTTTTCGCCAGGGAGGGAAATGTTCTAGGCTCCCCGTGGTTGCATGCGAAAAACACACGGGTATCAAGAGGTTTTTATCGTCGTTAAACTGCCAAATACTAACTCTATTGACCTCCACTCCTTTTTTGCAAGCATCTGCGCAAAGTGAGAGCGCTTTATCTAGGTGGTTATTTAAGATGGCTTCATGAGAACTTAAATAAGCAAGAAGCTCATTATTTTTGGCAAATTTATCGTGCTCTATCTCCATCATCTTTCGTTTATGAATATTTTGAATCGAACCAAAAATGTGGGTAGTGCGTTTGCCACTGCGAATAGAGCGTGCTTTCACTAGCACCCATAAGTCATCCAAATTTTGGGTTTGGATGATAAATTCTTCTTCGAACTCATGGCCTGTTTTTATAAGGTCATCCACACAGTCTTGTAAGCGCTTTCTGTAGAAACCAGCTTTGAAAAACTCTGTCGTATTCATCCAAGTGGGCTGAAATTGTCTTGGCACGCAGAAAATACTACGGGTTACCTCCGACCAGATAATATCTCGGGTTTTGACGTTGATTTCCCAAGCGCCAACTTCAGCAAGCATACCCATATTGGTAAGTGATAATGTATTGCGTTGCAGCTGCGATAGCAGCCGGGTAATAAAGATAAATGCGGCAATAAAGATGATAATCAACGCGATGATAGCTAAGCGAAAAGGCCACACTGCGGTTGTCTCAGGATGCCAACCAATGCGAGGCACAGCGTAAAGTTCCCATTCACCAAAAGGGACGCTGATGCTAAATGCGATGGGGGAAAGAGAGTGTATATTACTGTTGCCATAAAAGTAATCTCCGTTTCGGCCTTTGCCATCAATGCCTTGAATCGCAATCAGATATTGACTTTCTAATGCGGTAAAATTTGCTTGTTGATACAGGCTATCCATATCGAGCACGACAGAGAGCAGTCCCCAGAAGTGAGTTTTGTCGGTGTAAACCGGAATTCTTGCAATTAAGCCCGTACCCCCCTGAATCAATTCTAGTGGGCCAGCCATCACGATTTCGCGACTCTCTTTGGCGAGTAACGCACCGTATTTTTGTGTTGGGTGGGTTTGATAATCTAGGCCTATCGCCTTTTCATTGCCTTTCATAGGGTAAANGGAGCCGCATATTTGGGGCCGCTCCGATATTGCGAAGAATTTGACTGCTGTCGAATAGCGGCTTCGCAAGTTGCTCAAAGCGAACTTGAGATAGCTCTGATTGACCTGAAAGTGCTATGCCTAAGCCTCTGACCAATTGAACATTTTTTGCTAGAATACCTTCTAGCTTGGTGCGGTAGACATTCACTTCTTCGGTCGAACGGCTCTTTTCTATTGCCACTAAGCGGCGATAATTTACTTGATCGACATACCATGCCACCGCGATGATCACGATTAGTAAAAGCCAGAAGCTAGATTTCACAAAGCGAAATTTCAGTGGTGATGTCGATAGTTCAGAGATCATGGTGTTTCTGTGTTGAAGACGATGATTTAACTATAGTTCAGTCCTCGCAAAGCGAAATCTAATTAACCAAAATAAAATGCCTTAACTTGATTGTCTTATAACTGTGACAAAGTCGAGAATATTGGTTTATTAGCCAATGACATGCTATATCTTCTAGGCATAAATTAGCGCTGGATACATTGTTAAGGGATGGTCATGCTTACTTGGATTAAACGAATTGTTGTCGCTCTGCTGTTACTGGTATTGCTTGGCACTGCAAGTATATATGGCTTGCTTGCGCTGAGCTTGCCCGCACTGGATGGTAAAGGAAGTACATCGGAGATAGATAATACAGTAACGGTAGCGCGCGATGCCATGGGGCAAGCTGTAGTGTCGGCTGACACCCGGGCAGATGCGTCGTATGGATTGGGTTTTGCGCATGGTCAGGACCGTTTTTTTCAAATGGACCTGCTGCGTCGCAATGCTGCAGGTGAATTGAGTGAGTTATTTGGTTCGGCGGCCATTGGCCTTGATGAAAGCATGCGTTTCCATCAATTCAGAAAACGGGCAAAGCTTATCGTGATGTCCTTACCTGAGGCGCATAGGCAAATCCTTGAGCGTTATACACAAGGGGTGAACGATGGACGAGTACAGTCTGGCTTCACCAGTTTTGAGTACCTGCTTCTAGGTGCAACTCCTGCACCATGGCAGCCAGAAGACAGTTTACTCACTATTTTTAGCATGTATCTAGACTTGCAAGCGGGTACTTATGAGCGTGATGAAACCCTAATTGCGCTTAAGCAGCAATATGGTCAAGGTATGCTCGATTTTATTTTGCAGCCCAGTCAATATCAGGCTGCGTTAGATAACAGTGTAGTTGCGGCATCACCGGTTACGATTCCGGCATTACAGCTGCAAATCGTGCAAGCTCAGCCGTCACATATTGCCGATGTGCCGCTTTACGGTAGTAATAATTGGGCCGTAACAGGTGCGCTCACAAAGACTGGGGCGGCAATGCTATCTGACGATATGCACCTTGGCTTAAATGTGCCGTCGATTTGGTATCGTGCCCAGCTTAATTATCAGGAGCAGGGTCATGCAATTCAGGTAACTGGGGTGTCATTACCGGGTGCTCCGGCCATTGTTGTTGGAAGTAATAATCGCATAGCGTGGGGATTCACCAATGGTTATTTAGATACTGCCGATTGGATTGAGCTCGACGCAGACGCCAAGACGCAGTTCATTGCTGAAGAAATTAAATTGCCTGATGGTGCAAGCCATACCTATCAATTGGAAATGAGTGCGTTCGGTCCCGTTAAACAACTTGGAGGTAAGAAGCTAGCGCTGAGTTGGGTTGCTCATCAACCCTATGCGGTAAACCTAGAGCTTGTACAACTTGAGCGATTAACCGAAGTTCAGCAAGCAACAGTGCATGCCAAAAAGGTGGGGATCCCAGTACAAAACTTGATGGTGGTAGACAGTAAAGGGGATGCTGCTTGGACGCCGATGGGGGCTATTCCTGCCCGTAAAATGACTCATGATACGACGTTGAATGTCGAGCAATATGAACAAGCGTGGCAGAACAACGAACAAGTTCGCCCGGTTGTGCAAAATCCTGAAAACGGCAAGCTGTGGACGGCAAACTCTCGCGTGGTTTCGATTGCAGATAATCAAAGGTTTGGTGATGGTGGCTATGCGTTAGGAGCTCGTGCTGTGCAGATCCGCGATGGACTTTTGGGGCAGCAACAATTTACGGAAGCAGATTTCTATCAGCTACAATTGGACAATCGCGCTAAATTTTTAGCGCCGTGGCACGAGCACTTAGTATCCTTATTGCAGAATCAACATTCCGCATCTTTTGAAAATGATATTTTGCTCCTTAACGGCTGGCAGGCTTGTGCTTGTGCTGATTCAGTTGGTTACACCTTAGTGAAAGCCTACCGCAACGCACTGATTGACATTCTTTACGCACCTTTGGAGCTGCACTTAAACACGCAAAAATTGTCGCTGAAGCCGATTAAACGTTATCTTGAGCCTGGACTCTGGCAGCTCTTAACCGAGCAGCCAAGTAGCTGGTTAGGTGAGTATGATTCNGAGTTAGAGTTGGCTGCTTACAAGCTTGCCAAGCAGCAACTTAGCGAAAGATATGGTAGTAATATGGCCGCTTGGCGTTGGGGGGATGTCAATGCACTCAAGGTGCAGCATCCTTTCTCAAAACAAATGCCAATATTGAGTGGTTTGTTAGATATGCCAACCGCCCAAGCTTTTGGTGATACCTTTATGCCTGCGGTACAGGGTAAATCGTTCGGCGCATCGCAGCGCTTTATCGCACAACCTGGTCATTTACAAAATGCAATTTTAACGGTCGCTGGCGGCCAAAGTGGACATCCGTTATCGCCGTTTTATCGGTCTGGTTTTGCTGATTATGCTGAAAGGATGAATACTCCCTTGCTACCGGGTGAATTAACTCACCAGATAGTGATCACGCCTAATTTGCCTAAATAAAGCCAATTTATTGGGTGTATGAGGGAAGTTAACTAACTCCCTCCGATACACGCAAAATCGGTGCTGCGGTCACACAGTTTCGTCCCGAATGTTTGCTGTTGTAAAGCGCAGCATCCGCGTGTTGAATGACAACCTCAAAAGTTTGGCTAGGGTCCCAATTTGCAACGCCAAAACTCATGGTGACTTTAAGAATGCTGTTTTCAAAACTGGTGGTCTCGACGGCTCGTCGTAATTTTTCCATGCGCTGCATCGCCTCTCCACTAGAGCAAGGCGCAAGCACGATTAAAAATTCTTCACCACCCCAACGAACGGCAATATCTGCAGGGTGAATATGTGCTTTGATGGTTTCGGCCACGCTTTTTAAAATTTGATCTCCTTTGTCATGGCCAAAGGTGTCATTGATTTTTTTAAAGTGGTCAATATCCGCCATCACCAAACATAAAGGAGAGTGAGTGGAGACGCAGTTTTCTTTGGCGTGGGTGATTAACTCGCGCGCATAGCGACGGTTGAACATTTGTGTGAGCGGGTCGTGTGCAGCGAGCTCTTCTAATTTGTCTCTTTGTTGCACCGTCATTTTGCGTATGTGGCTGATCGTGTAGATCATTGGAATGCCGCATATGAGCACATTGGCAAAATGCACATAGGGAATTAATTGTTGATAGCGATATTGATAGGCAATATCACCAAACAACAACTCCAAGACTGCGAATAATGTGATCAACACAACGGAATAAATCACGGCATTACGTAATCTGAGTTGGTAATCTAGCAGCATGAGGCAAGAGACCGTCCAGAGATAGTACTGAAATCCGAGCGACATGCCGAGGTAGGCACATACCAGTGTCGCATGGATGGCGACTTCAAGGCAGAAAATCCGCAGTGCAATAGAGGGGTTACTCGCATCAATGAGTTTAATGCCAGCGTACCACATCAGCACACTCCCCACGTTGACCAAAGCGAGTATGTTCACCTCTAGATGCCAAAACACACCGATGAGACCAGTATGTAGCCACATGCAATACAAGGCCACGCGTCGTAATAATGCAAATTTTAATGTTTCGACTTGGTCTGGTTTGCTGTAAGGGTGATATTTAGTCAAACGCAAGCTCTTGTGGTGTTCACAATAAAATAAGTATAGAAGCTCTATTGTGATTTGCCGTCTATTTGGCCTAAGCTCAGATTATTCGCTCAGCATCCAGCTAGGTTCGCTGTAGTAGAGTGAGAGATAGGTAGATAACAAAAGCTTTGGAGTTGATATGTCTGTAGAAAAAGCGCGGATCACGCTATGTAACCTAGAAAAGTCTGACTATGATCAGGTTAAATCATTAATGGATGAAGCTTACCCAGATCTCGGTGGAGCGTGGCCGAGTCATACGATATTTAGGTTGGTTGACCAGTTTCCTGAGGGACAGATCGGTGTCAAAGACGGTGAGCGTCTCGTCGGTATCGCGCTGAGTGTTCAAGTTGACTATCAAACCTTTTCTAACCCGCATACCTATGAAGACATTGTTGACGCGCATAGCCGAATTTTTAGTGATAGTAATGCTGATGCGCTGTACGGGCTGGATGTAGTGATAGCCAAAAGCCATCGTGGTCTACGCCTTGGTCGGCGACTGTATGATGCCCGTAAAGAGCTTTGTCGTCAGTACAACTTGCGTGCGATTTTAGCAGGTGGTCGTATTCCGCTTTATAAGCAATTCCGTGGCAGTATGTCGCCAATGGAGTATATAAACAAAGTCGACCATAAAGAATTACACGACCCCATTCTAAGCTTCCAACTTGCCAACGACTTCCAAGTAAAGCGATTGCTTAAGCAGTATCTGCCGGAAGATCAGGACTCCGAAGGCTATGCGACCCTACTTGAGTGGAATAACATTCTCTTCGAGCCTACCGATACCGTGATCGAAAGTAAGAAAACCATCGTCAGAGTGGGGGCTGTGCAGTGGCAGATGCGCCGGGTGGAATCGGTAGAGGAGCTAATGAAGCAGGTAGAGTATTTTGTGGACACGGTTTCGGATTACCAAAGTGACTTTATCCTGTTCCCTGAGTTTTTTAACGCGCCACTAATGGGCCTTGGAAGCTATAAAAATCAGACCGAAGCTATCCGAGCATTAGCAACGTATACCGAGCAGTTTAGAGCCGCAATGTCGCAAATGGCGATTGAGTACAATGCCAATATTATCACGGGCTCTATGCCGCTACTTGAGGGCGACAAGCTCTATAATGTCAGTTACTTATGTCATCGCTCTGGCAAAGTGGATGAACAACGTAAAATTCATATCACCCCTCACGAAGACTATGATTGGGTTATCAAAGGCGGTGACAAAATCGAAGTGTTCGATACGGATGCGGGCCGGGTAGGGATCCAAGTATGCTACGACGTGGAGTTTCCAGAATTATCGCGGATCATGGCTGAAAAAGGGCTGGATATTTTGTTTGTACCATTTTGGACTGACACGAAAAACAGTTATTTAAGGGTGAGGCACTGTGCGCAAGCTCGTGCGGTTGAAAACGAATGCTACGTTGTTATCGCAGGAAGCGTTGGCAACTTGCCACAGGTAGAAAGCCTAGATGTGCAGTACGCGCAGTCAGCGGTGTTGACGCCATCGGACTTTGCTTTTCCTCATGATGCTGCACTCAACGAAGCAACACCAAATACGGAAATGCTGTTATTTAGTGACTTAGACTTAGATAAACTCAAAATATTGCATAGTGAAGGAACGGTGCGTAATTTACGAGACCGAAGAAAAGACCTGTATTCTGTGGAGTTGAAACAAAAATAGTATGGCGTGGGTTTATTTAATTATGGCTGGCCTGTTTGAAATAGGTTGGCCCGTTGGCCTGAAAATGGCGCAACAAACTGATACTCGTTGGTTAGGCATAGTGATAGCCGTTGGTTTTATGGCCTTGAGCGGCTGGATGTTATGGCTGGCGCAAAAGCAAATTCCATTGGGTACCTCGTATGCGGTGTGGACGGGCATTGGCGCGGCAGGCACATTCTTAGTGGGTATCTTTTTCTACGGTGACCCAAGTAGTTTTATGCGCTACTTGGGTGTGTTACTTATCATCAGTGGGGTTGTGGTACTTAAGTTAGCATAACCAAAATAGCCGCGACGGCGATGAGTAAGAGCCCCATTGAATCGCGCTTCTTTACCGGCGCTTTGAGCCACATGAATGAGATAAGCAAAGTGAAAAACACTTCGATTTGACCAAGTGTTTTCACGTAGGCTACATGCTCTAGGCTCATTGCGCTAAACCAACCTATAGAACCGATGCAACTGCTAACACTAATTGCCAGCGTCAGTTTGCGGCGTTGCCACAGCACGCGCCAAGAGTGTGGCTCGCGCATCGTCAAATACATACTCAACATTACAGTTTGGCAAACCAGTACCAACAATAACACCCAGGCTGCACTGTGGGGGAAAGGTAAGCCCGATGCGATACTGGCTTCACGCACCCAAAGAGAAGTGAGCGCGAAGCTTGTTCCACAGGCAAGTCCCACTAGTGCAGTTTTACCATTGAAAGCACGCAGGCTAAAACCGCTCAATAACAACACCGCGATGGCGCCGATAAAGACACCAAACCAACCGAGTAAAGTTAAGCTTGAGCCAAAAAAGAGTACGCCCAAAATTGCCGCCACGAGTGCCTCACTCTTCGCAAGTCCAGCGCCTATGGCGTAATTATTTTGCTTAAATAGCACCACCATTAACCCCGTCGCGATGATCTGCATGACACTGGCCCCCAGCACAAAGGCTAAAAAGTCATCGTTAATAACAAGCGGCTCTGCAGGAGCAATCTGGTAAAGGCTCCAAAGATATAACCCCGCAAGTGGGCTGGCTAAAATAAATCTTGCTAGGGTGACGCTGGCTGTGGAGGCGCTTTCACTCAATTTGCTTTGAAAAGCATTTCGCCAAGCCTGAGAAAAAGCTGCTAGCAAGGTGAACAAAATCCACATGAGAGGTGACTCTACAATGCTCGAATGTGTATCAGCATACCGGATAGGAGCGAGTCTGAATAAATGCATTTTCGTGATAGTGAAAATAATTCAATGTGTATTCAAGGTGCTAGGGAAGCAACTCTTGTGGTTGGCGTACTGCGACAATTTGCCACATGTTCAATTTTCAGTATCACGATATGATTAAGGTCGATGCTACAAGATTGGGCCATAGGTTAGGGTATTACGTATTCACTTATGGCTTTTCTTTTTAACGCTATTCTGCTCTACTGAGTTGAATAATCAAAAGGTTGAAGGAGTATCTTGTGGGTATACTAATCATCTGTGCAATTCTTGCCATCTTACTACCTTATTTTGCCAAAATTCCTGTGGCAGTGGCGATGAATAAAGAAGGGGGCTATGACAACAAGCTCCCGCGTGAACAGCAAAAGAAGCTGACAGGGCTTGGGGCAAGAGCGCTGGCTGCGCATCAAAACTGCTTTGAGTCATTAGCTGTTTTTGCTGTTGCCTTGGCCGTTGCGTTCGGCACCCAAACTTATACTCCTCTGGTCGAATGGCTAGTCATCGGACATGTTGTCGCACGAGCATTATATTGTGTGCTGTATTGGGCGAATATTGACGTGCTGCGCTCCATCGTATGGGCGCTAGGACTCGGCTGTGCTATCGCCATTATTGTGGTGTGTGGTTTATAGTTGTCCTTTGCGTGACTCTACACTTAGGCTAATTTAATTAACTCTGCTGAAATCTCTTTCACTTCAGCGGAGTTAACCTCTAGCTGTGTCAATGCTAAGTTTGCGATACGCACTCGGTATAAGTCGATAACCCGATAACCACAGTGATGTGCCATTCTTCTGATCTGGCGATTGAGTCCTTGGCGTAACACTATTCTGAAGCGGTCATGTGCGATTTGCTCAACGGTACAGGGGAGGGTTATTTGGCCCTTCACTGGCACGCCGGCTGCCATTTTAAGGCAAAAATCTGGGTCCAGAGGCTTGTCAACTTGCACCTCATATTCTTTCTCTTGATGATGGTCAGGGTGGATTAACTGCTGACACAGTGTCCCATCATTGGTGAGTAGTAGTAGGCCTCGACTGTCTTTGTCTAACCGACCTATTGGATACACACGACACGATTTTGGTAGTACATGGTAGATACTTGCAGGGTCATCTGGATTCACTTTGCAGTCTATACCAACAGGTTTATGGTAAACAAAGAGTCTTCTCGCTTGCGGCGGCGCGACCAGTTCACCATCGACCATAATGGAGTCGGTCAAATTGATGTGATCTATGTGATTGGCCAAACGCCCATTTACGGTCACTCTTGCGCTATCAATTAAGCGAGACGCTTGTCGCCTAGAGCAAACACCGCAGTGGCTGAGATATTTGGCCAAACGCATCGGATAGGACATAGACATTCACATGATCAAAAAGAGATAACAGCGCGTATTGTAGGGCAACAAGTTGTTTGGATCTACGTATGGGGAGTATCAATGGCCATTGCGTTTTCAAAGTTAAAACAGCATCAGCCGCTGCAAAAGGTAATAGTGCATTCCATTGATCTAGCGCTTTATCAAGTCAGTGTGCTTATTAATAATGTGGAATATTATGTCACGGAAGAAAATGGCGAGTTTTTAAAAGCACATAACCCGCTGCAAATTCAAAAACGCCTGCTTGATATTAGCTACATGGAAATGGTGATTAGGCATCAAAGCGCTTATGACGAGATGATAGGGCACCCAGTGTCAGGCAATGACAATACATTAGAAGTGCCCTTCGGTCGTAATAACCTGTTTTAAGCGTTATCTGTGTTTTGTGAGTACTTCACTCACCGCGGTTGCAAAATCGCGGTGGTGAGCGATCCCCATGTTAATCAATCTGGTGTCTTTTAGGGCGCAATTTTGTGGTCTTGTGGCATCGCCACTCGGTTGGCTCAGCGGCACGAGATCTTGCGTCGGTAGCTGCAAAGCCTGAGCCATGACCCGCGCCATTTCATACTTAGTTAATGCTTGATTGCCACTGATATGAATAATCCCACCAAGGCTAGGCTGTGCGATAACATCTTTGAGCGTTAGCGCAATATCATTAACATGGGTGGGGTAGCGAATGGCCCAATGATCGTGACTTGAAGCGGGGTTGGCTAACAGCTGTTTTGCAATAACGGTTACTGCAGATTCTTCCAGCGTTTTTACCTCGCCGTATAAAACCGGCACTCGTACTATGGTGTGTAATGCGCTGTCTGCCAGTATGGCACGCTCCGCAGCTTGCTTGGTTTGGCCGTAGAAGTTCACAGGATTAGTGATATCTGTTTCAACATAAGGTGCGGAGGTGCCGTCAAATACATAGTCAGTACTAATAAAGAAAAACCGAATATCTCTTTCGCGGCAGGCTTGGGCTAAAAACTCGGTTGCTGCAACATTGAGCGCAAGCGTTGCCGCTTGATCTCGCTCACATTGCTCTGGCCTACGCTCTGCTGCTGCGTGAATAAGTACCTCTGGGCTGTGATTATCTAAGAACTCTAAAACCGAATTGTGGTCAGCCAAGTCAAGTTTATGAAGTGGCGCGGCCGCTCGGCTAAAGCCACATCCTAAAATTTCATGGGTACTACTTAGCTCTTGGCAAAGTGCGCGACCCAATAAGCCCGTTGCACCAGTGATCATGACTTTAGACATAGAAAACAGCATCCTTTTTAAAAGAGCCAGTACAGTAGCAAAGTCGGAAGAAAAACTACAGGTTTGTATCAGATTAGGCTAAGGTTGAGATAAGGCTAAAAAAGGGACAAAAAATGAAAAAAAATATTTTGCTAGCTGGTTTGTTTGTGGTGAGTGCGCAAGTGAGTGCGACCCAAATATTTGCGAAAAATAGTGATTGTGTCATAGATGAAAGTAAAGCGCCCATTGAAATATACGAGCAAAGTTCAAAATCGATGCGTTTGTTGGGGGGACAAGAGGCGAGTAATGGTGAGTTATCGGATGTTGTCACTATGCTGTTTGACGATGTTAGATTGTCACTATTTGACGCATTATCTGAAGAAGCTAAGGCGTTTGATAAAGGTATAATTATAAAAAATGCTTCATTTAAAAGAACGGCAGATGGGTGGTCGAAAAGAGCCGTTGTATCCGGGAAAGTTGTGGCTCAGCCCGTTTTATCTTGCCATTACACTGAAGTGCTCACAGCAAAAAACACCGAGCTGATATCTGGTGCTGTTTTTTCATCCAAGCCAATGACCCATTCAATTACTTATAAAACAACGATTGATCCGAACAAAGGTCGACTCAAGCCAAAGGTAACAGAGGTACTTGATACTTCTGTTACAAAGGACCAAGTATTTGGTATTAAGCTCGGAGACTCTTTTTTACAAGCGGAAGAAAAAATAGGCCGTTTTACGATGCAATGGCCTATTAATGCATATCAAAAGTTTGCATTTATTGGTCGCAACAACGTGTTTTTATTTGAACATGATAAGCTCGTCGGGTACCAATATGCATTCAATCTTCTTCCTATCAGTCTTGCAAATCTAATTGATATTTATGATGTTGCTCTTGCGGCCCCACTAAGTCACCAGCAAACTCAAATTGCAAACCGTGACTTGGATGAGGTGACGGTTTTTGCACTTAAGGAAAAGTTTCCTGACATTAAGTTTTTTGTCGAAGGTAGATATACTACCGATCCGAAGACTAAATTATCTGCCCTAACCATAGGCAAAACTGAGATTGCGAAACCAATTGCTCCTGCATGCTGGAGTGGTCAAGAAGACATTGAAGCTTTTATTACAAAACATCAGAGCGGCTTATTGCAATGGCGTGGCATAGATAAGCAAACGCTATTTTACACCGGGTGTAATCAGTTAATTGAACAAAGCCAATTTGGCCGAGTGATAGGAGTTAAGCTGCTAGAAAGTTGGTCGTTAAGCAATGCTAATTTATCTGGATTGACCGTGATATCGAATGTACTTACTCCTTGGCAATTCTATGGGGTGAAGTATCTTGACCCTGAAAGTCGCGCATCTCAAATAGGTTCGATTGAAAATCTATATGGCACGATAGAAGTAGTAAACTCTGATTGGGTCGGTCATTTCAAATCTGATGACAGCCAGCTTGTTTCTGCTGAGTTTGAGAAGATGTAGAAGCCATTGCTCCTACATCTTCAATTCGTTTAAGCCGTTTGCTCTGTCAGCGCCTTTTCAGATTGCTTTTCCCAATGCTTGGTTCTTAGACCAAGTACACCGACAAATACACCAATACCGATAGTAAATAGCGCAATTTGTAGGTATAGATTTGGTAAGTCTTCGATATTATTAGGATCAAAGCTACCAGCGAGTAGACCCGAGAAGATATTACCAATTGAGTAAGTCAGTACGAAAACCCCCATCATTTGCCCTGCAAAACGTTTGGGAGATAGCTTACTTACTGCGCTCAACGCCACTGGGCTTAAGCAAAGTTCACCCACGGTGTGCAAAAAGTAAGTGGTGATCAACCACATTGGTGCTACTTGTAGGCCTTGGGCTGCATATTGGGAAGCGAAAAACATCACAATAAATCCGCTCGCCATGATGATAAGGCCAATCGCACATTTCACGCTATAGGTTGGCGTGATCATACGCTTAGCCAAGTTAATCCAAAGCGCAGCAAAGAAAGGAGAGAGCACGATAATGAAAAAAGCGTTGGCTGATTGGAACCAAGCGGTTGGAATACTAAAACTGCCGACTAATCTATCAGTGTAATCGCGGGCAAATAGATTAAGCGATGAGCCTGCTTGTTCAAAACCAGACCAAAAACAAGTGGACGCAACGCAAACCAAAAACAGTGCCCACATCCGGCGCTTTTCATCGGCATCAAGATTACCGCCAAAGTAGATATAACCGTAATACAAAAAGAATGTGACAGTAAAAGCAATCGCAACATATTTTGCGAGCTCTACAGGATTAATCACAAAAACACCTGTAAACGTCGCTGCCGTTATTGCTGCAACAGCCGTAATGACTAAAGCTATTGCACCCCAAGCTCTAGCACTTTGACTTCCCGTCATTGGGTTAGTTGGCGCATTACCAACGGTAGCGATGTGTTTGTCTGTTAGGCGATAATTGACTAAACCGATTGCCATGCCTACTGCGGCTGCACCAAAGGCCCAGTGCCAACCAACGTTTTCCATAAAGTAACCACATACCGCATAGCCGATCACAGACCCTAGGTTGATCCCCATATAGTAAATCGCGTAGCCGCTGTCACGGCGGTTATCTTCATCGTTATAAAGCTGGCCAACCATAGCGCTAATATTGGGTTTTAATAAACCGGTTCCACTGGCAACAAAGATAAGGCCAACAAAAAAGGAAAATTGACTTGGGATGGCAAGAATGATGTGGCCGCACATAATGATAATGCCGCCGTACCAAACCGCACGTTGGCCACCTAATAAACGGTCTGCTATCCAGCCTCCCGGTAGGCCTAAGAAATAAACCGAACCAGTATAGAGGCCATATATTGCGGCAGCTGAGGCAACGGTGAAGCCAAGACCTTCTTGCTGTAAGGTGGCTGTCATGAAAAGTACTAACATGGCACGCATGCCATAATAACTCATTCGTTCCCACATCTCGGTGAGAAACAAAGTCTGTAGGCCTTTTGGATGACCAAAAAAGCCTGTATCACTTGTTGTGTCCTGTGATGACATATTTCACTTCCATTATTATCGTTTTTTGGAAGTCAATATTAGTACGTTATTCAAGCACCGAATGCAACCGCATGAAAGGAAACATTACATCATCTTTTTTAACATTTGTATGTCATCGATTTCCACATTAGCCAATCCTTTGTACTGGTATGGCGCAAATTGATTGCGAAGCCAAACACTAGGGCAGCCGGCACGGTGTGCTCCTTGCACATCGGTATCTAAGCTATCGCCAACATGCAGAAGTTGATGTGGTGCAAGGTTAAAATGCTGACAGGCAAGCTGGTAAAGCTCTGGGTGAGGCTTGGCGCGGCCATCAATTCCGGCGCGAAGCACTAAGTCAAAACTATCGCGAAGATTAAATTTATCTATCTCGACATTACCATTAGTGATAGCAATGATGTGATATTGACTGCGTAATTCAGCAAGTAGACGGATGACAGCGTCGCTGACCGTGATATTACTGCGGGCATCGGCAAAGGCTTGATAGGCGTGTAGCGCGTGCTGTTTACTTGTTACGGTATCAAATCCCAATGCTGTGAAGCCCCACTCAAGTGCCATTTGACGCCACTTTGTCACATCTTCTGCAAGCGCACTGTTTTGTTTGAGCGCTTCGTTTCTACACTGAGACCAGAATGATCGCCCTTTCGCTTGCCACTCGGGAATAGCATTCAGGTGCGCTGTCATGGCGTTAACGGCCGCAATGATAATAGGTCTGTTGTCGTATAGCGTATCGTCTAAATCAAAACTGATGGCGGCAATGTCTGAAATGGGCTTATTGAATCGCATTGTTACTCGTCTTTTTGCTTTTTCGCTCTTGGGTGAGCGCTATCATACACTTTTGCTAAATGTTGAAAATCTAAATGGGTGTAGACCTGAGTGGCTGATAAGCTGGCATGTCCAAGCATCTCTTGTACTGCGCGCAAGTCACCGCTGGATTCTAGCATGTGGCTGGCGAACGAGTGCCTCAGTTTATGGGGGTGAATAGGTGTACTAACCCCTTGTTTCAACCCCCATTCTTTCATTCTTGCGCGGACATGGCGAGGGCTGATCCGGCGCTTTAATTTGCTCACAAAAAGCGCCGGTTCTTCCAATGTTGCAAATTGCGGCCTTATTTTGAGCCAATCAGCTAGTGCGTTTAGCGCTTTGCCGCCGACAGGCACAACACGCTCCTTGCCGCCTTTACCAAGCACGCGTATTTCACCGTCTTTGACATCCAATAGGTTTGCACCAACCAACTCGCTTAATCGCAAACCACTAGAGTACATTAATTCCATCATGGCTTTATCACGAATGGCAAGCGCATCATCAGCCTGGATTTCAAGAAGTTGTCCCATTTGGTCAACATCAAGGTTCTTTGGGAGTGGTTTTTGAAACTTAGGCCCTCGGATCCCTTGCGCGGGATTGACGACCGCCTGTTGCGATTGTGACTTGATCTTGAGAAATTTATATAAGCTCCGAATACAACTGAGCTTAAGGTTGATGGTTCTTGGGCTGTAATTTTGACCGCGAAGCTTCATGCTGTAGCTGCGAATTTGCTCGCCACTGACTTCTAGCCAAGAAGAGGCGTGATCACAAAAATATTGCGCTGCTTGGAGGAGCTGAGTTTTGTATTGGATGAGTGTATGTTCTGAGTAGTGCTTTTCGTGGCGCAAGTGTGCCATAAAGGCGGTTACTGGTTGCGTCCAATCTTCCGATAGTGGCGTTAGGCTCATGCCAGCGCTTCGAGCTTAAGCGATAATGTTTGAATAAAAGCTGTGATCAACATATTGTCATGTTGTGGCGAAAAGTGTTCTGGTGAGCGGCTGGCAAAGGCCAGAATAAAGCGACCTTTGTCTGACGCATCAACGCGGTAAAGTGCCACCGAGCCCACTTCAATATCGGCAAACAAGAGTTCAGCTTGTGACTGACTGAGTCGTCCTAAGTAGCTGTTGTTACTGGTCAGTTTAGCTGACACTAGTTCCAAAAGCGTATCATCGATGTTGATGAGTTTACATGCTTGGATGTCCGGGTGGTCCTCAAAGCGCTGTGCTAACGTATGATTGATAGCACTCAACTCAGTACAACGCATGATAGCCAATTGGCATTCACTCAGCTGCTTGAAAACCAGTTCGTTGGCTTTTGCGTAATGGACCATGTCTTTGATCTGTTGCTGTAGTGAGGTGACTTCGTCGCGGAGCATCCGCTGTTGGTGCAAAGCAAGGTTTGGAAGCCCTTGCTGCTGGTGGTGTAGCTGCAAATCCAATAGCACATAAGGGTGCCTGAGCAAAAAGTCAGGATGCTTGCGCAGGTACTCAACGACTAATTGTTCAGTTGAATTTGCTTCTTTTATGGTCATATTGCGATTTGCCCATCAAAAACATGCTCCGCCGGTCCGGTCATTTTCACTACTTGACCTTGACCGCCCCAGCGCACTTGAAGACTGCCACCTGGTAGGTCGACCCTAACGGTTTCTTCTAACTTACCTTGCATTATGCCAGCAACAACAGCAGCACATGCCCCTGTGCCACAGGCAAGCGTTTCGCCAGCGCCGCGCTCCCAAACACGTAGCTTAACGTATTCACGAGAAACCACTTCCATAAAGCCAATATTGGCCTTTTGTGGGAAACGTTCATGGTGTTCAAGGAGTGGTCCAAGTGTAGCTACCTCAGCGGCCTCCACGCTCTCGACAATAATCACGCCATGAGGATTGCCCATAGAAACCGCGCTACAAAACACGGTATGTTCGTCGGCTCTTAAAATATAGGTGTTTTCTTGTTTGTTTGCACGAAACGGAATGGCTTGTGGGTTAAAGTTTGGTTTGCCCATATTCACGGTAACTTGGCCGTCTTTTTCGGTATACAGGGTGATATTGCCGCCCTTTGTAGAGACACAAACCTTGTGTTTGTTCGTTAAGCCCTTCATACGGACGAAACGAGCAAAACAGCGAGCACCGTTACCACATTGCTCAACTTCGTTACCATCTGCATTGAAAATACGATAATGAAAATCTAAGTCTGGGGAATAAGGCGCTTCGACCATCAACAGCTGATCAAAGCCAATTCCAAAGTGGCGATCTGCTAACTTCTTAATTTGGTCTCGAGACAAAAACACATTTTGGGTGACATTATCTATCACCACAAAGTCGTTGCCTAAACCATGCATTTTTGAAAAGTTTATAAACATAGAGTGGTTATCTTTTGGTATAAAACCATGGCCTCACTTTGCTAATACTTTGCCATGGATACCTCGACTAGGGAAGCGGCTTGGCATTTAGCCTTGTTTTGCATCCCTAGGACGTATCCACGTCGATTATTGTGGCAGTAGTTGCTCAAATTGCCACAGAGATTCTAACGGCTCTCTTTGGCGGATTAGATGGTGTTGGCTGTTATCAACCATGACCTCTGCACAGCGGGGGCGAGAGTTGTAATTTGAACTCATGGTAAAGCCATACGCGCCTGCGCTGCGCTGTACTAACAAGTCGCCAGCCTTTATTTTAAGTACTCGGTCTTTACCTAGAAAGTCACCCGTTTCACAGACTGGGCCAACCACGTCGTAATTTATTGCGTCAACATCATCTCGCGGTGTGACTGGCACGATATTTTGCCACGCTTGATATAGCGATGGTCGTAGCATGTCGTTCATGCCAGCATCAACAATGGCAAAATGCTTATGCTCGGTTGGCTTAATAAATTCGACTTTAGTCACCAGCACACCGGCATTGGCAGCAATCGCTCGACCAGGCTCAAAAATGAGTTCTATATCATTGAACTGCGCCAATCGTGCTTTAATCTCTGCAGCGTAAGCACTCGGATGCGGCGGTTTTTCACCGTCATAAGGCACGCCAAGTCCGCCACCAATATCGAGATGATGCAAGTAAATTCCCGCCTTTTCGAGTTGAGAGATTAGAGCCAGCACTTTATCTAACGCCGCTAAAAATGGATTAATCTCAACCAGCTGAGAGCCGATGTGGAAGTCGATCCCCACCACTTTTAAACCGGGTAAGGCATATGCGAGCTGGTAAACATCAAATGCGGCTTTGATATCAATACCAAACTTGTTCTCTTTTAACCCGGTTGAAATATAGGGGTGAGTTTTTGCATCGATATCTGGGTTTACACGCAATGAAATTGGCGCAATCTTATCCAATCTGGTTGCCACTTCACTGATACGGTGAAGTTCTGCAATCGACTCAACATTAAAGCATTTAATACCAGTTTCAAGCGCAAACGCGATTTCATCTTCCGTTTTCGCCACACCAGAAAAAACGACTTTTTGGGGGTCGCCCCCTGCTTTTAGCACTCGCGCAAGTTCACCCTTCGACACAATATCAAAGCCAGAACCAAGTTGAGCCAAGACGTTCAACACGGCGATATTTGAATTTGCCTTTACTGCGTAGCACACTAAATGGGGATGACCGGCAGCGGCATCTGTAAAAGCGTGATAATGCCGTGCTAAGGTCTTCTTCGAGTAGACATAGCAAGGAGTGCCATATTGCTCGGCGATTGTAGTTATGGCGACATCTTCAGCGAATAGCTCGCCATTTTGATAATTGAAATAATCCATTTTAACGCTCCCGTTGTTCTGCTTCAGGCTGGTTTGCTTGCGCTGCTTTCGGTTGGTTTGATTTTTTAGCCTGTTGTTCAGGCAAATAAAGCGGACCGCTTTGACCGCAGCCCGATAATCCGATTAAAGTAGTAAAAACAAGTGCCGTTACGCTAAATTTATAAGGTGTCGCTTTCATTAGATAATTCGTGTCAGTGCCTTTATAATCGCAGAGTAACAGAATTGATAAAAAAAGCAGCTTTTCGCTATTGAAATTTCGTCTTCATCAAATTGCTTAAATAGCGAGTTAAGCTCAGGCACCATGCCGCAGTGCGTCAGTAAGAGGAAATCACGATGACAGAAAGTGAATATCATGAGTTAGCCGATGCGCTAATGTTGACTATTGAAGAGCAGATCGATGATTGTGACGCTGATTTAGATTACGAATCAGCATCGGGAATTCTAGAGATTATTTTCCCTGACAAGAGCAAAATTGTTATCAATAAACAAGCACCATTGCACCAAGTCTGGGTGGCGACTAAGTTTAATGGTCATCACTTTGAGTTGCGTGGCGATCAGTGGATTGATAATCGCTCCGGTGCTGAGTTTTGGCAATTTATGAGCGACGCGGCGACTAAACAGGCAAATATCGCAATAGAGTGGCAGCACGATTAATGTTGGAGTTTGTAGATTATCCTGCCAAAGGACAGCATAAAGCGAGTATTATTTGGCTCCATGGTTTAGGCGATTCAGGCGACGGCTTTTTACCCATTGCATCTGAGTTAAACCTGCCTGAGGAATTGGGTGCACACTTTATTTTTCCACATGCACCACAGCAGCCGGTCACCATAAATGGTGGCATGGTGATGCGTGCATGGTATGACATTAAATCATTTGATCTGGATAAAAGAGCGGATGAGCAAGGTGTGCGAGACTCATCCGCTCAGGTTGAAGCATTAATTCAGGCACAGTTAGATAAAGGTATTCCAGCTAACCGTATTATCCTAGCTGGATTTTCTCAGGGGGGCGTGATTGCGCTCCATCTTGCACCGCGTTTAACTGTTAAATTGGCTGGTGTCATGGCACTATCGACTTATATGTGTGTGCCTGAAAAGCTCAGCGCAGAAGCACAGCAAAGCGAGCTCACTATTTTTATGGCACATGGCAGTGCTGATCCTGTCGTACCTATGTTTGCAGGTGAGCATGCACTTAACACGTTACAACAGCAAGGTTATGAAGTGAGCTGGCAAGACTACCCAATGGAGCATCAGGTTTGTCTTGAAGAGTTAAAAGCCATTCGTGCTTGGTTAATTACGAGACTGAGCGATTAATATTAGGTGGTATAAGGTACTGGTGACAGATACAGGAGCAAAGCAATGTCACAAAAGATTGTCATAAAAACGTCGGTGAGTAAGCAACCCTCAGAGCCCTCTGCGGTGACCTATCAATGGCACTGGAAACGCATTTTTATGGCAACGGCAGCGTTTGCTGGCATTGCAACCGCGGGGGTTTATGGTGTCGTGGATAACGTCAATGCAGATGAAGATGATACCCAAGTGGCAATATCGATGCATGCCACCATTGCGCAAGCCGATACATCGCTGAATGACTCCTCTCTATTAACAGACTCTAATGAGGAGCGTGAGGGCGAGCAGCTAAGTGCGGATACCTCACCAGATAGCGTTTTAACGACGCCCGAATTCACCCCTGTTGGTGCCGCGACGACCTCAATAGAGGTCGCTCAAGTCATTGCGTTAGACCAAGTGCAACAACAAACTTCTGA
>NZ_NSDG01000020.1:0-25155 GCF_002289345.1 Pseudoalteromonas sp. HM-SA03 | reverse complement strand
AAACAGAAACAGAAACAGAAACAGAAACAGAAACAGAAACAGAAACAGAAACAGAAACAGAAACAGAAACAAGGGCTGAAGCTAAAAATCAATTTGATGCTGAAGCGCGCATAGCCAGTGTCGCGCTAGGGGCAAAAATAGACACGCAATTTATAAGCCGCGCTGTACTCACTACTCTGATTGACGACCGGGAACCAACGAACGTGTTGAAAGACGTGATTGCGACCACTCAGTTTAGTGACAAGCTTTACTTTTTTACTGAAGTACACGCGCTTAAAGATCAAGTGGTGTCGCATTTGTGGTTTCATCAAGACGAGCTGATGGCAGAAGTGGAGCTTCCTATCCAAGCTGCGCGCTATCGTACTTATTCAAGTAAGAACGTCATGCCAAGTCAAACCGGAGATTGGCGTGTTGAGGTGGTGACGCAGTCTGGGCAACTGCTTGCCCAAAAGACGTTCCGCATTGTGGATAATAGTCAGCAATAATCTTACTCGCAGTATTGTGTATGGCAGCACGAGACCGACTGCCATCACCACATAGTTAACTCTTTGCAGCGGCAATAACGCTGCAATAAATGAAAGGCAAATCATGACAGAACAAGTTTCCATATTACGTATTGCAACGCGCAAAAGTGCTTTGGCGCTATGGCAAGCCGAATTTGTGAAGGCAGAGCTTGAAAAACACCATGCGAATCTAAAAGTAGAGCTCGTGCCGATGTCGACGAAAGGCGACAAGATCTTAGATACGCCACTGGCAAAAATTGGCGGTAAAGGGTTGTTCGTTAAAGAGCTTGAGCAGGCCATGTTAGAAGGGCGCGCAGATATTGCAGTGCATTCAATGAAAGATGTACCTGTTGATTTCCCTGAAGGGCTTGAGCTGCATACTATTTGCGAACGTGAAGACCCAAGAGACGCGTTTGTGTCTAATACTTATACCTCACTTGCAGAGCTGCCTGAAGGCGCTGTGGTTGGCACCTCAAGCCTGCGTCGCCAATGTCAAATTCGAGCGGCTCGTCCGGACTTAATCATTAAAGACTTACGTGGTAATGTGAATACTCGCCTAGCCAAGCTAGATGCAGGGGAATTTGATGCCATTATTTTGGCCGCGGCGGGACTTATCCGTTTAGAAATGGTGGATAGAATCGCAAGTTATATTGAACCTGAAGATTCATTACCGGCCAATGGTCAAGGCGCTGTCGGCATTGAATGTCGTAGCGATGATGCTCAAACCAAAGCATTCCTCGCACCACTGGAGCACACTGATACACGTATTCGTGTACTTGCCGAGCGGGCAATGAACCGCCGTTTGGAAGGAGGATGTCAGGTTCCAATCGGTGCTTACGCCGAAGTCTCGGGCGATCAGGTGCACTTGCGCGGCTTAGTGGGGGCTGTCAATGGCAGTGAAATCTTGCGCGGCGAATGCTCTGGTACGGTTGCAGAGGCTGAGCAACTTGGAATTCAATTGGCAGAATCCTTACTTGCGCAAGGTGCAGATAAAATTCTTGCTGAGGTTTATAGGGACGCTTAAATGAAAGTTGTGCTAACTCGACCCGTTGGCAAATCAGAGCCTTTATCTGAGTTACTGACACAGCAGCAAATTAGCTCAGTGATTTGCCCAGTATTGCAGCTTAACGAAGTGGCAGTGAGTGACACCGCCAAAGCAATGATAAGCGAAGCCGAGTTAGCTCTTTTTGTCTCGCCGGATGCGGTGCGATACTTTCACCAATTAGAAGTGCCATTAGCCGGGCATTGCGGAGCTTTTGCTGTTGGCGAAGGCACGGCCGATGCTATCCAGCAGACCCTAAATATCAAGGCTAAATATCCTAAACAACCTGATTCCGAAGGCTTGCTTGCACTCCCGCAGCTGTCCTCTGTTGAGGGCAAGCGTGTGTTGTTGGTCAAAGGGAAAGGTGGGCGCCCCGTCATTGCACAAACCTTAAAAGCGCGGGGGGCCATCCTTGACAGTCTGGTGGTTTATGAACGAATTGCCGTAAAAGACAATGCAGATGGCTGGTTAGACCACTGGCGAAGCCAGCAGATTGAAGGTATAGTCATTACCAGTAATAGTGCAGCGGATGCGATTTTTAATACGCAGTCGTCAGCAAGTAAAGATTGGTTGGCTCAGCGCACTTTCTTTGTTGTGAGCCAACGTATTGCTGAGCATGTACAGCAATCCTATAACATCGAACAGTCTCAAATTGTGGTATGTCATGGCCCTGATAATCGTGCCATCGCAGGGAGTATCATCGACTATACCAAGCAGCAAGGGCGCAAAATGACTCAGTCTGAATCGCAAACAAAGAATACAAATACCCAGCAAGCTGCAAAAGCAGCAGAGCAAACCGTAACGCCACATCACGCGAAGGTTGGTGTGAGTAAGGTTGCGCTCCTTGCATTATTAGTGGCACTGGGTAGTGGTGCTGGTGCTGGCTATGTTTATTTGCAACAGCAACAACAGTTGCAACAAGCATTGCTAGCTAACCAAGCGATTAACGCTGAAAATCAGCTATTAAACACGCAGCTGAGTAGCGCTAAGTCGCAACTTCAACGAGTAGAAAATGTGCTTGATTCGCTACAAGACAATGTCGCAAAGCGATTGGCTGAGCAACAACAACATGTGGAAACCCAGCTAACGCAGACGCTTGCCAAGGCGCAGCAGCAAGTAAGCGGTGCAGTGGCCTCTGAGGCATTGTATTTACAGCGCCTTGCTGCATTTAAGGTGGCGGCAGAGCAAGATTATCTTGGCGCAATCGCTATTCTGCAGCGCTTGCAAGAGAGCTTAGAGTCTGAGTCCAACACGGCTGCTGTTAAGCAGGCGATTGCTAAAGATATTGCGGCTTTGAAGGCCTTGCCTCAGCCACAAACGGAGTCACTTTACTTTGAGCTTCATGGTTTATTGTCTCAAGTTGATACGCTAACGATCAAAACCAAGCAAATTCCGCAAAAGGCAGCGAGTGAAGATGCTGCGTTGTCGCAACAGGTTGATGATTGGCAAGCGAACTTAAAGCGCTCTTGGCAGGGATTGGTTGATGACTTTATTACCATACGTCACCATGATGAAGTGGTGATAGACCCACTGCTAGATAAAAACGAGCAGCTGCTTATACGCACGCAGCTGCGTGCTTATTTAACCCAAGCACAAACCGCATTAATGGATCAACAGGCGAGCATTTACTTCAGTGCGCTTGATAGTGCAGCCGACACGTTGGCGCGTTATTTTGATACGCAACACGCGCCTGTGAACGCGATGCAGCAGGCTTTAAACAAGCTGAGCCGCAGTGAAGTTCAGCGCCAAGAGTCGATTGAACTTGCCACCCCAGCAGCAGTAAAAGGGTGGCTAAAATGATGGCAAAAATCATCACCTTCGCGCTTATTTTTATCGCGCTAGCCGCCAGTCATTTGCTCATTGATGAGAGAGGCTATGTGTTGATCTCTTTCAATCAAACCACGATTGAAGGCAGCATAGTGTCTTTCACTATCTTGCTGTTGCTTGCCATCACAGCTTTCGTGTTGTTGGGTAAGGTAGTGCGTTGGTCGTGGCATCGCATAGTCAATACGAAAGGTCATTTTTCCAGAAAGCGTAAACTAAAAGCGCAACAAGCATGGAACGAAAGTTTGTGGCTATTTATTAACGGCGAAGTGGAACAAGCCGCAACCTTGTTGACGAAAATGCCGCAGCCGGATGAACGCCAAGACTATGTACGTGCCATCGCAGCCAAAGCGGCGTTAAAGCAAGGAGACGTTGTCAAAGCGAATACAGAGCTAGAAGCAATATCGGATGACAACCAAGGACAGCTTGCGGCACTATGGCTAGAGGCAAATAATAGTGAACAGGCGTTGGCTTTACTTGATGATAAAATGTCTGCGGCTAAACCAACTTCAGCGGTGCTTAGCGGTTACATTTTAGCTTGCCTACAGGCTAAGCAACCCGAGCTGGCTGCTGCACAAATCGTGAAGTGGCATAAAAAGCTTAACTGGAGTGATACACAGTGGCAGAGTGTGTTCGAGCGCATGTTTGTGATAGCCCCAGAGCAAGCAGACACTTTGTTCAATATGCTACCTAAGGCAGTAAAAGCGCATGCAATACCAGCCCTTAATAAGGTAAAGCTGCAACAGGGGCGCATAGCGGAAGTGTTGGGTGAGCTCAAGAAGCTGCTCAAACAAGGTCAGTATCACCAGTTAGCGGACTATCTGCAACACAGCACGCAAAGTAGTAATGAACTCAAGTTAGCACTGCAGCAGCAATTGAAAAAACATCCAGATGACAAGGAGTTGCTGTTCTCATTAGCTTGCCTTTGCAATGCTGAGGGGGATTATGAGCTTGCAGCGAAGATCTTTGATTCCTTAAGCGCAAACCCTTGGGAAGCGCGCTGGAGTAAGCAAGCTCAGCTCGCCTACGAAAAAATGCATACCTACGAGAAAGCGTATTTAATCGCAAAATCGTAACGAAAAGCCTGTGCAGCAATGTGCAGGCTTTTTTGCATTAAAGTTAGCTATACTCAATTCTGACATATGTCCTTGCTATCTTGGTTTAGGTGCGTATGATCCCAAAAATTTTAACTGCAAATCGAGTCTCTTATGATCAATAACACACTTCCACTATTAGATTTACATCGCCACTTAGATGGTAACGTTCGTGCTACAACGATTTTAGAACTTGGCCAGCAGTTTAATATGGATTTACCGGCAATGGATCTTGAAGGTCTACGCCCATATGTTCAAGTGTTGGACAATGCACCCAATTTAATGGCGTTTCTTGAAAAACTAGATTGGGGTGTAAAGGTACTAGGTGACTACGATGCTTGTCGCCGCATTGCGATTGAAAATGTTGCTGACGCAGTGGCACAAGGTATTGATTACACTGAGCTAAGGTTTAGCCCTTACTACATGGCAAAAACCCATAATCTACACCCGCAGGGTGTTGTTGAAGCCGTAGTTGACGGTGTACAAAGTGCAGTCAAGGGTCAAGACATTAAAGTTAACCTGATCGGGATTATGTCACGCACATTTGGTGTTGAGAAATGCCAATATGAGCTAGACGCGCTACTTGCCTTTAAAGAGCAGTTGGTTGCGATTGACCTCGCGGGTGACGAGCTGGGCTTCCCAGGCGAGCTGTTTATTGAACATTATAAGCAGGTTCACGATGCTTACCTTGGTGTGACGGTACATGCTGGCGAAGCTGAGGGCGCGGTAAGTATCTGGCAAGCCATTAAAGAACTTGGTGCAACACGTATCGGTCACGGAGTTAAAGCAATCCATGACCCAGCTCTGATGGACTATTTACGTGATAATCGTATCGGGATCGAGTCTTGCCTAACCAGTAATATCCAAACAAGTACTGTCGAAAGTTTAACCACGCATCCATTGAAAGCATTTTTAGATCATGGTGTATTGGCAACCATCAATACCGATGACCCTGCGGTTCAAGGTATCGAGTTGGACAACGAGTATAGCCATGCAGCTGCGGCGGCAGGTTTAGATTTGAGTGATATCCATAAAGCGCAGCGCAATGCGGTTGAGATTGCCTTTTTAAGCGAAGCTGATAAAAAAGCGTTGCTTGCAAAGAAAGTGTAGGTTGAAATTGCTGTGTGGGATCACCCCGCACAGCTAAGATAACTCTCTTTTAGCGCCGCAACGACTTGGCTGCGTGTCACAATTCCAATCACTTTGCCTTCATTGAGTACGGGATAAACCTTAGGACTGTTTTGCTGCATACGTTGTGCAAGGTCGACAACGGTTGTTGCAGCTTCGATACTGAGGGCTGGCGTTGCCAGTAAATCTCTCAGCTGTACTTTACCATCACAAAAGTAGCTGGAATTAAGCAAAGGCTTGAGTAGCAGTTGCTCTGAGATAAATCCAACAAGATGACGCTGTGCATCTATCACTGGCGCACCAATTAAATGATGCTTTTGTAGCAAACTAATCGCGTCGGTTAGTTCGGTCTCGGCGGTTAACTGTGGGAAATCGGGTGACATGATGTCACGAACATAGAGTTTACTCATCATATTTCTCGCGGTGTTTGTGTGTAATATGAGAGTAGCGGGTGAGACTGCTTTGGTAAAATGGATTGTTTTGATTGGTTCGTTCTGTTTTTCCAATGTGTGACTAAACACCTGCCACACATTAGATAAATTGCTATTAAATAACTTGTCTTAAGTTACTTAACCTGAGGTTTGGATAAGGAATGTTCCAACTCATTGTTTCTAAAGCACAACTTAGTTTTTTCCTTGTCTAGCCAGAGAGTTTTAGGGAAAACACCGCTTCCGCGTCCTGCTCTCGCTAAGGTACCTACATCCTGTAGGCAAGGAGAATTTACGCACCAATAGCTGGCTATTGGAAGTGAATTCAACGCAGTTAGCGCTAAAACTGGCTGCTAGAAAGGCATTAATTATCCGCAGCTCAGGTTACTTAATAAACGCAAAAGCGTCGGCGTACATAAAGTCGCGCTCAGCACCATGATTGATAAAGTCATCACGCACAATGCCAATCATGTCAAAGCGGCCTGCCATATAAATGCTGTACGGCTCTAAAGAAACGATATCTTTCATCACAGCCTGATGAACGAAACCACGATGGCCTTGCCATGCTTCACTGGCATTTTCTACCACAGGAATAAACTGAAAGTGTTTATTTGAGGCAGCCCAAGCTTCCATCTCCGCTTTTGCATATAGCGCAGATTCTTCTTTTACACCCCAATAAAATAAAACAGGTTGGTCGTAACCTGTTTCAGCCAAGTGATCGGCCATAGATTTGACATAAGAAAACCCAGTGCCGCCGGCAAGTAGAACTAGTGGACGCGCTTGATCAACACGGATCTGAGATACGCCAAGGCCAACTTCTAATGTAACGGTTTGCTTTGTATCAAAAGCGTTACGTAGGTGATCTAGTGATTGCATGGCATAAGAGTCTGCGCCAGAAGCACCGATATGTAACTCTAACTGCTCTGTTTTTGAAGGGCTGCTGGCAATCGAGAAAGCACGTTTGTCTTTTTCACCAAGTACCAATTGCAGATACTGGCCGGCTTCGAATTGCACCGCTTCTTCAGGTTTTAATATAACTTTGTGAACAAATTCCGTAAGAGGTGTAATTGAGACAACCTCTGCTGCTAATACTTGCATGTGTTACCTTTATTAAGCACGTGGCTAAAGTCTGTGCACTCTAGCATAGCTGAGTGCACAATGTTAGATGATATATGTCATTTGATGGTGATCCCTAGGGTATCCCAAATTTCGTCAACGCGTTGTTTAACCTCGGGATCCATAACGATAGGCTCGCCCCATTCACGGTCGGTCTCACCCGGCCACTTGTTGGTTGCGTCCATACCCATTTTAGAACCAAGTCCGGACACAGGGGAAGCAAAATCGAGATAATCAATAGGCGTGCTTTCAACTAAGGTGGTGTCTCTTGCGGGATCCATACGTGTTGTTATCGCCCAAATCACATCATTCCAGTCGCGAGCATTTACATCATCATCACAAACAATGACAAACTTGGTGTACATAAATTGTCTAAGGAAAGACCATACGCCCATCATCACGCGTTTAGCATGACCCGGATACTGCTTTTTCATGGTGACGACCGCCATGCGGTATGAGCAGCCTTCTGGTGGAAGGTAAAAATCGACGATTTCCGGAAATTGCTTTTGTAAAATCGGCACGAATACTTCGTTGAGCGCAACACCAAGAATAGCTGGCTCATCAGGCGGGCGGCCCGTATAAGTGCTGTGATAAATAGGATCTTTGCGATGCGTCATATGAGTGACAGTCATTACAGGGAAGTCGTCAACTTCATTGTAGTAGCCGGTGTGATCGCCATACGGGCCTTCTGGCGCGAGCTCGCCCGGTTGAATATATCCTTCTAAGACGATTTCGGCACTCGCAGGTACTTGCAGCTCGTTAGAAATAGATTTAACGACCTGCGTCTTACTACCTCGTAGTAGACCAGCAAATGCATATTCGCTCAAGGTATCTGGAACCGGAGTTACCGCTCCTAAAATCGTCGCCGGATCAGCGCCAAGTGCAACAGATACCGGATACGGCTCGCCCGGATGCTCTTTGCACCACTCCTGAAAATCAAGCGCGCCGCCACGATGTGATAGCCAGCGCATAATAATTTTGTTTTTACCCAACAGCTGCTGACGATAAATTCCTAAGTTCTGACGCTTTTTATAAGGACCTTTGGTTACCGTTAACCCCCACGTGATTAAAGGTGCGGCATCACCTGGCCAGCAATGTTGAATAGGTAGTTTAGTGAGATCAATCTCATCACCGCTCAATACGACTTCTTGGCATGGGGCTTTTTTCACTTCTTTGGCTGGCATATTCAATACTTGTTTGAAGACCGGTAGCTGGCCAATGGCTTCTTTAATTCCCTTCGGTGGATCGGGTTCTTTTAAAAAAGCGAGTAACTTGCCGACTTCTCTTAGTTCACTGACATCGCTTTGTCCCATCCCCATTGCGACGCGCTTTGGTGTGCCAAATAGGTTAGCCAGTACCGGAATGTCATATCCAACAGGGTTTTCAAATAGGATAGCGGGTCCACCTGCTCGCAGTGTTCGGTCTGCAATTTCAGTCATTTCTAGTTTGGTGGAAATGGGCTGCTTGACGCGAACAAGTTCTCCTTGCTTTTCAAGCTGGGCTATAAAATCTCGTAAGTCTTGGTATTTCATCGGCGCACTATGAGTTGAGTTTGGCCTAGTATATCAACTAGGCATATTTTTCCTAGCTGTACGGATGGGATGGTGAAAAGGTTTAGTTACCTGCTTTTGCGTCTACACTATTGCGAAATAGACTACACTTTCAGAACTTATCGGCTTGTCAGTACGCCAGAGCAGGTGTATAAATTGTTGTAAAAAGATGTGTGTGTTGGGTTGTTTTGATATGAAACAAGCAAAATCGACTTTCGATGTAGCTCACATACCCTTTGCGCTATAGTCGCCGCGGTTGCATAAAACGATATCCTGAGGGGTCTGAGTTTGAAGTTGATGTCAAAATTGCTCGGGGGGCTGCTGTTGCTGTTTTGTATTTCAGCACCAGCTAACGAGTTACCATATTATACTTTTTCTAATCATAGCGCGGTGATGTTGATCATCGAGCCCACGTCTGGAAAAATTTTGGATGCCAATAAGGCAGCTGCCGCATTTTATGGTTATAGCGAGGCGGTACTAGAATCAAAAGTCATTCAAGATATCAACTTATTTACCACTGAGCAGGTTGCCAACGAGCGTCAAGCAGCGCTAAATGAAGGCCGTAATTATTTTATCTTCCAACATCAAATCGCAGACGGTAGTGTGAAAACAGTAAGTGTTCACTCGACACCATTTGAAGATAGCGATGGCAAGCCTAGGTTACTTTCTATCATTCAAGATATGAGTGAGCAGCGTAAGCTACAGCAAGATCTTTGGCATTATCAAGCCAATCTTGAACAACAGGTCATGCTGCAGACTGAAAAAATCAAGCAAGCCAATATGGTACAGGTCATTTTGTTAACTGCGGTAATTGCTGTGCTTATTCTATCTATGGCGGTATTGATGACCGTTTTGGTAAGGCTTAGGCGCTCCAATCAGCGAGCACAAGACCAAGGTGCGAAACTTAGTGCCATTTTTGATAGTATTAAAGCATATCTGGTGTTTACGGATGAAACTCATCACATTGAAGCCGCAATGGTTCAGTATTAAAGGATTTTGATAGTTTAGAAGCGTTAAAATCAAAATCTATTTATACCTTATTTGATGTGCTTGATAGTGAAAAGCTGCTAACGGAAGGCACGCTTGAGTGCCAACTTGATGCGCGTTTTGGCTATCGCAACGTTCGGGTTTCTTGTGCCCCAGTAGTAAGCGAAACGCAAGCAAAGCTTGGTTTTATCTATGTTATTCAGGATATTACGGAAGAGCTTGAGAACGAAAGAGAACAGCGCTTGGCAAGTACGGTATTTGCGACAACCACTGAAGGCGTGTTGGTCTCCGACAAACACAATCAAATCCAAATGGTAAATCGTGCATTTAGCGAAATTACAGGCTTTGGCATGGATGAAGTGATTGGGGAAACGCCAGCAATCCTGAATTCTGGACGTCACGATGAGCGCTTTTTCAACGCGTTATATGGTGACTTGGTTAACAGAGGTCATTGGGAAGGAGAGATTTGGAACAAGCGCAAAAATGGTGAAATTTATCCGAGTTGGCTGCAGGTATCCGCAGTATTTAATGAAGCTCGGGAAATTGATATGTATGTAGCCCTATTCAGCGATATTACCTCGAGAAAACGTAATGAACAGTTGATGTGGCAGCAAGCTAACTTTGATAGTTTGACGGGTCTTGCAAACCGCCATCATTATCACGTTAAATTTGATTTAGCGTTAAAACGAGCAGCTCAGCTAGAAGAGCGCTTTGCAATTTGTTTTATCGATCTTGACCGCTTTAAAGCAGTGAATGACACGCTTGGGCACCATATTGGTGACCTGCTACTCAAAGAAGCAGCAAACCGTATTAATGAGTGCGTGCGCAGCTCTGATACCGTTGCAAGATTAGGTGGGGATGAATTTGCGTTATTGCTACAAGATATAAGTTCTATCAGCGATTTAGAGCTGGTTGCGACGAAAGTTTTACGTGCGTTAGCCAACCCCTTTCATTTGGAAGGGCACGAAGCTTATGTATCCGGTAGTATGGGGATCACGCTTTACCCAGATGACGGCACCGATCGAAAAATCTTGCTACGTAACGCCGACAGTGCAATGTATAAAGCCAAGGAACATGGTCGCGACTGTTTTCAATTCTATACTTCAGCGATGCATCAACATGCCAAAGCGCGTAGCGTGTTAGAAAGTGCTTTGCATAAAGCACTTTCTAATCGAGAATTATCACTGGTGTACCAGCCTATTTTTTCACAGCTTGGCAGCGGCGACCTCGTTGGCTGCGAGGTGTTGTTAAGATGGAAAAGTGAGTTGCTAGGTCATGTCTCCCCAGAGCAGTTTATTCCTGTTTGCGAGGAACTAGGGCTTATCTTACCCATTGGAGAGTGGGTACTGTATCACGCTTGTTCTCAAATTAAAGCCTGGCAAGACAACTACGGTAGGCCCTTATTTATTGCAGTTAATGTTTCTAGTATTCAGTTTAAACGCCAAGATATGGTCGAGCTGGTAAGAAAAGTACTTAGAGATACCAAACTGGAAGCAAAATATCTGACATTGGAAATCACAGAATCGGTATTGGTTGAAAACTCAGACAAAATATTGTCACAATTAAAAGCATTAAGAGAAATGGGCGTGGAACTGGCGATTGACGACTTTGGTACTGGATATTCGTCGTTGAGTTACCTCAAACGCTTCCCGTTGTCTAAATTGAAAATTGATAGAACTTTTATTCGTGATTTACCTGAAGATGAAGAAGATAAAGCGCTCGTCAGTGCGATTATTTTGATGGCGCATAAATTGAATTTAAGGGTCATTGCGGAAGGGGTTGAAACCCCGGCACAATGCATGTTTTTAAAGAATTTACTGTGTGATATGACACAAGGCTATTTCCATTCTAAACCGGTGGCACAGCAAGAGTTTGAAGCAAATGTTCTAACCATGCAGTATCACAAGCAAAGTCATAGTTAACATGGATGATCTTGGCATAACTTAGTCAGGGCTGTTTGTGCTTTATGATTACCTTGCTCTGCGGCAAGTTTAAGCCAGTGGATCGCTTTTTTGATATCTTTTGCACCGCCTTCACCGTCGCGAAGCATTGTCCCATAGTTATATTGTGCCCAAGGGTTGCCGGTTTTAGCTGCCGCTGCAAATCCCGTTTTTGCTTCTTCAAAGTTTCCTTGGCTGTAAGCGTGAATTGCTTCTTGGTTCTGTGCAGAGATCTTAGGTCCATTATATAGTGGCTTCGGCTTTTTAAATCTTTGTCTAACAACGCCGCCAAGTACATGGATCCCTACGGGCCTGTATACGGAGACTATGGTTTCATCGTCAAGTAAGCCTAATAGATTGTTTTTTTCTAGCGTCAGCCTTTGTGGCTTAAAATAATGATCGGTCATTAGCATGCTGACACGGATATCTCGGGTGATGTTACGCATTGTTCGATAAGTGTAGGCACTTTCCTTCACTTCAATGTTGTCATCTGTCAGCTCAGTAATTTGTAATATCTGATAAGCAGGATCATAAACTTGCCCAGTGTTTTTGCCAGCGTCAAAAATAATCAGGTCATCGATTTGTGGGGATGCTAAGTATGTTTGATAACTAGCGATTTGTTGTTGATGTTGGTTATAAAAGTAAAGTGCAATAGTGACCACAATCAGTGCCGACACGGCAATTTTATATTTACTGATAAAATTGAATATTGTGTCGTAAAAGGAAAAAAATACGCTTTTGATTTCCATATACTATTAGTTCGTTAGGTGTGGGTATGTCTAAGGTAGGCAACTTGAGTGTAGGGGACAAGTGTACTTGTCCCCATAAGTGTAAGATTTTATTTCCCTGCCATCTTCGTTTTGGCATCGGCTGCCATTAAGGCAAATACAGCGTATGCCGCGGTATTTTGCTTTAATTTTGCCGGATCGACTTTATCAAGCGTGTCATCAGCTGTGTGGTGATAATCAAAATAATCCGTGCCATCTTGGTGTAAAGCGAAGATTGGTGCTGATGTGGCATTTTTCAGCGGAATTAAGTCAGGACCACCATGTGCGCTATTCTTGCCAATATAAGTAACGCCAAGTGGCGCCAATTGCTTTGCAATCTCACGCACAACCGGTAAGGAAGCGGCATTTACGTTTGATTCAAATGCATACACTACATCTGCACCAAAATCGGACTCGGATGCGGCTACGATGCGGTCTAATTCTGCCTGATGCTTTTTAAAATAAGCTTTTGCTCCCCAAAGACCGAGTTCTTCTGCTGCAAATAGGACTACGCGGACACTACGTTTAGGGCGTTTTATATCGGCAATGTGCTTTGCTGCTGCCATCGTTAATGCAACACCAGCGCCATCATCGAGTGCACCAGTACCCAGATCCCAAGAGTCTAAGTGACCACCAATCAAGACATATTGCTCTGGAAATTCGGTGCCCGTGAATTCACCGATGACGTTATAACTGGTTCCTTCACCTAAGTCCTCGGTTTGAATATTTAGCGCGACTTTAACGGCATGACCTGAGTTGATAAGGCGTGCTAGCTGATCCGCATCTGGGTTCGCAACTGCAGTGGACGGGATTTTTGTCACGCCCGCTTTATAGTGACTGCCGCCGGTGTGCGCGAAGCGGTGGTGGCTGGTGCTGACTGAGCGCATCATATAAGCGATAGCGCCTTTTTTAGCCGCTTCTACGGCGCCGCTATTACGAGCTCTTACTGCTGGACCATAGCCGTTACCATCAATATCTCGGTTCATGCGGTAATTAATAAAAGCTATTTTACCTTTTAAGCTATTGTCTGGCGCGGCAATCAGCTCATCGAGGGTCTCAAACAACACGACTTCGCCACTTAAGCCATCTTTTGGTGTACTGACACTGTTACCGAGCGCAGTAAGGTGCAGTGGTTGTTCGCTCGGTATCAGTATTTTTGCAGACTCATGGTAGCGGCGCCATTCAGGAAAGGTCGCTTCCTCAAGCCAGACTTTGTCAAAGCCTAATTGCTCAAGTTGTTTCTTTGCCCAAGCTACCGCTTTTTTATCATTTTCGGTACCTGGTAAGCGTGGGCCTACTTCTGTGGTGAGGGATTCTAGTAGTTGCCAGCTTAGGTTGCTGTGGCTTGCGGCTTCTCTAACTTGTTTAACTTGTTCTAGTTGTTGTGTAGTAAATTCTTCGGCTTGCAGTGCTGTACTCAAACCTGCGCTTAATAAACCAAATGCCAATAGTGATTTAAACTTCATGATAATCCTTGGTAAAAATGGAGTTACCGAGCGATTAAAGCATAAATTGTGATGTAAGTCCGTGTATTGCGATGAGGAAAATTCATCCACAATCTAGGGCGCTTTATCTTGGAATAATAGGGTAAAGCGGTTAGCGAATTTACACATTTGGTATAAAATACGCGATTAAGATAGCGAATAGGAAAGCACTGTGTCGATCACTTCATTTTCTCAATTACCTCTAAACCAAGCGCTTGCTCAGCGCCTTGTAGATCTTAACTACATGGTGCCAACGGCAGTACAATCTGTGAGTTTAGCGCCGGCGCTGACTGGACGAGATTTAGTCGTGAAAGGGAAAACCGGATCTGGTAAAACACTGGTGTTTTCGCTTGCGCTGCTAAATAAGTTGCAGCCCGAGTGCAATGATGTTCAAGCTTTGGTGTTATGTCCAACGAGAGAATTGGCTGATCAAGTCGCACAAGAGATCAGAAAAGTTGCGGCTTTAATTGGTAATGTCAAAGTGCAAACACTCTGCGGAGGAGTGCCAATTGAACCTCAAACTCGAGCGTTACAACACGGTGCGCATATAGTTGTTGGTACACCTGGTCGGGTTGAAGAGCATGTTTTTAATGGCTCACTCATGCTGACTGAAACGCAGACTGTGGTATTCGACGAAGCCGATCAGATGTTGGATATGGGCTTTACTGAAACGCTAGAAAGCATTCTAGTGTATGTTCCTGAAGTTCGACAAACACTAATGTTTAGTGCGACTTACCCAGACAAGATCATGAAACTGGCGAAGCAATATATGCGTGAGCCAGAGTTTGTTGAAGCGAAAGAAGAACAAGCACACCACAGCATTAAGCAAACCTTTTATAAATTAGACAACAATAAAATGCGCTTTAATGCACTGAGAGTGCTGTTAATGCAGCACCAGCCGCAAAGCTGTATCGTTTTTTGTAATACCAAGGCTGAGACTAAGCGACTATTCGAAGAATTATGTCAAACCGGACTTGCTTGTGTCGAGTTACATGGCGATTTAGATCAAGGTGAACGTGAGTGGTCATTGCTCACTTTTGCCAATAAGAGTGCCAATATCTTAGTTGCCACTGACGTTGCTGCTCGAGGACTCGATGTTGAGGAAGTCGAGCTTGTGGTTAACTATCATTTGGCGCTTGAGCCACAGACACATATTCATCGTGTTGGTCGGACGGGTCGGGGTGAACACAAAGGTATCTCTGTATCTCTTTATGGAGAAAAAGAAGCCTTCAAAATAAAGCAGTTAGCGGAAATATATGGTCAAGAACTAAAACATGGCACGCTGCCAGGTCATTCACTGCTCGAAAAACCAGCCTATAAGTCGAATATGGTGACCCTCATGATTGAAGGTGGGAAGCAACAAAAGCTTCGCAAAGGAGATATCGTTGGCAGCTTGACTGGTGAAGAGGGCATTAGCTTTAAACAAATTGGTAAAATCAATATATATGATGTGCAAACATTCGTGGCTGTAAAACGCGAGGCAGTAAAGCCTGCACTACGTAAGCTGAACAATAGCAAAATTAAAAATAAGCGCTATAAAGCCCTACGAGCTTAAGGCCTGCTTAAGTATCTCATACTCATTCATTAAGCGTTTGAAAGTCTCCTCATCACCTGACTTGTCTGGGTGGTGAGTCAGCGCTTGTTTTCTCCAACATTGGCTTAACATCCTGCGATCATAACCGCTAGGTAGTCGCCAGCGTGTTTTAATCGCGTTTAATTCGTCAGGCTTGATATCAATTCGCTGGCGAGCGCCATTGAATGCAAAGCGCTGCCAAAAGTTATCCAACATAGCACTCACTTCTTCACTACTGGTTTCGTAATGCTGCCAGTCCAAATAGTAACTTCTGAGTGGATCATCTAATGCTAATTGGTGCCCACCTAATTGGGGTGACAGATAAATATTGAGCGCTTCAACATGCAGGTATTGGCCTTCAGCGAATACTTCTTGCTGAAGTTGATACAAGGCATTCATGATCAGGAAGTTACGCTTGAAGAGATTTTTATTTTCATCTTCATCAAGGCGAGGTAGTTGCTGCTGTTCCAACAGTACAGTGGCAATGGTGTGTACTTTCAAGGATTGATTCTGACAAATTAGTCTAAAAATAACATCTGTTAGCGGATTGAACATTGTCGCCTCTTTAGTCTTGGTGTATCTTCACACTACCACGCAGACTAAATGATAAGCAATGGAGAGCAACAATGAATTTATCTAGGCTACTAAAGCCCTGGTCTGTGTTTGCCTGTAGTCTGTGTTTCTCCTGCTGTTTTCAAGTTAACGCTACGCTAAATGGTAGTACCCTTGCTGAGCGGATCTCAGAGGTGGAACAAATCACCAATTGGCAGCAACAAAAAATACTGGGCACTGAGTTGCTCACGGAGCAAAACCTAGGAAAGACAAGAAAAATAGAGCTTTTGCTTAGCCTAGGTAAGTCGGCTTATAAACAAAATCAATTCAAAGATGCACTCGTTTTTCTCAATCAGTTAGAGTTGATAACGCAATCAGACAGACTGAGTGACAACCATTTTACAGCGGTGAAGGTTCAAGGGATCTGCTACTTTTACCTTGGTCATTATCAACAGGCAATTGAGTTTTACTCACGGGCATTAGCGTTAGCTGAGCAACGTAATGTCCCCATTGAAATGGCTAATTTACATAGTAATTTAGGGTTAGCGTATTTTAATAGCTTCACACTTGACTTGGCATTGCATAATTATTTAAAAGCAGATGAGCTTTACCAAGAGTTTGGCGATACTCAAGATCATGCCGATATTTTACTGAATATATCGGGCGTTTATATTCGTCAAGGTGTCTATGACAAAGCGGAAGAAATGCTCCATGAGGCCCTAAACGCATTCGTCGAGTTAAACGATGAATATGGTGTTGCGCTAGCTCAGGCAGATCTTGGTGTGCTATACACTGAGACTAAACGCCCCGCGCTTGCCAAAGCGTCATACCAAGCAGCAATTGCTTATTATGAAGCGCAGAATGACGTCCGCCACTTGTCATTTGAATATGGCAATCTTGCTTTACTGAGCTATTCACAAAACCAATTAGAACTAGCCGAAAAAGAAGCAAACTTTGCGCTCTATTATGCCGAAAAGGCTCAGAATCCTGCTAACCTCATGGAAGCTCAGTTCACCTTAGCACAAATCTTCTTTGCTCAAGGGCGATTGACAGAAGCCCTGACTAATGCAGAACAAAGTTTAGCGGCCAGTCGAGTTATGCATGAGCAAAAAAGAGAGCGTATGGCACTTCGTTTGTTAGCGCTGATTGAGGCCGCACAAGGAAATATTAAGCGCGCTAGAGATTATGACTCACAAAATTTGGAAGCGCAAAACCGCTTGATGAATGATGACATGCTGAAACGGATTAATGACTATCGTGCTAAGTATGAGGCTAGTGAGCTTTCTCGAGAAGTCGAAGTGCTCAAGCAAGAACAAAAATTACAGTTACTGAAAGAGGAACAGCGCAGCCAATTACAATTGTTGGGTGTTATCATCGCGTTATTAACCTTACTGACAACTTTCGCACTCTATCGACGTAAGATTGAGCAAAGAGCAAAACTAGAGTTAAGCCAAAAAGTAGCGTTGAGAACATCTGAGCTTCAGCAAAAAGCGGATGAGTTAAAAGCGGCTAATCAAGTGAAAAGTCAATTTCTGGCAAACATGAGTCATGAAATCAGAACGCCACTTACTACGGTGCTGGGACATGCAGAAGACTTGTTGGTCGAACAAGATTTAAATGCTCAGGCACAAGCATCGGTCAGAACTATTTATAATCAAGGGTTGCATTTACGCGATCTCGTCAATGATATTTTGGATTTAAGTCGAATCGAAGCCGAGCGATTAGAGCTAGAAGCAACTGAATTTTCGGTAAGCAGCTTACTTGCTGACTTATGTGACATGTTTCAACAGAATATACAGAGTAAGCAATTAGAGTTTATCGTCTGTGATCAGGTAAGGGCTAATGCTTATGTACGTTTGGATTACATTCGAGTAAAACAAATACTGATAAACTTGTTAAGTAATGCTCTAAAGTTTACTGAAAAAGGCCGTATCGAATTGGAGGTATCTGAAACGCACCATGGTTTACAGTTTGTGGTGAAGGACACCGGTATTGGTATGACTGAGCAGCAAATAGGTCGAATTTTTGATAATTTCCAACAAGCTGACAACAGTATAACAAGGCGCTTTGGTGGTTCTGGGCTGGGGTTAAGTTTGTCGAGTCAGCTTGCTCACATGATGAATGGTGAAATCAAAGTTCAAAGTGTTGTCGATCATGGTAGTGTGTTCTCCTTCAGTGTACCTTGTACCGTTTACCTCAATACGGCCATTGCCGAAATTCAAGAGCCGCAATCTAAGCAACCTTTACTCTCGGGTACGGTGCTGGTTGTGGAAGATCACCCAGAGAATCGGCAGCTATTCTCTCGCATGATTGAGCGAACGGGGGCGACGGTTATTGTAGCCGAAAATGGTGCTCGAGCGGTTGAACAGTGCCTTAGTGACTTTCCTGATTTGGTGCTTATGGACATTCAAATGCCAAGAATGGATGGAGTTGAGGCACTTCGGATAATTCGCTCAGCGGGATACTCTGGTCCAATATACGCGTTAACCGCTAATGTGCTAATGGAAGAAGTAAAATCATATATTGACTCAGGATTCAATGGTCACATTGGCAAGCCGATTAATAAAAATGAATTATTAGCTGTATTGAATGCACACTTAAACTTTGAGTCTGATGGCAAAGCGTATGAACTTAATATTGATTTATCGGATTTGCGAGATAGTTTCGCAAGCACTTTTGAGCAAGAGCGCTACTTGCTGATTGACGCATGGCAAAACAAAGACCTGATCACACTTCAGACTATTTGCCATAAACTGGCAGGGGCAGCATCTATGTTTGAATTTCCAGAGCTCGCAAGCATAGCAATAGAGTTTGAGAAAGCATTAAAGCAAGGAGGCGAAGATCAATTTCAATCTCTGTTTTTAGCAATGTGTGATCAGCTAAAATCTCAAGAATCATTAGCCTTCTAAAATAGCTCTATGTCGTCGAAATCACCCACCTTTAGATTATCAGGTTGCTCATCATCACTGATAGATACCCGGGAGCTGTCTTTTCTGGTATTGAGTTCAGGCGTGTAATCTGAAATCTTAAACATGGATAACTTTGCATGAATACTTTGCGATAGTGCGATGAGGTCACGATTGGAGACGGCCTGTATTCTTGTACTTGAAAGGGCATCTGAATTCAGGTGTACCATGGACTCTATACTTTCTTGAGCTGCGTCAGAGGCTTGCTTCTGCTCCCCAACTTGTTGATGAATATCATGAGACATTTTGTTGATAAAAAGCATCGCGTTTTCGATTTCATCCACTTCTTTTGTAGAAGCTTCGCTTAATTTTACCGTGTTATCTGTTTCCTTTAGTGCCGTTTGCATCAGTGCATGAACAGAATCTGTACCGGATTGTATCTTTCTAATGACTTGGCTTACTTCCTTGGTAGATTGACTCGTTCGTGCTGCCAGATTACGCACTTCGTCAGCAACGACGGCAAAAC
The DNA here is from genome assembly GCF_002289345.1 of Pseudoalteromonas sp. HM-SA03. GTDB lineage: Bacteria > Pseudomonadota > Gammaproteobacteria > Enterobacterales > Alteromonadaceae > Pseudoalteromonas. The sequence goes on along the minus strand of NZ_NSDG01000020.1, from coordinate 5,735 downwards.
CTCGTCCTAACTCGCCCGCTCGTGCGGCCTCTATTGCGGCATTCAGTGCAAGTAAGTTGGTTTGCTCTGCAATACCATTAATGACTTCAAGCACAGAACTAATTTCATTGCTGTCGGTTTTGAGTAATTCTATTTGTTCACTGGTTTTTTTGATGTTATCTGCAAGTGTTAGCAGGCTTTCTTGGCTTTTATCTGTGTCTAATCGGGTCTGTTTCACTGCCGTTGTAGCATTCTCTACAGACGTGTAGATCTGCTCTAAGCTAGTATCTAAACGTGCGGAAATCTCTAACATAGATTGTATCGAGGTAGCTAAGTATTCACCATGAGTGTGCTGCAGTGTTGCTTTTTGTGTCATGGATGCATAGGTATCTCTTAAACTATCCGCCATTGGGTGAAGTCGAGAAGAAGAGGCGTATACTTCACTAATTATATGTTCTATAACGGCGAAGCAATCATTCATTAGTAGGCAGGGCTTAGGAATATTTTTATCTTGTTCGTTAAAACGATATGTTAGGTCGACACCATTGTCACTGATAAAATTACGGACCAAATGTTCCATGTGTTTTTCAGCGGAAGAAGCTTTTTTAAAACATAAGGATTGCAATAATGCTCCCAGTGTTAATGCGCTAACGGCAACAGCCATTTTTGCTGTATCTGAAGAAATAAAGGTAATTGCAAGTGCTACAGAAGCCAGATTAAACAGTGTGACTGCGACAATAATACGACTCGGCTTCATTCTAAGTCCCTTGGTTCATTATACAAATACGGTTTAAATTCACTAGATAGGTATAGAACAAAAACAGGCAGTTGGCGAACCTGAAAAGCAAAAAGCCAGCATAAGCTGGCTTTTCAAAAATTAGACTTAGAGTCTACTTACTTACGACGCATTGAGTCGAAAAACTCATCGTTTGTTTTGCTCATGGAAAGCTTATCAATAAGGAATTCCATGGCATCGATCTCACTCATTTCATGCACAATCTTACGCAAGATCCACATCTTTTGAAGCTCATCAGTCTTCGTTAGTAGTTCTTCACGACGAGTACCAGAGCGGTTGAAGTCGATAGCTGGGAATACACGTTTTTCCGCAATCTTACGGTTTAGGTGTAGTTCCATGTTACCCGTACCTTTAAACTCTTCGTAGATAACTTCATCCATCTTAGAGCCGGTATCGATAAGTGCCGTTGCGATGATGGTTAAGCTTCCGCCTTCCTCAACATTACGCGCAGCACCAAAGAAGCGCTTAGGTTTGTGAAGTGCATTGGCATCAACACCACCAGTTAATACTTTACCTGAGGAAGGAATAACCGTGTTGTATGCTCGCGCAAGACGTGTGATTGAGTCAAGTAGAATAATAACATCCTTCTTATGCTCAACTAAGCGTTTTGCTTTTTCGATTACCATTTCTGCTACTTGAACGTGGCGGTTGGCAGGTTCATCAAACGTAGAGGCAATAACTTCACCTTGAACAAGGCGTTGCATCTCAGTTACTTCTTCCGGACGTTCATCGATTAGTAGTACCATCAATGTTGCATCTGGGTTGTTGTATGTGATGGACTGAGCAATGTTTTGAAGCAACATTGTCTTACCCGCTTTTGGTGGTGCAACGATAAGTGCACGCTGACCTTTACCAATTGGAGAAGCAAGGTCTAATACTCGAGCGGTAATATCTTCTGTACTACCGTTACCGCGTTCCATTACCATACGCTCATTAGCATGAATAGGCGTTAGGTTTTCGAATAGGATTTTGGTACGAGAGTTTTCAGGCTTATCGAAGTTAACTTCATTAACTTTCAATAATGCAAAGTATCTTTCGCCATCTTTTGGTGGTCTGATTAAACCACTGATGGTATCACCGGTACGCAGGCTGAAACGTCTAATCTGGCTCGGAGAAACATAAATATCATCAGGACCAGCTAGGTAAGATGCTTCTGAAGAACGTAAAAAGCCGAAGCCATCTTGTAAAATTTCTAAAACACCGCCGCCGTATATATTTTCGCCGCTTTTCGCGTGCGCTTTCAAAATAGCAAAGATAATATCTTGTTTTCTTAAACGAGCTACGTTTTCAAGTCCCATGGACTCAGCAAGTTTTACAAGTTCATTGATTGACTTGTCTTTTAATTCGCGTAAATGCATATTGGTGGGTTCTTTATTACAGTTGTCATTCTCGTTGGTTTCACGAGAGAGGTTGATTTGATAAAGCTTAAAGGTTTGTGGCTTTATAAGTTAGCAGCTAGGCGTCAGGTCGTCCAGTGTTTATACAAATTTTATTCTATTAAAAATGATATAGATCAGGTCTACAACTGCGGCAGTGATGCCGCAGAGTATGTAACAGCCTGAATTACAGGTTGTTTTCTAGGAACTCAACAAGTTGAGTCTTAGATAGAGCACCAACTTTGGTTGCGGCTACTGCACCATCTTTAAACAGTAATAGTGTTGGAATACCACGGATACCGTACTTAGGTGGAGTTCCTGCGTTTTGGTCAATATTCAGTTTGCCGATCGCTACGCGGTCACCGTGTGATTCTGCAACTTCATCAAGGATAGGCGCAATCATCTTACAAGGGCCACACCATTCTGCCCAGAAATCTACTAGTACAGGCTTGTCAGATTTGATTACGTCAGCTTCAAAGCTGTCATCAGTTAGTTGGATAATTTTGTCGCTCATTACGCTCTCCGTTAGAATTAGGCGAAATATTTAATGCGTATTTAAACACTCTTGTTTCTTATTGCAAGTTTAAACGTTATGCTTTATTGCTATGACTAAGACACATTTGACCAATAAAACATTCAACGACTTTGCTTTAGCACCGGAAGTGGTCGCCGGTTTACGGGAAAATGGCTTCGAATTTTGTACGCCAATCCAAGCAAAGTGTATACCTTACATCTGTGAAGGCCGCGATATCGCGGGCCAGGCACAAACTGGTACGGGCAAAACTCTTGCGTTTTTGACCGCGACCTGTCATCGCCTATTGCAGACTAAAAAGGATAAAAAAACGCAACCTCGTGCAATTATTATGGCACCGACTCGAGAGTTGGCTATCCAAATACATAAGGACGCGCAAGTCATTGCGCCACGTTGTGATCTTAAGCTTGCCCTTGTATATGGTGGCGAAGATTACGAAAAACAACGGGCTCAACTGGAAAAAGGCGCGGATATACTAATCGGAACGACTGGGCGTTTAATCGATTTTTATAAGCAGGGTGCTTATAACCTCAATGATATCGAAGTGGTTGTGCTAGATGAAGCAGACCGAATGTTTGATTTAGGTTTTATCAAAGACATTCGTTATTTGTTCAATCGTATGCCAGGTCGTGAAGAGCGATTAAATCTATTATTCTCTGCAACGCTGTCATACAGAGTGCAAGAGCTAGCATTCGAACACATGACCAATCCTATTCATGTACAAATCGAGCCGGATGTTAAAACGGGCAAACGTATTCAAGAAGAGCTATTTCACCCGTCAACAGAGGACAAAATACCTTTACTGCTGACTTTGATTGAGGAAGAGTGGCCAGAGAAGGCAATCATTTTTGCTAATACCAAGCACAGCTGCGAAAACGTATATGCGTGGCTGAAGGCAGATGGTCACCGTGCAGGCTTGCTTACTGGAGACGTGAATCAAAAGAAACGCCAGTCAATTTTAGCGCAGTTTACGCGTGGCGATGTTGATTTACTGGTTGCGACTGATGTTGCTGCACGTGGTTTACATATTCCTGAAGTAAGTCATGTGTTCAACTTTGACTTGCCGGATGACAGAGAAGACTACGTTCACCGCATTGGTCGTACAGGTCGAGCGGGTGCATCTGGACATGCGATTAGTTTCGCGTGCGAGCAATACGCCTATAATTTACATGAGATAGAGGAATACATAGAGCATGCAATTCCTGTTTCTCATTATGATAAAACAGCACTATTAACTGACTTGCGTGCGCCTCAAGTAAATAAACGTCGTCATTCAGGCCATGGTAATAGTGGTAACAAGCAACGTGGTGGTGGTCGCCGAACAGGTGGCTATAGAAAACCACAATCCAAGTAAACTTGGATAGTAAAGTAGTAAGCGCTTAAAGCGATTTGTTGAGGTTTAAAAAGTGGCAAAGACTGCTTCGAAGGAAGATATTTACGCTGTAATAGACTTAGGTTCTAACAGCTTTCATATGTTGATAGCGAAACATATGGCAGGCGGTATTCACACAATCGGCCGTGTGAAAAGGAAGGTGCGGCTGGCATCTGGGCTTAATGACCAAAATGAATTGTCGCTTGAGGCGATGCAAAGAGGATGGGAATGCCTTGCATTGTTTGCTGAGCGCTTACAAGATATTCCCAAGCAAAACGTCAGTATTGTCGCGACGGCGACATTGCGTTTGGCTATTAACGCTCACACATTTATCGAAAAAGCGGAACAGATCCTTAATCATCAGGTAAATGTGATCAGTGGAGAAGTGGAAGCTAAAACGATTTACAAAGGTGTCGCTCACACATCTGCCTGTCAAGGTAAGCAACTTGTTATTGATATCGGTGGTGCGAGTACCGAAGTCGTGATCGGAAAAGGCTTTGATGCCTTACTATATAAAAGCTTAAATATGGGCTGTGTGACTTATCTCGATAGATATTTCAGCGACGGCCTATTAAGTCTCGAAAACTTTGACGCTGCAGAGCAAGCTGCGAAGCAGGTAATACAGCCTATTCAAGCCAAATATAAAAAGCTTGGCTGGGAGTTAGCCATTGGTGCGTCAGGTACTGTGCAAGCCATTCAGGAAATTTTCGCTGCACTGGGCGAGAATGAACAACTGACGCTAAACAAGTTGGAAGAAGTAAAACTTAAAGCAATTGAATGTGAAACAGTGGCTGCGTTAACTTTACCTGGGTTAATTGAAGAACGCCGCTTGGTCTTTGTATCGGGCCTTGCAATTTTGATTGCACTATTCAAGTCATTGGATATTCAATCTATGGGTCTTGCCGGTGGTGCACTTCGTGAGGGTGTACTTTATAGTATGATCCCTGATTTTCAGGCTGTTGATATCTGTCAGCGCACATTGGATGGTTTCACTCAGCGTTATCATGTTGATACCGAGCAGGCGCTGCGAGTATACGAAGTGGTGTCTGATATTATTGCCCAAGTGTCATCAAGCTGGAGTTTGGATGAACAAGCGAGTCTTCACTTGGCAAAGGCAATCGCATCTCTTCATGAAATAGGCTTGCTGATCGACTATAAACAGTACCATAGACACAGCGGTTATATATTGGCGAATACTTCAATGCCTGGATATAGCAAAGCGCAAAAAGATATTATCGTTGCTATCGTTAAAAATCACAGAGCCGACCTTGTTGCCAAAGATTTTGATCGATTAGGTTGTCACTTTGAGTACGCTAAGCTGTTGTGCGTCGTAGTTCGACTTGGTGTTTTGCTATCTATGCGTAGAAAAGATGATGTTCTACCTAAAGTAACAGTTCAAGCCAACAATGAAGAGAAAAAGTCCCTGACTATGCAAATGCCCGATCCTTGGCTATCTCTTCATCCGTTGATGTTAGCGGAGCTCGTTCAAGAAGCCGCTTATCAATCAAAATTCGGTTGGGAATTAAAAATAGAGCGCGTTTAGCGCTCTTTTTGTTTGTAAAACATGCAAAAATAACCGTCTTAGGGTGATTTCTATCCAAACGATCTGTTTTTCGCAATTTTCTTTAAAAAAAGGGTTGCACTAAAATCGGATCGCCCTATAATGCGACCCCACTGACA
>NZ_NSDG01000002.1:74612-133759 GCF_002289345.1 Pseudoalteromonas sp. HM-SA03 | reverse complement strand
CCATTGGACACCTCTAGTTGAGTGGTAATGATACCACCTAAAATAGTGTCCGGGTTTATTGAACCACAACAGTAACGCGACGCTACGTGAATGAAATTTAAATACGAGCACCAACTACCTATTTATTTTCGTAGCGCGTCATATCTTTCACTTTTTATTACGCCGTTGTATTTTTGTTTAGCTTCTCTTACAAAGTTTTCGTTTTCTGTAATTCTCTTTACAAGTTCATCGACCGCACTCATCGAATTCACAGGCACTTTTGAAACTCGAACCACTGGCACGAGGTCATGCGGCATTTGGAAAAGAAAAACTGAGGGTTGCTAAAAGAGGAAATTCAAAAAGAGGTTTTGGAAAGGCTACAGGATTAGGAACCCTGATAATATTTTTATCCTATAGGTTTAGATATATTGGAAATATCAAAGCACTTTCGTTAAGGCCTTTACAAACTTAACAGTGTTAGGCTTCTAATAGAAAACAATCAGTTACTTCCATGTTAGCTATAAACAAAAAAATGCGAGGGTTTCCCCTCGCCTTGCTTATTTCTGTATTAGACTTATTCGCAGGAATTCGCTACATACGTTAAGTCGTTGATGTGCTCTGGGCCATCCATAACAAAGGTCGCTAGTGCCGTATTTGGATCTAGTGTATAGATCTTCGCATCTTCACCTGAGTTACGACCAGACACATATAAAGTTCCATCAGAGCTTACTGCTAAACCGGATGCCCAATTTACACCATGCTCGCCAACAAGATCTAAAGTCATGTCGCCTTTATCTAGCGTGTAAAGTGCTTTACCTGTTAGTACGTAAATCACGTTTGTATCTGCTGAATAAGCAATATCACCGTGTGAAAAGTCGTCACCTGTATAGCTTAGTTTACCAAGCACTGTTTTTGCGCCAGTTTGCATGTCAAACTCATAAAGATAAGTTTTGCTGCTTGCGAGTAATTTAGTACCGTCGGGCGTTACAGCTGAGCGATAAATCGGCCAAGAAACCGCGTTAGCAGCTAAAGTCTGCTCCGCATTGTCTAATGAGACCTTCCACAGTGATGATGCTTTAGTTGCGCCATCATTTTGCTCCATAAAGTATAACTCACCATTATGTGCAGCAATATTTGAAGCTGTATTAGCTACACCATCAACGTATGCATAAGTACCGTTGGTTACATCAAAATGGTAAACATAGCTATTGCTGTCTTCACCAAAGTTATTGATGCCATACACCCCAGCTTTACAAGTCACCGGTGGCTCTGGAGGTGTAACTTCCTCTTCTTCTGTCACGACTACGTTATCCAATAACGCGCCTAATGAGTCAGAAGTACCTAAGCCCTGAAAACGTAACTGCGTAGAGCTATCTGTCGCTTCAACCGTATACTCGTACTTTGTCCAGCCTCGGGTCGTTGCATTCATCGTCACTAGTGTGTTATCACCAAACCATGCACGTGCACGATTAGTTGAGTTGTTGTTTACCACTCGAGGCGAGTAATAAAAACTCACTTTATACTTTTTACCAGCTGTTGTTGGAATATTCTGGTAGATTGTATAATTTGCAGTTGAGTCAAGCTCTAGGTATTGATTGCCGTTTTGAGGCGCGATAATACCAAGGCTTTGCTTTTGAATTTCGAATCTGGCACCTTCTCTATTCCAACCTTGGAGGTTGTCAAATAACGCCCAATCACCAGAAATATTGCCTGATGTTTCAAACGAGCCGTTAACGACTAAATTGTCGGCAGCACTTGCTGTACCAACAACTGATAATAATGCTAAGGTTGCAAAGTTAAGTTTCATAGCCACTCCAATAAAATAGAGTTAATGTAAATTTATTGTTTACAATAACATCACTTAATATACTACCATTGTCGTATTTTTTAAGTTAATGGTCAATGAATCACCGAAAAACCAGATTTTATGATGTTTTACGTCTCTAAATAGACTTTTAAATTGGTACTTTAGTATTGTTTTTTGCGTGAGAAATAGATATCGAAACCTATCCGTGATTTTGACCGAAGCTTGGGTTACGTATAATAAAGTCATTAAAGCTAATGGTTAACGGTACATCTAAGAGCGTTTGTTTGGTTGCAGTAATGAAAGTCTAAGTAGTAGTTGTCCTCGGAAGGTGTCTGGTCAAGCGCTACCCTATTGTAAAGTAATTCCGCTCCTTTTCGGCCCATTTCAAAGGGGTTTTGGCCAATATTGATTGTTGAAAGTCCCTTTTCCAAAGCGTTAAGTTGCATCTCTTCTGTATCTGCGGAAATGATCACTGCATTGTTATTTTTGATCTTCTCTTTGTGTGGTAATACGCGTTCAATATAATTAGAGTGAAATTGAGCGAAGCCTGCGACAGCAATAAAAATCGGGGGATTTTCATAACTTAGTAAGGTCAATAATTGGCTTATCGCATCCTCGCGTTTACCCATTGTGTAAAGTGGGCATCGTTCGTATTCTTGCCACCCCTGCTTGAGACCATTTTCTGTTGTTGTGAGGTTGTTTATTGTGTGTGTAGAGAGTGCATATCTAACGCCATTGATTCTTTTATCCAAATTAGGTGTTGAGTGATGACCTGTCTGAATACAAAACGATTGAAGCGCAGCCTTTTTATAAGGTTTAGCGGCTTCTCCAAGTGCAACACCAAACGCAAAGTTATCGGTTCCTACATAGGCGAGACGGTAATCTTTATGCTCTGTTAAAAGGTCAGAGTCAAAAGTGATCACAGGGATCTTCAATTGTTTTGCCTTTTTGAGTGAACGTGACACGAGATAGTTTGAATCGGTAATTGATATTAATATCCCGTCTACCCTTTTAGTCAATAATTCATTAATGATAAGGCTTTGCGTTCTAAAATCTTGATAGTCGTCTGCACCATCATAGATACATTCTACATCTGTATGTTGTTTCGCAAAGTCTAAGCACCCTTTATACGATTGTTCATAAAAGGTGTCATTTTTAGTTTTGCCAACAACCGCAATGGTTATTTTCGCTTGAGTACTTTGGCTCAGTATCGCAAACAATATTAGCCCAAATACCAAGGTACAACGGGCGAATAGATTTTCCTTTAACTTCATGTTTAGAGTGAAATAATATTCTTAAACTACTGCAAGCATAACGTAGATTTTTAGTAACGCAAATGAGGACAAAATTCCATCAGGCGTTCACTAGTGCATCGCAGCATTTTTTAGTACAAATTGATGAGCATCCATATAGCTTTTAATAGCACTTTGCGCAATTCGTATCGTCGCGGGTACATCTGTACTACCCTTATGAATGCAAAATACTCCCACTTTTTCCAGCTCGAATTCGGGATCTACTCGTTCCAGGTTATGATTATTAAATGCGATGATCTCTGGTACTAATCCAATACCCAAACCGCTTTCAATGAGCCCTATTGTATCGCTAATGGAATTGGTTTTGTGATGTGCTTTGAATGAAAGCGGTTTAACGATATTTTGTGTTGTATGTATAAATTCATAATTTGTGACTTTACTTTCCCAAGAGTTTGCAATGTAAGGAGCGGTTGTGTCGTTAAATTCACTGTCCTTTGCTTTATATAGCACGTCTCTAAATGAACCAATATATTGCTGTGACTGCTCCAAATCTGTGCTTTTACCCACTCTAACAGCAAGATCTATCCCCCGCTCCACTAGATTGAGATGGCGATCTTCATTAATTAAATTCAGGCGGATTTTAGGGTGCGTTTTAATCAGCTTACATAGTGCGGGCGCAACGATGGTTTGCATCAAAGCATAGGATGTTGTCACTGTTAACTGCCCTGCAAGTACTGATTGCTTAGATCTTGCTTTCTCCCAAGCTAACTCTGATAATTGGCTGATTTCAAGGCAGTACGCATAGAAGTCTTTACCAACGTTGGTCAATGATTGGCTTCGTGTGTTTCTATATAGTAGTGGTGTTCCTATCTCTTCTTCTAGTTTCTTAAGATGTTGGCTGATCACTGATTTAGACAAAGATAACTTCTCCGCGGCTTTGGTCAGTGATCCTGACTCTACCACCCCTTTAAATATCATCATTCTTCTTAGTTTGTTCATTTTGACTTCTCTTTTCACGTTACTTTATAAGATAAAGACCGCTTAATTTAAATAAAATCACATAAATATTACATAAATTAAACATGTATTTTTAATAGTTATAAATGAAATATGCTTATTGGCCTATACCAAGTTTAGCGTCAATTTCCCAACCTAGTTAAAAGTGGTTATTGATAGTCTTCTTAATCGTTTTAGATTCGACCTTGTTTGAATTTTTAAGTCATTTTTATAACTTAAAGTGGTTGTGCTAATAACGAGATACTTTGAACTTTCTGACCAAGGCCAGATGGCTGACAATCGATTGAATTTATTTCTTCAACAATGAATGCACGTCTCACTCGCAGCGATAGAAACATTGAGTTCGATTTTATGAAACAGTTTAATTAAGATTAAATTTTGAGCGAAAGTAACTGTCAAAATCAACTAATGACTACCTGTCTGTAACAAAACCCCCTACATCTATAGCTATGGATGGCTAGGTTACAGCTCATTTTTGTTAACTTTTATTTACTTAATTCGTTACTTTGCAGATTGTATACTGTAGTGTTTGGTGTTATTGAAAATGCAACTAAACCACTCAATTTGTTAGAAAGTGTAGAAGTTCTTCCATTCTAATTATCCCTATATCAATAATATTAAAAGTACATATGCTTAACATTTTAACTACATGTACTTTGTCTTCAGTTGCACCCTTAGAGACAGGAAAAGGTCTCGTGCAACTTAACAGTTAGAACACCGATTGATTAAGGAATATGAAAGATGAAATCAATTAAGTTAAAGAAAAGCGCAATTGCTATCGTAACGTCACTCCAATTATTTGGGCTTAGTCAGCTCGCAACTGCGAATACCAATGTCCCAGAAATATCACCAATTATGTACGATACACTTCAAGGCGATATCGAAGGTTCACCGTTGTTTATAGATGTTGGCTCGAATGACTTCCTACTTACTCAGGAGCAATGGCATACAATTCAAGTTTTTGCTGAGTCAGCTGTTAGCTTACCTAATAACGAAGCTGCCTTTAGAAGTGCGACGCGATATCCAGCAGATACGCCTTTAAATAACGACTACATTGCACTAATGACAACCTTTGAATCAATCAATGCGTCGGGTCAGAATTGGAATCATAAGCTTTATCCTAGCATCATTGATCTTGCGACAAAATTAGCGAATTACTCCGATACGCATGTATTGCTAATTCAACCATTTATCGATGAACTAACAAAGCTACATGACGCATCGCTAGGCGGAGATTTGCAAGCTGCTGAGCAAAGCAGACAAGTAGCAATTTCATTTCTAAACACCTTCATGAATTTTGTTGATGGTAATCTAACAAAAACCCAAACAGTGGTAGATCAACTTGTTACCTTCCAGGGAGATTTAACTACGCACTCTGGACAATTAAATACACTAGAAGGCACTTTCGAGGACATTTTAAATAAAGACCAGCCAGCTAACATACGTGACCGAATTAGCACATTACAACGACGACTCAACGATCTGAATGATGAAAAGAGTGATTTGAAAACAGGCATTGGCTTAAGTAGTCTTGGCGGCGTACTTGGGTTAATCATTGGCGGTAGTATCCAAGGTGCTCAGTTAGAGGAAGTAAAGAGCGAGATTAATAAAGTAGAATCTCAAATTGAGACGGCGAATAAAGAACTCGCTCACGCGATGAGTCTTGCGGCCTCTTATCAAATTGCCAAAGGGCAAGTGGAAGGCATGAACGAAAAAATTGAAACTGCGCTGAGTAATGTACGCAAAGTTCAAGTGCACTGGCAGTCTTTGTATGGAGATATGCAATCTCTTCGAGATGTATTGACCCAATTAGACAGTGAAAATGCGTTACGTAATGCCAACGTGATTGTTGCAGGGATCGTTTCTTCACCTCTTGCTAGCAATGCCAGCAACTCATGGAAAGACATTGCAGACAAAGCAAGGACGTTTCTACAAAACGCCTATCTGCCTACATCACAGCAGTAGACATCAATAAGTTTGAATTTTTAGCATCATAGATCAACTGCTATTGAGCGACCAACTCTCATAGAGCGTTCAATAGCTTCGTGTTTTATGTTGCAACAAGGAGTTACTATGAAACCAACTTTACTCAGCCTATTGATTGGCTGCACTTTTTCGAGCCAAGCTGCGACTTGGAACGACCTATATAATCTTGAGCTAAGTCAAAACCTACCGAGCGTTACGACTTCAAATCAACAACAGATAGACACACAAAATTATTTGGTCTCGGCCTTACATGTCAATTTGAATGACGTGCTTACCAGTGCAAGATCTCATAATACTATCGTCATTGCTGCTGACACGGTAGAAATCGACCGAAACATGATTTTCGATGCGCCAAACAAACGAATTTTTATCGTCGCACGTAAAATAATGGGTAAGGGTACGGTGAGTATCAATGTAGACACCCAAAATGCGCAAGCATCAACATTGGTATTTATGGCCGATAAAGTTGAGGCTAATATCAATATAATCACAGCTCATTCGCCAAGCGATGGTGAAATTGAACGCTTTAGTATTGCTCCAGACTCGTTTGGTACGCTATATCAAGTTATACAAGGCAATAAGTTCGCAACGCCTATTTCGCCAGCGTTAACGTCACTTATCTCTGTGCATAAAGCGTACTTTTTAGATGCATTTGAAAAGTCATTCGATATGGCGGCGGCCATTTATGATCAAAATCCAGCGTTAAGTATTGAGATGTTGAGCTGGCCTGAAGCTATTTTAAACGCAGCTCATGATGTTAGAGAATCTTCCGTTCAAGCAAATAATTTTTACTTGCAGCTTGCTAACTTTAAACAGTTTTTGTCGTACGCAACACTTAACAAAAACTATGTGCCTAGCCTATCCCGCGACTTTTATGAGTTAACGATGAAAGCATATATTGAAGCGATGGAAGCATATCAGGATAGCTACGATAATTTTCAGCACCAAGGCCGAAGTTTAGAAAACAAGCGCCAAGATCTCACTTTGATGCAGGATAACCTATTCGACGTTGCATCAGCTGAGCAACGAATTATCTCTCGCTCTGTAGAGCAACTGACGAGCTTGGTAAAGACACTTGATGAACAAAAAGCAGCATTCAGCGGACAAGAAAATAATGTCTTCTATTCTGGGGTCGAGTTTCAACAAGGAATTTTGGACTACAAACTAGATAAAATCACTGAAATTGGGCTTAAAGTACTTGAAACCGTAATTAGTGCGGGCACTGCATTTGCGGGTGCTGCGGGGGGAGATACCAGTGGCTTGAAAGACTTGGTTGCGAGCTTGCCCGCCACAATCCAAGAGATCAATGAGTTAAAAACCAAAATTGATGATATCGCGTCATTAATGGATAAAGTACAAAAGGTTAGCGGCCAGTTAAACGTATTATCGCAAAAAACTGCGGATCCGTTTTCTAGTAGTGAGCTTGCACAAGAGTTCAATCGCCTTAACTCACTCATTCCAACCAAAGAAGAGGCAAATCGAATTTGGGACGAATTTTTAATAACTGCTAAGGCACAAATGAAAAAGGCCATAGATGAAGACATTGATGGTGCAAGCGACTATCTTGTTGCTATCGAAAAGTTGATTAATCATGGTAAGGCAATTGTGGCGGTGGAAATTGATATTGCTCAGGAGCAGTCTAGACAGATAGATTTGCGGATCACCGCTGATGCAAAACTCAAGCAGATCAACCGTATAGATGCATTTTTACAAAACAATCAAAACAGTCTAGATGAAATTCAGGAAATGGAGGAGCAGCTATTTCGGACTCTGAATAATCTAAAACGTCCGATATTTGTAGCATTAACAAACTATCAGGCGGCATTTAGCTACTGGTCACTTGATGACACCATAGTGACACCAAGCCTTAATCAAAGTTATCAAGAATACCGCCGCGACTTAGCCTTGCTACGTGAGCAAGAGGCCGCGTCATTATTACGCTTTAACCCTCGACCTCAAGACTTTATGCTCACCATAGAAGAGTTGAATGCGCAGCAACAATTGCAGGATTTTGCGCAAGATGGTGAGATGAGTTTCACGCTGTCGTTAGAAGACATTGATTTTTCCCAATTTGATCGAGTTAGATTAGACGAGGTCAATGTTGTACTAGAAGGTTCGGGATTGAATGAGAACCAGCGCTACGATATCGAGGTAAGGTCAAGCGGTTCATATCAAGATAGGTTTAAAGGGCAACCCTATCAATTTAGTGCCGAATCGTTATACCGATTGGTGAGTTACGAGTTGTTAGATAGTGAAACGACACGCATAGATCCAATCACCAGTGGTGCAATAGCAAACGATTATGCGATTAATTACTTTAAACCAACTCCGTTTACCACTTGGTCAATTAAGCTGAAAAATCCACAGCTTTATGATTTAACTAAAGTGACGAATATCAAAGTGTCGTTTAAAGGAAATGCGATCCCCAAACAATAGTGCGCAGTTTAGTCTAGTAGGAGCCACTTCACGTGGCGATCTTTTAACAAAAGCTCGCAGGATTAACCTGCACCTACTTTGGTAAGACTTGAATATTCGCTAAATTAGATTACCTTTCGTAGGAGCCACTTCACGTGGCGATCTTTTAACAAAAGCTCGCAGGATTAACCTGCACCTACTTTGGTAAGACTTGAATATTCGCTAAATTAGATTACCTGTTCNGGAGCCACTTCACGTGGCGATCTTTAACAAAAGCTCGCAGGATTAACCTGCTCCTACTTTAGTGAGACCTGGAGATTTGCTAAATAAGATTGCCTTTTTNGGAGCCACTTCACGTGGCGATCTTTAACAAAAGCTCGCAGGATTAACCTGCTCCTACTTTAGTGAGACCTGAAGATTTGCTAAATAAGATTGCCTTTTTGTAGGAGCCACTTCACGTGGCGATCTTTAACAAAAGCTCGTAGGATTAACCTGCTCCTACTTTGGTGAAACTTGAATATTTGCTAAATCAGATCGCCTTTCGTAGGAGCCACTTCACGTGGCGATCTCTAAATAAAAGTCTCCATGATAAGCTACCACCTACTCTACAACTTGAGCCTTCAATAAAGACCTGTTATCTAGATAGCCACTAAACCGGGTTGCTAATAAGGCTACAGCGCTGATAAGTGCCCCTACCCAAGCGGTGTCCTGCAGCGACATATTTTCAACGATTTGGCCACCTAAAACAGAGCCGAGCGCAATTCCAACGTTGAAGGCGGCGATATTCAACCCTGATGCGACATCCACCGCTTTTGGACTAAACTTTTCGGCTAGCTGTACAACATAGACCTGAAGACCAGGTACATTTCCAAAAGCAAATGCTCCCCAAACTAGTACTGTGATCACCACGCCGATTTTCGACTGCATGGTAAATGTCAATACAGCTAAAATGACCGAGAGTAACGCGAAGATGATGGTCAGAGCGCTTATTGGCCCCTTTTTATCTGCTAATTTGCCGCCATAGATATTGCCAATGGCAACGGATACACCATAAACCAGCATAATAATACTGATTGTAGCGGCGTTAAAACCAGCTTCCTGTTGTAAAATTGGCGCAAGATAGGTGAATGCCGTAAAGGTACCGCCGTAGCCGAGTATGGTCATAACATAAACGAGCAATAATCTGGGTTGCAATAATACCTTTGCCTGCTCAGATAGACTGGCAGATGCGCTTTGCTTTAGCTCCTTTGGAATTGATAATGCACTTCCCAATAGAGCGATAACACCTAAAGCAGAAACTACTAGAAAAGTGGCTCGCCAGTCAAACTGTTGGCCAATCCAAGTACCCAAGGGGACACCTGTTACGAGCGCAACGGTCAGTCCCGTGAACATAATGGCGATAGCACTTGCCTCTTTGTCTTTTGAGACCAAGCTAGTTGCAATCGTAGAGCCAATCGAGAAGAATACACCATGAGCTAGTCCTGTCATGATCCTCGCCAAAATGAGGCTTTCATAACTTGGTGCTTGCCACGCAAGCAAATTGCCAAAAACAAAGAGTGCCATCAAGCTAAGTAATACAGACTTCCTATTCCATCGCCCTGTCAGTGCGGTTAAAACGGGCGCACCAACAGCAACGCCAATGGCATATAAACTCACCAGCAACCCTGCACTTGGCAGTGAAACTGATAAATCTGAAGCGATGGTAGGTACTAAACCAACAATGACAAATTCGGTGGTACCAATGGCAAATGCGCTTAATGTCAGCGCCAGTAATGCAAGTGGCATAAATAAACCCTTCTGAGGTGATAAGCAATAAGTTGATGTAGTGTGAAAGCTTTTTTATTTGCAAAAAACAGTAAAAATGACAAAATACTTTTGTAGAAAATGAAAAGGAACGCATATGCCCGTTAGCTCAAAAACCGAAGATCTAGACGCTTTTATCTGTGTTGTCGATACTGGCAGTTTTTCCGCTGCAGCAAATCTGATGGACGAACAAGTCGCAAAGGTCTCAAGAGCAGTAACTCGACTGGAAAAGTCCCTGCGTGTAACCCTATTCAATCGAACGACTCGACGGATAGAGTTAACCGAAGAAGGCGAGCTATTTTTACGCTATGCGCGGCAGGCACTTAATACCATTGAGCAAGGTGAAGAGGCGTTAAAGCTGTTACGATTTTCACCGGCAGGTAAATTAAGAGTTGATGCTGCAAGTCCTTTCGTTTTTCACCAGCTTACGCCTATATTAAAAGGTTTTAATGAGGCCTTTCCCGATATTACTTTGGAAATAACAAGTCATGACAGCATCATCGATTTGCTGGAGCATAAAACCGATATCGCAATACGAATTGGTGACTTAGCTGACTCTAATCTTCATGCGCGTTTGTTAGGTCGCAGTAAACTTCATCTTGTAGCAAGCCCTGACTATTTAAGTAAATTTGTAGGTAATGAACCACTGATTGATCTTCCACATCATAACTTTATAGGTTTTACCGATGCCCCACATCTCAACGTTTGGCCTTTACAAAATCCGCAACAACTCAAGTTTTCCATTAACGCATCCAGTGGTGAAACCGTGAGGCAATTATGTATTGCAGGCCATGGCATTGCACTGCTATCTAACTTTATGGTGAGGCAAGATATAAAAGCCGGAAGACTTGTTGAAGTTTTTACCGAGCAAATTATTTCGCCAAATCGCAGAGAAGCAGTACAAGCCGTGTATTATCAAAATAGTGGTGTATCCTCTCGGATTTCGGCATTTCTAGACTACATTGCGCCTAGGCTCACGCTATAGTTTTTCATTTTTTACAAATATATTTTGTATTTATTGCGGTTAATGAAAATATTTTAAATCGTTAAACTTCTCATTGTTAAAGTAAACGTTGAGGAGGCCAAATGGCTGATTTATTTGAGTCGATTAACTTAGCAGGTAAAACACTGAGCAATCGTATAGTGATGCCGCCTATGACCCGCTCGCGGGCAAGTCAACCTGGGGATACCCCTAACAGTTTGATGGCAACCTATTACGCACAACGTGCAACGGCTGGTTTAATTATTAGTGAAGGGACACAAATATCGCAACTCGGTAAGGGGTATGCTTGGACACCGGGGATCTATTCAGACGCCCAAGTTGCTGACTGGAAACGAGTCACAAAAAAAGTGCATGATACAGGCGGTGTTATGTTTGCGCAGCTTTGGCATGTTGGACGAGTATCGCACCAAAGCAATACAGGTGGGCTTCAGCCGATTTCAGCTTCAGCAATTCAAGCTCAGGGTGTAAAAGTTTTCATCGATGAAAATGACTCCCCTGATTTTATTCAAGCACAAACACCTAGAGCAATGACCCAAGCAGATATCAATAATGTTATTAACGAGTATCGACACGCAGCACGCAACGCGATGCAAGCAGGATTTGATGGAATTGAACTACATGCAGCGAACGGTTATTTGATTAATCAATTTTTAGACTCTTGCTCAAATCAAAGAACAGATAGCTATGGTGGCTCTGTTGATAACCGCATTCGCTTTTTGCGTGAGGTCGTGACGGCGGTGAGTGAAGAAATTGGCAGTGACAAAGTGGGTGTTAGACTTGCGCCGCTTACTACCTTAAATGGTACAGTAGATGAAAACCCTGAGCAGACATACCTCGCAGCAATTAAACAGCTAAATGCGCTCAACGTGTGCTATGTACACATCGCAGAAGCGGATTGGGAAGACGCGCCAGATATGCCTCTGAAATTTAAATACGCAATTAGAGAGGCATTTAATGGCGTGTTAATTTATGCCGGAAAGTATACGAAAGCGCGCGCCCAACAAGCTCTTAGTGAAGGTTGGGTTGATATGATTGGATTTGGTCGTCCTTTTGTCTCTAATCCTGATTTACCCTACAGACTGGCAAATGACTTGTACTTGAATGAACACCAGCCTGAGACATTATTTGGTGGAGGTGAACAAGGTTATACTGATTATCAAACCCATGCCTCAAATCCAATTAACGTAAAATCGACTAAAAGTTAGCTTTTGATCTGCGTACGAATTATTTAGTGCGTACGCAGTGCCAACAATGGCCATTTTAAGATGAGAACAAGGTAGCTAATTTCTGAGCTTGTTTTTCCTAAATTGCCGTTAATGATAGGTTGTTTGAATGTATATGGATTGGAGTTTGGTCTAAAAATAGGGAATAATGTCGCCAAATTAAAGACACATAAAAAGCTCTACTTCTATCAGAAAATGAAAAATATAATTCTATTTGCCACTGCACTACTCTACACCATCTCTGTTAAAGCCCAGTTACCCGTAGAGAGTTATGCACAACTACCTAATATGAGTAAAGTTTCACTTTCACCCAGTGGTAAGACTGTTGCGTATTTACAAAATTATGAAGGTGAGTTGGTTTTAACGACTTACGACCTTAAAGCCCAGAAAAAAAGATATATCCTAAAAACGGATAACAAAACCATTGCGTTAAGTTGGTATGACTGGGCAACAGACGAATTGTTAATTCTCGGTGCTGATTACACTGAGGTACAAAGAGGTGTTAAGTATACCTCATCACGTTTGTTCAAATATGACTTAGCCGATCAATCAGCAAAGTTAGTGCAAATAAACCAGCCTTATCGTAACCAAGTTTTAGCGCAGTTTCAGGATGGCGTGATCGGTTTACTACCAGATCAACCTAACAAAGTCTTGGTACAGAGCGATTTTGATATCGTAAATAAACCAAGTGTTTATCTTTTGGATATAAAGAGAGACCGTCGCCAAATAGTTGTTCGGGGCCGGAGTAAAATCTCCAGTTGGATAGCCGATCAGCAAGGTAATGTAAGAATAGGTTATGGGCTTGAAGGGATCACAGCCTATTACATGCTCTATGATAACGAGACGAAGGATCTAACCGATTTCTACACCTTTCAGGCCCGTGGCCCGGAAGCTATCCATATTCTTGGATTTGATAAAGACCCAAATATCATTTACCTCACTGCACTTCATAATGGTAAAAATGCGCTGTTTAAAGCAGACATTACTAAGCGCCCGCTTTTACCCCAGCTTATTTTCTCCGATCCAGACTATGATTTTGATGGCAGTATCATTTATTCACACGACGGCAGAGCCATAGGCTTCAGCCATTCCAACCTTGATAACTCGAGAGTCTATTGGGACGAAGACCGCAAACTCCTTCAACGCTCACTTAAAGCAGCATTACCAAGCTACGACACCGTTGTAATAAGTATGAGCGCGGATAATAAAAAATACATAGCGTACTGCGATTCTGGCCAAGAC
The DNA here is from genome assembly GCF_002289345.1 of Pseudoalteromonas sp. HM-SA03. Classification (GTDB taxonomy): domain Bacteria; phylum Pseudomonadota; class Gammaproteobacteria; order Enterobacterales; family Alteromonadaceae; genus Pseudoalteromonas. The sequence continues at coordinate 120,031 of NZ_NSDG01000002.1, read as the reverse complement.
TCTGGTACGTACCTGATTGGTGACAGAGAAATCAGCTCTTTAGCAGGGTTAGGACGTTTATATCCTGATATTACTGGTGATAATTATTTGGGCAAACAAAGGGTGTCGTTTAAAGCGCGTGACGGCCTTGAAATTGAGGGTTACTTAACCCTACCTAAAGCATTCGATGCGGCTGCTCCCACAATCATCCTTCCACACGGTGGACCATACTCGCGTGACTACGCAGGTTTTGATTACTGGTCTGAACTATTGGCAAGCCGAGGCTTTGTGGTTTTCCAACCTAACTTTAGAGGCTCTTTTGGTTATGGCTTTGACTTCTTTAATGAAGCAAATCAAGGTTGGGGAGGCAAGATGCAAGATGACTTACAAGATGCGGCAAATTGGTTGGTTGCAGGAAAGTATGCGCTTAAAAATAAAATTTGTATCGGTGGTGCAAGTTACGGCGGCTATGCGGCACTAATGGCTGTGGTAAAGCATCCTGAAACGTTTCAATGTGCAGCAAGTTTTGCCGGCGTTACAGATTTAGAATCGATAGTCACTCGTGCGCGCTTTTTCACAAACAAAGCGCTTGTCCGCGATCAATTTGGACAAGATATTGATAAACTTGAAGCACAATCTCCTGTTAACTACGCTAAGCAAATTAACCGTCCTGTGTTACTTATTCATGGTGATGACGATAAAGTGGTGCCTGTGAGTCATAGTCGTGACATGGCAGACGAACTTGAGGATCATGATAAGAAGTTCAAATATATAGAGCTCGAGGATGGCAACCATTATCTGAGTTATCAAGCACATAGAGTGAAGGTGCTCACTGAGTTTTTAGCTTTTTTCGAAAAACATCTTAAGTAGCAAAGCGCCGCAATTAGCGGCGTTTTTTATTGAGAGCGCGACTTCTTCTGTCACAGAGTTGATGTATGATAGGGGCTAACATAAAGGAGAATTATTGTGCAGCTCGTTAAATTATTCGCCATGGCGTTGATGCCTATGCTCAGTGTATATCAGGCCTCGGCGACGTCCTTTTTAGTCTTTGGTGATATGCCCTATACGGAGATAGACAGAGGCATGTTGATGCCCAATGGTGCTCTGCATGAAAAGGTAAACGATATACAGCATGATTTTATGGTACACGTAGGGGATATGAAATCAGGTGCTGAGCCCTGTACTGACCAACTGCTTAAAGATAATTATGCTCTGATCTCAAGTGTGAGTAGTCAACCATTTATATTCACGCCTGGAGATAATGATTGGACAGACTGTGACCGCGAAACTCTGAACCCTAGGTTTGATGAGTTAGAAAGATTGGATTTCATCCGTAAACACTTTGCGGTGCAAATACCTGACCTTCCAAAGTTTAAACGTCAGCAAACAGTACCTGAAAATCAATCTTGGATAGTGGATGATGTGCAGTTTTTAACTTTGCATGTGCCTGGTACCAACAATGGTCGCAGACAAATCTTATTATCTGACAAAAAAGCAGTGCATGAAGAGTCCCATCGCCGTGATGTAGAGAATATTAAGTGGTTGGATAGCTTGCTAACACCAAGCCATAAAGCCGCGGTGATATTTCTACAAGCTGACCTGTATCAAAAAGAGAAGCACTCAGGACGTTGTGATAAAAACTCAAAAGCTAAATGTGATGGTTATCAGTTATATCGAGAGACACTTGCAGAATATGCGGCTCAACTCAGTTATCCGTTGCTGTTGATACATGGAGACACGGGAGAGTTTTGCTTTTCTGAACGGTCAAAGAATTTATGGCGTCTTAATGCCCCTGGAGACTTTCAATATTTAGATATTGCAAAGGTTAAAGTTAAAGGGGATAAAAAGAAGCCGTTCAAGGTTACAGCACTTCTTTCGCAAGGTAAAATAGCTAAATGCAAGGGGCTGTAAAGCCCCTTTACACACTTTTTACGCAGCTGTAATGAAGCGTAGCGCGAATAGCTAGCCGTACCTACAGTATAAGCTCGCGCTGTTTATTGTGGCTTTCAAACTGCTCTTGCTTGACTGTATTGACAAAATGCCACTCACTTTCCACCTTCTCTTTTGTGAAATTAAGCGTTAAATAACCACGCTGATGAATATTGGCATATTCAAGGTCATCGACTAGTAATTGTAATGCCTCAGCGAATTGTAGCGCCTGCTCATCGCCTAATTGCAAGTAATGCTCAAGCCCCGGAGAGCTGACAGAGGCTGTCGCATATTCTTGACCACAAATGGTTCCGCTTGCATCGCAGAGCTTACCGGACCATGCGTTGTGGGTATCTCCAGCAACGACTACTAAATTTTTATTGGCCGCTTTTGCTGTTTGTAAAATTACTTCACGTTCAATTGGGTAACCGTCCCATGCATCCAAATTATAAGGTGCGGTAAACGTGACTCGCGCTTTTTCTTGTTCAGATAACGTTGAGTCACCAGCAAGCAGTCTCCCCTTTATTTGAGCAAGCTCTGTTAATTGCGTCGACATCTGTGCGGAAGGGTTTGCAAGAGACATAAGTAGCTCGGCTGGGATCATCATTTTGGTCATCAATACTTGTTGCCCCAATACTTGCCATTTCGCTGCAGATGTCTTTAAGTTATCTGTGAGCCAAGTCAATTGATTTAAGCCCAATAGCTGTTGCGAAGGCGTGGTGAGATCCGCCTGAAATCCGACAAAATCCACTTGTCCTGTTGTAGGGTCAATGTAATCTTGATAGTTGAGTGCTTTAGCGCGGCTCTCGTGACGAGTATCTAGCATATAGAGTGATAACAAGTCGCCAAATTCAAATTTACGATAGAGGCTCTCAAGTTGATCCTTAACCATCGGACGCACAGGCATCCATTCATAGTAGGCTTGCAGCGCGGCAAGCTTTCGGGCAGTGTACTCCCCTTCTCCTTCGTTATGGTTCTCGGCGCCATCCATGTATGAATCATTACATACTTCATGGTCGTCCCATACCGCGATAAATGGCGTACTGGCGTGGAGAGCTTGTAGGCCAAGGTCCGTACGATATTTTGCATAGCGACGACGATAATCATTCAATGAAATAATCTCGCTCGCATTATCTGCATCCAGCCCGCGCCCCATGGCGTCGGCATTTTCAGTGGCATACCCACCCATACCATATTCGTATATGTAATCACCTAAATGTAACACCGCGTCTAAATCGCTGCGTTTTGCAGCCTCTGCGTAAACATGAAAGTAACCTGCCGGATAATTTGCACATGACATGACGGCAAGTTTTACCTGAGTTACATCGTTAACGGGCAAGGTTTTGCATTTACCTATAGGGGAATGCGTTTCCTTAGTGACGAAGCGATAAAAGTAGCGGCTATTTGCAGCAAGGCCATTAAGATCTACTTTAACGGTGTAATCGTTTTTTGCCAATGCGCCCAGCTGGTGGCTTTGTAGTAAAATGCCAAAATCTTCAGATTCTGATACTTGTAGAGTGACATCCACACGGTTAGGTGTACCTTCAGGAGTGACTCGCGTCCACAATATAACGCTGTCAGCTAAAGGATCGCCACTTGCGACACCATGGTTAAATGCGACAGCAAAATCGTTGCTCGCAACCGCTTTACTATTACTACTACCGCAACCAATTAACGAAACGCTAATTGTTGCCACGCCAACGCCCATAAATGCACTTTTAATAAAATCTCGACGGGTAATACTTGCCATTATTATTGTTCCTTAACTGCAAAATGCGCCATATTGGGCGCACTTATCTACTACTTGAAGGAACTAGCTTAGTTAAGCATTATTACAATTTAACGATTGGTCTTAATTAGTGCGGGTTTGGAACAACTCGATTTCTGCCACTGCTTTTGGCTTCTAGTAACATCGTATCTGCACGACGAATAATGCTCTCAACGCCAGACTCACCCTCGCCAAACTCAGCAACCCCAAATGAGCTGGTAATATCAACCTCTTCGCCTACCGCAATTTGAAATGGTGCCTGCTCTATTACATTGCGCGCCCGCTCGGCGACTAAGATTGCCCCCTCTAAGCCGGTATTAGGGAGTACCAGGGCAAATTCCTCTCCACCTAGCCGCGCTATTAAATCCGTGTCTCGTAACATTTCAGAGAGTAACGAGCTGACGTGAACCAGCACGATGTCCCCCGCTTCATGGCCAAATTGCTCGTTAATTGTACGGAAATTATCAAGATCGGTCAGTATCACACTAAATGGTGTTTTGTAACGTTCATATAACCTAATTTGACTGTCAATTTTATCGCTTAACTGCCTACGACTGGCTACGCCCGTTAATGGGTCAGTTTTGGTAATAAAATCAAGCTCTTTACGTAAGTGATCGAGTTCGCTATGCATTGCTTTTGTTGTGGTAATGTTGTCTCCGTAGATAACAAAGGCATCATCTTGCAGCGAAAAACATCGTAATCTGAAGAACTCACCGCTTAAGGTATCAATTTCAATTTCTGGATAGTCTAATTCACAGCCGTTGCTTAAGCCTAAAAACCATTCCGTGAGTTCATCCCCGTCGATTCTGTCATCAAACGTATCGTCTGTTTGTGGGTCGAAGATATTACTCAATGTGCGTCCTGTTATGTGGGACGAGGGTTGTCCAATTAGCTTCGCCATTGCTTTATTGCAAAATTCAAGAACCGACTTGTTGCTAACAATAGCAACTGCATCGTCACTTTTATTGAGCACGTCACTCAGTAGGGATTGTAAATGGTTAGCGTTAGACATAATTAAATTCCGTTAGGCTTTTTGTTATTTTAAATCAATCGGGAAGAATTATCTTAGATCTCGCGCAAATCACACAAAAAGACATTTTGATTTCGTTATCTACATCAATTGATTCTAATTTAGCACCAATCATATTCCATTTAACTTATGTTTAATGCAACAAATGAAACGTATAGTTACCTCCATACACAAAGGAGGAACTATGTTAAAACCAACGCAACTCGCAACGATTATTTCTGCTTTGCTACTGCTAAGTGCATGTGGCGAAGCTGAGCAGGCAAGCAGTCAAACTCCGCCTCTTCAACCAATTGATGTAGCAGCAACACCGCAAATTAGCATTGCTGATTGGCACACCTATACAACACGCCTTTCTTCTCCAAACGAAGTCGCACTTCGCGCTCGGGTCACGGGAGTGATCGGCTCGGTAAACTTCAAAGAAGGAGATACGGTGCACCAAGGCGATGTGTTATTTGAGCTGGACGATAGAACTTTCTTGGCTGAGGTTGCCAGTCTTGCCGCACAAGTGAAACGTGCCGAAGCGGCCCTTTCGCAAGCAAAAAGTGAGTCAGCGCGTGCGCTTCGATTAAGCAAGCAAAAAGCGATTTCAACCGAAGAAGTCGATGCCCGTGTTTCGCTTACCGCGCAGCGTGAAGCTGAACTAGATGCGCTTCGCGCTTCATTTAAAGCAGCTCAACTAAACTTAGAGTTTAGCAAGATCACAGCACCAATCAGCGGCAAAATTTCCTTTGCTGAGGTCACTCAAGGTAATACCATTAGAGCAAACGACACCTTGCTTACTACGATAGTCGCAACCGATAAGATGTATGCGTATTTTGATATCGACGAGCGAACTTGGAATAGCCAGTTTGCATCAGTGACGGAAGGTGAGCCGCTTCCTGTGAAATTACAGCTATTGGGCCGTGAGTCACAGCCAGTCATGGGTGAGCTAGACTTTATTGACAACGCCATTGATGACCACTCCGGAACCCTAAAAGTACGCGCTTCTTTTGCTAACCATAGTGGACAATTACGACCTGGCTCGTTTGCGCGAGTGAGTCTTTCATCCGGTGAGCAAAACGATCGAGTATTAATTCCAGACCGCGCAGTGGGTACGGATCTTAAAAATCGCTTTGTTCTTGTCGTCAACGACGCGAATACACTTGAATATCGTCTGATCACACTCGGTAATCGCTATGGCGAATTTCGTGCTGTTGAGTCGGGTTTAGCCGCAGGAGAGCGCATCGCGGTGAATGGTCCAGCGCGTGTAGGCCCAGGCATGCCGATAAGCCCAAATTCCGTGACGCTTACCTTGCCAGATAACATTGCCACAGAAGTGGTTGCGATGACGCCAAGCGATTCTTCACAAGGATTAAACTAATAATGAAATTTTCCCATTTTTTCATTAAGCGCCCTATTTTTGCGGCGATGATGTCGCTTGTGATATTAATCGCAGGGGCCATTTCCCTTTTCCAGCTTCCCGTGAGTGAGTATCCAGAGGTGGTACCGCCGACGGTTGTGGTATCTGCAACCTATCCCGGTGCAAACCCAAAAGTCATTGCTGAAACGGTCGCAACGCCGCTTGAGCAAGAAATTAATGGTGTTGAGAACATGCTGTATATGTTTTCTCAAGCAACCAGTGATGGTCGCTTAACGCTTACCGTGACTTTTGCACTTGGTACTGACCTGGACCGTGCCCAAGTGCAAGTACAAAACCGTGTAAATAGCGCTATTCCAAGATTACCGCAAGAAGTACAACGTTTAGGGGTTGTGGCTGAGAAGGCGTCACCAGATCTTACTATGGTGGTGCACTTGGTATCGCCAAGTGGCTCGCATGATACAAGCTACCTCTCTAATTATGCCGATATTTATGTCAAAGATCAGATAGCGCGCTTGCCGGGAGTTGGTGATGTAAAGCTATTCGGCGGCGGTAAATACGCGCTGCGGATATGGCTAAACCCCGAGCAATTGGCTGAAAGAAACTTAACCGCAAGCGATGTGGTCCGAGCAATCCAACAACAAAACCGCCAAGTAGCAGCTGGCTCTTTGGGTGCTCAACCCACAACGAATGAAAATCAATTCCAAATTCTGTTAAACGTTAAAGGCCGTTTGGCAGATACCAGTGAATTTGACAATATTATTGTTAGCGTATCGGGCGATGGTGCGATTACTAGACTCAAAGATATTGGTCGTGTTGAGCTTGGACAAGATAACTACGCGTTAAGAGCTTTGCTAGATGGAAACGAAGCGGTGGCAATGCCGATTTTCCAGCGTCCTGGTTCTAATGCGATAGAGCTGTCGGATCAGGTGCGTGAAACCATGAAAGAGTTATCGACACGTTTTCCTGAAGGGGTTGAGTACGATATCGTTTACGATCCGACAATTTTTGTTCGTGGCTCAATCGATGCGGTAATTTCGACATTATTAGAAGCCATCGTACTTGTTGTATTGGTTGTTATCTTATTCTTGCAAACATGGCGCGCTTCGATTATTCCGCTGGTGGCAGTGCCTGTATCATTAGTTGGTACCTTTGCGGCAATGCAGTGGCTTGGTGTTTCTATCAATACTTTGTCGTTGTTTGGTTTGGTACTAGCAATTGGTATCGTAGTCGATGATGCCATCGTCGTGGTTGAAAACGTTGAGCGTAATATTGAAAACGGCCTAGCGCCCTTTGAAGCAACTAAACAAGCGATGTCTGAGGTGACAGGCCCTATTATAGCGATTGCATTGGTGCTTTGTGCAGTGTTTATTCCAACTGCATTTATTACCGGGTTGTCAGGCCAGTTTTACAAACAGTTTGCCCTCACGATCACGATTTCGACGCTGATCTCAGCATTTAACTCATTAACATTATCACCAGCGCTCGCTGCACTACTGTTAAAGCCGCACGGTGCTAAACCAGACAAACTCACAATGGTGTTAGATAAATTGTTTGGTCAGTGGCTATTCAAACCGTTTAATCGCTTTTTTGATAAGGCAGCTCACGGCTATGTTGGACTGGTAAAAAAACTTATTAGACTGAGCACCATTGTGTTGGTGGTTTATTTAGGGTTAATTTTTGCTACTACTAAGTTGTTTAGCACCATCCCAGGTGGCTTTATTCCACAACAGGACAAACAGTATCTTGTTGCGATTGCCCAACTGCCAGACGCTGCGAGTTTGGATAGAACAGAAGCCGTTGTACGTGAGATGGAACAAATTGCATTACAAACTCCAGGCGTTTTACATTCCGTGTCTTTCCCTGGGCTTTCAGTAAATGGTTTTACAAACAGCCCAAATAGCGGGATTGTATTTGTTGCCCTAGACAAATTTGAAAATCGCACATCGCCTGAGTTATATGCGTCTTCAATCGCTGCGCAGCTTAATCAGAAGTTTGCCATCATAGATGAAGCGTTTGTCGCGGTTTTCCCACCGCCACCAATACAAGGGTTAGGCACCACAGGTGGATTTAAACTGCAAATTGAAGATAGAGCAAACCTTGGCTTTGAGAAGCTATTCTCTGACTTACAAGCTGTGATCGCAAAAGCGCAGCAACAACCGGAGCTAATGGGACTGTACTCAAGCTTTAGGATCCAAGTACCACAAATGGACATTGATATCGACCGTGAGCAAGCAATGGTACAAGGCGTACCGCTCGAGGAAGTGTTTAATGCATTACAGATCTATTTAGGTTCAATGTATGTCAATGACTTTAACTTATTTGGTCGCACTTATCAGGTCACCGCTCAGGCTGACGCGAACTTTCGGGCAGATCCAGCGCAAATTTTGTCTTACAAAGTCAGAAACAACTATGGTCAAATGGTGCCACTTGGCGCGGTACTCAAAGTCACGCCGACAACGGGACCTGATCGTGTTATGCACTATAACGGGTATCCTACTGCCGAGTTAAATGGCAGCCCTGCGCCCGGCTATTCTTCGGATCAAGCGCAAATGGCAATTGAAGCGGTGCTAAACGAAACGCTTAGCGAAGGCATGGCATTTGAGTGGACTGAAGTCACCTATCAGCAGATCCTCGCGGGTAACGTGATGGTGTATATCTTCCCACTGGTTGTACTCTTGGTATTTATGGTTTTGGCATCGCAATACGAAAGTCTAAAGCTACCATTTGCAATCATCCTCATTGTGCCAATGACCATACTTTCAGCATTGGTTGGGGTGTGGCTAACTGGGGGAGACAATAATATCTTTACCCAAATTGCACTTATCGTTTTGGTTGCTTTGGCGTGTAAGAATGCAATCCTAATGGTGGAATTTGCCAAAGAAGAGTACGAGCAAGGCAAGACTAATTTGGAGTCAATTATTGAGGCATGTAAACTACGTTTACGCCCTATTCTGATGACGTCGATTGCCTTCACCGCAGGAGTTGTACCTCTGGTACTTGCAACTGGTGCGGGTGCTGAAATGCGTGAAACGATGGGAATTGCAGTATTCTCTGGAATGATAGGGGTTACCTTGTTTGGTCTATTGTTTACGCCTATTTTCTTTATGGCGATGACTAAGCGATTATACACGCCAAAAATACGCGAAGCGCAGAGTACTATTCCAGTAAACGATTAATAACTTGTAATCATGTTTAAAGGTCCATTGGGCCTTTTTTATGTTGCTTTTTATTGCCCTGTAACCGCACCATTCACCTTAACTTCATCCGTTTACGCTACATTGTCAGATACCGTCTTTTTCTCGCCGGAGTCTGTTTATGAAATCTCAAATTGCCTTTGCTGTTTTAATTAGCGCTGTTCTCGGTGCGTGTGGCGAGGACGTCTCAAGTCGTAAGATTGAGCTTAGTGAAACACTTAGCCGCTATCAATGTGATAATGATTCGGTGATAAAGGTTGACTACAACGACAGTGATAAAGCAACGGTCCATTTTAACGAACAAGTGGTTAAGATGAAGATTGCTCGTTCAGCCAGCGGTGCAAAATATCAAGGTGATGGGTTTGTGTGGTGGACAAAAAATGACGAAGGTATGTTGCTTAGACAGGAAGAAGATAAAAACAACCGCATCATCGCACGTTGCGAAATGCGGCCCAATGAAGCCTTAACAGTGAAGGCGCAATCAAATTGATTATAAATGCTCGTCCCAATAGGCAACGTCACTTATATATAAAATTAGGATGCCTTATACCGACAACTTTTCAGGTGTAGCTAAAGTACTTTTTACAAACTCAATGGCAGCGCTTACATCAGCAAATAAAACTTGATCCAATGGCTCTGGCATACCTATTTCTTTGCGCATTTTTTCGATCTGGCTTTTTGCAATTGCCGACTTCAACACATACGCAGCACTAACACAGCCTAACTGCAAACAGCGCTTTGCAGTGTTTACCAGTAACTTGTAGGCTTCTGGTGTTGCAGCTATGGCCTTTTCGGAATAACTTACGTAACCCCATGTCGATGCGTGGATCTCAGTTCGGCATTGCTCTAATGCTCTAGAAAAATAATGGATCATAGACTCATTAATATTTCCTTCGAAACAGGCAAAGAGGATATTTTGCTCGGCCCAAAGGGTTACTTTCCCGCACCGAGTTTGATAACTATATTTTGACATTAATCCTTATCCGGCTCCTTTCGAAGTGCGGATTATACATCAGCACGACAAGGTTAAAAAAGAGCTATTGCTACTTTTTCAACCTAAATCAACTATAACGCTTATGGCTCAGCGAGTTGCTGTTTCGCTGCCTCAGATTCTTCCTTTAGGTAGTTATTAAATGACAAGCCTAAAAACTGCGGTAAAGTTGCGCTAATTGCCAAGGAAGACAAAGTACCAATGAGAATGCCACAACACAACGCCATGGCAAAACTATTAAGTCCTGCGCCGCCTAGCCACCATATCGCTAACACCGTTGTGAGCGTCGTTAATGAGGTGATCAGTGTGCGGCTCATTGAATCCTTTATCGCTTGGTCTATGGTATTGCCCACGGGACTGGTTTTCCACTGATCTTCGAACAAAAGCTCTCTAACTCTGTCACCAATTACAATCGAATCGTTGAGTGAGTAACCAATAATCGCCAGCAGCGCTGCCAACACCGTTAAGTCAAACTCTACTTGCGTTATTGCAAATAAACCAAGCGTCACAATCACATCATGAAAAAGCGCGATACTTGCGGAGACAGCTAAGCGCCACTCAAATCTAAACGCCAAGTAAATCAATACACTAAGTAATGCGAATATAGCTGCAAGGCCACCTTGTTCGATTAACTCATTACCCACCTGCGCACCAAGGTAACTGGCATCTAATACGCTTGCTTGCCATTGTGTTTCAAGTCCTTCTATCCACTGTTTGACGTGTGTTTCATCGGTGGACTGAGGGGTTTGGAAAACTCGCCAGCTACCATCGTTTTGTAGAGAGATTCGCGCATTTTGAACGCCAAGTTCAGCCAGCTTGTTTTGCATTTCTGTTTGGCTCGTTTGCTTGGGTAAGTCGATAACCGTAACGTAACCGCCGGTAAAGTCTTGGCCTAACACAATGCCTTTTTGGGTGATGGCTATGAGACTTGCAAGGACAAGTAACAATCCTGAAATTAGCCCGGCGAATCTTGCCTTTTGCGTTTTACTTGTCATTTTACTTTACGCCTTTACGTGATTTTGAATAAAGAGATTCTGATAACATACCGGAGACGACCACACCGGCGAAAATACTGGTTACTATGCCCAGCGCCAAGGTGATCGCGAACCCTTTTACTGGTCCATAACCGATACCAAGTAGAATAAGAGCAGTTATCATTGTGGTTAAGTTAGCATCGATAATACTCGACATGGCTTGTTGATAACCTTGCTTTAATGCAGTAACCATCCCGATGCCTTTACGCCTTAATTCGCGAACTCGCTCAAAAATAATCACATTGGTGTCGACAGCCATACCGATAGTCAAAACTAGGCCCGCAATGCCGGGTAAGGTAAGCACAACACCAGGAAGCAGAGACATTAATCCAATCAGGCAGACTAAGTTTACCAGTAATGAGGTAATGGCCACTGCGCCTAGCTTGCGATACCATACTGCCATAAACAGCAAAGTTAGGCTTAACCCTAACGCCAATGCTTTAAAGCCGCTTTCAATATTCTTTTCGCCCAATGAAGGACCAATGGTTTGCTCTTTCACAATAGTGATTGGTGCGTCAAGAGAACCCGCCCGCAACAATAATGCTAACTCCTGCGCGCGTTCCATTGACTGCATATTGGTAATACTGAATCGGGTATTTAATACTTGTTGAATAGTGGCTACTGAAATTACTTCCGTTTTGCGCTTAATCTCTCCTTTTGGATCCGCGTAATATTCGCTGAATACAGTAGCCATTGGCTTACCAACACTGTTTCTAGAAAATCGGTTTATCTTTTCACCACCTTGAGAAGATAAGAATAGTTGCACTAGAGGCTTTCCGTATTCGTCTCTTCCTGCTGTTGCGGACTCTATTTCATCCCCACCAAAAATGGCAACTGGGTCGACTGAAACCGGAGCACCAGATTTGTCTTTTAATTTTTGACCTCCCATTTCTTGTAATGCATGAAATGAAAGCTTTGCTGTTGCACCGATAATACGCTTGGCTTGTTCTGGGTCTTGCACGCCAGGTAGTTCAATTCGTATATAATTAGTGCCTTGACGTTGCGTAACCGCTTCTGTGATCCCGAGTTCCTCAATACGCGAACGTAAAGTAGACAGTGCTTGGGTCATTAACTGCTTATCGAACTCTGCTTTTTTTGCTTCGGCAAAGCGGAAATTCACTTTCGTTAAACTGCCTTGTTTATGAGTTATACTGGTAAATTGTGGATAGAGCTCGCGCAGTGTCGCGGTAAGCGCTGCGAGTTCATTTTGCCCTTGCGTTTTAGCAATGACCTCAACCTGCTCGCCACTGATAACTTGAGGAGTAGATAGGTTACGATAACGATTTTTGATCCGTAGGCTATTGGCTTCGTCTGCGAGTGACTGCAGTTTATTTTGCGCCGCTTGTTCTGTGTCAACCTTGAGTACGAACAACACACCGCCGTCCAAGTCGAGTCCAAGCTTGATAGGTTTGAGTCCAGTGCTTTCTAACCACTGTGGCATCGTTGAAGCACTAACAACCTTAACACTTAGCTTGGAGTTAGACTCTGCCATATAAGCACGTGCCTCGGCGGTTAGCGTGCGGTTTTCAAGTTCAACTAAATAGCCACCTTGATGAGACTCGATTTGCTTGACTTTGAATCCCTCTCCTTCTAGCTGAGATTTAAGTTCAGGCAACGACAGAGACACTACTTCGTTACTGCTTGCTTGAATTTGAATCAAATTCTTATTGGGATACAAATTTGGTAGTGCGCAAAGGATCAACAGGAACACAATAAGCGCAGTAAAAAAGCGTTTCGCACGCGCGCTGGTACCACGAGGGGTTGATGGCCTCGTTGGCGGATTTATATCTTTCATATTTTTCTCATTATCTATCTGAGCGATACCGATTTGCTAACGAATACTGGTCATACAGACGTTAGGGTACTGGTATCAAAAACTACTATTTGGGTGCTTTATTGGTAGTAGATAATGATTAAGAGGCGAAGTTGAGACTGCCTTTGAAGGTTAAGTTTGCCGGCTTACAGTTGTCGATAAAGCCATTGTTTGGCCGAGTATCACACATATACCAAGGTACAGGTCTAGGTCTATTGATGTCATAGACTGAGGCTGGTACATATTTTTCTGCTGCAAGCTCATATACAAGCGCATATTCGGCTTGTTGTTTAGGATGTAGAAAATAACTAGGGTGGCTAGTACGCTCACGTTCCGGCAATAAACCCTTTTCGTGATGCGTGGTTTCACCACTGAGCTTTATTGGAGTCGCAGGACTTGGCTTACTGGGTAACTGATTAGAGTCAGCGAGGCCTTTTTGGGTGATGTTTTCGAAGCTCGTACTGTGAGTATTAGCGGTATGGGATAAGTGCTTATCAGGCGTTCCTGTCGCGCACGCAGCAGCTACCCATAACAACATGAGTAATGACATAACGGCAAAAAGGTTAGAACGCTTCATGAAAACTGATTAAACAACTTATTAGATATAAATATGAGATTGGGGCGATAGTAGCAAATTCAAGATAGCGATACCAATTATAATGAATATGGCAGATATAAAAAAACCTCCACCTTGGGAGGTTTTTCTTGTCCAGCGAAGTGGATTAAAGATTTACTTGGTCTTTTAGGCCTTTACCTGCTTTGAACGAAGGAATGTTCGCCGCTGGGATTTGGATTTCAGCGCCAGTTTGTGGGTTACGACCAGTACGCGCTGCGCGCTCTTTTACTGAGAATGTGCCAAAACCAACTAAAGCAACAGAACCGCCATCTTTTAGTGTGTTAGTTACTGCGCCAGTAAACGCCTCTAAAGCGCGAGTTGCCGCTGCTTTTGAAATCTCTGCGTCTGCCGCCATCTTTTCAACTAGTTGAGCTTTATTCATTATTAGATTCCTATAACTTTATAATTTGCCTAAGCAAAACCTATGTTTATGCATTTTGCGCTGATGTGCAACCCCAAAATTGCGAAATTCGACGAAATATTTATTATTTTATTGCGTTTCGCCCCAGATCCTGTGGGTTTGTAATCAAACGCTATCAATTTGCTCGCAACTGCGCAAGCTTTGTACCCCATAAAATGCGATTAAAACTCACTATCAGGTAGAATCCCACGCTCCACAGCGCGCCGAATACAGGCCAAAAAACGTACCAAGGCATTGAAATAGAAACTACATTAAAGTTTGCTGCACCAAGATAGCTTGGTGGCGCACAGACTAAAAGTATCACTACTAATATTGGCGCTTTGAGAGTTAATAGTTTGGAAAGTGCATTATTTATTGTCAGTACCAATGCAATCCATAAAACCCAAAGCCAGATCGGAAACAACTCACTATCTTGGTAATTGATGAGCTGGGCTTTGACCGCAATCAATTCAATGCCCATTCCTATGGCGGGGCCCACAAGTGCAAGCACTAAGTTGAGACGCTTATTTTGGTGACCCGCGAACATGACGAGACAGCCTAGCAACATGAACCAAAGCGCGTCTGCTTGAAAAAATAATGCCGCAAACCAAATACTTTGGAAAAGTAGCGCGTTAGTAATCCAATGTTTGAGTACAGACATTTGACTGGTATCTTGGTTTTCTTGCGACTATATGTATGGCACTGGTTGCTCTTTGTTTAAATGCCCCTTCACAGTAGCATAAATAAAATTGCCAAAGGCGATAAAAGCGCTCATCGAAACGTTTACCGTCAAGTGAAGGCCAAGCTTTTTCAAACCGAACACGCCAATCGTATAGTGTTCTGGCATAGTGCAGGCCGATATCATGGAGTTCGTGGACAACCATATCGGTGGAATTTACAATTTGCTTGCTCATTTCGCTCACGGAAGGAAGACAACCACCAGGGAAGATGTACTGCTGAATAAAGTCTGATTGCTTTAGGTAATGCTGATAACGCTGACAGGCGATGGTAATGGCCTGAATCAGCATCGCGCCTGTCGGCTTTAACAAGTCGTTGCATTTGGCAAAAAAGCCCGATAAATATGCGTGTCCAACCGCTTCAATCATTTCAATAGACACCAGTTTGTCGTATTGGCCGTCCAATTCGCGATAATCTTTTTTTAGTAGTGTGATGTGCTGCTGTAACCCTTCTTTTTCAATCAGTGTTTTTGCGTAGGCATGCTGCTCTTCTGAAATAGTTGTCGTGGTTATATGGCAGCCGTGGTTTTTTGCAGCGTAAACCGCAAATGCGCCCCACCCGGTGCCAATCTCAACAACTTTGTCAGTTGCCTGAAGATCCAAGCGCTCACAGATTGCGGCTAATTTATGTTGCTGCGCTTCTTCAAGCGATGCCTCCTTTGAAGGATACACAGCACTAGAGTACAGCATTTCTTCACTTAAAAATGATTCATACAGGTCATTACCAAGGTCGTAGTGGGCGACAATGTTACGTTTTGAGCCTTGTTTTGAGTTTTTGTTTTTAAGATGCTTTATCTTATTTGCAATGCCAGAGAAAAATGCAAACTTATGTTCAAAGGCATCCAGTTGAGCTTGGTTTAGGACGAAGATCTCAATCAGTTTGGTTAAATCCGAACAACTCCAGTGACCAAGAATGTATGATTCACCTGCTCCGACACTGCCGCCAAGTGCAAATAGCTTATACATTTGCGCTGAATGAACTTGAATATCAACGCTTAGGCTTGTTTCTGACTCACCAAAACAGTATTTTTGGTTGCCTTCGACAAGTACCACTTTTCCGATTTCTAAGGTATTCAACGCGCCAAAGACAAGCTTTTTGTACAATCTATCGAATGTAGAAAGCGAAATTGATGAGGATATTGTCGTGGTATTTTCCATCTTATACTCTTCCGGGATGCCCAACAAAAGGCACTCTTTTTAAAAATAACTTCAACGCTTGCCAGTAAATGCCTTTAGCTATGCTCCATGTCATTGCAGGAAACCGCTTAAGCAATTGATTAATATTTGCTTCATTGAGCTCCTGCTTTTTGAGCGTCATCGTGGCATCAAACAGCAATTCGTCACCTTTTCTATTTTCAATATGGATCAGCGTACTACTACCGGGTGGCTTGACTTTCCAATGGTAGTGCATATCCAAATTCATAAAAGGTGATACGTGAAATTGCTTTTTAAAGTTCACTTCTTTATTTAATTCAACTAAATAAAAATGACGCTCATTCCAGGGTGTGTTACTTACCTCTGCGAGCATATGGCTAAAACCAGAGCCCTTCTCGTTTTCAAAAAAGTAGAAATTAACCGGACTGAAGTAAAAGCCTAAACAGCGTATTTGCGCCATTAAATATACTTTTGTTTGTGAAGAAACAGGTTTTCCTAGTGCATTTGACTTAGCACGTGCGCGCTCAACTAAGCTTTCGCCTTCTGTGAGGATATAGTCAGCTTGATTGAATTTAAGCAGTTTTAAGCCGGATGTACCAAACTTTGACGAAATACTATTGAGTGCGTCGAGCTCACTTAAATCTAGCCACATCATATACATGGGGTAAGAAAATGCATGCTTGGCATGAGCGAATCGCCGATGCCGAACTTTTCCCACCAGTATTGCACTGTTCAAAATGAGATACCCAATTGCTCGGCCACATCTACGGCACTTCTCACCCCATCTTCATGAAAGCCGTTGAACCAGTACGCACCACAAAAATAACTATGGTGTTTACCATCGATGTCGGCTTTACGTTTTTGGGCCGCAATGCTGGTGGTATTGAATACCGGATGATGATAGACAAAGCGGCGGATCACTTTATCTTCAGCTATCCCTTCATCATGATTTAACGTGACACAGTATTGATGTTTGGCATCAAGCCCCTGCAGTATGTTCATTTGGTAGGTGACAACAGCGGCTTTGTCCGTTGCTTCGTTTAATAAATAGTTCCAACTGGCCCACGCCAGCGGACGTTTTGGCAATAAACGGGTGTCAGTGTGCAGCACCACTGAGTTTGCAGTATAAGGAATTGCGCCAAGTATCGCTTGTTCATCACTCGATGGGGTATTTAGTAATGCTAAAGCCTGATCGCTATGACATGCAAAGACGACTTTATCGAAGTACTCATTACTGCCATCTTTAAAGACGATGGTCACACCAGACTCATCACGAACCACTGTCTCGATGTTGGTATTAAGCACAATATTGTCTTTAAATTCTGCGACCAATGGTTGAATGTATTCTCTTGAACCTCCGGGTATAACATACCATTGAGGGCGATTTGTGATGTCCAAGAGCCCATGGTTGAAGAAAAACTGGACAAAGAATTTAGCTTCAAAGTCGAGCATTTCTTTGATACTGGTTGACCAAATTGCAGCGCCCATCGGCAAGATGTAGTGCAGCTTAAAAAATTCATTAAACTGGTGTTTCTGTAGCAGTTTGCCGAGTGTTTCAACACCTCGATAGTCGTCTTTTTCGTATAATGATTTACAAAGATCATTAAAACGCACAATATCCCTTAGCAATCGCCAGAAAGTTGGCCTCAGTAGATTACGTTTTTGTGCGAATAACGTGCGGAGTGAATGACCATTGTACTCAAACTTGGATTGACTGTTGTGAACACTAAAGCTCATTTCGGTTTCTTGGCGACTAACACCAATTTCAGCCAGTAGTTTTTCAAACTTTGGATAGGTTCTGTCGTTAAATACGATAAAGCCGGTATCAATCGCGAGTTTTTCACCTTGGTATTCAACATCAATAGTTGCCGTATGTCCGCCAATATAATCATTTTTTTCAAAGACTTTTATGTCATGTTGACGACTTAACAGGTATGCTGCGGTCATACCTGAAATACCGCTTCCAATTATTGCAATCTTAGCCACGGGCTATCCTTTTTGCGAGAGGTAACCACAACGAAAATGGCAGTAACCTGAAAAGTTTTAAAAATAGAGTAAATCTCTTTGGGAAATGTATTTCTTTGCTGCGTTTTGCTATTCCTTTGCTAATGTAACCAACGGCCTCATCGACACTCACAATAAATGGCATCGGAAAGTCATTCTTATCTGTCAAAGGCGTTTCAACAAAGCCTGGGTGAACTAAGGTTACATCAATGTCTTTTAATGTTGCTGTCAGGGTGCGCGCTAAATAGCTGACAGCAGCTTTTGATGCACCATACGCTTCGGCGCGAGGCAAAGGTAAAAATGCACTACTGGAACTTACGATACAAAGTTGCCCACCGGTTTTAATTTTTGGCAGTAATACGTCTAAGCAGTGGCCGAGTGAGATGACGTTGATATGCATTATTCGCTCAAACAAATGGCCGTCAAATTGGTTGGGATTATCGATATACTCACAACCACCTGCGTTGAGGATTATGAGATCTAAGCCGTCAATATCTTTGAAGTTATCTTCTATCTCTTCGCGGTTTGTTAAATCAAATGCTTTGTGCTTTGCACCTACGCTGTTTTCTAATTCGTTTAACACTTCTTTGTTGCGGCCACAAGCTGTTACTTGATGGGACTGTTTTGCATAAAATTCAGCAAGAGCTTTACCTATCCCTGATGTTGCGCCAGTGATTAAGATGTTACTCATGCCGTGATCCTTTTATCTAGTAGCCGAATAACACCACCGAGTAGCGGGACTTGGCGATACAGCATTTGCGCGCTGTCAAAGTAATCCCGATGTTGCGCCACTTTTTCGCCAATAAAACTCAAATGACTATGACCATCGACTTCTATGGGCTTACCGCCATTTAGCTTGGGGTGTTGATAGGACATAGTCCAGTAGATAAAGCTGGCGTCATCAACTTGATAGGCGTTCGTAACAAGAAATTCGATTTCAGAGACATTTTCATATAACCCCTGAAAATAACTCGTTAGCGCATCAAGTCCATGAATTTTATGTAAAGGGTCTACGAAGCTGATGTCCTCAGTGTAAATTGAAGCCAATTTACCGAGGCAGTGTTTGTCTATATCATTATAAATTGCCACGAATCGCTGCGTTCTGTGATCCATACCTATTTAAACCTTAAATGCGTCAAGTGCTCTTGCCCTTGCTTCTTTATGATCAACCAGCGGCTTTACATAGTCGTCCTTTCCGCCAAATGCGGCTAAATAGTCATGGGGAAAATGAATATGCTTTGCTGGAACATTTTTCAATTCAGGCACATATGTACGAATAAAGGAACCATCGGGATCAAACTTTTCGCCCTGCGTGATGGGATTAAAAANAAATATGGCTGCGCGTCACACCCCGTACTTGCAGCCCACTGCCAGCCACCATTATTACTGGCAAGGTCGCCATCTATTAATTTTGACATAAAATAAGCTTCACCTTCACGCCAGTCGATGAGCAAATGTTTGGTTAAAAAGCTGGCAACAATCATGCGTAGTCGATTGTGCATCCAGCCGGTTTTGTTGAGCTGACGCATTGCTGCATCGACAATCGGATAGCCAGTTTTACCATTACACCAGAGCTCAAACGCTTGGCTGTCGTCACGCCACCTAACCGCGTTATATTTATCGTTGAAATTAAAACCTTTACATAAACGCGGGAAAGCGACGATAAGATGGCGATAAAACTCACGCCAAATGAGTTCGTTCACCCAACAAAACTCTGGCTTACTTGGGTTTTCAAGCACTTCAGGGTAATGAAGTTGGATCTCTGCGATGAGCTGCTTGGGCGACACAATACCTAATGCCAAGTATGGACTGAGCCCCGAAGTTCCTTTGATTGCAGGGAAATCACGGTCATCTTGGTAGTCTGCTAGTTTGTCCTTAATAAAACGATTTACAATCGTGACAACGGCATTATCATCCACTGGCCACTTTTCAGATCCATTGGTCATCTCGAAAAAAGTTGGCTTTTTGAAGTTTGCTTCATGTTGTTTGTCCAATGGCCAGCTAGAGAAGTGAAATTGCTGCCCCACAAAGCACGTTAACCATGCTTTTTTAAAAGGAGTAAACACCTTGAACATCTCACCGGAGCCCGTAAGCACAGAGCCCGGTTTGGCGACGAGATCGCCATCGAATAATTTTAACGAAATCACAGTTTCACACGCTTCATCACGGGCTACTTCATTTACTTCGTATTCTTTATTTGCATATAAGCAATCAATGCCTTTATCGTCACAAACAACCTGAAGCTGCGTCGGCAGATCAGCGAATGTGCTCGCTTCAATGATATGTAGCGTAATGCCAAATTCACTAAGCTGATTGCCAAGCTCAAGTAATCTGCGCTCAAGTAGGTCGAGCTGAATACTGGCTACGTTATGTGATTGCCACTGTGGCTTGCAATAAAAAAAGAGCGCATCGCGTGCGCCCTCATTCACGGCTTCAATCAAAGCCTCGTTGCCGTAAATCCTGAGGTCACGGCGAAACCAAAAAGCTGTTTTCATTACTAAATTCCGAATCTTAAACGCAGTTCGTTGGGGTATGGGTCAAAGTACACTTGGCTTTGCAAATATTCTTTAGGATGTACGGTAAGGTGATGCTTGAGCAGGGTCAGCGGCACGTATAAAGGTACGATACCTTTGCGATATTGCTCTATTGCGCTGCACATCTCTTGCTTCTCGATGCTCGAAAGCTCGTTCTTAAAATACCCCTGTAGATGCGTTAACGTGTTTGCTTGATTTTTGCGATTGGCAGGCTTACTCAGTGCTGACATCAAACCACTGATGTATTTATGTTTTAGTGTCTCTTTGTCAAACTGTTTACCGTCCCCAAGTAGACGCCCTAAATCTTTATAGGCTTGGTAATTATGGCTCATCAGCAGATATTTATGTTTAGCATGAAACTTCGTCAGCTCGTGTAGACCGATGTTTTCGGATTGCGTTAGTTCCTGCCAGTTTTTATAGACAAATACCCGCATTACGAAGTTTTCTCTGAGGTGCATGTCATTTAATCTGCCATTTTCCTCGCAAGGCAAAAGCGGATTGTGTTTTATGACTTGCTCAGCAAAAATACCAATACCTTCAGAAGTATTCCCTGTTCCTGCTTCGTTATAAACCTTAACGCGCTCCATTCCGCAGCTTGGACTTTTGGCGCAAAACACAAAACCGGAAAGACTTTGTGTCTGTGAAGTTGCAACCTTTTCGCCAAACTCCTTAAGCTTTGGTGCGACATCTTCTTTACCGTCAGGGCGACTAACTTTGATAATGTTGCCTACACGGATCTGTCTGATGGTTGGTCTTGGAATTGGCATGCCTATCGCAACTTCCGGACAAAAGCGCACATACTCAACATGTTCGGAAAATTCATCCATACAAAAGTTTGAACGCTTGTGGCCTGAATCAAATCGCACTTTGTCTCCAGCCAAGCATGCGCTAATGCCAATTTTTATTGGTGATGAAAATTTCATTTCGCAACTATTCCTTTAATAAATCAACTTACCAATTGGGTTTAACAGCTTACTTAACCCTTTATTAAAGTGTAGTGCACTGCTGACTACGGTAAAGCACAAACAGCCTTCTTTTGTGCGTGGAGAATGGTTATGTTTGCCGTCTTGCCAAATAAAGTCGCCCGGTACGTATTCCCCAGCCTCATCTGCAAAATCGCCGTCAAGTAACAAGGTGATTTCAAAGCCTGTGTGGGTGTGCTCTGGAATTTCGCCTTCTGCACCGATTTGCAGAAGACTTGAGCGTAAGTCACCGTCTTCTAGCAATAACCGAGAGCGGGCGATTTTGCCTACACCTGAAAACTTGGTGCGATCGATATTCGCAATAGCCCGAGGTAACAGAACATCCCTGCCCTGATAGTTAAATGAGGGTTGGATATATTCTTTAATTTCGTCTATTTCGTCGTCCAGTGTTATCGCTTGCATCATTGCCTCAAAATCGCTGCTTAGTGCGGAGTCACTATCTCCTCCAAGCTGAACACTCGCTTCTTGCGCTTCAAGCTGTTGAGTCTTTTTCTGACAACATGGACACATTTCGACATGTGCTGCAATTGCGACACTGATACTTGCAGGCAAATTACCTTCAACAAATTGGCTTAATAATGAATCATTAGGGTGATGCTTTATCATGCTTGATCTCCCATTTCTGCGCGAAGTTTTTGTAAAGCAAGCCGTAAACGTGACTTAACTGTCCCGACAGGTATATTAAGATGCTCTGCCAATTGTTCTTGAGACATTTCTTGAAAGTACACGCCTTTGACTATGTCTCGTTGTGCTGGCGGCAACTTATTGATGTATTTTTGAATTTGCGCCGTTTGCAAGTGATCTTGAAAACCGTCGTCGTCAGCCTGCGAGTCTTGAATTATCGGCCAGATGTCTTCACTGATATGTTCTTCTTTATTACTCTTCATTTTACGCAATGCATCGAACGACGCATTACGCATCACGGTATAGATCCACGTTGTAGCTGCGCCTTTATCATGATGATAGAGGTGGGCTTTACGCCACACTGACGTCATCGTGTCTTGTACGAGCTCCATCGCTTGGGCGTCATTACCAAATTGTTTCACACCAAAGCGCTTGATTTTTGGCGCAAAGTACTCAAACAAGAAGGCAAAAGCTTTGCGATCTCGTTTTTCTGCAACCTTAACTAAAGCGTCTGATAACGCTTGAGAGGGAGTTTCTTGCACTGCTTTGCGAGTTCCTGACTGAACGTTGCAATCGATAGATTGCTGTTGGCCTAACATAGCTCACCTTCCAATTTATAATTATAAGCTGTAATACGCTGTAAAACTTGGCATGGATCACTATTTTTCATCTAATACAGTATGTAAGAACTCTGCCACCTGTTCAAATGTTTGTGCTTGTTTTATTTTTAGTTTTTGGGTCATCGAGATGGGTAAGATTTCTAGCCAACGATAAGCAACCCAAAGAGGCTGAGTAAAATGCTTGTCGCGGTACAAATCATCAAGGATTGGGTTGGCGATAAAAACGCTCTGAAGTTTATGAGCAAGGGTTTCGTCAACTAGACTAAATGCTTCTTCACTACATTGCCATGGCGGCCCATCAATAATGTCACAATCGCCATGACGTAAAGATTGTGAGTCTACTTCCACATTACTGATCGCGACGCGCGATAGTGCCTCAACATCAATGAGCAGCTGACCATCATCATCTTGTGAAAAGTCGACAATTTTAACGTGCACGCCTTCTTTTGACACATTGTTCGGTGAATCAGCTAAATATGGGCATAACACAAAACCTTGCTCTGTTTTAGCGGCCTCTTTTACCATATATAAATAGCGCTGCTCAAAGATCCGCAAGCGGGTGAACCCACCTGGAAGCAAGAATATTGGCAATGGAAATAAAGCGAGTTTCATAATTCCCGTTCAAATATACAAAAACTAACGATAATTACGACTGCTCTATTTATCTGGATCAGTTAACGCTAAATTTATGACTATTCCCAAACGCAGTGTTTAGCTATCACGTTACTATTTGAGAATGTGACACCCTCAGCTTGCAAGCGTGACTTTTGCTCTTGAAATTTACTACTGTCTTGAGGAAAAGAAATGCGCCGTTGGCTATTTACTACTCTGTACCAAGGTAATGTTGAACCTTGTGGTAGGTTTTTCAGCAATTGACCAACCTTTCGGGCATGTTTTGGATAACCAGCTAACTTCGCTATTTGCCCATATGAGGCTACCTTCCCAAACGGGATACCGCCAATTACGGTGAAAACCTTTTCAGCGAGTTCTTGTTGAGGATTGCTGCTTTTCATATTGAATATTTAACTCTTTTAATTTGTCCCAAAAATATCTTGCTACCGGTCCATGGTGTGAAATATGCAAACGATACGCGTGGATTTCAGCTTCAAACTCGTCTTTTCTATCAAACACCCTCACTTGTTGCAAAACACCAGACTCTAATTCTTCTCTACAAAGGTCAAGGCCGATTAAGGCATAGCCCATACCTTGTAATAAGTATCTTTTTATTGCCAGTGCGTCATCGAGTTTCATGACATTGTTACTGTTTCTGTATGCCAAGCGTTCACTGTCAAACTTGAACTTACTTTCTTTCATTGCAAGAGATGGGTATTGCGCAAGCTCCGAAAAACTAAGCTCTGGTGGCATATAGCCTGTTAATGAGACTAAGCCTAATTTTACGTGTCCAATCGGCATTGACTCTAAATCGCCAGTTGAATGAAAAAGGTCAAACCAAGGGCCAATGCCAAGGTTTGCAATTCCCTGTGTGACTTGCTCAAGTGCAAAAAACCGTTTACCACTTGATATGTTCATTTCAGTTGCGGGAAACTTAATGAAAGCATTGCCTAATACTTGATCAATCTGGTTTTGATATACGATCGGTTCGTAACAGATGTTAAAGCTTGGTTCATTACCCGCCGCGAATTCAGTCGCGAGTAATGACAAATCTCTATGATGATTAAGTAATTTTTCGGCTTCAAAATAAAACCGACGACCTTGCTCTGTTAACACATTGCGATATTTCTCACGCTCAAAAAGGGCAAATCCCAAAGATTGTTCTAATCTTTTAATTGATTGAGAGACCGCAGGCTGTGTCTTATGAAGCTTATTTGCTGCT
The DNA here is from genome assembly GCF_002289345.1 of Pseudoalteromonas sp. HM-SA03. GTDB lineage: Bacteria > Pseudomonadota > Gammaproteobacteria > Enterobacterales > Alteromonadaceae > Pseudoalteromonas. The sequence continues at coordinate 95,426 of NZ_NSDG01000002.1, read as the reverse complement.
TCGGTAAGGCTAGGCGCTTCAACAACGGTGCAAAACGCTGCTAAGTCCGAAATCTTCATAAATAAATCTTATGCAGTATAGAATGTTTTATAATTTTTATTTTATATATAATTCCATTATTCTGCACGCATTAAAATTGACGTTGTCATGGAGAACAATATGTTAAGAGTGTTTTCTGGAATTGTGCTGGCTATCCTATTAGTGGGTTGCCAAGAGCAAGCAGAACAAGCCCCAACAGAAGCCCCTAACCGACCAGTTAAAATTCACACGGTTTCGGATCCCAATAGTAGTATGCTTCGCAGTTTCCCTGCTGAAGTGGTGGCAAACCAAGGCTCCTATCTTGCCTTTCGTGTGAATGGTGAACTTATCGAGTTTCCAGTTCTCGCAGGCCAAGACGTACAAAAAGGACAATTGCTAGCCAAGCTTGATCCTGAAGATTTCAATCTGCAGTTTGAGCAACGTAAAGCCCAATTTGAACTCGCTAAATCGCAGTTATCGAGAATTGAGCCGTTATTTGAAAAAGGCATAGCGACTAAAGCTGAGTTTGATAAAGCAAATGCAGACAAGCAAGTTGCGGAGTCAGCTTTTAAAATTGCTAAAACAAATCTTGAATATAGTGAGCTAAGAGCACCATTTAGCGGCACGGTTGCTAAGGTATTCGTTAAAAATTATGAAAACGTGGTTGCCAAGCAAAACATCTTGCGTCTTGAAACACGTGATATGATGGATGTAATTATTCAAGTGCCTGAGCGCATAGTTGCACGTGTTGATAAAGATTCGGATTACAAACCGACCGTTGTTTTTGATGGTTACCCAAGTAAGTCTTACCCGCTTACGATTAAAGAATGGGATACGCAGGCAGACCCAGCAACCTTAACCTACAAAGTCGTATTTAGTCTTCCAATTCCTGAGGATTTTAATTTGTTCGCAGGTATGACAGGCCATGTTTATGTCGACCCAAGTAAAATCACAAACCGTGAAAATACGGCAATTATCGTACCTAACCAAGCCGTATTCTCTGATAAAAAGCAAGGCACAGAGGGGAATAGTTACGTTTGGCTGTATCAAAGTGATAAGCAGACCGTAACAAAACGCGAAGTAACCGTTGGCCAACTTAACCATACCGGTATTGAGGTATTGTCGGGCCTTGATCCCGGTGAAGAAATTGTTGCTGCGGGCGTGCATTACTTGCAAGAAGGCGCAAAAGTGAGACCTTGGACTAAGGAAAGAGGTCTGTAATATGAGTTTAGCCAAATGGTCAATTGAGAATAAGGTCATCAGCTGGATGTTTGCCTTGCTCCTGCTTATTGCAGGAGCGGTATCCTATTTAGGTCTAGGCCAGTTAGAAGACCCTGAATTCACATTAAAAAAAGCCATGGTCGTGACCATGTATCCGGGTGCCTCACCGCAACAAGTGGAGGAGGAAGTTACCTTTCCGATTGAAAATGCAATCCAGTCTTTGCCGTATGTTGACTACGTTACTTCAATTTCTTCTCCGGGAAAATCACAGATTACTGTTGAGATGAAGAGTAAGTACCGTAAGAAAGACTTACAGCAAATCTGGGATGAGCTTCGCCGCAAAGTAAATGATCTCTCGCCGAAGTTACCACCAGGTGTTATGTCGCCAAGTGTTATTGATGACTTTGCGGATGTGTATGGTGAACTCTACGCGATTACTGGCGAAGGCTATTCGTATGATGAGCTAAAAGACTACGTTGATTTCTTAAAGCGTGAATTAGTACTTGTTGAAGGTGTCAGTAAAGTCACTGTTGCGGGTGAGCAGCAAGCGCAAGTAATAGTCGAAATATCAACACAGAAATTATCGCAACTTGGCATTCCGCCCAGCCACATTTTCTCGCTTCTACAAGCTCAAAATACGGTTTCTAATGCGGGTAAAATAAGAGTTGGAGATGAGTCTATTCGCTTGCACCCTACTGGTGAGTTTACAGACGTTGCTGAGCTAGAAGGTTTACTTATCTCAAAGCCCGGTGCCAAAGAGCTTATTTATTTGGGTGACGTGGCAAAAGTGACACGCGAATATGCGGAAGTGCCGAATCATATTACACGTTTTGATCAAAAGCGTGCACTGCTGGTTGGGGTTTCTTTTACTTCTGGTGTAAATGTTGTTGAGGTGGGTAAAGAAATCGAACATCACTTACAGCAATTAGAATATCAGCGCCCTTACGGTATTACGATCAACACGGTTTACAATCAACCAACAGAAGTAGAAACCTCGGTTGATGGTTTCATCGTTAGCCTTTTAGAGGCCGTTGCCATTGTAATTATCGTTTTGCTTATTTTTATGGGTGTAAAGAGTGGTATTTTAATCGGCGGTATTTTGCTTATTACCGTGCTGGGTACCTTTATCTTTATGAAGATATTTGCCATTGATTTACAACGTATTTCATTAGGTGCTTTGATCATTGCACTGGGGATGCTAGTCGATAATGCCATTGTAGTGACTGAAGGCATTTTGATTAATATTAAACGGGGTCAATCTAAAGTAAAAGCTGCTGTGAACATTGTTGAACAGACAAAATGGCCACTTCTTGGCGCAACTGTTATCGGGATCACCGCATTTGCACCGATTGGCTTAAGCTCCGACGCCAGTGGTGAGTTTGCAGGCTCGCTATTTTGGGTGTTGTTAATTTCACTACTGCTAAGTTGGGTAACGGCTATTACACTGACGCCATTTTTTGCCAATATGATGTTTAAAGGGCCTAAAGAAAAGTCATCAGATACCAGCGGAGAAGACGACCCTTATAAAGGTGTGATCTTCACCGTGTATAAATCCATGCTGACCTTCTGCCTTAAAAATCGTGCTATTACGATTATTTCTATGGTACTGCTATTAGTCGCTGCAGTTGTTGGCTTTAAATCGGTTAAGCAGTCTTTCTTCCCAGCTTCAAATACACCGATGTTCTATGTGGATTACTGGCATTATCAAGGTGCCGATATACGTAGCACGGCGCAGAATGTTGAGAAAATTGAATCCTTTTTACTGGCCGATCCGATGGTTAATGAAGTAACTGCAACGATTGGGCAAGGCGCGCCTCGTTTTATGTTGACCTATTCGCCTGAAAAACAATACGACGCTTATGGTCAGTTAATTGTACGTGTAAAAGACCGAGAAGCAGTAGTGGCTATGATTGCCAAGCTTCGCGATTATGAGCTTGAAAATGAGCTAGACGGACGTCTCAAAATAAAGCGTATGGAAATTGGTCCTTCAACTGATGCAAAAATCGAGGCTCGGTTTTCGGGACCAGACCCTGTTGTGTTACGCCAACTAGCTGAAAAAGCCAAAGGTATTATCAGCCAAGACGATAAAGCGTTTAATATTCGTGACAACTGGCGACAAAGAACCAAGTTGGTGCGCCCACAGTTTAATGAATTGAAGGCGCGTCGATTGGGGATCAGTAAATCAGACTTAGATCAGTTGCTACTGACTTCGGTGTCAGGTAACAAGGTAGGGTTATATCGAGATGGTACACAACTGTTGCCTATCATTGCGCGCTCTCCTGAGGAAGAGAGGCTCAATGTTGAAAATCTTGGTGACTTACAAATATTCAGCCCTGTCCTTAGCGTCTACGTACCAGTTTCACAAATCGTGGATGATTTTAGCGTCACTTGGGAGGATAGTCTGATCATGCGCCGCGACCGCAAACGTACCATCACGGTAATGGCTGACCATGATGTGATAGGTGATGAAACGCCTGCTAAGTTATTTGCAAGAGTGAAGGCGGATATCGAAGCCATTGAGCTACCCCAAGGGTACGAGATGCAATGGGGCGGCGAGTATGAGTCGTCAAGCAAAGCGAAGAAAGCCATTTTTGGCTCATTACCAATCGGTTATCTAGCTATGTTTATGATCACTGTATTGCTCTTTAACTCTGTGAAAAAGCCATTAGTGATCTGGTCTACCGTACCACTTGCTATTATTGGGGTAACGGCAGGCCTTGTATTACTACAAGCACCATTTAGCTTTATGGCGCTGCTAGGCTTGCTAAGTTTATCCGGCATGTTGATTAAAAATGGTATTGTACTGATGGATCAAATAAATATCGAAATTGACTCTGGTAAGTCCCCTTACCAAGCGGTATTTGATTCTGGTGTGAGTCGTGTAAGGCCGGTGTCTATGGCGGCTATCACAACCATACTGGGTATGATCCCGCTATTATTTGACGTGTTCTTCCAATCCATGGCGGTCACCATTATGTTCGGTCTTGGTTTTGCGACCATACTGACGTTGATTGTATTACCTGTGTTACATTGTGTGTACTTTGGTATCGAACAACCGAAAGACTAGTTGAGTAACATCCACCTTCTTCGGAAGGTGGATGTTACTATCGCTTTGGCTTTTTTCTTTCACCTTTTAATCGACAGAAGTGCTACTGCCACCAACTGTCTAACTTATCTCCAACAAGCTCAGCTCTCCAGCCTAACACAAGATCGGGTTTCATCAGTAATTGCTTTTCTTCTGGTGACTTTTTCCACGACCAGCTGATCACCTGATTGATTTGCTTTTTCGAAGCAAACACATCAACCGGAATATCGTTAGTTTTGGCGACTTCGGCGATAACCTGTTTAATATCCTTGCACGCTGCTTTGTAACCTTTAAAGTCGATAAGTCTTCTCACGCGTTGTGGACAATCTTGTTCACTCACTTCTTTTGCTTTTTCTATACAGGCGAGAATTTCCTTACCAGAGCGATTGACTTCCATTGGTTCAACACCTGGAACATTACGTAAACTACCCAGTGAGCTTGGACGACGTTTGGCAATTTCTACCATGTTATGTTCTTTAAGCACGAAATTTAGCGCTAAGTTTTTTCTCTCTGCCTTGGCTCTGCGCCACGCTGCAAGTTCTTTTAGAGTAGCAAGATCTCTAGGCTTAAGTTGCCACACGTTTTTGATATCGAGATAAAGTACTTCATCTGGTTGACGGAAGCTTCTCTTTTGGGCAAGCAACTCACTCTCTTTAAGCACTATGTTAAATAGCTGTTTTTCATGTACCCGCGCATGGACAGTCTCAAAGCATGGCAGTAAATGATATACATCGGAGGCGGCGTAATCCAATTGGCTTTGAGTTAAAGGACGGCGTAACCAATCTGTTCTAGATTCACTTTTGTCAATGTCTACGTTCCTAAGTTGCTTCACCATATTCGCAAAACCAATACAACTCCCCTCCCCTAACAATTGTAAAGCAAACTGGGTATCGAATATTGGTGATGGGATGAAACCCGCAAACTTTAGAAATACCTCGATATCCTCTGACGGAGAATGAAGCACTTTTAAAACACTAGTATCGGAAAGTAATGTCCACAGGCTACTAAAATCCATAGTGGCCAGTGGATCGATAAGGGCTAGGTGGTTACCATCAAAGATCTGTAACAGAGCAATTTCTGGGTATAAGGTGCGGCGACGCATGAATTCGGTGTCGACGGCGAGCACTTTGGCTTTCGAAATAGACAAGACAAATTCATCTAGTGCTGTTTGGCTTTCAATAACTTGATACTGCACTGTTACTCCCATGCAATTTAGATAACTAGCAAAATCACGCTAGTTATAAAAAAGCCGGCTAGTGCCGGCTCTATTTGTTATTCTTTTAACGCTCTACGTAATATTTTACCAACGTTAGTCTTTGGTAGTTCATCTCTAAACTCAACTAGTTTTGGTACTTTATAGTTCGTTAGATTATCTCGGCAATGTGCAATTATATCTTTTTCTGTTAAAGATGGGTCTTTTTTAACAATAAAAACTTTAACTTGCTCACCACTAACTTCATGAGGCACGCCAACCGCTGCAACCTCTAACACGCCTTCATGCATGGCAACGACTTCTTCGATTTCATTAGGGAAAACGTTAAAGCCAGACACTAAGATCATGTCTTTTTTACGATCAACGATGTAGAAGAAACCATCATCATCATAAGTAGCNCCCGTTGCAAACCAGCCGTCTTTTAAACATTCGGCGGTTGCGTCTGGACGGTTGTAGTAACCAGCCATCACCTGCGGGCCCTTAACACATAGCTCTCCGGGCTCACCTTTGGGAGTTTCATTGCCGTTATCATCAATAATCTTAATGTCAGTGCTTGGTGCAGGTAAACCAATAGAACCGTTGTAGGCTTCAAGATCATGTGGGCAAATAGTAACTAACGGCGCGCATTCTGTAAGGCCATAACCTTCCATCAGCTTTGATTTTGTCACCTTCTGCCAGCGCTCAGCGACAGGCCGTTGTACGGCCATACCACCGCCTAGAGACATTTTCAGGGTTGAAAAGTCAAGGTCGGCAAAACCAGGTGTGTTCAACAAGCCATTAAATAACGTATTAACACCAGTAATAGCGGTAAATGGAACCTTTGCTAGCTCTTTCACAAAGGCCGGCATATCTCGTGGGTTAGTGATCAAGATATTGTGACCACCGTACTTCATAAAGGTCAAACAGTTCGCTGTTAATGCGAAGATATGGTATAGCGGCAATGCCGTGATAACGACTTCTTTTCCTTTGACTAATACGGTATCTAAACAGCCAGAGACTTGCTCTAGGTTTGCTACCATGTTGCCATGAGTCAGCATCGCGCCTTTAGATACGCCAGTTGTACCACCTGTATATTGCAAGAAAGCAAGGTCGTTCAGTGATACATCAGGTTTGCTGTATTTTGCAGGATCTGCTGCAATTACTTGTTTGAAAGGAATGGTATTTGGCAGACTAAAGTCAGGCACCATTTTTTTGAAGTGCTTAACAACAAAGTTCACCAGATGCTTTTTGAAGCCACCTAACATGTCACCAATTTCTGTCAGCACTACATGCTTCACACTGGTTTTTGGTAAGGCCTGCTCCAGCGTATGGGCAAAGTTTGCAAGAATAAAGATAGCTTTTGACTCGGAGTCATTTAGCTGATGCTCTAATTCGCGCACGGTGTAAAGCGGATTGACGTTTACAACGGTACAACCAGCACGTAGTACACCTAAAATAGTAACTGGAGTTTGCAACAAGTTTGGCATCATGACAGCAACTTTATCACCACGGCCAAGTTTCAATTCATTTTGTATATAACTAGCAACTGCTTTGGTTTTTTCATCAACTTGCTGATAAGTCAGTGTCTTACCCATATTGGTGTAGGCTGGATACTGAGCATAATCTGCAAAACTTTTTTCAAATAATTCAAGCAATGAGTTGTAATGCCCTGGGTCGATAGTTTCAGGCATACCTTCTGGGTAGCGCTTAAGCCAGATTTTTTCCACTCTTAGCTCCTGTGTTCTCGTTATTTTTATATTCACCCTAAACCATAAACGATGTAAGGCACTTTAACAATTGAGCAAATACTCTAAAAACGCCATATTCCCACAATATCTGAGGATTTACAATCTAGATGCTGTTGAAACGTGGGCTTTAGCGCTCTTTGTGAACTTTTCTTTCCATGATTAGTTTATTCTTTACGCTCCTTCAGTTGTAAACGCTGTTTTGTCGCGATTTTGGTGTGCTTCAATTAGCTTATAGCAAATTTCCGGGTTTTCCATATGGCAATGGTGGCCGCCGGGCACTTTCTCAAGCTTGAGCGAGTCGAAACAGCCCTTAAATTGATTATATTGTCTGACAATCATGTCATAGCCTTGTTCCGCTAATACCAATAAGGTTGGAACGGAAATCCCATTGAGCGCAGATTTTGCCTGCGAGATGGAATACCTAAATCCAGAGTGGTGCTTTAGCCTAGGGTCTAATGTAAGTTGCAGGCCTTCACTATGCGGCTGGGTATTTCTTGTCACAAGCAGCGCTGCTATTTCTACAGAAACATCACTGATTTTACTGCGCAGTTGCGCAAGTGTATTTATATCAGGATAAACCCTTGGTTCAGATTGTTTTAATTTATCTCGGGAATTAAACGCATTAATGAGCTGGGTTTTGGTATCACTCTCTGAGGTACTCACAATCCCTATACCCTCGATTAATACCAAGGATAAACAGCGTGTTGGATAGCAGCTTGCAAACAAGTTAGCTATCATCGCCCCCATAGAATGACCAACAACATGGCACGTTTTGATCTGTGCTAAATCTAAAAAGCACTTTAAGTCATAGGCATAATCGATAAAGTAATAAAAGGCGTCGGCACTTTTCCAATCTGAGTGTCCATGACCTGGTAAGTCAAGTGCGATATGGGTGTATTGTGTATTGCAAAAAGGCGCAAACGGCACAAAACTGTTGCTGTTATCTTGCCAACCATGCAGGTAGATAACGGTTTGCTTTCCCTCTCCCCAGCTTTGGTAGGAGAATGGCCCGATTTTTTGTTCTTTTATCGCATATAGAGACATCGACGAATTCTTTTAGTGTTCATTGTACCATCATTGATTTATCATCTTACCGTGACATATTTGAACTTACTACTTTGATTTGTTGAAAATATTTTTATCGAACATCCATTTTATTACGAATGCGTTTAAATTGATCAAATAGTAGAGAATCACAAACCTTCATCACGATAAGTACACGGGAATAACAATGAATTTCAAAACTAGCCTTTTGGCCTCATTTGTTGGATTAGTATTTGCGGCTCCGACATTGGCTGCTCCAAAAAACATTATTTATATGATTGGCGACGGTATGGGGCCGGCTTACACTACGGGCTACCGTTATTTTAAAGATGACCCTTCAACGAAAGTGGTTGACCCAACGGTTTTTGACTCTATTTTGGTAGGTATGGCGCATACCTACCCAGACGACGACACGGTTGTAACAGACAGTGCTGCGGGCGCAACCGCCTTAAGTACAGGAACAAAAAGCTATAATGGCGCAATTGCAGTAGATACCCATAAAGAACATTTGGAAACGATGCTTGAAGTGGCGAAAAGAAAAGGTAAAACAACCGCGCTTGTTGCAACATCGCAAATCAACCACGCAACACCTGCAAGTTTCGCGTCTCATAATGAATCACGTCGTAACTATGACGACATTGCCAATGATTACATAGACAATAAAATCGCAGGAAAACTACCAGTAGATCTTATGCTTGGTGGTGGCACTAAATACTTCATTCGTGAAGATAGAAACCTAGTTAATGAATTTAAAGACGCAGGTTATCAATACGTCGATGCTTTATCTAAGCTTGATACGCTAAATAAAATTCCTGCGATGGGTCTGTTCGCTGAAGTAGGTCTGCCATTCGCAATTGATGAAGAGCCGCAGCGCCTAACTAAAATGACGAAAACGGCATTATCATTATTGGAAAACCAAAATGATAAAGGCTTCTTCTTAATGATTGAAGGTAGTCAGATTGACTGGTGTGGACATGCTAATGATATCGCTTGTGCTATGCATGAAATGGACGACTTTGCAGAGTCAATTAAGCTGGCAAAGGCTTTTGTTGATAACAACCCAGACACTATCCTGGTGATCACTGCAGATCACTCTACTGGTGGATTAACGCTTGGTGCGAATGGTCAGTATCGCTGGGAGCGTGATGTGGTAGCTAAAGTGAAAGGTTCAGCGGGTGAGATAGCAAAAGCACTTGCAAAAACAAAAGACGTTAAAGCAACGTGGCAAAAGCTTACAGGCCTTGAGTATGACAGTGCGACTGAGCTAAAAGTAAAAGAAGCACTATCACAAGGTCCAAAGGCGCTAAGTGTTGTCGTTAAAGAAGCAATTAGTGATGCATCTTTTACTGGTTGGACAACGGGTGGTCACACCGCTATCGATGTACAAGTGTTTGCTCATGGGAAAGGTAAAGAAGCATTCATCGGCTCGCAAAACAATACCGCAATTGCGGATAAACTGATTGGATTTATTAAAAAGTAAAAATCTTCATCTACTATTCCAAACAAAGAAGGTCAGCATTTGCTGACCTTCTTTGTTATCGAGTCTTGGAAGAGATAATATACCAATTAGCTTTAATACTTGCTCAATTTGAAGGAGCAAATCTGACGCTAACGGCGTTAAAAATTTCTCATTTAGAACAACTAAATAGCAAAATTTTTGTCTTGCCTACATGGATGCAGGTACCTTAGCGATAGCAGGACGCGGTAGCGGTGTTATCGACAAGATTTTCTCGCCTCAAAATAGACCACTTAATTAAGCGAATTGGTATTACGCGTAAACAGAAACGCCAATCATACCTTTGATCTCATCTCGTCTTGCTTCGGTTGCAATTGCTTTGTATTCACTAATTGCCTGTCTAGTACGAAAGTTAGGGCGGTCGTAGATAGTCGAACGTTGCTGCGATTGGAACTGCTCCACCAACGCAATGCCCTTTTCACTGGTTTTGATCTGCGCGGTATTGAGCTTAGCCGTACTCATTTCTTCAATAGCAGGGCTCACCGCCTTTTTAGGCTGTGGCTTTACTTGGTATGTACCTGCTTGTTGAATGATTGAATTTAGTTTCACGTTCTAGCTCAATAAATACAATATGCTTGTATAAAAATACGCCTTTATTCTCGACCTGGCAACTTTTTCCACGTCACAGTATCCCTCACATATTGCGGCTGGGCGTCAGCCGCATCCACAGACAAGCCTTGTGTGAAACTATCGTCGGCTATAAACAGCATGTAATAAGCATCAGGTAACGTGATATTGTCAATGATTTCGCATTCAAGCTGTGTGGCAAGCTCTGAGAACGCTTGCCATCCTGTTCCAACACTGGCCGCACCACTTGATGTAAAGTCGATATTTTCAGGTTTAATAACTGTTTCTTCGGTGCTTGGTTGAATAACACCATGAGTTTCGCCCTTGTATTGGCATAAGTAGATCTCACCCATACGTGCATCTATTGCCGACACTACACTGGACTTGCCTGCTTCCATGTATGCCTGTTGCGCCATCGCCTGCAAAGTTGAAACACCAACCAACTTAAGACCTGAAGAATAAGCTAAGCCTTGCGCAACCGCTGTACTTATTCTAACCCCAGTAAAACTGCCCGGCCCACGTCCAAACACAATGCCATCAAGCTCACTAAGTGTGATATCGGCTTCGCGTAAAATACGTTCAACTAAGGGAAGTATCTTTTGGCTATGCTGCTGTGGGCAAACCTCGAAGTGGCGAATAAACTTGCCTTCATAGTGCAATGCAATACTGAGTGCTTCGGTGGAGGCGTCTATGGCCAACAGGTTATTTTTCATTTTTATCAATATTCTCTAAAAATCGAATTGCCTTGTTTAAGTCTCTCGTGCGAGACATATCAGGCAAACTACTTAAAAACGTCTGGCCGTATTTTCTCGTAACTAAGCGATTATCGCAAATAATCAGTACACCTTTATCGTTAGCATCACGAATTAATCGCCCAACCCCCTGTTTCAACGCGATAACAGCTTGGGGGAGTTGTATTGCATCAAAGGGTTCTAATCCACGCATTTCAGCGTCTCGCATGCGCGCTTGTAATAAAGGGTCATCTGGTGAAGCAAATGGTAGTTTATCAATGACAACACAACTCAACGTGTCACCTCTCACATCCACGCCCTCCCAAAAGGAGGCTGTACCAAGTAGTACGGCGTTACCGTGCCGAATAAATTGCTCTAAAATTATCCGTTTCGATGCTTGGCCCTGCATAAAAATGGGATATTGCAGTGCCGTATTCAGCCCTTCGTAGACTAAATGCATCGCGCGATAACTGGTAAAGAGTAAAAATGTACGCCCTTTTGCAGCTTCAATCACCTGTTTTGCAAGCTTTACCAGCGCATGTGGCATTAGATCGTCACGGGTTTCTGGCAAATAGCGTGGCAGGCAAAGCAAGGCTTGCTGCTTATAGTTAAATGGGCTATCAACAATAAATTGTGAGGTCGGTTTGAGTCCTAAGCTACGACTAAAGTGCTCAAGGGAATTATCAACGGATAAGGTAGCGGAGGTAAATACAAAGCTTGCCTCAGTGGTTTTGACAATTTGTGCAAACTTACTTGATACATCAAGCGGCGTGATATGAATAGATAAAAAGCGTCTTGTGGTTTCGAACCAGTAACTAAATCCAGTTTGACTGGTGTCAAAGGCACGTTCAAACTGATTTTTAAAGGTCATGACCTTTTCAAATGGGTGTTCTATTTTTTCGCTTCTATCTAGACAAAGCTTGAGCACTTTATAGAGAAAGTCTAAGTTAGCTATGACTCGATGCATGGCATCGCAAATCGGTTTATTGGCCAGCGCCTCACGCCAATCACCACGAGCACCATCGCCACCAAATACCAAACGCAAATCGGCGACACTGGTTTCCAATTTATTGAGTGTTTTGCCAAGTTGCAACATATCTGGAATATCAGAACGGTAGATCACCCTTAAATCGTTAATAAGCGCCTGCAAAGCTTTAGTGCCGATAGTCTCACCAAAGTAGTCACTGGCTATTTCTGGAAGTTGATGCGCTTCATCGAAGATATAGCTATCTGCGGTTGGCATTAGCTCAGCAAAGCCTAAATCTTTTACGGCCATATCGGCAAAAAATAAATGATGGTTGATCACCACAACATCGGCATCGACTGCCTTTAATCTTGCCCTTCGGATATAACAGTCTTCGTAGTCTGGGCACTCTTTTCCTAAACAGTTATCTGCGGTTGAGGTGACGTAGGGTAATACCTTAGCGTCTTCTTCGATACCCACACAGTCGGCTAAGTCCCCACTATGTGTTTCAGAAGCGAATTTTGCAACCATGGCAAGTTGGTGCATAACATCTGGGTCATCGGTTGGTACATGGCTCAAATGCTGTGACAAACGATAAGGGCATAGGTAATTGGCCCTACCCTTTAACAAAGTGACTTTTTTACCACTGGTAAGCACTTTTTTTAGGGTCGGTACATCACGATGGAATAATTGCTCTTGCAAGGCCTTAGAGCCGGTTGAGACGATGACTTTACCTTTAGACTGAAAGGCAGGAATGAGATAAGCAAACGTTTTCCCCGTCCCTGTTCCTGCTTCGGCGATGCATTGTCCACCATTTTGTATGGTTTCTTCTACCGCAATAGCCATATCAATTTGGGGCTGCCTTGGTTGATAGCCTGGGAAATGCTGGGCTAAAGGCCCCGTAGAAGAGAAAGTCGTAGATACAGCCAAAGTAATGTAGTTTGCAAACAGACAGGTCGCGAAATTGTATGTGGCTAAGCACCAAATCGCAACCGCTGTTTGGCAATTACTGAGTGTGGATACCAATTGAATTAATTCTCTAATCAATTTGAAGGGTGAAATAGCATATTAGCTTCGTTAAAAACTTCTCATTTAGAACAACTAAATAGCAAAATTTTTGCCTAGCTACTAAAGCTATTTCCCCGCTTCGAAATAGATCATTTACTTAATACAACTGATATTACCTGTTAAGTTGTCGTTTAACCTTAAGCATACCTACCCCACAAATAGTGAAATACACGAGATACAAAGCGATGCGGTTAAGCCAAGTAGGTTCTGGCGAAGGCATGATAACACGCAAGTAATCGTTCAAAACCAGCATACCGACACCGACAATGATTGCTGTCAATTGAAAGTGGCGGTGATTGGCTGAAGAAATGGTAAACAAGGAAACTAGGAGCAGTGCAAGGCTTAAGTAAAATGCTAAAACAGCCATGCTACCGGGCACAACACTGGGGGCTAACGCTAGCGCAGACAGACCTACAACGAACCAACCTATGAGATTTTTTACTGACTTATACGACATGTTATTTCTCCTTAAATAAATGGTCGTTAATTTATGCAACTTTGTTTGATTTATTGAATACAAACAGAACTATCAAATGTATCGGTATCGAAACAGAACATGGCGAGTGTATCGATAATGGCACGCAAAATACAGTAAGAGTAAAGCGATAACAGCCTACATCATATTGATTGTATGAATAAAAATATAAAAAGTAAAAGATGGTATCAAAACTGCAAATTAAGCTTACTTTAGAAAACACACAATAGTGATAATGGATGCACTAAAAAGGACACAGTATGTTTAGTAAATCGCTTATATATACCTCCTGCACGGTTTTTATTTTGTATAGTGCTTTAACACAGGCACAGCAACCCAGCTCTCAAATCACAATGCTTGAGTCTGCTTTTTATCATCGTCAGTATCAGCAAGTCACTAAAATGCTTAACTCGCTAAAAGATAAAGAGCTTGATGTAGAAATAATGGCCGTTTCAGTTGCGGTTGCACAAAATGATGATAATAAAGAAACACTGTTAAACACCTTGATTAAGCGCCATATAGACAGTCCAAAGGTGCATTTTACTGCTGGTAATTTATGGTATCAAATTAAACAGCAGTCTAATCTTTTTAATAAACTTAGCTTAGTTGAAAAGTCTAACAAGCACTTTATAAAAGCAGCAGAGTTGGCGCCAAATAATCCTGAGTACTTAGTATCTGCAGCGAAAGCACTAGCCATAGAAAGTGGTTTTTGGGATTCAGAAAAAAAAGCATCAAAAGTGATAGTTGATAGACTAAAAGCGATGGATGACCGCTACTATAACTTGGCTTTTATGGACTACTTACAAAACACACAAAATGAAGAATTAGCCCTAAAAACGGTAGCTTCTGTGGGTCAACATTATGCGCAAGATATCGTTTTGATCCATCGAGCTGCTAACTTATTGTGGACTTTTTCAGCGAAAGACGGCGCGCAGCGTTTATTCACTAACGGGTGCCTGATTGAGCATATTGCATTAAACCAACTACCAACGTGGAGAGATGCTTGTGTTTCATCGGCTTATTTAGCGCTCCAGCAGCACGGGGATAAGCGTAGGGCTGTTGACGCTATAAAACGCTTATTGGGAAAAGAGCGAGTACAGGATGAGCAGTATATTGAGTATTTAATGCTTCAGGCTGAGTTGTACCGGGAGCTCAAACAAAACGAAAAGGCTAGAAGTACGTACCTTCAGGCATTGAATTTAACCAAAATGCGCTCAACAGAGCGAGATATTCACCGGGCTCTCGCTGGTCTAGACGAAACATAAGCAAGGTTCGATAAAGCGGGTGAGGTATGGTGGGGAGTAGATAAACTCGGGAATTGAGAGACGTTTAATAGGTTATTTTATGCAAAACAAATCTACGCCCATGTATCTAGATTCTCACCTTTATGTTCTTCGTGAGATTTTTCCTCTTCATCTTCGCTTTCTTTAATTTTTTCATGCTCAGCAGCTTGGCGTTTAAGTTCGATCTCGGTTTTTAGATCTTTCTTAACTTTTTCAATCTTATAGTGCTGCACACCAGCTACATGAAATGCAGACTTATGAGTCACATCTAGCCGTACGATTGGGCCTAAAAAAGGTTTAAATGCATCCATCTGTTCCCCCTCTAACCTACTGTTGGTGTTACTTATTATCGGCTGTTATAAGCTATTCTTTAATTTGCGTTAAAAAATGATTGCCAAGTAGAACAAAATTATGTTTATCTATAAATGAACTTTTTGAACAGCAGATATATTACAAAGGTAACATCATGCTAATGACACTGACAGCAATTCATCACCATCATCATACGGGATAACCTGTCAGTTATTTCGCTGGTGGGTTATTCCTTAAAGGAACCTCCGGCGAAGCAAAAAGTATAGTCAAAGTTTATTTCGCCCCGGGGTTCCGCCTCGGGGTTTTTCGTTTAAAGAATTAGGAAATAAATAATGAGCAACAGCAACCGTTTAAGAATCGCAATCCAAAAATCAGGCCGTCTTTCAAAGGATTGCCAAGCCCTACTCAAACAACTTGGTGTAAAACTAAACCTACGTGAACAGCGTTTAATCGCTCATTCAACCAACATGCCTATTGATGTACTTAGAGTGCGTGATGACGATATTCCGGGCCTTGTAATGGATGGCGTGTGTGATTTAGGCATTGTAGGCGAAAACGTTTTAGAAGAAGTTCAAGCTGAGCGTGTTCGCAACGAGCAGTTTGCTGAAGTCACTAAACTTTCAAAACTGGACTTTGGCTTTTGCCGTTTAGCGCTGGCGTGGCCACAAGAATTAGGTCAACAGGAAAAAGCGTGGTTTAACGGCAAACGCATCGCAACGACCTACCCCGAGATTTTAAAGCAATATCTAAAACGTGAGAACATCGATGCCAGTGTGGTCATGTTAACAGGCTCGGTAGAAGTTGCACCTCGAGCTGGCCTTGCTGATGCCATTTGTGACCTAGTATCTACCGGTGCAACGCTTGAAGCCAATGGTCTGATGCAAGGTGATACCATATTAGAATCTAATGCTTGCCTGATTCAAAATGCAGCACTAACTGACCAAAGTAAGCTTGCCCTAATTGAAAAGCTAATGCCACGCCTTAAAGGGGTGAAGCAAGCAAAGGAGAGCAAGTACATCATGATGCATGCACCAAAGAACAAGTTAGATGAGGTATGTGCGCTTTTACCAGGTACCGGCCAACCAACTTTGCTTGCAC
The DNA here is from genome assembly GCF_002289345.1 of Pseudoalteromonas sp. HM-SA03. Classification (GTDB taxonomy): domain Bacteria; phylum Pseudomonadota; class Gammaproteobacteria; order Enterobacterales; family Alteromonadaceae; genus Pseudoalteromonas. Next base: position 79,104 of record NZ_NSDG01000002.1, on the reverse strand, counting down.
TTGCTGGCAGCGATGAATACGTCGCACTTCACATGGTTAGCTCTGAAACCCTATTTTGGGAGACAATGGAAGAGTTAAAGGCGCTTGGTGCTAACTCTATTCTGGTTATGCCAATTGAAAAGATGATGGAGTAATAGCATGTTTGATTGGCAGTTAGCCACCAGCGAACAACGCATCGAATGTTTGAGCCGTCCTGCGGTCAAAGTGGGCGATAAGGTAAAAGCAGCAGTTGAAAAGATAATTGATAACGTCGCTCGCAACGGCGACAACGCATTACTTGGTTATGCCGAGCAGTTCGATGCACGTATTAATCCAAGAATACGGGTAACGGGAACAGAGCTTATTGAAAGCGAATTTGCGTTAACACCTGAACTTAAAAGTGCTATTGACCAAGCGTATAGCAACATTAAGAAGTTTCACCAGTTGCAGTTACCACAAAGCAAGACAGTTGAGACTCAGCCGGGGGTGATCTGCGAGCTTAGATATCAAGCGATAGAAGCCGTGGGTTTATATGTGCCAGGTGGTAGCGCTCCTCTACCTTCTTCTGTATTGATGCAAGGCGTGTGTGCGCAGCTAAGTGGTGCAAAAACAATCGTGTTGGCGACGCCAGTCAAAGGTGATTGCCAAATACATCCTGCGATTTTGTATGCGGCTAAATTGTGTGGTGTTACGGATGTGATTGAATGTGGTGGTGCAGGTGCAATTGCTGCTATGGCGCTAGGTACTAACAGCGTACCTAAAGTGAACAAAATTTTTGGCCCAGGCAATAGCTTTGTCACGATGGCAAAACAGCTGCTTTCTCAGTCAGTACCGGGACTTGCGATTGATATGCCTGCAGGGCCTTCTGAAGTATTAGTGATTGCAGATAAGGGGGCCAACCCAGAATTTATCGCCGCCGATCTACTTTCTCAAGCGGAGCACGGTGAAGACTCGCAAGTCATATTATTAGCATCTGATAGTCAACTTATCGAAGAAACTCAAGCTGCAATCGAGCGTCAACTCGGCGAGCTTAGTCGCGCTGATATTGCCAGAGCTGCGCTTAAAAACAGCACGTTGATTTTAGTTGAGAGCATAGAGCAAGCATTTGAGATCTCTGCAGAGTATGGGCCAGAGCATCTTATCTTACAGATAAGAGGTGCAGAGCGTTATCTGCCTCTAGTAAAAAACGCAGGCTCAGTGTTTGTTGGTGACTATACGCCAGAATCAGCAGGTGACTATGCGTCTGGCACCAACCATGTATTGCCAACTTATGGTTATTCAAAAACCTACTCAAGTTTAAACCTGATGGATTTTTATAAGGCCTACACCGTGCAAAGCATTACTAAAGAAGGGCTACGTGGGTTAAGTATTGCCATTTTACCTTTGGCGCAAGCTGAGGGCCTAGATGCACATGCGAACGCTGTTAAAGTAAGGCTGGAGAATAATAATGACTAATATTGCGCTACCAAATAACATCGAAAAACTAAAGGCTTACAGCTCTGCAAAAAGCGAAAAGCTGACAGGCACAATATGGCTTAACGCCAATGAAAGTCCATACACTCGTATGCTTGAAATGCGCTTTGATAACTTAAATCGTTATCCCGATCCGCAGCCACAAGTAGTAATAGATGCCTATGCGAGCTACGCAAAAGTCGAGCAAACAAATGTACTGATGACGCGTGGTGCCGATGAAGGGATTGAACTTTTAGTTCGAACTTACTGCGAGTCAGCCAAAGATAGCATTGCGATTTTTACTCCTACCTACGGCATGTATAAAGTTACGGCTGACACTCATAACATTGCGATTAATGAATTAAGCCAAGATCAGCTTGCCAATGACGATGTGGATACACTAATCGCTGCAATTGGCGACGCTAAACTTGTCTTCGTCTGTAATCCAAATAACCCAACCGGTGCAATGCAACCTGCCAGCAAAGTTGCAGCACTTGCAGGTAAGCTTCAAGGCCGTGCTATTTTGGTCGTTGATGAAGCCTATATTGAGTTCCGTGAAGAAAAAACCTGTGTCGAGCTTATCCAAGAGTTCTCAAATGTCGTCGTGCTGCGCACGCTATCTAAAGCGTTTGCACTGGCAGGACTTCGTGTTGGCTTTATGTTAGCGAGTGAAGCGCTATTAGCACCGGTGAAAAAAGTGATTGCACCCTACCCCGTTTCTACGGTAGTGGCACAAATTGCAGCAACTGCGTTAACGTCAGACGCGATAACGCAGATGCGCCGGCAAGTCTCTATTTTGAACCTAGCAAAAAAGAAGCTTATACAATGGCTACAAGACAGCGAGTTCGTAAGCGCAATGTTATGCGGCGAAGGCAACTTTGTTACTTTACAGCTAACCGACAAACAGTTTGTGGAGCAAGCGATGCGCCAAGGTTTAATCATGCGGCCATTTGTGCTGTTTGGCGAGGACAATTGGCTGCGCATCTCTATCGGCAACGAGCAGGAATTAAAACAAGTAGAAAACTGGCTGAAACAATGCCAAGTGACTGAGGAAGTATCATGAGCGCCCCCTATTTATTCATCGACCGCGATGGCACTATTATCGAAGAGCCAATAACCGATAAGCAAGTGGATAGCCTAGAGAAATTGGCACTATTACCCAATGTGATCCCAGCGTTATTACAACTGCAGTCGTTTGGTTACAAGCTAGTGATGGTATCTAACCAAGATGGTCTCGGTACAGACAGCTTCCCTAAAGCTGATTTTGATGCGCCTCAAGATAAAATGATGCAAATCTTAACAAGCCAAGGGATCCGTTTTGAAGAAGTACTGATCTGTCCTCACTTTGACGAAGACAACTGCCAATGTCGCAAACCTAAAACAGGATTACTCACAGAACTGATGCGCTCAGGTAGAGTGAACCTTAGCAAATCATTTGTTATTGGCGATAGGCAAACCGATATTCAGCTTGCAGAAAACCTCTGCATTGAAGGTATTCTTTACGAAGATAACTGGCCTGCTATTGTGACGCAGTTAACCACCTTAAATCGCAGTGCACAAATTGCCAGAAATACCAAAGAAACGCAGATTTCGGTAGCGATAAATCTGGATCAACAAGCTAATGGAGAGATTTCAACGGGGCTTGGTTTTTTCGACCACATGCTAGATCAGATCAGAACTCACGCTAACCTTGGCCTGAATATTCAGGCGAAAGGTGACTTACATATAGACGAGCACCACCTAGTAGAAGACATCGGTATTGCCCTTGGTCAGGCTTTTAAGACCGCGCTTGGCACAAAATCACAAATCGCACGTTATGGCTTTGCGTTGCCTATGGACGAATGTAAAGCAGAATGTCAATTGGATTTATCTGGACGCGCGTCTTTTGTACTTAACGCTGACTTTACAAGAGATAAAGTGGGCGACTTGGATGTACAAATGGTTGAGCATTTCTTTAAATCCTTCGCGGATAATGCGGCAGTGAGTTTAATTTTGAGCGTAAGCGAAGGTAATGCCCACCACCAAGTTGAGGGGTTATTCAAAGCATTTTCTCGTGCTATTCGTATGGCAATTGCAACTGACGCGTCACAGCAAATGGCAAGTTCTAAGGGGTGTTTATGATTGCAATTATTAATACTGGTTGTGCCAATATTAACTCAGTGCGTTTTGCATTTGAGCGCCTTGGTGTCACGCCTGAAGTGATCACTGCACCGGAGAAGCTAGCCCGCTTTGAACGAGCCATTTTACCCGGTGTAGGCCACGCTAATGTGGTAATGAAGCGCTTAAATGAGCAAGGCTGGGCAGACGCAGTAGCTGACTATCAACGGCCTTTGATGGGGATTTGTTTAGGGATGCAGCTGCTTTGTCAATCGACTGAAGAAGGGGATATTTCGTGCTTAGGTCGCATTCCGGGTAAGGTTGAGTTATTAGAGACTAACGAGTTAACTGCACCGCACATGGGCTGGAATAATCTTCGTGTGGTGAAGTCTCATGCGCTCACTACAGGGCTTAGTGAACAAGACCAAGTGTACTTTGTACACAGTTTTGCGCATACCATCAATCAATCGACATTGGTGTCGGGTGAATACGGTCAGCCGTTCTCTGCGATTGTCGCAAACGACAATTATGCCGGCATGCAATTTCACCCTGAGCGCAGCGGCAAGGTTGGCGCGCAGCTTTTACAAAACTTTATTAATTGGCAGCTATAAAAGGACGAACAATGATTATTCCCGCTTTAGATGTATTAGAGAACAATATTGTTCGTTTGTATCAAGGCAAGTACGAAACCGCACAGTTTTACCCATTTAATTTAGCTGAGCGTTTACTTGAATACCAAAATGCAGGCGCAGCCAAGCTACATTTGGTGGATTTAGAAGGCGCTCGTGACCCGAGCAAAAAGCAATGGCGCACTATCCAAGCGGCGACTAAGGCTTTATCTGTTCCCTTTCAGGTCGGCGGTGGTATTCGCAGTATTGACGACGTAAAGCAATGGTTAGATGCCGGAGCTGCCCAAGTGGTGATAGGCTCGATGGCGGTAGATAAACAGCAAGAAGTTGCAGCA
>NZ_NSDG01000002.1:0-74557 GCF_002289345.1 Pseudoalteromonas sp. HM-SA03 | reverse complement strand
CCCCTGCCACTCACGGCTGGCTAAATGATGCGAAAAGCGATCTATTCGAGCTGTTAGATTTTTATGTTGAGCAAGGTGTGAGTGATTTCTTATGTACGGATATCAGTAAGGATGGCACGATGACAGGTCCATCGTTTGCATTATACGAAGACATCACTAAGCATAACACTGCAATTAAAGTACAAGCGTCAGGGGGGGTGAGCTCTCTTGATGATATTGCATGGCTTGCAAAGCAACAAGTAGGTGGAGTGATACTTGGCAAGTCGCTACTTGAAGGTGTATTTAGCGTTGAGGAGGCTTTAGCATGTTATCAAAACGCATAATTCCTTGTTTAGACGTAAAAGACGGTCAGGTGGTCAAAGGAGTTAAATTTCAAGGCCATGAAGTCGTCGGTGATATTCTTGATCTCGCTAAGCGTTATAGCGAGGCAGGTGCTGATGAACTGGTGTTTTATGAGATCAGTGCCAGCGTTGAAAAGCGTTTGCTTGATGTCAATTGGGTAGCTGAAATTGCCAGACATATCGATATACCATTTTGCGTCGCTGGTGGGATTAAATCGGTGGCTGATGCGGCTCGAGTGCTTGAGCAAGGCGCAGATAAGATCTCCATTAACAGCCCTGCCATTGCAAGGCCTGAACTCATTAAAGAGTTACATGACGAATTTGGTAAGCAATGTGTGGTTGTGGGCGTAGACAGCTTCTATGATAAGCAAACTCAGGAATATTTAGTATACCAGTTAACTGGCGATCCGAATGCGGCAAGTCGTACTCGATACAAAACGCACGAATGGGTCAAACGAGTTCAAGACCTTGGTGCTGGAGAGATTGTACTTAATTGTATGAATCAAGATGGCGTGCGTAATGGCTATGACATAGCGCAGCTCAGCGCGATTAGGGCGCTGTGTAAAGTGCCACTTATCGCTTCTGGCGGCGCGGGTAGTATGCAAGACTTTGTTGATGTATTTAAACAAACTAATGTCGATGGTGCTTTGGCTGCAAGTGTGTTCCATAAAGGTGTGATTGACATTCCAAAGCTCAAACAGTTCTTAATAAATAATGATGTGGCGGCACGACAATGATTATTAATAAACAAAACATAGCAAAAGTAGATTTTGATAAATCAGCACTCATTCCCGCTATCGTACAAGACGTATTAACCGGGGTAGTATTGATGCAAGGCTTTATGAACAGAGAAGCCCTTGAAGTGACACTAGAAAAGCAACTCGTTACTTTTTATTCGCGTTCAAAATCGCGCCTTTGGACCAAAGGTGAAACCTCAAACAATGTATTGACCTTGGTGGAAGTGCATACCGATTGTGATAAAGACAGCCTGCTGATTTACGCAAAGCCACAAGGTCCAACTTGCCACCTTGGAACCGAAAGTTGCTTTGCGGAAACCATGCCAGAGCTTGCATTTTTAGGAAAGCTTGAGCGAGTGATTGCCCAGAGGAAAAATGCATCACCTGAAAGCAGCTATACCGCCTCTTTATTTGCTAAAGACTTAAGCCGTAGTTGTCAAAAAGTGGGAGAAGAAGGCGTTGAAGTGGCGTTGGCGGCGATGAAAAACGACAACGAAGAGTTGCTCAATGAGTCCGCAGACTTACTGTATCATCTTATTGTCTTATTACAGAGACAAGGGCTTACACTCAGTGAGGTGGTTAATACGCTAAAAGATAGGCATAAGTAATTTGCGCTTTGGGTAAGTAATCATTTCGTCTATCCCTTCGTTGGCTTGTTCCAGACATCGTGCCGTAACAAGCCAGCTTAGTAAAATTGGGATAAACCTGTAATTAGATCAACTCCTGTTCATATAAATAAGGTAAACTTCTCATAGTCTTACAACTATGCAGTGGCAAAATATTAGTCTAACTTTAATGGTGCTACTACGAACAGTATGGAACGGTTTATGAAAACAAGATTACTTGGTCTAATGCTGACAGGGTTGACAGCTGCCGGATGTTCAACATTAACCCCAGAGCAACAAGAAAAGCTTGATGATATGTCTAATTGCGAGAAACTTAATGCACTTCTAAGCGCATCATCCAGTGGATTTTCAGCGCTTAAAGGTGCTGAAGTCGGCGCAAAGTTAATTAACTCTTGGCAGGCTAAGGCACATTTAGTTGGCAATAAATGCCAAATTATAGAAAGCGCTAGTGGAAAATCAAAATATACCTGTTCTGAGCAGTTCAAAGAGTACGAAAGCGCAGTAAAAATCCATAACTATGCACAGAGTCTAGCAAGGCAATGTTTAGATCACTCTTGGGCTGGTGATAGCCAAAAGAGTGGCCAGCTAATGCGTACGGACATTACTTCGCCGAACTCTACTAGCAAAATTGCAATTGAACTGGGCAAAGGCCTCGATAAAGTCTCGCCATGGATAGTTTCGTTTAATGTGACTGAAGAATAAAACGTAAAATATGGGGAAGCGTTGTGCTTCTCTGCCTCTCAATTTTTTATCATTTCATTCACTTTCAATTTCCTTTACTTAACCTGTTCGTCCTTGAAGAGTTCCCTTAATAGTTTTACTCATTTCGTACCTAGATATTATTTGCACCAAATCGTGTCCGGATTTATTGAACTACAACACAGTAAGCGACAAGTCGTACACTCCTTCTTTGTAGAATCAACTTACTCTCTATCCTTTATCTCAATTTTGTCATTCCATCGTCATACAAACACCGCACACTCAAAGCGTAATTAGTATGTGGATGTAAGCGTTATTGTGACCAAACCGAATATTTTTCTCATCAACTTAGATTCTTGTAAAGATAGGTTAAAAGAGTCGGCTGCTCAATTTGATAAGTTTTCACTTTCCTTTGAAAGGATAAGCGCTGTAAAAGGTGCAGAGCTGAGCACGGACGCTTTAGATACGAGCTATTGTAAGTTAAAAAACGCTGAGCAATACTTTCGCCCTTTAACCTTGGGTGAAATAGGTTGTTATTTAAGTCATATTAAAGCACTTGAAAAAATGGTTGAGTTAGAACTGCCCTATGCGTTTATTTTTGAAGATGATTTTCAACTCCACCACGACTTAACACAGATAGACCAACTGATCGCTTCATTGCCATTTGATTGGGATATGATCAAGCTATTTCAATCTCAAAAAAACAAACGCAATCCGATTGCAAGCTTCCCGCTAGATAAATCACTCTCGTTATTTATGCAAAATAAAGTACCCGCCGGAACTGTTGCCCAGCTTGTAAGTCTTATGGGGGCAAAGAAAATATTATCCAAATCAATTCCTTTCGGCCGACCTATTGACATTGATTATCAACATTTTTGGGAGAAAGAGCTGAATGTTTTTGTAATGAGCCCTTGTCCTGTCAGCCATGGTGAAAAGTTTGCGAGCACCATAGGTAGAGCACATAGTGTTGCAGGAGCAAAGCGGTATTTTTGGCGCAAGCAATTGCTACAGATAGATAAGTTTATAAAAAACAAGTTTTATCGAGGTTTGGTTCTCAAACGTTATCAGCAACATTTCTAGTTATATGGTATGAAAGTCGCTGTATGCCTTTTGAACAATGGGTTTTATACTTGTACGTAATAGAGAAAATTCGTGTTAAAAGTGTAATTTATGGGAAGACTTCTGAAAAAGATGTGCTAGTATCTAGGATTATTGCAATAAGTTTAACTTTTTGCTTAAACCATTAATAATAACAACGTTGAGGGAGCACAGACGTGTCTATAGAAATTAACTTTGAACTCTCTGATTCAGATCTTGAACACTTCCGTGGAATGATGAAAGCTGCTATCGAAAAAAGTGGCGATGTAAGTGATGCCGAAATCATTGCTAAAGCGCGTGATTTAGTGGCAACGATGGAAAAATCCAACCTTCCTGAATTTGTAAGCACTCGTCTAATTTCGTTACAAACACTAATTGACGCAGTGTTAGATGAAGAATGGCAAATGCCTGAAGATGAAAAGCGTGAGATCATGGCTTCTCTTGCTTACTTCAGTGAGCCAGAAGACATCGTTCCAGATCATATCCCAGTATTGGGCTATGTCGATGATGCGATTATGATTGAACTTGTGTTGCAAGAATTGTCGCTAGATTTAAAAGCATACCGTGAATTCTGTGGTTTTAGAGCTACTGAAGAAGCAAGACGTGGTGATAATGCTAAGGTAGATCGTGAAAGCTGGCTTGCGGGTACACGCTCTCAGATCCGCTCTTCCATGCGTAGAAGTCGCTCTAAAAATCGTTCACGCTTCTTCTCTCGCATTATGTAGGTTAAGTTGGCCTAGGCTAATTGCTTTTTAGCTTAGGGCTGTAGACCAAAAAGGGCTGATAATCATCAGCCCTTTTTGTTTGCGTATTATTTTATTTCATTTGGGTGAGAAACCCCCATCCACGCTTTATAAAGTAACGCTTGCTCGCTTGATGGATGAGGCGTGAATGTTATCTTCTTAGGTTTATCGTGGTCGCGGTCAAGCTTGGTTTTCGTACTCATCAACTTATCTCGACGGATAAAATCTACCGTGATTGTTTTACCTGGCTCGAAGTTTTCTAGGCTCGCTTTTAAGTCTTTACGAACATGGTGCTTGTCAAATGCAACGATAAGATCGCCTGCTGTTAGCCCCGCTTGCCATGCATTTCCATCTCGAGCTACATGGGTCAGCTCCAGTAATTCACCCTTTTGTCTTGCTATACCATTTAAGCCTGCAATCACTTTTGCCGATTCTGGATAATCATAAACAAGCCCTACTTTGTCCAATAACTTGTCAAAATCAATATTCGCTGGCGTATCAACATATTCACTCCACCAAGTATTGTAGTCTTGACCAGTAAGCGTTTTTAGGATGTTTTTGACATCTTCATTGGTGAAGCTGTTTGGCAGTTTGTGCTGTTGGTAAAGCGCTTTATGAACGTCTCGGTAGCTAATTTTTCCGTTTGACTTTTCGAGTAAGTCGATATCAAGTGCCATGGACACCAACGCACCTTCTGAATAGATATTGGTGCTGTAATTTATTCCGTGATCGCCACCCTGATTGATCCATTTATCAAAGCTCGTTGCTGCAACCGACTGAACATGACGACCAGGAGTTTTCAAATGACGATTAACACGCTTAGTCAGCATTTTAAGATATTCGTCATTGGTGGTGATCCCGGCGCTTAGCAGCAAATAATCCTCAAAGTAGCTGGTTGAGCCTTCTGCGAGCCACAATAAATCCGTGTAGTTTGGTGCGACATAATCATAAGGAACCATACCCGCTGGGCGATAGTTTTTGACATTCCACGTGTGAATGAATTCATGTGCGGCTGTGGAGATAAAACCAATGTAATCATCTCTTTCTTTAAAACTGTCTCTATGTCTTTGAATAATTGTCGAGTTTAAGTGCTCTGTTGCCCCACGTGCACCACTGGTTGCATGCACCATAAAAACATAGCGTTCATAAGGGTAATCATGCCAAATGAGTGTGCCGGTTTGAACGAGTTTTTTAAGATCAGCGAGCATGTGGTCAACGTCATAGTTGCCCTCGCCCCAAATAACTAGTTCATATTTTCGACCATCCACTTCAAATTTGTGCAGCTGATTAATACCAGTCTCAATAGGAGAATCTAACAATATGTCGTAGTTATCGGCTTTGAAACTGTGTTTTGAATCGGCAAAGTCCATACCGGAGACTGAGCGCCAGCCTTTAGGTACATTTAGTTCAACAGAAACAGGCTCAGCTCTAAAAGAGTCACTAAACATCAAAAAGCCAGATGCATCGATAAACGCGTGGGTGTCGTCGATGTGTCTGGCACGAAGACCCAATTCATTGGCGTAAACCTGATATTTAACCGTCAGCTCGGTAGGCTCGCTAAGGTGTACGCGCCATGTGTTTTTATCAATTTTTTCCCATTTTTGTGATTGCCCGCTTTGAGATTTTGCATCAAAAAAGCGTACGCCGTTGGCTAAATCCAATATCTCGTAGCGACCTGTACGCCAATCTGGAAGTTGCACATCAATGCTTGATTGTGAGGATTTTGGAAATTTAACTTCTACTTCTGCAAGGTGATGCTGCGGTTGTGTAATTGAAATACGGTAGTCGACGTCAGCATAAACACTAAAGGTTGCTGCACATGCCAAGGCAATAAGGCTTTTTTTCATTATTTTTGTATCGGTAATTCGAGATAAAATCAATTTACCAAATCAGCGACTTACACGCGAAGTAATATCGATGAGTAAACAGCAAACTCCGATACATTACCACGTTAAATTTCCGCGCATCACAGCGTAATTTGTTGTAGACTTAGTAACTAAGAGATTATTTTATGATTGGAAATCTGTGACTGACAATGCCTTAATGCTCGAGCAGAAATTAAAGCAAGCCATAGAGGCTAGAAAAACGCTTGAGGATGCAAGAAAACAACAAGTAGAACTCCTTACTCAGTTTGCTGCAAAGTTATCCCTGGCCTGCAAAGAGCAAGATGTTTCACTTGATAATCAGTTAGCTAAATTTCGTATTGCACTTAATAAAGGCGTCGATTTTGAGCTGCTAGTGCCATTTATCGATGGAATTTCTGAGCCGCTAAAATCACAAGAAGTGACCAATTCAAATAATCAAAAAGCTTTGCAAACAGCAATTCAGCAAAGCGGAAAGTTACTGCAGAAGCTCAAGGGGTTACCAGATGAGTCGCGCCGAAAGTTGCGTCACTTATTGGATGTAGAACTTGAAGATATCAACTCTACTAACGCTTATATCCCCGCGTTGGAGTCTTTGGTTTCTATCTACCATACAGTTTTACAATCCAAAGTAGAAATCACAGAAGAAGCATCTGATAGCCACCACCCAGAACTAGCTGCTGAGCTTCAAGCTTTAATCAACGAATTAATTTTCGAAGATGAAGTAATAGAAAAGGTTAAAGAGATCCGCGCAAGCGTTGCGGAAAACAACAGTTTAGATAATTTATATTCAGCAGCGACAGAAATCATTAAAATTATTGCGCAAACGATTGCCAAAGAGCGCCAATCCGCACAAGGTTTTTTGGTTTCACTGAATCAAACACTGGAAGAGCTACATCGCTCTATTGTTGAAACAACGGCGCGTTCAAAATCAACATCTAAAGAACTACAATCGTTAAACAACAAAATTGAATCAAAAATTCAAAACTTAAATCAGCAAACTCAAAACGCCAGTTCAATAACAGAGCTTAAAGCCTTGGTTGACAACGAGCTGAAACTACTGAGTGCTGATTTGATAGAGCGTGAAAAGCTCGAAAAAAATGAGCGTGAGGCGCTGCTTGACTCATTTGATGCAATTAATAATCGTATCAACACCTTAGAGTCCAAAGTTTCAAATTATAAAAAGCGACTCAGCGAACAAAAGTTCAAAAGCCTATTGGATAGCTTAACTAAGTTACCAAATAGAGCGGCTTTCGATGAGCGTCTAACTCATGAAATGCACCTATTTGAGATAAATGACTCCGATGTGACGCTAGTTGTCATCGATGTCGATCACTTCAAGTCAATTAACGATCGTTATGGACATAGTGCAGGTGACAAAACATTGCAAGTGATCGCAAGAGCCCTAAAAAAGTCTATTAGGAAAAGCGATTTTATTGCACGCTACGGCGGCGAAGAATTTGTCTTGCTAATGCCTGGCATGCCGCTGAATCATGCACAAAAACCGCTTGAAAAAGTAAGGCAAGTCATTAAATCTATACCATTCAAATTTAAAGAGAAAGAAGTCGAAATTACCATTTCTCTCGGCGCTACTCAGTTTGTCAAAGGAGATACTGCCCTGAGTGCCTTTGACCGAGCTGACGCAGCGCTTTATGAAGCGAAGAATAGCGGGCGAGATAGATTGTGTTTTAAGTAAATAGCGTCAATTTGGGTAAAGGCGGTGTGGCGAGACATTATATTCCCCCTCTTTGCTTAGTTATACCAATTCGCTGCGCATTACAAACAAGGAGTAAGCCTATGCAAGTAGAGCTAAACCCAACTGGGGTTCTAAACTTATTATCAAGATTGGAAGTCGATTTACTTCAACAGTCAACCACAAGTGAGAGGTATAGGCTTTTTAGGAATTGTGCATTGGCGGTGTTGAACGTAGGTAGTCATACAGATTCCAGCTCTGAAATCTACGATAAATACGAAGATTTTGATATTCAGTTACTCGCACGTGAGCGAGGAATAAAAATTGCGTTAAGCAATCCTCCCGAGTCAGCTTTTGTCGACGGTCAAATAATTACCGGTATTCATGAGCACATATTCTCTGTGATCCGCGACATACTTTTTATTTGTCAAAAATACCACGGTGAAAATAAATCGCCGGTAGAAATTACCCATATGGTTTTTGACATGCTGCGTAATGCAGATGCACTTGAAGTAAATAAAGACCCTAACATGATCGTCTGCTGGGGCGGTCATTCAATCAATGAAGTTGAATATAAATATACCAAGGAAGTGGGTTATCAACTGGGCCTTCGTGGTCTGAATATTTGTACTGGTTGTGGACCGGGTGCAATGAAAGGCCCGATGAAGGGGGCAACAATTGGTCATGCTAAGCAACGGATCTCGAATAACCGTTATTTAGGGCTTACCGAGCCCAGTATTATTGCCGCTGAGCCACCCAACCCTATTGTTAATGAATTGGTTATTTTGCCTGATATTGAAAAGCGTCTTGAAGCTTTTATCCGTATTGCGCATGGCATCATCATTTTCCCCGGTGGTGCAGGAACTGCAGAAGAGCTGCTTTATTTACTGGGTATTTTGTTACATCCAGAAAACGAAAAGCAATGTTTACCTGTGATCTTAACTGGCCCTAAAGAGTCAGCGGCATATTTTGAAGAACTCAGTGCCTTTGTTGAAAAAACACTCGGGAAAGAAGCTCTGTCTAAGTTTGAGATTATTGTAGACAATCCAGAGCTGGTAGCCAAAAAGCTCAAACAAGCTATGGCAACCGTGCGTGAGTATCGTAAGTCTGAAGGGGATGCCTATTATTTTAATTGGACGCTAAAGATTGAAAATGATTTCCAACATCCATTTGCGCCTACGCATGAAAATATGTCGGGCTTAGACTTACACCTAGAGCAACCAAAACAATTATTGGCCGCTAATTTAAGACGTGCTTTTTCTGGTATTGTTGCCGGTAACGTGAAGGATGAAGGCATTACAGCAATTAAACAGCATGGTCCGTATGAATTAAGTGGAGATAAATCACTGATGGCTGATATGGATAAGTTGCTAGGTGCATTTGTGACTCAGGGACGAATGAAGCTACCTGGGAGCAAATATATACCGTGTTATAAAATTAAAGCTTAGAGAAAATGAATAATTTGTTGTTAATAGATGCGCTTAACCTTATCAGGCGCATCTATGCTGTTAATGAACCAAGAGGTAATAAAGAGCAAGAGGCCCATATAAAGGCCTCTTGTCTACGTGTAGAGCAAGCAACTCGTAGCTTGTTACGTAAAACGGGGGCGACACACGCAGTTGCGGTCTTTGATGGTGATAAAAGTTGGCGTTATCACTTTTACCCAAAATATAAAATAACCCGCCAACCAATGCCCGAGTTGCTAAATCAAAACCTCAATAAGTTTTCAGAAGCGTTCGCAAGTGTCGGTGTTAAATCATTTAATCCCGAACATGATGAAGCTGATGATGTGATAGCAACGCTAGCTTGTAAAGCCGCCGCTGCCAATGTTAACTGCACGATAGTATCGACTGATAAAGGCTTCTTACCCCTGATAAATGATGCTATCTCTGTGTACGACTACTTTAAAAAGTCGATAATTTCGCTTGAAGATATCAAAAGTCGATTTTCTGTCACCCAAAGCAAGCTCGAAATGTTTTGGGCGTTAAGTGGCGACAAGACGAACGATATTCCAGGTGTTGTTGGGGTTGGTATCAAGACGGCGCAAGAGCTACTCGCAAAGCATGACGACTTTGAAAGTATGCTAAAAGATGAGACAGTAAAGCCTGCTGCAAAAGCAAAATTAGAGGCTGGAGCAAGCGACTATGTTACCAGCCTTGCACTGGTGACATTAAGAAGAGATATTGAAGTTGGCTTTAGCTTGAAGGATATACGTGTGGTTTGAAGGGGTTTTTTTATTGGCACTGTATTACATCATCGCTAAGCGCTAGGCGAATGTAGATGACTTTGATATATTGCATACAAGCGTATCTCAGTTTTTGTAGATACAAGGTCCGTTTTACCCATTCTTTATTGAGCAGTTAGATGATTAGGAAAATACTACAGTACATATTTCTTGGCCTTGCGGTTTACGTTACTGTGGTGTTTCTCGTGATCAATTATTATAAAGATGACCCGCAAGCGATGATTTGGCAGGACCGAGAAGCGTTTAATAATCGTTTCATTCGTAATCTTAGCCTTGAGAAGCCGACTGAGTTAGATTCCGTGTTGGATACCTTGGGTAGCCCGGATCTAACGTATGTAAAGAAGAAGCAAGACAATACGATTGTACAAATTGTGTTTTATCGTACTCAGCTGGTAAAACCAGATGGTATTACTACGGAAGATGAATGCACCGGATTATTGTTTGAAAATGGCATATTAAAGCTTTGGGGGCCTGGTGCACGGGTCACATTTGACAAAGTGTCATACCGATTAGATTAATTTTCCAACCGATTTGAAAGGTAAAATACCATATTAGCTTCGTTAACAACGCCTCATCTAGAACAACTAAATAGCAAAGCTTCTGCCTTGCTAAGAAAGCTATTTTACCGTTTCAAAATAGCCTGTTTACTTAAAAAATTGGTAAAGATAGATGGATGCAAGGATAGTTACTAGTAAAACGCTGTTCGCGATAGCCCAAGGTACACACAAGGTGTTACGTCTTTATTATCACAAAGAAAAGTGGCCTTCTATCTACCCTACCCTAGTTAAACTTGCGCAGCTTTATATGGACTGTTATGAGTCCTCGCCTAGTAGCATGCATGGGCAGCTTGGACTGTATTCACAAAACTTGGGTTACAACACTAATCTGGTCATGAATCAAAATGTGTTGGTTTGTATGGCTTGTCATCACTTAAAGTTTTCTCGTGCCGTTACCGAAGAGTTATTGCTTGCAAGCTTTGCCGATTATTTATGTGTAGCACGAGAAAGCGATCAACTCGCGGCAGGTAAAAAGTTGGACGCACAGCAAGATAAGCTTTGGAAAGTTCGACATCAATTAGCCGTACAAATACTGAGTGATGGGCAAACACCTAATTTGCAATGTTTGCGAATTTTGTCTCGCCTTTCAAACTACGACAGCAAGCTAGTGGCTTCTATCCCTCAGCGGTTTAATGACCATGCTTCTTTGATTGTTGCAATTGCTCACCGATTAGCAAGCTTGATAACGCCAACACACAAACAAAATTACGTGGCTTTAGACAGAGCGATTAAGCTTCTTTATTGCAAACTCAGTTACGCTTTTGCGTCAAAAGTACTGAGTGCAATTGCAGGAGCATTTGTTAAACATCCTGCGGGATTGCTGTGCGAGATTAAGGGCGAAATGGGCTTTTTGGCGATACAAAGCAATAGTGAAAAAATAATTGCTATTGTGGAACAAGGACAAACAAAAAAGCTGGCGAAGGCCAATAGTAAGTTCCAGTTTCACTGTGGTTTAACTGTAACAACAGATGCAAAGCTACTTTACAATATTTGGGACCGAGCTGCTGAGCCAGCAGTGCTTCTATTTGGCTCTGAACATTTACATCTACTAGAGACAGTAAAAGACTTATCTCATAGTCAATTTCAAAGTATTCGCGCACTTGAAAAGCTGATTAGCGAGTTCGAACTAGTGTCAAGCGCATTGCAGATCGCAGCAAAGCAATATAACCGTGAAAACCTAAAAGCTGCATCGGTCAGGCACTCTCTTGCTATGGTAGGGCTTGATGCCGCTGGGTTATTGGCGCAGCGAGTGTTGCTTGAGCAAATCATAGCAAACCATAAGCTACCTTTCACAGAAGATATCGTGCATAAATATGGCGTAATTAGTCAAATCATCGCCTTATATGTTGGTGAAAGTTATGGTGAAAAATTTGAGCGCTTGTTATCGCCATTTGCCGCGGTTATTGTATTTTTGGTGACTAAACAAGGGGTGGAGATCCAACATGCCACGGCACTCCATTCTCGTGAGTATTCAGAAGAGCTAGTATCGATTGCTAACCTATTTGGGATCCGCGCAATAGCAAAAGATAAATACCTAGACTTTAATCAGCAGTACTTTGAAAAAAGCATTCTTCATAAGGCAATGCTAGATAGCGAAACGTTAAAAAAATCTCAGACCAATACACAGTGTAAACTGTTCATTTTTATTAAACTGATTGCACTTAGAGTGATATCACCCAACTTTGTGTTAACTGCATGGCAAAAACAATTAGTCGATGACGTATTAGCCGAAAGCCGTTTTGTTACCGCACAAAAGTTTGATGTAGCGCTACTAGAGGCCGGATTTTACTCATCTATTGCCTGATATTTATTCTATAAATACTATCAATAACAAGCATAAATCATATGTATGTCATTTTTTCATTCCATACTGGAATAAGACCAAATTAATTGCTATAAAACGCGGCTTAAACAAGCGAACGTACACCTTTGTTAATTTCTACTAAACTTAGTTTGCAATTCTTCTTGGGTGTATTCCAACTTTTGATAAAGGAAAAAACATGGCACAGCAAACCATCACAGTTATCCGTGGCGACGGCATTGGCCCTAGCATCATCGATTCAGCAATCGAGATCTTAAAAGCCGTAGGTTGCGACTATGAATACGAATACGTAGACGCAGGTTTGGCTGCTTTAGAAAAAACAGGTGAATTACTTCCAGCAGCAACGCTAGAAGCAATTGAGCGTAACAAAATCACGCTAAAGGGCCCACTAACTACACCTGTTGGCGAAGGTTTCACTTCAATCAACGTGACCTTGCGTAAGCATTTTGGCCTTTACGCAAACGTTCGTCCAGTTAAGTCATTTGAAGGTACTAAAGCACGTTACGATGATATTGATATCATTACCGTACGTGAAAACACGCAAGGTATGTACTCAGGTCTTGGTCAAGTTGTTTCTGAAGATGGCAACGAAGCGGAAGCAATGTCAAAGATCACTCGCGAAGGTGCTGAAAAGATCGTAACTTTCGCATATGAGTTAGCGCAGCGTGAAGGTCGTAAGAAAGTAACTGCGGTTCACAAAGCAAACATCCTAAAATCAACTTCAGGTCTATTCCTTAAAGTTGCTCGTGAAGTTGGTGAGCGTTACCCTGAAATTGAATCAGCAGAAATGATCGTTGATGCGACTTGTATGAAACTAGTAATGACACCTGAAGAGTTTGATGTGATCGTAACAACAAACCTTTTCGGAGATATCCTTTCTGATCTTTGTGCAGGTCTTGTCGGTGGTCTTGGTATGGCGCCAGGTGCAAACATAGGTACTGATGCTGCAATCTTTGAAGCGGTTCACGGTAGCGCACCAGATATCGCAGGCAAAAACCTTGCAAACCCAACTTCTGTTATTCTAGCTTCAATTCAAATGCTTGAGTACTTAGGTGAAGCTGATAAAGCGGAAAAAATCCGCAGTGCAGTAGCTGACGTTATCAAGAGCGGTGACCGTACAACTCGCGATCTTGGTGGTAGCCACGGTACTACAGATTTCACACAAGCGGTAATTGAGCGTCTTTAATTCTTCACGCTTAATTTAATCCTTAGGTGGTGCGTCAGCACCACTTTCTTCTTAATCCCACTAGCATACCACCAATTAACGCAAACCATCCGATACTGCCGCCAGACGATCCGCTATCACCAGAGTCCGTCGGCGTTGTTGTCGGTGTTGTTACTGTGATCTCAACAGTGCCTTTCGCGCTTTGATCTGCGCCATCCGATAGCGTTAACACGACATTATATGTACCCGCTTGAGCGTAACTATGCGTTGTAGTTAAACCTGAGCCTTGCGTGCCATCACCGAAATCCCAAGTAGCTTGGTAGTTACCATCACCGCCACCAGCAGTTGCGATAAAGCTTGCCTGTAAGTTCGATGTGGTCGCTGAGGCGTCAATGATAAGTGGGACTACAACCGTCACTGAGGTTGACTTTGTGACCGCCTCGCCTTCGGCATCTTTCACGTTAAGCGTTACTGTGTACGTGCCGCTTAGCTCATAGATATGTTCAACTGAGTTTGATGTTGCTGTGGCCCCATCACCAAAGTTCCACTCAAGCTCATAAGGTGCTTTGCCACCGATGATTTCTGCATTGAAGACAAAGCCTTGCCCTACTGCGGTCGCTTTGATATCACCGACTGTAAGCGGGATTGGCTCGACGTTGCCAACGCTAACATTTGAATTCAACGCTGAACTGCTCCCATCGGCTTTGGTTCGTGTGAACATTACCGTATAGTTGCCGATATCTTGATAGCTGTGAACAGGTGAAAGCGCGTTACTTGTTTGACCATCACCAAAGCTCCACAAAAAACTATCTGATTCGTTTAATGCTAAGCCTTTGACATTAAAATTAACAGTGTTTTGCGATTGTACTTGAGTGATTGTGGGGTCGCTGAGATAAATTACACCGACTTGCGCACTGTTTGCATCTTCTTCTATGGTATTCAATCTAAGTTGAACACCAAAACTTGGCAAACTAACACCTGATTCCTTTTGGAAAGAGAAAGTATAATCCTGAGTGTCATTGAACATACTGATGGGCGTGAGATGTTGATCGCCAAGGCCTGCTTTTTGAGTATCTAAGCGCAGTGTTGCATCTTTGACTTGAATAATACTCGTTGCAGGTGTTGTGCCGTCGGCTTTGAAAATAGGGTTTTGGTCTTGATCAATCACCAACATATCGCCAGATCCGGGGTGTAATGAAGTAGAGTTATCGCTCTCTTCATTGTTGCTGTACCACATCAACACACCTGAATTATAACCAGACAAAGATAAGCCGGAATCTAATCCTCTAAATGAGCGCAAATGTGCGTAGTAAGCGTTACTAGGTTGAGCTCTATAACCAGAAATTTTACGAAAACCATTGTAGACTAGGTCGTTTGTTGGCTCAGCGGTATTGGTATAAATTTGCGAACCATCCGCTGTCACGGCGATGTTATCGAGTAATACCCCTTTAAGTGTTTGAAAATCATCAGTTTGATAAACGAATGTTACGGTGACAGTTTGTCCTCGGTACGCTGAGATATCAAAATCTAGCGTAATTGGATTAGCGCCAAATGCAGATGATTCGCCATCCATATAGTGAGTGATATTGGAGTAATTTGGATGATTTGGCTTTGTTGTATTGCCAGCAATTGGTTGTCCATTTATCGCCACTTGGAAAATATCGTAGTTAAGCTCGATACTATAATTTGCAAGCATGGATAATGAAATTTGATTTGCGTTAGGCAAGCTTACGGTAAAACTTGCTTGGTTATTGAGTTTGTCGGCTTGTCCTGAGTAATAGTGATAATTCCCATCCAGAGGCGTTATGAATTTCTCCAGTTGAGCAGGCAGATTTATCTTTATTTGATTCGTAGTACCATTGTTCACTCCAATATCCGTAAGCGTTACCGTTTGTTCTGTACTCAAGTCGTCTAGTGTGTACTCGGTTTGCTTTAACCAATTACCTGCATAATTTTGTTGTAAAAACTCAAGGCTTTTAGGGGAGAACTGGGTGGGCTGCGAGCCACTTAATTGGCCTAAGTAACTGCCTGAAGACATGACCGACCAAAGCGCAACGGGTTCACCTATGTCATTGGAATTTAAATCGTATTCGTCCGGTAATCCGAGGTCATGACCAAACTCATGGACAACCACGCCAATTGCGGCGTCAATGGGGTTAATGGTGTAGTTATAAATCTTGTAGTTGGTATCTGGAATTGCTTTAGGTTGGTTGTTTTCATCAAATACGAAGAAGCGATGTGACCAAATTGCATCAGTATCTAATACGCCGCCACCCGCTTCTTGACCAATACTTGAGTGAAATAACATGACATGGTCAATAATGCCGTCAGGTTCAAGGCGGTTGCCATCACCATCTATGTCGTTCAAATCGGTTTTATCGAACTCAGATAAGTCGATATTAAATTGAGTTACAGCTTTGCTTACAGCTTCGAACACCAGCTCTTCCGGTCTTAAGTCTCTGGTATCGCCTTCTTGTTCGCCATAGTAGGCTGCATTTTGAGCGGCTCTTACCCAGCCAAATGCATTGCCAGATACCTTAAAGCTGCCCCCTGAGGCCGCTTGATAAAACTGGGTAGCGGATTGCAACGATTCGTTGTTAGGCCCGTTATAGCCGCTATCTGAGTACAATAATGATTGGTAGTGAGACGCGGGATAGCTCGAGTAATACATATCCGTATCGCCTGGGTTTAGTCGGTTTTGGTCGTTAGGCAGATCCGGGAAATCGACCAGAATAGCAAGAATTTTCGCTTCATTAAGTGCTTGCGCCGTGCCCACTGCAAATTGTTTGCCTAACTTAGTGTTGTCAAGGTGGATGTTTTTAATTGCGTAAGGTGTTTTTATTTGGCTGGTAATGGGCTTTGTTTTGATAAATTGCTCAAGCGCAATTTTCCGTTCGTATTCACTCAGTGCGCGGCCGGTCTTTTTCTCCTGCCAATAGATAACCTGATCTTTATAGAGCACCTGCGCTGACGCTGTACTTGATAGCAGCGTGAACGATGCCAATATGTTTAGTTTAAAAATATTCATCTAAGAGACCCCAGTGCAATTGAACTTTAAGTTTAGCATTTTTATCGCTTTGTTCCCGTATAAGTGCTGCTAAATAAAAAATCTAACTGAAGGTGAATTTTAAATTGAAATGTAATATTTCAACAATTGAAAGGTGGAAAGGTGGAATTTATATCTAATACTGTGTAGGCTAACTTTTAAATCAACTCAAAGGCAAAATAATGACTAATTTCTTTCAACTAATCGTTCTCGTGGTGGTACTGGTCTCTTCATAGAGTTCAGCGGGGAGCTATTACTTGAAAGAAATACTCAAACCCCGCAACCAGCGGGGTTTTTTTTTTGATTTTAGAACTATAACAGGCACGCACAGTCAACGAGGAATGAGGTAATGGCAGAGCAATACAACGGCTCCGAGCTAGTAGTAAAAGCATTGAGCGCATTAAAAGTAAAATACATATTTGGCTATCCCGGCGGATCGGTTCTTGATCTTTATGACGCGTTGTTTCAGCAATCAGATATTGAGCATATCTTGGTTAGGCATGAGCAAGCAGCAACCCACATGGCCGACGGTTATGCTAGAGCAACGGGAGATGTAGGTGTCGTTCTTGCGACCAGTGGTCCTGGTGCCACAAACTGCATTACAGGGATCGCGACGGCTTATATGGATTCAATCCCGATGGTTGTACTCTCAGGGCAGGTACCTTCTAACCTAATCGGCGATGATGCGTTTCAAGAAACAGATATCGTAGGTTGCTCCCGCCCTATCGTTAAACACAGTTTTAACTGCCGCGACGCGAGAAAAATTCCAGAAGTATTAGCTAAGGCATTTTATCTAGCCAACTCAGGCAGACCGGGACCAGTTGTGGTCGAGCTGCCAAAAGATATTTTGAACCCTGCGCTTAAATTCGATTATCAGATGCCTGAACAGATTGATATGCGTACTTACAATCCGAGTGTAAAGGGGCATTCCAAGCAGATCCGCAAAGCGGTTGAAGCCATTATTGAAGCGAAGCGTTTGGTTATCTATTCTGGCGGCGGCATTATTCTTTCAAATACCTCTGAAAAACTGACTGAGCTGGTTGAGAAACTAAACGCGCCTATCACCAATACCTTAATGGGCCTTGGCGGGATCAGTGGTACACACCCTAACTTTATTGGCATGTTGGGTATGCATGGTAGTCTTGAAGCGAATAAAGCAATGGCAAATGCTGATGTTATCTTAGCGCTCGGTGCACGTTTTGATGACCGTGTAACCAATAATGTTAAGAAATTCTGTCCCGATGCCAAAATTGTTCACGTTGATGTGGATCCAACTTCAATCTCTAAGACCATTCAAGCGCATATTCCGGTTGTGGGCTGCTTAGATACGGTGATGGAGCAACTGTTACGCGGTATCGAAAAAAGCGAGAAGCGCATCGATCGCGCCGCACAAGAAGATTGGTGGCAAGCAATTACAACATGGCGCGCTCAAAAATGCTTGTCGTTTACTGCAGGTGTAGAAAAAATCAAACCGCAAACGGTTATCGAAAAGCTATACCAGATAACCCGTGGTGATGCGTATGTTTGCTCGGATGTAGGACAACACCAGATGTTTGCAGCGCAGTACTATCCGTTCAAATCACCTCGTCAATGGATTAATTCAGGCGGCCTTGGCACCATGGGCTTCGGCTTACCCGCTGCGATGGGCGTAAAAATGGCATTTCCGCAAAGCGAAGTGCTATGCGTAACTGGAGACGGCTCTATCCAAATGAATATACAGGAGCTTTCAACCTGTTTGCAATACGGCCTTGCTGTCAAAGTCATCTCGTTAAATAACCGCTCGCTTGGTATGGTGCGCCAATGGCAAGACATGATGTATGAGGGACGTCACGCGAGTTCTTACATGGAATCACTGCCTGACTTTGTTGCGCTTGCAGAGAGTTATGGTCACATCGGTATTCGGGTTGATAAACCTGAGCAACTTGATGCGGCGCTGGAAAAAGCCATGTCGATTAAAGACCGACTGGTATTTTTAGACATTTTGGTCGATGAGTCTGAACATGTGTATCCTATGCAAATTAAGCAAGGTGCGATAGATGAGATGTGGTTGAAAAAAGGAGTAAAAGCATAATGAGAAGAATACTATCGATTTTATTAGAGAATGAACCTGGCTCTCTTTCTCGTATTGTGGGTTTATTTTCTCAACGTGCGTACAACATTGACAGCTTAACAGTGGGTACGACTGCAGACAAAACGCTATCTCGCATTACCATCACGACCCAAGGCGATGACCGCATTGTTGAACAAATCACCAAGCAAGTTAACAAGCTGGTGGATGTGCTTAAGGTCATAGATTTAACTGATATGCAGCACATTGAAAGAGAGCTGCTGTTGGTAAAAGTCTATGCCAGAGACGAAGTAACACGAGCCGCTATCAATCGTGTTGCTGAGGTGTTTCAAGCCAGCATTATAGATATGGGCAAGCAAAGCTATATATTACAGATGGTAAGCTCAGCCGACCGCCTTGAGTCTTTCTTGGATCTATTACGTCACGAAAGCGACATTATTGAACTTGTGCGCTCTGGCGCGGTAGGTATTGGCCGTGGTGACAAAGCGCTGAAAGGATAAAACCACTTACCTTTTAGCTGTCACTGCTATCTTTTTGCGCGGGTGTGCACGTTGTATTATGCACAACCCGCTGCAGTTATTTTGCATGGCGGCTTCGATTTACTCTCATTGGGTTACTGGCTATAATCTCGTTTTTATCAAGTTAGATTATGCACATGGAACTCGAACGCTTCTGGCAGCTTGTCACCGCCCCCGATCATTCAAACGATAATGACTATTTAAAAATGCGTTTATCACCGCTAAGTTCAGAAGAAATTGCTCAGTTCGATGCATTATATACCAAAGAACTAAGAGCTCTGTGGCATTGGGATAACTGGAAAGTGGCCTACGTGATTGCAGGCTGTAATAGCGAATATGACTTTTTAGATTTTTGTAATTGGATCATCAGTCGCGGCCCTGAAGCGGTAAGCGTACTCACTGCGGAACCAGACGAATTAGCTAATAAGTTTGCTATTCCGAATAAAGACGATCTGCCCTATCCGTTTATTGACGAATTAGATTTAGTTGCAGGGTTGCTTTTTGAAGAAAAAAATCAAGACGAACTCCCGTATCACAGTGTCGTGAACTTTCCGCCGCAAGGCAAAAAGTTTAAAAATAAATCAAAACAGTTAAAGGCTGAACTACCTCAACTTTTTGGTCAATATTGGCTTGGATAAGGTTTAGTTTATTGTTTTATGTGATGGGTTTTAGTTGTTCTAGAGTCAGACGCTGAAACTCACTATTACCATCGCAAGATGTCGCCGCTCCAGATGTCTATCAATCCTTCTCGCTAACTTACCAAAATGCCTTTGCTAAAAACACAATCTCTTGTTAAGTCTTGAACAGTCGAATACTATGTTTATTCCCTATATCGAAAACAAAAAGAATAATGATGAGAGCTTTCTCTATTTTTAAATATTTCCCTAGTTTGGCGTTAGTAATAGCCTGTCAAAGTATGGCCATGCAGCAAAAGTTGTTGGCCGATGATGGTAAAGCAGAAGATCAGTTTGGTTATAGCGTAGCGATAGACGGCACAACTGCATTAGTTGGTGCCCACAAAGTGGATGCAAATACGAGTCAGGATACTGGTGCAGCTTACCTATACACGCTAGGTGCGTCTGGCTGGCAGCAACAAGCTAAGCTTATTGCGCAGCCTGCCAATACAGGTGACACGCTTGGCGGCAATGTTGCCCTTAAGAATAATATTGCCATGCTAGGTGTGATAAATCGGGACGATAAAGGAGAAAATGCCGGTGCGGTGTTTGTTTTTGAGCGCGCAGAAAATAGCTGGATACAAAAACAAATTTTAACCTCTAACGACGCAAAAGCGGGTGATGCCTTTGGACAAAGTATTGCGCTCACCGAGCAATTTTTAGTGATCGGTGCACCACATAGCGATGCGCCACGTAAAGATTCAGGCTCAGCGTATGTTTATGTAAGAGAAAACGGCAGCTGGCATTTTCATTCAAAGTTGACGGCAAGGGATGGCGCTGATGGGGACTTATTCGGAATTAGCGTAGCAATAGATGGCGATACCATTTTAGTCGGCGCAGATTTGAATGATGAAAAAGCAGAAAAAGCTGGTGCGGTTTATGTGTATCAATTCGATGGTAAAAAGTGGAATTCGCAAGCAAAGCTAATGGCAAATGATGCTGGGAACACCGATATTTTTGGTGTTCGCGTGGCTATTTTTGGAGATACAGCCCTTATTTCTGCCAGAAGAGATGATATCGATGGGATAGGTAAAGATGTCGGCTCTGCTTATCTGTTTGAGAGAACAAATGATAAATGGACGCAAGCTCAAAAATTAGTGGCACCAGATGCCAAAGCAGATGATAGATTTGCACGCGGTGTTGCGTTAAGTAAGGACATGGCGTTTATCACCGCTATGCACCACGATGAAAAAGGTAATAACGCGGGGGCACTTTATCTGTACAAAAAACAACAAGGCCAATGGCAATATGCGTCTAAGGTATTTGCCAATGATGCAGCGCCAGAAGATAGGTTTGGTTGGAATATTGCGGTCTCAAATAACACCGCCATCATCGCAACTCCCCACCGCGATGACAACGGAGAAGGCTCAGGTGCCGCATATGTACTGGATTTGGTGGAATAATAGCGATTTGTAATGTCTGAGCTCGGGCCGCGAAGCTCAGACATTGGCTATCAGAGTAAATCGATTGCATCTAATTTAACAGTTGGCGTCGTACTAAACTCGGCTGTTCTTAATGCCGACTTAACTGACGGAAAATACTTGACTAAAATTAGTGACGAAAGAGCGCAAGCCCGTAATTTTAAGTCCCTTGTTTTGAGCGCTTGTTATAATGTCTTAGACATCCGTCTCTAAGTTGTTCGAGTATCCTACTAAACTTTTATTTTCATCTTGTAAGCACTTTCCATTTACACGAACCATTTCATTCGCATATAACGGCTCGCTATTATATTCAGTAAGAAACTCATCTGACACTTCGAATCCGTATGCCTTGTATAGCTCCTTTGCTGGCTCATTTGTCTTGGCTACAAAGAGATTGGCGTTGCCGCATATTTGTGACAAAAGGAATTCAAGTATTTGTTTTCCGATCCCGTTTCCTCTAGCACTAGGGCAAACAAATAGTGCTCTAACCTCTGACCCAAATATTGCTCCAAACCCAAGAATATTCCCATCATCAAAAACATATATTTTTGATTCCTTTAGCGCGGCGAATCTCTTTTCATCGTTTTCTAGGGGCAAGAGTTTAAATGTCTTTTTCTCGAAACGAAGCTCATCCAGTTTAGATTTCGAATAGATCTCCAAAACTCTTGGATAATCGTTCTCGCTGAACTCTCGAATATTCATGTGGTGCTAGCTCCCTCATAAACTATGCACAGTACTAGGCTTAAACTAGCGACGAACGAGTGTAAGTTTAGTACTTTGTATCCATTATCTAATTAATTCGTATGTTTCTAATACTCATTACATTTATCACTAACGACTTTAGCATCAAGCGGCAACAAATCAACCGACATCTGATTTGGTAGAAATAGCGCTCAGGCCGCTATTGGAACACTATGCAGCCTCTGCAATTCTGAGTCACACTTCATAAGTTAGTCTTGGCATCCGCTTTAAGAGAAAAAGCTAACTCTTATCAATTTTAAATATATCCATTGCGCGTTACAGCCTAGCGCTTATCTCGTTGAAGTCTTATGCGGCGTATTCACTTTGTAAAGGCATAGCGTACGGCTTTTACTCAAAATATGACAGCTTTTATGGAGTATGGCTTGAGCGAGGCTCCAGTTTCGATTTTGTACCTGTTGTTATCTATCCAGAACTGTACTACCTTTTGGTACCGGTTTTAGATGCCATCCGCGAAGTTGAAAAATACCGCACTGTATCGCTTACTCATTGTTAGTAGAGATGGCGGTGATATTTGATGCCATGATGGTGGGAGTGAAAAGGTCTTAATGTCGATATTACAAAAATCATCGATTAAAAACACAAAAGGCGCTGATGGCGCCTTTAAAAATTAACCAGTAATGATCCTTAACATTCTACGAAGTGGCTCCGCCGCGCCCCATAAAAGTTGGTCACCAACAGTAAATGCACTGATATATTTTTCACCCATAGTGAGCTTTCTTATCCTGCCTACAGGAATACTCAGTGTGCCAGTAACATTTACCGGCGTTAGCTCTTTTGCCGTAATATCACGCTCATTTGGAATAACGCGAACCCATTCATTATGTGCCGCTAGAATTGCTTCTATTTCTTCGATACTTCGATTTTCACGTAACTTGATGGTGAGTGCTTGTGAATGACAGCGCATTGCACCAATTCGTACACACAATCCGTCGATAGGAATGGGCTGATTTGACGAGCCAAGGATTTTGTTTGCTTCTACTTGTGCTTTCCACTCTTCTTTACTTTGACCAGACGGCATTGGAACGTCAATCCACGGGATCAAACTGCCGGCTAAAGGGACACCAAATTGATCTTGTGGTAAAGATTCATCTTTGATTTTTTCTGCCACAAGCTTATCGATTTCTAAGATGGCTGAGCTTGGATCGTCGAGTTGTGCTTTTACGGAGCTGTGGATCTCACCCATTTGAGTGATGAGTTCACGCATATTTCTCGCGCCTGCTCCTGATGCCGCTTGATAGGTCATTGGGCTCACCCACTCTATTAAGTCTTGTTCGAACAGACCACCAAGCGCAAGTAGCATAAGAGAAACCGTGCAATTACCACCGACAAAGGTTTTTACGCCTTGTTCAAGACCTTGTTGAATGACATCTTTGTTGACAGGATCAAGCACAATAATGCTGTCTTTTTCCATTCTCAGTGCTGAGGCTGCATCTATCCAATAGCCTTCCCAGCCCTGTTCGCGTAATGAAGGATATACAGATTTGGTAAAATCTCCGCCTTGGCAAGAGATGATAATATCCATTTCGCTAAGCGATTGAATGTCGCTTGCGTCTTTAAGCGGCTTTGGCTCACCACCTTCTTTAACAATGGGGCCGGGTTGACCTGCTTGTGATGTAGTAAAGAAATGTGGATCAATGACATCAAAGTCATTCTCTTGTTGCATACGCTCCATCAGCACGGAGCCAACCATTCCACGCCAGCCGACGAGTCCTACTTTTTTCATGTTATCTGCCTTAATTCTTGATTATACGGATCATTGCGTGAGTCATGTGTCTAGATGGCTACCATAGCAAAAGAATACGCAGTGGACTAGCTAGAAACTAGGATTTTAAAAAA
Source organism: Pseudoalteromonas sp. HM-SA03 (assembly GCF_002289345.1). Taxonomy (GTDB): domain Bacteria; phylum Pseudomonadota; class Gammaproteobacteria; order Enterobacterales; family Alteromonadaceae; genus Pseudoalteromonas. The sequence goes on along the minus strand of NZ_NSDG01000002.1, from coordinate 50,644 downwards.
TAAAAAACCCCGCATAGCGGGGTTTGGATACAACATGTAAAGGTTGTCCTAATTAAACGCATTTGCGTCAATAAGAACTCGGCACGAAGCAAGCTATAGTTTTGTTTTTAAAGCGCTTAAATAATGTTACTGGTTAAATATGACAAGCACATTAACAACTTAGTAACCTACTGAAGTATTTAGATATATTTTTATTTATAGACCAACTATACACAAAGTTACAGAACTTAGTCTATGAAATAACGAATAACAAATAAAAAAATTTAGAAAGATTGATAAAGATCAAAAAAGCCAAGGCATGCCTTGGCTTTGGTTTAAGCTTAGTTGTTCCTTAGAACTCGTAGCTGTAGCTCAGGCTAACTGAGGTGCCAACGTCTTTTTGTCGCACCACTACATCAGATTGCGTTACTTCTTGATCTTCATTTAGCAAGTTCTTGACTTTAAATTTAACTTTAGAGTTAAAGTCTGGATACCAAGTATATACTAGGTCAAGTGAGTGAAATGGTTGCTCATAAGCATCATCTCTACCGCCGATACCTGAAGCTAAAATACGCTCACCAAAGACGTTATACACTAATGAACCACTGTGTTGACCATCAGCCGAGTCATAGTTTAATTGCATATTAACTACGTACTCTGAGTGACCTGTCATACGCTTCGTTGGGTTGGTTAAGTTGCCTGCGCGGGCAGGGTCTATCGATACTTCAGAATCACTTAAGGTAATGTTACCTGATGTAAAGAAGCCACTCACAAGGCCCGATAAGTCATATAACCACTCGGCTTCGATACCGTATACTTCGCCTTCTTCACCGTTTACGAAGGTTGCTGTATAGTCTTCATCACCCACCCGTAAGATGGTTTCTATTGGTGCCGTGATGTCTTTATAGAATGCCGCAACTGAGAAATTGTCGCCATTATCCATATAGTACTCAAAGCGCGCGTCATAGTTTTTCAGGTCGCTACTCTTAAGACCAGCTACACCGAAGGTGCGGATATCGGTCAATGGATCATAGTAGGCAACCGGTACTAACTCACGTAAGTCAGGGCGTACTGTGGTTTCGCCATAACCAAAACGTACTTGATAGTTACCGTCTGAAAGATACGTTAGCGATAGTGCGTTAAAGAAGTTATCTTCGTTAACTGTACCGGCTAAAATACGCTCTTCGTCGTAAATCGTTTCCATCGTTATACGGTCGAAGATCAGGCTCGATGTTGCAAGTGACACTTGTTTAAAGTCTTCGTAACGAATACCACCACTAATACGCCAGGTATTATCGAAGAAGATATCAAACTCACCATAGCCCGCATCAATCTTTTGAGCGGCGATATAATCGTCTGCGGCTGGTGCCTGAGGTTCGTTGAAGGTCAACAAGAATGTGTTGTTGTTCAAAAACTCATCGTCAAGATAACCCGATAATCCATAGATCTCAGATTCATCAAAGTTTACTGGGATGGATATACCACTTTTGTTATTTACAACGAAGTTACTAGTATTGTAAACACGCGCTCTATCCATAAAGTCGTAACCGCCTTTAAGGGTAATTTCTATGCCCTCGAAGGTTAATGGTAAGGTGACATTGCCGCTGTAAGACTTTACGTTGTCTTCCATGTCTGTAAAGGCGTATGTTATACGGTTATCATCACCAGTAACGATGGAGTTTTTATAAGAACCGTCGTCGTTATAGTTATCAATAAACTTAAAGTCGATTTCTGTTGGAATATCGGTTTGCGCTTTTGACTCTGTATACTGCCAGTCAAAGCCGATACCCCAATAATCGAGGAATGTGTGTTGACCAATCACTTGGTCGATATCCAACGTACGCTCTTCGTAATCAAACTGATGTGAACGCTGTGCAGCGCCCGTTCCCGCGATAGTTCTAACGGTACTGCCGTTAGGACTTTGTAACACGGAAAACTCTGATTCGGTCTCGTTATCTTCAAGATAGATCTTAGAATAAGTAATGCTATGCTGATCTAAGCGGTAACCGATATTGAATACACCATTCAGGCGTTCAGTCTCAGTTGTTACTTTAGATTCTTTAAGCGTTACATAACATGAGTTGGCTGTGTCTTCTGCGGTTTCTAGTTTTGAAGTACAGTTTTCAGCTAATGTGTCGTCAATAACGCCTGTTGTGCGGTCGCTATAATTCCAATCGTTGTCATAGGAACCCGCAAGCATAAAGCCTACCGTGCCGCCTAACCAATCTTCTTGGAAACTATTGCCAATGTTGGCTTTTACGTCAAAGTTTGGATCTAGCGACTCTTCTTTGACTTGAATATCACGAGGAAGTGACGACACAAAACCTTTGATTACATCAATTGCTTGATCTGCACGTGTTAGTCCATCTTTATCTTTGAAACCGTTTTTGTCTACAACTTCACCGATGTCAAAGTTACCACGATATCTTACAACCGCATCTTGTAGCACTTGAGGTATACCTTCCGAGGTTCCGCTGTAGGTAAAGCCTTTATCAGAATTAAAGTTTTGGCCAATACCGACTTCAATACCCGCGGTGAACTCCGATGGTACAGACTTAGTACGGATATCGATGTTACCACCACCGAATGCAGCAGGCATTGAAGGAGAATAGGCTTTTTGTACCGCTAGACTTTCAATAATGCTTGCTGGAAAAATATCGAGTGGAATAACGTTTCGGGTTAAGTCCGGGCTCGGTACTGCGGCACCATTCAGGCGAGCACTTGAGTAACGCTCACCTAGGCCACGAACATAGATAAACTTGCCGTCAACTAACGTAAGACCAGTAACACGACGTAGCGCGGATGCTGCATCACTATCACCTGTTCTAGATAGCTGCTCTGCACCTAAGATATCCGCAACGAAGGCTTGATTTTTACGTTCTTCAATTACCGCAGCGGCACTACCTTGCAAACGAGTACCTACCGCAACAACTTCTTCGATTGCCTGCTCTTCTTCTGCAACGCTTGGTAGAGAAGTTGCGACTGTGAGTGCCGTACTGATGGCTAAAGCAACTTTTTTAAATTTCATTTGAGTATCCATATGCAATCCTGCCAAAAATCATAAAAAAGGCGCAATGACTGCGCCTTAATTGTAATAACTAAGGTCATTACGGATAATTAGTCAGCGTTTGAAGCCTCAATTGCTTTCTTAACCCACTGATACCATTCAGAAGATGTATCTTTATCAGATACCGCACCAATGTAATCAACAGCCGTGAAGAAGTTATCATTTAGGCTGCTTAGGTCGTTTGCTTCAACAGTGATAGCGGTAGAGCTTGAATTTGTTGAGAAGCCGTCTGCTGCAAGTACGTCAGCTGCACCGTTTAGAATTTGGTTAGAACCCGCGTTAACAAACCAGTCTTCTTTACCTTCACCTGCAGGTAGTGGTTCAGAACCATTTTTAAAGTTTGCAGCACAAGCAAGCACAGAGCTTACATAGTTAAGTGTATCGGCTTCAGCGTTTGCCGCTGCATCACCATCTTTGAACTCTAGACATTCAGTGCCATTTGAAGCTTCAGCTTTTACGACAAGCGCGTTGTAATACATACCGCGGATAGCATCGTCAAACTTCATGCCTTGTGATGCACTATTGTCGCGAATAGAGCTACCATCGGTTGTTAATACAGTTACGTTCGCAAAGTTAAGCGTAGATGCCGGTGCTTGGCTATAATCAGGGCCTGCTGCTTTTTCACCATCGGTTTCAAAACCATTATTACCCATGAAGCCTTCTGTACCTGCTGGGATTAGTACCGCGTCGCCTTTGTCATCAGCATAAGTAACGTCACGCTTAGTTTTAATTGTACCATGTTTAACAACAATAAATTGACCTTTACCCTGCCAGCCAGCATCAACGTCGACACCATCGTCCTGAGTATCTGTTACTACGATATTTTTGATGTTTGCTGCGCCACCGAAGAATTCGATACCATCATCAAAACCTTGGTGAATATGAAGGAATTCGAAGCTTGAACTGGAACCCACAGCATTAAGTGTTAGTGAATTTAAGTCGTCCCCTGGGCCACCATCACGAGGACCAGAACCTGCATACCAAATATGCGCATATTTGATTTGACCGCTGCTATCTGCGTTGTTTTTACCGCCATAGTAGCTTGTTACACCTTCAGAATCTGCATTACAAAGGTCGCCATCGCGCTCTGCATCAGTACATTCGTTTGTGATACCAAAACCGTTAATCATGATACCACCCCAGTCAGCAAACTGTGGACCGATACCTGCTAGGTTAAATGCATCAAATTCTGCTGCTGAAGTGAAACGAATTGGCTCAGCTGCAGTACCAACTGCGTTGATTTTCGCACCACGCGCGATACGAACCACAGACTCACCAGAAGTGAATGCCATCACTGCACCAGGCTCTACAGTTAGTGTTGGACCGTTCGCCTCGATTGTGCAACCTGTTGACGTGTTACAATCTTTACCGATTAAAAGTGCACCTTTAAATACGTGAGCACCGCCATTCTCAAGTTTTTTGAATGTCACATCAGCTTGTACTTCAAGTGATTTAGAAGCAAAGTCAGTGCCATATACACAGTGTGGTGCTTGGAACGTACCTTGCACTTCAGTGCTTCCTACAGCGCGAGTTGTACAAGGGTTAGTTGTGCCAGTATCGCCACCTGTATCACCGCCCGAATCGCCATTGTTTGTTGTATTATTTGAATTGTTAGTGCTGTTATCGTTTACAGTAGGTGTAACTTCGATGTCACCACCACAACCAGTAAGTGCCATAGCAGCGACGATTGCAGAGACTCTGAAGAGGTTTTTTAGTTCCATTGCTAACTCCAATAGTAGACTTTTAAAAAATTATTTTTTTACTGTGTTTAAATGATGTGACTAAATTAATGGGGTTTTATTACACGAAGATTACACAAAATGATTGTAATTAAATCTTCATAATAAAAGTTGGAACTTTTAAAAATAAAAAAACCGCCCGAAGGCGGCTTTGGTGTTGCGATTATAAAATATTATAATAAAGCTTGTTTTAATGTTTCAGCATGAACTTTTTCTCGCTTCACATATTTAATCCATTGTTTAGCGAGGTTGGCTGATTTTTTGTGCTTTTCAGCCTGTTCGAATGCCAATATAGAAGCATCAAAGTTTTGCAGGTTAAACTGTGCCATTCCAAGTGCAACATAGGCGTTAGACTCAAACGTTAAATCACCTTTATTGAGTGCAAGTCGGGCGTGATCTGCGGCTTCATCATACTTTTCAAGATTTAAGTAGATCTCTGCAAGCCTCTGGTCTAAATTACCATGTTCAACTTTTTCAGTTGCAGCTAGGAAGAAAGGTAGTGACTTTTTATCTTCTCTTGCTTGAACGAACGCTTCTGCGATAAAAGTTAGATTTTTGGCGCTGTCTTCAACGACACCTGCTTTTATTCCGTTATCGAGTGCTTCAGCTGCTTTAAAAGGCAAGGTGTTCATTAAATAGACTTGAGCAAGCTGCATATAATCAGACTTTGATTTTATAAAGCCCCTTTGCTTTGCAGTTTCAAATGTTGCAAGTTGTTTTTTATCGGCACCTATTTCACCGTACATACCGCCAAGCTGGATCCAGTATTGTGGCTTATCATAGAGAGTAACCATTTTCTCTAAAACATCCGCTACTTTTTTCGGCTGATTTAATGAGTAATATATCGCACGCTGAAGAACTAACCAGTTTTCTTTTGGTAGTTCATTGTCGGCTTCAACTAAATTAATCGCAGTATTTATATTTTTTATCGCATCACTATATTTTTTTAGTTGATACTGTGCTTGCGCCTTTAAAATATAAAAGTTGCTTTTTGGAGCCTGGGTATTAACTTCTTTCCACTGATCAAGGAATGATAATGTACTTTCAAAATCATTGTTTGCCATGGCCAATTGAGCCAAACTAAATGTCGTAGAAAGACGCAGGGACTCAGGAATAGATTCTTCAGCAATAACTGCTTTAAAAGATTCAATTGCCTTGTCGAGCTTGTTCTCGTTGTAATAAATAAAGCCATAGAAGTTATACATCATTGCCACTTCGTAGCTATTCATACTCGAAACGCGTTCTTTCACCGAATCTAATGCGGCGAGGCCCTCTGCAACTTGACCGTCGTCTGCAAGTTTTTGCGCGCGAGCCAGTTGACTATACACTTTTTCGCGTAGCGCGGGCACACGCTTGGTTTTAGTTTCTGAGTCTGCATAAGCCGTTGCCAAATTAACATTTGGTATGACCGAAATGAGACTCGGCGCTATTAAACCTGTGCTAAATAACGCACTTACTAACATAATTTTTTTAAACATTTTCATAATCGCAATCCTTAATGACGGTTAGCCATTAATTTGAAATGAAATCTTATTTTGAACACCCGCAACTTCAACCGGTTCACCGTTTACTACGCGAGGTTTGTATTTAAATTTCAATGCCGCATCAAGCGCTGCTTGGTCGAAGATTGATTCCGGTTCGGCGCTTACTACAACAGGGTTTCTCACAGTGCCTTGTTTAGTTACAATGAACTCAACAATCACATACCCCTCAATTCCGCGTGATAACGCACGTCTTGGATATACCGGCGCAACTTTAACGATTGGCAGATATTCACCATCGCTGGACTCAAGTGCTAAACCACCTGCCAAATCTACGTCAGCGTTCACATTGGCACTGAAATCAAAGTTGCCGCCTGTTGCGTCAAGGTTGTTATTCTGTGTTTGTGGTGCATCCATTGGCGGAGGCGGCTCTTTAGGTGTTGGTGGCTTTTGTGGCTTACGCTCTTTTTTCTCCACCGTCTCTTCTTTTTTAAGACGGACGAAATCTAGTACTTGTCCTTTTACAGGATCTGTCATTGCTCCTTCCCCTCCTTGGATAAGCGCTTGCATACCCAAGAAAAGGAAAAAGGTAACTATGCCCGCAATTACTAAAGCAATTAGGTAACGCATGGTATGTTCCTATGACTCCTGTGCGGCAATCGAAACATCAAATGCGCCAGCTGCGCGTGATGCATCCATTACTTTAATTAGCGTGTCAGTAGTGGCCTTTTTATCAGCTTGAATAACCACACTACCCTGCGGATTCTCCGCTTTAAGACGCTCAATGTTTGCTTGAACTGCACGGATATCTACTTGGCGTTTGTTAATCCAAATTTCACCAGTATCTGAAATTGCAACCAGGATATTGGCTCTTTGCTTTTTCACTGCAGTGGCCGCTTCTGGGCGGTTAACATCAATACCTGCTTCTTTAACGAAAGAGGCCGTTACAATAAAAAAGATAAGCATGATAAATACAACGTCGAGCATTGGCGTCATGTTAATTTCTTCTGCTTCTTCTTCTTGGAATACTTTTGCAAGTGGTGCTCTCATAATTCTTTCCTCACACGACCGATTAATGGTCTAGTAGCATTTTATCTTCTAACAACTCAACTTCACGCTTGGCTTTACGCTGAAGGTAGGTCGATGCAAATACACCCGAAAGCGCGCCAACCATGCCTGCCATTGTCGGGATAGTTGCTTTTGATACCCCAGATGCCATCGAGCGTGCACTGCCTGATCCGGTGATAGCCATTACATCAAATACCTCAATCATGCCGGTTACCGTGCCTAGGAGTCCTAGTAAAGGACACAGTGCCACCATGACATTGATGTAAGGTAAGTTAGCGTTGAGTTTGATCCCTACGCGAGAGATAGTTGCTTGTCTTATCTGCTCTGCGTTCCAACTGTTACGCTCATTTCGAGAGTTCCAAGCTTGTAGGACTTCGTTTTTGTAGCCTCTGTATTTACCGAACACAAACATGAAGCGCTCGAGAATAAGTAGCCACATGGCGAAGGTTACGAAGCCGATGACCAGGAGAACCTGGCCACCTGTATCAAGGAATTCACGTAAAGCGTTAATTGCATCAAGCAATAAAACCACGATTACGCTCCTTTCTCGCTACGCTCAGCAATGATCCCCGCGCTCTGCTCTTGAAGAATAAGCAGCAAGTTACGAGAACGTGTGTTTAGTAATGTGTAAAGGAATACGGTTGGGATAGCGACAACCAGACCGAGTACGGTGGTTACAAGGGCCTGAGAAATACCACCAGCCATGAGTTTAGGGTCGCCCGTGCCAAACAAGGTGATAGCTTGGAAGGTGTTGATCATACCGGTCACTGTACCGAGTAGACCAAGTAGAGGTGCTACGACTGAAATAATTTTGATTAAAGTCAGGTTACGAGTGATCTTTGGCATCTCACGAAGGATTGCTTCGCTTAACTTAAGTTCTAGCGTATCGTAAGCCACATCTGGGTATTGCTCTTTCACTTTCATCACACGGCCTAGCGGGTTGTCGTCACGGGCAACACTATCTTTAAGCTGACGATTGATTTTAGAACCCATCAACATGAGTGATACAAAACGCTCAATTGCAATAAGTAGTGCCAGTAAACCAACACCTAGGATCACATAACCTACCGCGCCACCTTGGTGTACTTGTTCTTCGGTATTTGGTGCTTGTACTAGTAGACCGAGAATTGACCCGCCTGTTGGGTCAAGGGCAAAATCAACAGAACCTGTCTTCGCATTTTGTAATTCACCCGCTGTTGAGGTGAAACGAGACGCTGGCTGACGAGTCAGTTCAGAAAGAGTTTGTGTATCGTTGTTGTAAGTCAGGTATTTACCATCAGCGATTAAGTTAAATGCACCAACGCGAAGCACTTCTTTATTTTGCTTGGCACCACCGGCTACGATAACTTCGGTATTAAAGCGCGATACTTTACCTTGTTCTGTCATTTCACGTTGCATCTCAAACCAGACTTTTTCAATGTCTTCGATTGATGCTAGACGCGATGTTGAGCCCATCTTTTTCGCAAGCTCAGTCATGTAATCATCACGACCTTTAATTTCAGCTGATACAACTGAAGTTGCGAACTTATTTGAACTGTCGCCAGCTACTTGCTGAAGTACACCGAATAGTTCTTTTAATGTCCCCATTCGCTTGCTAAGGGTGTCACTTAGGTTTGCCAGTTTAATTTCGTTTTCTTCGAAATTTGTTTCTAGGCGTTCAGATTTAGCCAACGCCTGGTTACGTTCACCTGTTAGCGCATTCAACATTTGGATTTGGTTATTTTGTTGCGCTTTGAACTCGGCTTCACGTTGTTTGTTTTGCGTTGTTTGTGCCGTTTGACCTTGCTCTAAGGTTTTAAGTAGTGAATCTAAATTTAATGCTTGTTCAGCATGCGCAGATGCGGTTAACGCAAGTGTTGTTGCGAAAATAGCGTGTTTAGTGAATTTTTGTACGAATTTCATAGTGGTCTCACCTATTACTCTGCAGCCTGAACTGGAAGCGTTAACATGTCAGGTGCTAACTGCTTACGTGCGATGCGAATGCCTTTATTGATTTGGCTGATGTTGGTATCTGGTAATGCGTCAAAAGTGTTACTGTCTTTGTTCCAAAAACCAGCTTGGCTGCCATCTTTTGTGACATAAAGCAGCTCAAGACGACCAATTCGTAGGAAGTCTACTTCACGTTCTTGTCCATTCACGTCAAGTAATGAGGTGTAAGCTTCGATAGTACGTCCGTAGTCCACTTCAACTTGGTAAGCTTCAAGTACGCGGCGGAACTTTTCGCTTGATGAAATATCAGCACGGTCCATCAAGTTAGTTAACTGAGTAATACGCTCAGCACGCTCTTTAGGAAGGAAAGGCACATCTAATTCAACAAACTGTTTCAGACCTGTGATCATGCGCATCATGAGAGGTGTGATTTGACGCTCGATCACCGAAACCTGATCCATAGAGGTGTTAATTGCCGCCATTTCTTCAAGTTGGTTTTTGATTTGTTTTTCTAATTGAGCGTTGTAAACAGATAGGCCGTCGATTTCTTTGTTCAACGTCTTGAACTTTTGCAAACGAGACTGCATATCGTCTGCAATACCATCGATTTTCCCTTGAGACTTTAATGCAGATTCATTGATAGCTGCACTTTTGTCCATCGCTTGATTTAATTCTGTTGCTCCGGCAGAGGCCGTTGCTAGCATACCTGCTATAAGCAAGTGGTTAACGCACTTCATCGCATACACCTTATAAATTATTGCTAGTTGCTAAAAAACTGGGTGCAGTCTAATTACGAAAAATGACAACCATGTTGCGCAACTAATACACAAATATGACAGCTGTCATTGAAATTACATTAATCAATTAACTTATTGTTTTTAATCGAATTTTGATGGTTAATAAGATGTTGCAGATGTTTTGTGTCATAAAAGGATCACAAAAAAGCCGCTTTTGTTAAGCGGCTTTTAAGCTCTAGTGAGATGGCGTTAGACTCTAAACTTGAGCACCATTTGTTCTAATTCGTCGAACTGTAGTTTCAATGACTTACACTCTTCAAGGGTTGCGGTTAGGTTATTACTGCCTTGCAGGCTGAGGTCACTAATATGATGAATGTCGCTATCTAATGTTTGGATAACAGTGTTTTGCTGGTGGGTGGCACTGGCAACAGCATGGTTTACGCCGTCTATGGCATCAATTGAATTGCTCACCTCTTGCATTTTAGTACCTGAAGCATTGGCTCTATCGGCGCTTCTCGCTGAGTCTTCTAAACTCGCTTTCATTACGGCCACAGCTGAAGCAGAACCTTGTTGTAGTTGTGCAATCGTGCTTTCGATTTCTTGCGTTGACTCTTGCGTGCGCTGTGCTAATTGCCTTACTTCATCGGCAACGACGGCGAATCCGCGTCCAGCCTCACCAGCCCTAGCGGCTTCAATGGCAGCATTTAACGCCAGTAAGTTGGTCTGTTCGCTAACTCCTTTAATCACTTCAAGTACTTGCCCTATGCTACCTGAGAGTTTATCTAACCCGTCCAGCGTGTCTTGTGCCTGAGACATTTTTTGTGTCAGTGAAGCGATTTCTTCGATATTTTGAGTAAGTGAATGTTGGCTTTCAACCGAAAGCTTGTTGGCGTTACTGGCAAGTTCTGAAGCATGGGTTGCATTGTTTGAGATCTCTTGTGCACTTGAAGAAAGCTCGTTTATGGCTGTCGCGACGCTATCGGTGCGCTTGGACTGATCTGTATACATAGATAAGGTATCTTGCGTTTGCGCAACCAAACTATTCACCACGTTTTCAAGTGTTACTGTAGTATTTTTTACCTGTGTAATTGAGGCATGAATTTTGTCGATAAACTGGTTGAAATAATCGGATAACTCGCCAAATTCATCTTGATTCTCTACGACTAATCTACGAGTAAGGTCACCTTCACCTTGGGCGATGTCTTTGATGGCTGCATTGAGATTGTACATCGGGCGCATCAGATACTTGAGCAATAGTTGTAGCATCACCACAATCGCAATCACGCCAAGTAGCATATAGATAGCTGCCATATTTCTAAAAGAAGACACGGACGAATAGGCAATTTCTTTATTAATGACAACGCCAAGATACCAGTCGACATTTTTAATGCCTTTCATTTTTACAAATGAAACGAGCTTTTCTGTGCCATCAATTTCAAGCTCCGTGAAATCCCGACTTAATGACAGGCGTTTACCAAACAGCTCTGACATCGGCTTGTCATTCAGTTTGGTATCTGGATGACTGAGTATTTTACCGCTTTCATCAAGTAAAAAACCGTAACCAAACCCTAAAAAGTCAATTTCGTTGATAATTTCTGTGATGGTTGACATGTCTATGTCCCCCCCAGCCACACCTGCAAATCGGCCTCCTTGTTTTACAGGTACAACGGCTGAGATAGTGAATTCGTTGGTGGTAACATCGATATAAGGTGCGGTAAATGCGGTATCTTGTTTTTGCTCAGCGAGCTTGTACCAAGGGCGGCTAGTCGCATCAAAATCAGCAGGAAGTTGGATACTGGGATCGTCCAACACAAATGTTCCATCTGGCGTGCCAATGAAAACGTTTTTGAAATCCCCCGCAGTGTCTGCGGTTTTTAACCGTCTTCTTATCTGTTCAGTGGAGTCATCAGCTCTATGTCCATCAGCAATCGAGACCACGATTTCAAGTCTGTCATTGAGCCAATTGGCGATATTCTGTGAAACCGAGCTGGAAATCTCTTGTAAAACTAAGGTAAGCCGAGCTTGAGTTTGGTCTCGCATAACGAGAAAGTTGTTTACGGTAAATAAGCCGAGCACAATCACTAACACAAGGGAGGCTGCTACGGTTACTTTAGTGGTGAACTTTAGCGCTTTAAACATCATGATCCTGTTGAACTTGTTCTTTTCTTCAGCCAAACAATAAACTCGTTGGCCGATTATTATTAATAGATTTAGGAATTGGATTCCTTTGTAACTATTTTTATCAAAAACTCAAAGGTTTGTCTTTGATTATCGGCAGGAAATGAGAGAGGTTTAGAGTGAATGTTAAATAAAGGTGAGACTGCGCTCACCTTACGCTAAAGTAACGACGCTTGATAATGTCGCCAAGCAGTATCCAATTTAACACCTGTTGATTGCTCAAAGTATTGCCAGTCCCACTTTATATCATCGTGTGGGTCCAACTGAGCATTGATTTCCTGAAGTAGGTCTCGGTTACTTTGCTTCGATAACCAATCGATAAAGAATGCAGTATTTTTATAACCATCTTTATAGTTGCCGCCAGGCTTTTGGGTGTCATCAAGAATATACCCAGCTTTTAGTCTAACAACATCCGCTATTCCCTCAATGATTGACCCTATTTCCTTGTAATTATGATCATCTAGCTGATAAGCATGGGCAATTTCATGATAGAGAATACCGATAAGTTCATCGACTGATTCTGTTTCGCTATGCGATTTAGAAAAGTTTTCCATGTAGTTTGCGCTGATATGGATGGTTGCGCCGTTAAAATCGCCCTCTTTATATGCAACCCCTTTTAGGTCTTCAAAGACAATATGGAGTGTAGGTAGTTTAGGCGCGCTTTCCATCTCCTTATACAGCAATCTAGCCACGTTATAACTTATTTGCTCTATTATTTTGTTGTCAATTTCTTGCCATGCGAAATGGTTAATTTTAGTTGTTTTGCTGAGCGAGATGGCAGGCAGGGGAAATTGACGCCATGCTAAGTCTGACTGAAACGCGATAGGTTTTAATCGCGCTGCGGCATTATCGGCGTCATTTACAAGTGCGAATGGCGCACTTGCAAATGTGGTAACAGCCGCAAGAAATATTCCTGCTTTAACCATTACTTATACTCCAACAATGAAGGCGGTCTTTGCGTTTTGGATTGACCCCATGCTTTATTCGGCTTGCTGGACATTTGATACTCCAATGTGCCACCATTCATAATGTCGTTATGTGTGATGTAGCTGCGCTTAAGCGGTTTGCCATTTAATTTAATGGACTTGATATATTTGTTTTTGTCACTGAAACCTTTCGCAACGGTTTTAAACGCTTTACCGTTTGCAAGTTTCAAGGTAACTTCTGGTACTTGAGGCGCACCAATCGCGTAGCTTAGGTCGCCTGGCGCAACAGGATAGAAGCCCATCGCTGAAAATATATACCAAGCGGACATCTGACCTACATCGTCATTTCCTGCAAGGCCATCCGGTTTGTCTGAGCTCAAGGTATCCATGATCTGACGAATACGCTCTTGGGTTCTCCACGGTTTACCCGCGTAGTTATATAGATAGGCAATATGATGGCTAGGCTCATTACCATGGGCATAGTTACCAATCAGGCCTGCAATATCTTCGTGCTCTTTGATCATCTCTTCAGAAAGGTGGGTATCAAACAGTGCATCTAGACGCGCTTCAAATGCATCATCACCACCCATTAATTCAATCAGGCCAGCTACATCATGTGGTACATAGAAGCTATATTGCTTCGCGTTACCTTCGGTGTATGGGCCCATGTATTTTGCTTCAAAAGGGTCAAATTCGGGATCCCAGTTTCCTTTTGAATCTAACCCTTGCATGTAACCGGTTTCTTTATTGAACACATTTTTATAGCTCATCGCGCGGCGATAATAGTCTTTCGCTTTGCTGGTATTGCCCATCGCTTCATACATTCTTGCAATGGCAAAATCATCGTAAGCATATTCAAGAGTGATAGAAATAGACTCAGGAAGTACGTCCATTGGTACATAGCCAAATTTCTTGTATTCAGGGATGGCATCGTACACTGGGTTGTTAGCCGTGTTTTCAATCGCTTCTACTGCTAAATTAATATCGTAATCTCTGATCCCCTTTAAATATGCATCAGCAATGACTGACACCGCATGATAACCAATCATGGTCCATGTCTCGTGGGCATGGAACGACCAAATAGGTAACATTTTTTCATAGCTTTGCTGATAATGTACTAGCATAGATTGGATCATGCCGGATACGCGGTCTGGGTCGATATAAGTGAGTAATGGATGTAATGCACGATAGGTATCCCACAACGAGAATAAGGTATAGTGCTCGAAACCTTTGCCGTCATGAATTTCACCGTCAACGCCTCGATACTGTCCATTGACATCTTGGTAGATATTCGGCGCTTGCAATGCGTGATAAAGCGCAGTGTAGAACTGACGTTTTTGCGCTTTGGTGCCTTTCACGTCGACTTTATCTAAATAATTTGCCCACTGAGACTTGGCATTTGCGCGAACGGCATCAAAATCCCAATTTGGCACTTCAGTTTTTAGATTCTCTAATGCGTTTTTGCGGCTAACTGCGGAAAGTCCGACCTTAACTAATAGCGGTGCTTCGTCTAAGTTATCAAAGCTTGCAACAAACTTAACGGCTTTACCTGCTGTCATTTTTACTGCGGTATTCTCAATCGTAGAGTGTTTGCTGTCTTTTCCTAAGCAATTCATACAACGATAACGGTTGTTGTCTAGATTATAAAACTGATAGTTAGCGATAGGTTTTGAGAATTCGATGGCAAAATACATTTGGCGGTTACGCGCCCAGCCATTAGTTGCACGGTAAGCAACCAATGTGGTGTCGTTTATTTTGCGGATGTCGCTCCAAATCACTTTATTCTCAAAGTTATAGATTGCTGAGGTCAAATCAAGCAATACATGGCCTTGTTTTGCTTTGTTGAAGCTGTATTTATGCATACCCACTCGCGTGGTTGTGGTGACCTCGGCTTTCACACCATAGTCGAGTAAGTCAACGCCATAATAGCCAGGTTCTGACCATTCTTGATCATGAGAAAAGCGCGAGCGATACCCTATGTCTGGATTTTCAACGGTACCAGCATCGAGTTTTACTTTGCCTGTCATTGGCATGATCAGCAAGTCGCCAAGATCTGAGTGACCAGTACCAGAGAAATGCGTGTGGGAGAAACCAACAATAGTATGGTCGTCATAGTGATAACCAGCGCAGCGCTTGTAGATTTCTGGTTGAGGGGAAACACCACGCATGGGGTTATCTGTATCTGGGCTTAATTGCACCATACCAAATGGGACGACTGCGCCTGGGAAGGTGTGGCCATCACCGCCAGTACCAATGAAGGTATCGACCCACTGTGTATTTGATTCAGTGGCGTGAACTGTTGCGCTTAACAACACACTTTGTGTGATTGCCAACGCCCAAGTTTTAGCTCGCATTACTCTCTCCTAGTTTTTGTTTTGAATTGGAGCGTTCCAATTTTATTTTATAATACCCTTTATGAATACGTATTCAATACTCTGCGACGAAAAAATTATGCAATAAAAAAGGCGAGCTATGCTCGCCTTGTAAACTTTCGTTAACTTAATTCAGTTTTGCTTGCCACTTTTGCGACAGCTTAACCACGTTTAATCCGTACCATGCGATGTAGACATAACAAAGCAATGGCACAATAAAGCTGATCTGAATATGGAATTTATCCGCAACCACACCTTGAATGAGCGGCACAATAGCACCACCGACAATGGCTAAACACAGCCAGCCAGAACCTTTACTGGTTAATGAACTTAAGCCTTCAATTGCCATCGAGAAGATTGTCGGAAACATAATGGAGTTAAACAAGCCAATCGTGAGTACGGCAATCATCGCAATGTTGCCACTGGTGCTCATGGTCAATGCCAGTAATAAAATAATAACGACAGCGTTGAAAGCCACTGCTTTTGAAGGTGCAATGGTCTTTAAGGCAGCAGAGCCGATAAAACGCCCTACCATAGCACCACCCCAGTAGTAACCGATAAGTTTTGCTGCAGCGTGCTCTTCAAGTCCTGCGATTTCAGGTTCTGCAAAGTAATTTACAAGGAAACTGCCAATCGCAACTTCTGCACCGACATAGCAGAAAATAGCTACTACACCCATTACTAAGTGTGGCGCTTCAATTAGGTTATGGTGTTTCGCTTTACAATCGACGGCTTCAGTATGCTCAGCAATAACGGGTAACTTTAAAAACGCGAATACCACGGCGATTGTCAGTAGCGCAGCGGCCAAAATAAGATAAGGTACCTTTACACCCTCTGCGCTTGCCGCAGCTTCAACGGTTAGCGTACCGGCTGAACCAAACAATAAAAAGCCACCCACAATAGGGCCAATAGTGGTACCCAGTGAATTAAGCGCTTGCGCAAGGTTTAAACGACTAGATGCAGTGCGAGGATGACCGAGTGCTGCTACATAAGGATTCGCTGATACTTGCAAAACAGTGATGCCAGATGCAAGCACAAAAAGCGCTGAGAGAAAAATCCAATATTCGTGAACAACAACGGCAGGATAAAACATGATGCAGCCAATGGATGCCACGATCAAGCCCGTTAGTACGCCATTTTTATAGCCAAAGCGTTTAACTAAATACCCAGCAGGTAAAGAAATAATAAAGTAGGCACTAAAAAAGCAAAACTGGATCAGCATTGCTTCGGTGTAGTTAAGGTCAAATACGCCTTTTAGACGTGGGATGAGGACATCGTTTAAAACGGTTATAAATCCCCAAAGGAAAAAAAGCGTTGTCATTGCAATAAGCGGAAGTCGATAATTATTATTCTCGGTATTCCCGCTTGTGACGAAGGTTTGATTTGTATTTATTTCGCTCACAAGTGATACTCCAATCTGTTTTCACCTTGATTCTACACACTGTTACATGAAAATCACAAATGTTTTATTGGATCGTTCCATGTTTTATCTGCTAAAGTAACGGAAATGTTCAGCAGTAGGTTAAAAGTTAGATGAATTTTAGAACAACGCAATTTTTAGAAGCACACATTAAAAAGACGCTCAGCTTTTACGCACCAAATTGCGTGGATGAACGTGGTGGCTTTAATCACTTCTTCAAGGATAATGGCGAGATTTATGATCCGAACACGCGTCACTTAGTATCAAGTACACGCTTTGTCTTTAACTATGCTATGGCTTATGACTATTTTAAAGAACCTGCTGACTTAGATAAGGTCAAGCATGGTATCGATTATTTAGAAACCGTCCATAGGCAGGAAAATGGCGGCTATGCGTGGTTGCTTGAAGGCGAAAATGTTGTAGATGGCACTAACCATTGTTACGGGCTCGCCTTTGTTTTATTGGCTCATGCCTGTGCGTTGAAGGTTGGGTTATCGGACAGCAAGCCTGCAATCGAGCGAGTATGGCAGCTGTTAGAAGAGAAATACTTTGAGCCTGAGTTTGGACTCTATAAAGACGAATTCGATGCAGACTTTAATCAGGCAGATGAGTACCGAGGTCAAAACGCCAATATGCACACCTGCGAAGCGCTAATAGCTTGCTATGAAGCAACGCAGGATGAAAAGTTTTTACAGCGCGCGTATTTGCTCGCCGACAATATGGTAAATCGTCAAGCCGCTAAGGCAGAAGGGCTGATTTGGGAGCACTATGATAGTCAATGGCAAGTCGACCTTGAGTATAACAAAGATGATCCCAAACACTTATTCAGACCTTGGGGGTTTCAGCCCGGTCATCAAACTGAGTGGTCAAAATTATTATTGTTGATTAATCGCTACATGCCAAAGCCATGGCTTGTGGAAAAAGCAGTGCACTTGTTTGATGAGTCATTAGAAGCTGCTTGGGATAGTGAATTTGGTGGGATTTGCTATGGTTTTGCACCGGATAAGTCGATTTGTGATGATGACAAATACTTTTGGGTTCAAGCTGAGTCATTTGCTGCAGCGGCGCTACTAGCACTTGAAACCGGTGATGAAAAATACTGGCTGTGGTACGACAGAATTTGGCAATATGCTTGGGATAACTTCGTCGACCATGAATACGGTGCTTGGTATCGTATTTTGAATAATAAAAATGAAAAGTTCAGTGATGAAAAAAGCCCAGCGGGCAAGACCGATTATCACACCATGGGCGCGTGTTACGAAGTCCTGCGTTCAATGAAGTTAAAAGGCGAATAACATGGCACTTGTTTGTTTTGGTGAGGCGTTGATTGATTTTTTATCGGATGGCAAAACACCAGAATCTTTTACTAAATATGCAGGCGGCGCGCCTGCAAACGTGGCAGTAGCTGCGGCAAAGCAAGGCGTTGATGCGTATTTTTGCGGCATGTTAGGTAATGATATGTTCGGCCAGTTTTTAGCTGAAGAGCTACAGGCTAATGGCGTAAATACCCGTTACCTTGAGTGGACAGATAAAGCCAAAACGGCATTGGCATTTGTCTCTCTTGATAAACAAGGTGAAAGAAGCTTTAGTTTTTATCGGCCACCAGCGGCGGATTTGTTGTTCAGGCAAGTACATTTTTCTGAGGATATGTTTACAGAGCACTCTGTATTACATATATGCAGTAACAGTCTTACTGAAGAGAATATCTATAAAACCACGGTTTATGCGCTTGAGCGCGCAAGAGCAAACAACATGCTTGTTAGTTTTGATATGAACCTCAGGTTGAACCTATGGAGTTCGACTGCGCATATTCTTGATAGAATTTGGCATTGTATCGCGCTAAGTGATGTCGTTAAACTCTCACGCGAAGAATTGGAATACCTGAACGCGAATAGTCATGCGGGTAAAACACAAGCGCAAACCATAGCCGCAATTATGGAAAAGCAAACTCAATTGTTATTAATAACCGACGGTGCAAACCCCGTTGATATTTATCTACCAAATGATAGTGCTAAAGTCACTGCGCCAAATGTTGTCGCAGTGGATACCACGGCAGCGGGAGATGCGTTTGTCGGAGGGGTACTTGCTGAAATCATTCGAAAGTTTAAACCTACCCGAGATGCTGAGTTTGCCATCTCACTGGATGAGGCGAATGATTTAGTCACGTATGCTGCGAAATGTGGTGCGTTTGCCGTTCAACGCTTTGGAGCATTTGCCGCTTTGCCGTCTAAAGGTGATATTGGCGAATAGAATACTTTTTCTAGGATAGATGCACGCTCTCTCGCAAGGCATTTATCCTAGGACTTGTTTCTTCAGTCGCTGTCGTTGTGAGGCCACTCTACAATATGTGCTTCAAAATCAGATTCTAAATCTACCTCCAGCTCAGAGGTCGCCTTACCAAAAATACTAATGCCCGCATCTATCATGGCCTGTTTGGACCCGTTGTTTTTAAGTGGATGCCAGCTTGCCAGTCCCCTGCCCTCATGAAGTCGTCGATAACTACAACTGTTTGGCATAAAAAAGATATCTTTAAGGTTTTCTTTGGTTAGCTGTACGCAAGACGGTACTAGAACTTGCCTTTCGCTGTAGCGGCTACAGCCACAGCTATTTTTATCGTTATATTGGCAGACAACATCGGTGTAGAGTAACTCTTCACCTTCGCGTAAAAAGTCAGTGCTCTCGAATGATTCATCTTCTTCATCGCTGTCGATAAAAGAGTGTAAACAGCATTTACCACAGCCATCACAAATCGCTTCCCACTCATCTCTAGTCATTTCTTCGAGTGTTTTTTCTTGCCAAAAGCTCATTACTTTGCCCCTTCATTACGCTTTTTTGCATCCTATTTGATTTACGACGTTGGAATCGCTCACTTCAAACAAGCCGCGCATTCTATAGGATAGTTGAACGTAATTCAAAATTGGCGAACTATTTATGGCTGACTATGATTAAAGAACTATTTTTATTTCATAATCTTTGGCGAGAGCGCTTTATGTCTGTGCTTATGGAACGTAGCGAGGGTGGTTGATTGAGGCAAAGGTACGTCTTTTTATTGTTTGTACTCCTGTTGTCTCTGTGTAGTCAAGTGGTAGCGGCGGGCAAAGAGACGTTACAACTAGAGTACGTGGCTTCAAATGCTAAGATTGTCGACGTTATAAATAACCCAAGTATCCATTGGCAAACTACCGATGATAAAGTGTTGAATTTAGGGTATTCCAACCTAAGTTACTGGGTACGTACGTCGTTAAATATCAATGAAAAAGAAGGGCCTTATTTACTTGAGATAGCCTATCCGGTGCTGGATCAGCTTGATGTTTACATGCTACAAGAAGGCAATATATTTGTTCATCAGCAATTAGGAGATAAACAACCTTTCGTTGACCGCCCTTTTGTGCATGAGCATTTTATCATACCGCTCCCAAACGGCACGCATGGTAAGGTAGCACTATACATTAAAGTACGCTCATCCAGTGCCCTGCAACTTCCTGTGGTACTTTGGACAAACCATGACTTTTTGATAAATGACCAAGTTTTCCGTATCGTGATGGGGATCTACTTTGGTTTGATGGGGATAATGGCAGCTTATAATGTGCTCCTCTATTTTACCATTCGCGAATCCACGTTGTTTTACTATGTTTTATACGTTATTTGTTTAGCGCTATTTTCCGCTTGTTTATCAGGTTTTGCCTTTCGATATCTTTGGCCAGCAAGTCTTTGGTGGAACGATCAAGCAATCTTATTCTTTCTTATCAGCTCGGTGTTAACCGGAACCTACTTTGTTATGACATTGCTCGAAATTGGTATTTCTGACAAGTGGCTTTACTTAGGGTGTCGCCTAATTTTGGGATTAGGGTTGATGCTCTTATTTTCTTCTGTATTTTTTGATTATGCAGTGATGATAAAACTTACCATAGCGTATGCCGTATCAGCTTGTATCTGGGGTATTTTTTGCCGTATTTTGCGTTTGGCCGGAAAAAGTCGTCTAGCGACATACTATTCAATCGCTTGGAGTTCAGTGTTAATTGGCGGGATCATTCTTGCGCTAAATAAATTAGACTTAATCAGCCAAACTTGGTTTACCGAAAATGCGCTATTGATAGGTACTGCCATCGAGGTGGCCTGTCTATCGATAGCAATAGGTGAAAAACTTAATACCGAGAAGAACAAACGCTTTCAAGCGCAATTAGCGGCGTTCAATGAAATCCAAAAAGTAAATTCTCAATTAGAGCATACTGTCGCCTTACGAACTCAAGCGCTACAGGAAGCAAACGATAGGCTGGAGCTTGCGAGTCGAACCGATGTGCTGACTGGTATTGCCAATAGGCGAGCACTAGACGAAGCCTTGCATAGTGAGTGCTTAAGAGCAAAACGTTTTGAGCATCCTCTTAGCGTTATTATGATTGACATCGACTTTTTTAAGCTGGTTAACGATACTTATGGTCATGAAGCTGGAGACAATTGTTTAGTTCACATCGGACGTATACTTTCAAATTATGCCACTAGAGCAGGAGACTTTGTTGCCCGGTATGGCGGCGAAGAGTTTTGTATCGTACTTACACAAACCGATGGCTCGCAAGCTTTTGAACTCGCAGAGAAGATCAGAATGACATGTGAGGCAAGTCCATTGATAAGCGAAAGCTATCGCATAGAAATGACATTAAGTGTAGGATTACATACTCAGACTAAGCCTCCTTATAACGGCAAAGAATTGCTCGCCTCGGCAGATCAGGCGCTTTATTTTGCTAAGCGTAATGGCCGTAACCAAGTGGCAATCTCAAGTGAGTTGTAAAGTTGGTATTCGGCTGTAAATGCATTAGCTAAGTCACCATAGAAAAGGATATAAAATGAAGACATTTCACAGAATCGCTATTTTATTGGCTCTACTCATAGGTGCAATAGCTGCTTATAGCTATAGCAGCCAAACTGGAATGTTCATATTTGTGATATTGGGTGTGGCACTTGAAATTGTATTTTGGCTTAAGCTAATACCTCGACGAAAAATTAAAACGTGAGCGCGAAAACATACTGTTGTATATCAGCTGAAAGCGGGCGTTTTAGTTAATGGCAGCTTGATCTCCATGTTCAACCCGCCTAATAAACTATTAAAGGATTCAATTTGTCCACTGTGGGCTTCTACTACTTTTTTGCACATCGCAAGGCCCATACCCTTGGATTTTCCCGAGTTGGTCCTTGCTGATTGTGATTTGTAAAGCGGGTCGAATAACTGTTGGTGCGCTTCATAGGATAGCGGAGTGCCTGAATCTTCAATGCGAATGATTAAGTTGCTGTCTACGCTAAAGAAGCTCATCTTTACTTGAATCTTATCCCCACCATGCTTAATGGCATTACCTAAAATCTCAAGAACGCAATTGGTTATCGCGTCTAGGTCTATGATTATCTTTTCTGTACCAGATATTTGATAGTTAACCTCTAATTGCTCCTTATTATTTTTAAATAAAGTTGCTGCTTGAGTGTGCACTTGATTTACCAGTTTGCAGATTGTGAAGTCTCTTAGGTTAAGCATAGTTGCTAACTTTTCATTGTCAGTGACCAGCATCAATTGATTAATAAAGTGATTTAGCTCGTCAATTTTATCCATGAGCTTGCCGTAGCTTTCCTGCACATTCTCAACAATATTGTATTGTAGAGATTCAACCTGTACCTTCATAACTGTTAGTGGTGTACGCAGCTCATGAGAGAGATCGGTAAATAAACGATGCTCTTTCTTTTCTAACGCCTGCTGATTTTGACGATTGAACTGTTTCTCTGTTTGTACCGTATTCGAGAGCGCATTCACCTGAGTTTGTAGTGTTGATAACAGATTATTTTGGGCTGACTTATTTTGTTGCGCAAGTGCCAGTGTGAACAACATGACCTCTATTAAGTAGCCAAATTTAATTGCGCTTGATATATGATGAACATTGATAAAACCCGCATACATAGTCCCACCGATAGCAATAAAATTTACAAAAATGACATGGTTTAGCAGGCTGAGGGAAAAAGTTACAGAGCCAGGAGCGCTCTGTTTCAAAGACCAATAGCTGGTATAAAGAAATAGCGGGATGATACTCAAGCTTAATATTAGGTTGTAGTGAACCGATTTTGAATAGATTGCCACTGGGATAAGCAGCAGGTAAGCTGTTAAAAATCCATTGTATAGAAGGTGTAAGGTTTCGTTTCTATGCTTTAATTGCAAAAATTTTTTTATGAAAAGAAGATGAAACACTGGTACAAAAGTCATCAAACAAGCTGAAAATAAGGTGGCAAATTTGCCTTGTGAAGGCCAGAAATATTGAAATGTAAACCCTGACATATCCAACACAATGAGCAAAAATAATAGCGTCCAAAGACAATAGTAAGCGTTGGTCGCATTGGTATTAAAGTAAAAGTTAACTAATACAATAACAAACACGGCAGCTATGATCCCGCTTAGCGCAGCATTGATGACCGTACTGGTAAGAATATTACTATTTAGCTCATTATCATTAATTAATCTAAGGTCGGCAGGGGCATTCGCAAAAGTTTGGTAGCGGACAATGAGACTTGCCCCTTCTAAGTGTTCTTTTGATATTGGCAGATATAATTGCGGTGCTTCAACCTCCCTAATATTAAACGGGGTATTCAGGGTGTATTGCGTTAAAAATGAGACCTCACCGTTGTTAACCAAAGCAATACTTAGCCAAGGCAATCTAGCAAAGCCAAATGCGATGTAATTTCTGCCCTCGGATACAAGCATATCTAGTGTAACCGTCGCCCACTGATAAGATTCATTTTTTAGTTCAGGTGCTTGGCTTGAAAGTACCTCTGCAATAGATTGGCTTTCGCGCTCATTTATGCCGAGCGTTGAAGATAATTGCGCTGCATCGACTTTTCCAAAGTGGATTGTTAATGGTTCACTTACTCTACGCTCGGCACTAGGCGTAAAGTCAACTGCACCAGCGGCCATAGAAAAAAGCATAAAAATTAACGAGAAAAGTCTTAACATAGTGATATAAGGCACAATAATTATAACTAAATCTTACTTTTAAATAGTGAAGCAAATGTGGATCAAGTTTGGAGACGTAAATAAATGTATCACATTACTAATAATCAGCAAAAACAGCATGTTACTACTATTAGTTACCATTGATTCAAAAAATGTGATGAGAAAATGAGCATACGTATCGAACTACATAAAACTGAAATATAACTGTAACAATTGGGTGGTTAAATGCGCGGCTGAAATAAAAGTGTAATGAATGAACATTACTTACTCTAAGAGCGAAACTATGGTTAATCAATCTCAGACTTCAGCATCAGCTAAACTTTTCAACTGGCTATCAATCGTATTACTTGTCTACTTAGTCTTAGTCGCAGTTGGCACTGTGAGTGGCGGTTTTAAGTTGGCCTCAGGTGGAAGTGAAGGGGCGAAGGAAATCTTCGCATTTGCAACCAATCCAATCGTCGCCCTACTCTTAGGGGCTTTGGCAACTGCATTGGTGCAGTCCTCATCAACGGTGACTTCTGTTATTGTTGGCCTCGTTGCTGGTGGATTACCTATTAGTATCGCAATCCCTATGGTAATGGGCGCAAATATTGGCACGACTATTACCAACACGCTCGTTTCTATCGGTCACATTCGTAGCAAAGAAGAGTTTAGAAGAGCATTTGCCGCATCCACCGTACATGACTTCTTTAATTTATTAGCCGTTGCTATTTTCCTGCCTTTGGAAATCATGTTTGGGATGTTAGAGAAACTCGCGTCAGGATTAGCCCATGTATTTGTTGGTGATGCTGACTTGTCGTTAAAAAGTTACAACTTTATCAAACCACTGGTGAAACCTGCGGTAAGCTTGGTAAAAGATGGTGTTAGCTTTTTAGACTCTACAGCTGCAGGTATTGCCATGGTTGTTATCGGTATCATGATGATCCTGTTCGCTGTGACTTACTTAGGTAAATTACTCAAAAAGGCGTTAGTAGGTAAAGCGAAGGAATTATTACACAGTGCGATAGGCAGAGGCCCTGTTGTAGGTATAAGTTCAGGCGCGGTAGTTACGGTGATGGTACAATCGTCGTCGACAACAACAAGCTTGATGATCCCACTCGCTGGCAGCGGCGTATTTACCACTCGTCAGATATATCCGTTCACCCTAGGTGCAAATATCGGCACTACAATTACCGCTTTGTTAGCGGCAACATCTATCACAGGCCCTGCAGCAGAAGTCGCATTAACGATTGCACTTGTACATGTAATGTTTAACGTTTTTGCGGTAGCACTTATTTACGGTTTACCACTACTGAGAGAAATCCCGCTTCGTCTAGCTGAGAAGTTAGCAGAGATTGGTGCGCAGAATAAACCAGCAGCTTTGGCTTACGTATTAGGTTCATTCTTTGTGTTTCCGGGACTCATTATGCTCGCAGTACGATAAATAAAACGAACAAAGAATGCATTTAAAGCTCGGTATTGCCGAGTTTTGACTTTTTTAGCCTTTGGTTGATAAGTCATAATTTTGTAATCTAGCTTTGAGATAATTAACATTGTCTTGTAAATAACGAAAGAAAGTAATGAGTAGCAAACCTGGTATTTTTAGTTTTAATGCAGCACAGATCACAAGTTCTATGAGGGGACAGTACCGTGCTGTTCAACCCTATGAGAAACTTAGTCTGCAACCAGGTGAGCAAGGACTTTCTTTGGTGATAGAGTTGCCAATGGACGCGCGAATTGATGACCGAGTTAACGTTGTACTAACAAAGCACGGCGAGCGAAATGCGAAGTGCGAGGTCTCTTTGGTGGTTGATCCGGAGTCTTATCTCACTAAGATTGCCGAAATTAAAGTAAAGCAATCGCTTGATGCAGGTCCTTACTTTATGCAATTGAATCTAGTTGGACTCCACGATTATTTAAAGAATGCAGCTGAGTTTGATATCATTTTGAATGAGAGAATTACCGTAAGCGAGCCAGTATCTGAGCTTATCAAAACTCAGACTACTGGCTTCAAACGTATTTTTAACTCGGCAGTGAGCGCAGTATTATCCGTTTTTTAGCGACTATGCTGGTAATGAAATCTTACCCATAGAAAAAGGCAGTGCATTACTATCACCTGAAACGGTTTCATTCGCAAGTAGAGCAAACAAAGCGGCTTCTTTGGCGTCGGGGTTTACCCCCAGTTGTAAGAAGTCCTTGAGTAAAACATGGTTACTCAAATGGCTTTCAATTCGCTCCATTAAAAATACATTATGAATACCACCTCCGCTAATATATAGCTCTAATTCAGTTGTACCAAGCTCATTCACCGCATTTGCGACAGTGATAGCTGTGAATTCAGTCAGTGTCGTGATGATATCTTCATGATTATAATCTTTTCCATCCAATGCATGATGCACAAAGGTTTGATTAAATAACTCTTGTCCAGTTGATTTTGGAAGTGGCGTATCAAAGAATTGGTGCGACAGTAAAGCTTCGAGAAATGGCAATTGAATTTTGCCACTTGACGCAATTTCACCATTTTCATCGAATGGCAGTCCCAATACCTGGCGGCAATATTGGTCTACTAATGTGTTTCCTGGACCGATGTCACTACTCATACTCTGCGTAAGTGTACAGTTTTTTGGTAAATAAGTAAGGTTTGAAATACCGCCAATATTGAGCAAAACCCTATCGATACTTGTGCTCGAATATAATAGATAGTCACCATATTGCACGAGAGGGGCTCCTTCATATCCTTTGGCTATATGCTTTTGTCTAAAGTCTGCGATGGTGATGATGTTCGTTTTTGCCGCAATAAGATCGGCGTCAACGATCTGCAATGTGCTATTTAATTTTTCAACGTCTGCAAAGGATTGTTTTGGACAATGGTAAAGTGTTTGTCCATGACTCGCTATTAAATCAACAGTGTCGGCTGCGACTTGCCATTCTTTCAAAGCATTATTGATTAGACTTGCGTACAACTCGCCTAGCCACGCATTTAATTGACATAGCGTTTTAAGATTTACCTGAGATTTAGACGCGTGATCACTGAGAAGCTGCTTTTGCGAAGGGTTGTATTCTATCGTGGTAAATTGTTCGACCGTTAGCTGTGTACTTTTCCCTGCACCTTCAATTTTACATAACGCAATATCTAATCCATCCAATGAGGTACCACTCATTAGTCCGAGTATATATTTGGTCTTTTTTTCCGCGATCGTGGCGAGTTTAATAATATCTGTTTTCATTTATAATGCGCGCTCCATGATCACTGCTTTTACCTGTTCATACTTTACACCGGACAAGCTGCCAAATCCTTCAAGTTGTCTGAATTTATATTTAGTAAAATAGGGGCAATTTAAGCCTAGCAAAAACAACGTTTTGAGGTGAGTAGAAAAATTTACGCCGCGTTGCGATGCAAACTGCGAAGCGTCTCTTAAAGTATTTCGTGTTGTTTCAATATCTAGTTTGTGGCTCTCTTGTGCGTTTACGATCAGTCGCTTACCGCTGCAGACTCCGCAATGGCCACATTGCTCTGGTGCGTGCATATCGCCGAAGTAGCTGGCGAGTGCTTTGTGATAGCATGAAGTCAGTTGGAAAAATTTGAGTAAATGCCTTAGCCGTGCAAGTTCGCCTTGTTCTTTAATTTGTGATTGTTGGTAGAAAGACTCAACCAGTTCATTAATGTTAACTTGTTGGATAGGCTTTGAATAAACCGACGTATATTTAGCGACTTTTACGTCAATCAGTTGTTGGTTTTGCAAATACTCAACGACTTCTTGGGCTTTAGCCTGTGGGATGTTTTGCTCGCTTAATGCTTGATGTGAAAGTAATCCCCATTTCTTTTTGAATTCAAAACACGAGAATAGCTGAGTCAAAAACAGTTGCCGCTCAGGCGAGTACTTGGCTAATATTTTATCTTTGTCTTGGGTGAACGCGATGCTTAGCTCCGCAAAATAGCTGTAGTTTACTTGTAAGTAACCTTGCAGTTCGAGCTGGACAATAAGTGTTTTTAGTACCAATTGATTAATATTGGTTTTATAGGCGAGATCGTATTCATTGAGGTGATAATCTGTAGCTGGATCACCGAAAAGTTCATTAAAAAGCAGCGTTAATGACTCTCTCTCTAATGCACTGGCGTAAACGAAGTTCTCTAATGTGGCAATTTTTTCATTATTAATTAAAGCAACGCAATGTGCATTCTCGCCATCTCTGCCTGCCCTACCCACTTCTTGGCTATATCCCTCAATAGATTTTGGCATATCATAATGTAGTACCCAGCGAACATCCGGTTTGTCTACACCCATACCAAATGCAATGGTAGCTACAACGATAAGATTAGCTTTCCCTAGAAAGTCAGCTTGAATTTGGGCCTTTTTCTCGCTCTGCAATGATGCATGAAAAGCTTCTGCAGGAAAGCCACAAGCCGTTATCATTTTTGCTACTTCTTCTGCTTGCTTTTGCTGCGTGAGATAAACGATACCAGCGCCTTTTGCCTTTTTTAAAAAGGCGAGTAAATATTCGTCTTTTTGAGATTCGCTAACATGCGCCGCACTTAAGAAGAGATTCTTCCGGTAAAAGCCCGTTCTAATGATATTTTGATCGGATACATCGAATTTACCCGCCATATCGCGTGCAACTTTATTTGTTGCTGTCGCGGTGAGTAATAGCACTTGGTTGATACCAAGTTCATGTCGATATTTGGCCACTTTTAGGTAATCAGGCCTGAAATTATGTCCCCACTCAGAAATACAATGCGCCTCATCAATGACAAGAAAAGAGATATTGCTTTGTGATAACAAGGTACGTGCTTTTTGGCTATTTAGCCGCTCGACTGATATAAAGAGAACTTTAAGGGCATTATCTCGCACCGCATTTTCTATGCGCAACGTTTCCTCTTTGCTTTGAGTACTATCAAGACAAGCAGTTGCAACTCCTTTACTTTGTAGGTAATCTCGTTGCTCATGCATCAGTGCCAATAGTGGTGAAACGACTAGGCACATCCCTTGCTTCATGATTGCTGGTAACTGATAACACAACGACTTGCCTGCACCAGTTGCAAAAATAGCGATTGCACTTTGGCCTTGAAGTATAGATTCTATGACTTCCGATTGCCCAGGGCGAAGTGTCGTATGTCCAAATGTGCTTTGTAGTGTTTGAAAGAGTTGCTGTTGTTGAGTCATCCTGAATCTTTTCTATATTTTTCTGAGATATTCGCAATTGTGCCATTTAAACTGGCGATTGCTTCATTGACACGTTCAATGTCGCTACGCTTAAATGCATGATGTCCAAGCATAAAATGTATAGCGTTATCGTTAACTACATAAGGGTGTAGCTGAATGCTGTGATAGCCTAGCTTGTTGATATAGTAGTAGCCTGCGTCTTCATCTTCAATCAGAAAATCGACGCGGTTTTTGGCCACCATTTCTATTCGTCTATCTAAGCTTGCGATTTCAAACAGCCGCTTGTCGTACCAATCGATTTTTTTTATTTGTTTCACTTCCTCACCGTAGTAGGCCCCAGGGTTAGTCGCGAATGTATAACCTGCAGAAAACAACTCGATCAGGTTGCTGTCGAGATCTATTTCCTTGTTTGCAAACAAGCGCATTTTTTCACGCCGATATGGCGAAGAGAAATAAGCGATTTTTGCTCTATCAACACTAAAACTTGCGGATGGCAGGACATCAACTAAACCTTTTTCAAGTTCTGTAATCCCACGTGCCGATGAAGGAAGTTGAATGAACTCAATACAAAAACCAGCGCGCTCAAAAACCGCTCTAGTGATATCTACGTCTATGCCATAAGGACGAGTGCCATACATAACAAAAGGCGGCCAGCTAGAACCTATAGCGATTTTTAGGGATGACTGATCCGCGCAATCGGAAGCGTAGCTTTTCGGAAAAACTAAAACGAATAATAAAATGGATAGACGAATAAGCACTGCCAGAACTTATGACTCTTTTATGCAGTTCATTATGTCATTATGAAAGACCAGTCAGAAAAAGAAAGAAGAAATTTGCGATAGAAGCCAGATAATGAGTAACTTTATGTTTGTGTGGATAAAAAATGAGCTTGACTGGCAAGCTCATTAATTGGGGATGGTTAGATTAGTTAGTTACAGCCTTCCATACGTCAGCGGTTCCTGGCTCCTCGCCTTGAGTCCACCATTTTGCTTCAAAGGCATTGCCGTTATGAAGTACTCGGTCGCCACCGACATATACTGTAGAGCGATCCCAAGCAGGGTATTGTGCACCACCGTCTTTAATCGTGACATTAAACGTTGTATCAACGGCGTTGACCCCGTCTGATACGGTAACAGTTACCGGTACAGTTGTGTCTGCAGTGACATTTGTAGCTGTAATAGCCGCTGAGCTACCATTTGCAACAACGCTTAGCTCGGCTGGTGCACTCCAGCTATAGCTAAGCGCTGCGCCTTCAGGATCGGTTGCTGCTACATTAACAGTAGCCGAAGCCCCTTCGTTAACCGTAATATCTGAAACAGGTGTAACGACCGGCGCTGCATTTGCACCTTCTGGGTTTACAACAACAGCGATTGTTTTGGTTGTTGATAACGCGCCATCATTGACCGTTACAGTCAAGTCGTAGCTTGTCTGTTGAGTGACTGAAGGAGCAGTTACAGCGACAGCTGCGGTGTTGTTAGCAGATAAAGCCAAACCAGGTGCAGCAACCCATGAATAGGTTAACGGGTCATTGTCTAAATCGCTTGCTTGCGCATCGACATTTACAACCTGACCTGAGGTCACATTGATAGGTCCTGAAACGCCGATAGAAGGAGCGCGATTGGGGATCTCACCTGCTGTAAGACCATCATACATTGCATTTAGAATGTCGCCATTATCTGCGTCAATTTCCCAACCAAATAAACCGGCCAGTTGATGAGTGTTTGCATACTGACCTTTTGCGATAACGCTGCGTGGGCTATCGTAAGTGATGAGTTTACCGTTACTTCTGTTCCAAACATATGCTGCTTGTGCTTGCTCATCGTAGCCTACTTCATAACCATTAACACCTGAACCACCTTGGCCTACAGCGTTTGCTGCAATAGCCTTGTAATCCATAATGCCAGGCTCCCAAACGCCTTCACTTGTAGAACCAGTCAACGGGCCATTGCCCGGCGCCGTCATCGGATTACCTGGGATTGTGGCATTTGCATCTAGCACTCCTTCCCAGCCGCGGCCGTACATTGCAACGCCCATAACGAGCTTAGAGGGCTGCACACCTTGTTGAAGTAACAATTGAATTGCATGGTCGCCAGTATATGCAGGACCTTTGCGTGGCACTCCATTGTCGTCAACGCCTGTACCGTTACATTCATCAGTGCTGAGATGAGAGCCACAATAGATACCGGTTTGATGACCCGTTTCATTGTTCCAAGCGCCATAGAAGTCATAGGTCATCGCAAAGATATAATCCATATACTGCTGAGCAGCTTGGTAATCTACATCTTCAATCTTGTCATAACCTGCACCTATTGCAGAAGTGAGTTCATATTGACGGCCGGTTTCAGCTTCTAACTCATCTAGCATTGCACGCAGCTCTTGCATTAGCGCCACATAGGCTGGACCGTCGTTAATTGGATCGCCTAAGTCGGGGTTTGGACCATCACCACCTGGGAATTCCCAGTCGATATCGACACCGTCATAGAATTTCCACGTTTTAAGAAATTGTTTTACTGACGCGACGAAAGTGTCGCGGTTTGCTTTGTTTGTAAAGCCATGGAATGGATCAGATAGCGTCCATCCACCCACTGAAGGGAGGATTTTAAGGTCAGGATAACGTTGTTTTAGCGCCATCAATTGAGAATAAACACCGCGAATAGGATCCTTTGCATCCACCCCTGGCATAGATTTTTGCACTGCTGCCCAAGGGTCGTGAATGACGACTTCATAATCTTGAGAGTCAGCACATGCAGTTTGAAGCGCTCTCCAACTATTACCATTTTCAATGGATTTAAGTGATTCGTTAGGACCGCAAATAGGAATAAAGCCATATAAAATGTGTGATAGGTTATGAGCTGGGATCTTAGTTACATCGTAATTACGGCCATATATGCCCCATTCAACGAAATATGCACCGGTTACACGGCCTGGTATTGTCCCGTTATTACGGTTATTAGGATCTACATTCATAGGAAGTGGCGCTAGATGTGCACCGTCTGTGTCGGCAATGACGATTTCTTTCCCTGCGCTTCTTGCACATACGGTACCTTCACACAGTTCTAAATAAAGCTGATGGCGACCGGATTTAGTATAGGGAAATTGTACTACTCCGCTTTTAGTACCAGCTGCAAGCGTACCTTGATTTACGAGTAGATCATCAAAATATACTTTATAGTTGTCACCGCCAGAGCCACTCCAAGCATTCCATTTGATGCTAATATCGACAACATCTTTGGCTTTTACCAGTTGCTTGTAAGAGCCTAGCCCATCAACGTTAACTTCAACGAACGAATACTGTTGTGGCTGCCAATCTAATGTTGGTGTCGAAGGGGCTGCAAGTGCCCCGCCACTCAGTAAGGCAAGTCCTATATAGCTGGTTATTTTATTAAGTTTCATATCTTCAACCTTATTGTAGTTACATGTTGTACCCAATTAATTTGGGTTTTCTTTAAATTGCTTTCCAAACATCGGATGCGCCGGGCTCTTCTCCCTGCGTCCACCACTTGGCTTCATACACTTTCTGTTGATGCGTTACTCTGTCGCCTGCGACATAGGTAGTTGTACTATTCCAAGCTGGGTATTGGTTATTGGTGCTATCTTGAACGGTAATTGAGAAACTTACGGTCGTGCTTGCTTTGCCATCGGTGACATTAAGTTCAGCCTGAAAGGTTTGATCAGCCGTCACTTCAGGTGTTGAGATGGAAATCGTGTCACCTTCGCCACTAAAGCTAAGCGGTGCAGGAATACTCCAAATGAATGTCAGTGGGTCATTTTGGTCGTCAAACGCATGAGCATGCACTGTCGCTTGGCTATTTTCTGCGATGCTTTGGTTAGAAATTGGATTCACCGTAGGAGCGGTGTTGTCACCCCCTTTTACAACGCTAAGATTGCTGGTGTAAGCGGCATGTGGCAAAAATACTTCGTTTGCTAATAAGGCGTTTGCATCAAACGCAATTGAACCATCCGGTTGCTTAACACCAATGTTGACCTTATTTCCGTAATTGCTATTAAGATAAAGAGCCAACTCAGCTTGCCATGTTGATGCATTAGTGGAGGTTACATTCAAGTTATGGCTAATTAATTCATTCCCAGATTGATCAAACGTCCTAAACCACACGCTATCACCGGCTTTAGCATCTTGCCCTTGCTTTAAGAAATAGCCGCTGCTCACCCATTCTGGTGGCGTGCCTGTTGAGGTTATTGTGATATCAGAGCAATTGTAAAATCCCTCTCCTGCTACATCAAACCGCTGCCAACGGGTATATAAAACTGCATCGCCCTCACGGCCTTGCGGTATATCTATTTCCATTTTATAGAAGCGTTTACCTTCTGGATCCACAACGAAATCAATATTGCCAAATTCATTAATAAGCTCTAAATCATTCCAAGTCAGAGGAGATGTATCGCCATCGTAGTTTGGCTTTGACAGGAAAAACTGCCAAAAACTGGGATTATGAGGTGTTGTCGCCCTAAAGCTAATGGCAAGTTTATTTTGAGCGTTTGGCTCTACAACTGTACGCTGCCAGTGTGGTGAGACAACACTCATGCCACTTTTGTTTGGGTCACCAGCTGAGCAAAGCGTACCATTGGGGATATTCGCTTTTACTGCCTCTAGGTTATTATAGTCAGCGGTATTGGTCGAAAATTCATGCTCTTGCACAAACTGAAAATGGCCTGAGTCTAGAAAAGCTGCTCGACATGCTAAATTTGGGATATTTGAGCCATCATCCGGCCACCAATAACCTCCTTGCGCTTGGCAGATCGCTTGTCTTGCTTTGGGAAAGTCCATAAAACCATGAGCTGAAACTGCGCTTGAAAGCAAAACTGAGGTTGCGCCCAAAAGACCAAGCGCATATTTACGGTGTAAACTATTCATGCTTATTCGCCTTTTATAAAGGGGAGCAAAGCTCCCCATTTATTATCTACAAGTTGCAAACCTTGGTATAGTCGCTGCTGACTGATGGTTGCTTATTGCTCCACCATTTCGCTTCATACACCGCGTTTCCTTCAACAATTAAATCACCTTGAGCTGCATGTGTGCCCTGTGGCAAGTTCGGGTAAACCACAATTTGACTGATAGGTGTACCTTTACAGCTAGCTACCGGATCTGTAGGCCCTGTACCAGGTGTTGCGACTGGTAGGTCGTTATATTCGCTGGTAAATGCATAGCGATTACCGTCTTTCTCAACCACAAAGTTAACAGGACCAGAAATCGGCATGTAGTACATGACTTGGGCATTGATGGTTTCGCCAGGAGCAAAAGACTTAGGCGTTCCACCCCACTCGTTCACAAGCGTGATTGAGAATCGATGGAATTCGTTTTCGAAGCCGCCAATATTATTACCCGCAGCATTTGAGCCATTTACGTCAACTGCCATGCCAAGTTTTTCTTGCGCATTCCAGTTAGATTTGAAAATGGCCGAAGTCGCAACAGGAACATCAAATGAAATTTTCGCGCCACTCAAATCTATCGCTGAGTTATTGGTAAAGGCAAAAGTTGGTGCTATTGGATAGTTAGCATCTCCAGCTGGAAAATCTTTGGCAACAAACGTAACATCAACTGCTGAAGCTGGTTTTACGAAGGTTTTATTTCCTTGTTTAACCGAGTATGGTGTGCCACTTTGGTTAAACTTGTTGTAGGCTAAGCTTGTTAGCGATGAACCCATGAAATATTCATTCTTGCTCACATCATAATCGAAATCGCCTGCAAGCTCCCAGAACATGATACCGCCTAGTTCTTGGTTGATGACATAGTCGACTTTGGCGGCCATTGACTCTTCATCTTCAATGGATAAGAAAACATTTTTG
Organism: Pseudoalteromonas sp. HM-SA03; assembly: GCF_002289345.1. Lineage (GTDB taxonomy): Bacteria > Pseudomonadota > Gammaproteobacteria > Enterobacterales > Alteromonadaceae > Pseudoalteromonas. The sequence continues at coordinate 15,820 of NZ_NSDG01000002.1, read as the reverse complement.
GTAGCGTTCCAGAGCCAAGGAGCAACCGCTACTGAATCATAATGGCGGGCATAGGTACCGCTAATTTGATGCTCTGGGTTGTTAACTGGATCTAGTCCATAATCACTTAGGTAACTTCCTAACACGCCATTTTGAAGGTTTTTAACATGCCAAAGCGGATTAGAACCTGCGGGTACTTCTAAGCCAACATCGTTCTTGTCGTGCCACAAGTTATCGATACCCACAGCACCATTACCACACTTGTTCTTTTCACCGCTGCCAGTCCCCGGAGGACAATCAGCTTGGTTAGGTAATGCAGCTTGCCCCCAAAGGCCATTTGTACCACCCGTTACATCTCTAAAACCGCGAGTATAATAAGGAATACCAATGTTGATGCGTCCAGCGGAGACCGAGCCTCTGAAATATTTGACCGCCCAATCGGTATTAAGGTAACCAATTCCTTCAAACTCTTTGGTGCCATATACATTCCATTGTTTAAGCTCTGAATCTTCACCGGTGTCGAATAGCGATGCGTTATGACCAACGTGTTGGTTCCATGCTCCGTGTAAGTCATAAGACATGATATTGACGTAATCTAGATACTTGGTGACCTGAAATGTCTCCATACCACGTAGAAGGTAACCAGAAGATGGTGATGCGATCGTCAATAGATAGTGTGTATTGTCTTGTTGGCCAGCTTGGTCTAATGCTTCTCTCAGTTTTTTCATTAATACTTGATAAGAAGCATTCAATGCAGCTCGACGCGGGTTTGATATTGCAAAATCATCGGGGTGGCCAGAGTCATTCATAGAAGATGGATATTCATAGTCGATATCGACACCATCAAAGTTGTATTTACGGATAAATTCGATTGAACTTGCTACAAACGCATCGATACCTGCGTGATTCACGCTGCCATCTGCATTGGTCGTCATCGTATAGAAACCGCCGCTGGCAACTCGCTTACCTGTTTCGTCAAAGTAGCCACCAGTTTCAGCCCAACCGCCGACTGAAATCAAGGTTTTAACATCAGGATGCTGTTTCTTAAATTTGTTCAGCAAGTTAAAGTGACCGGTATAAGGAAGAGATGGATCCATTTCTGCACCAGCAACACCCGGCCAAGTCATATTTGTTGCCGCATTGTTAGGAGCTGTTGGATTGCCTATTGAAACCTTGTTATTGGCATCAACGTGCGCGAAAGCGTAATTAATATGGGTGATCTTATCCCATGGAATATCATCAACTAAATAGCTCGGTTGACCATTCTTACCTGTCCTCCAACTGGTAAAGTAACCGATGACGCGTCTTGGGTGATCGGTGCCCATTTTTTCACGGCCGTTTTCATCGTAAATATCACAGTAGTTAGGCGAAGTGTTGGGAGTCTGATAAAGACCATGCGGAACACAGTTGTTTACAACTGGCGGTGTTTCAACCACATTTGCGTTGAGTATGCTCTCTGCTGTCGCACCGCTATTATCTTCAACAACAAGCTTTAATGTTACTGAGCCCAGTTGCGTTGGTGTCCAAGTGTGCTGAGCTGGTGCTGTTGCACTTTCAAATGCGACTTGGTCGTTAATAAGCAGCGTTAGCTTTGCTATTGAGCCATCGGGATCTGAACCATCAAGAACGATGCCTACAGGCTGATTAATAACCAGGTTACCACCTACGCCTAACGAAAGATTTGCTGTAGGTAACTGATTTCCTGTCGTATTAACGATAACATTGGTTATTAATGTGTTGGACACAGCTTGCTTGTCATCTGTCGCAACTACTGAAATTGCGTGGGTTCCAGCGGTTGCTGACCAGTTAAATGAAAAATTATCACCTGTCGCTGTGGTATCAACACCAACTGACGTCCCATCTATAAAAAACTCTACCTGCGTTACTTGGCCATCGCTATCTGTTGCATTTACGGAAATGGCAACGCTGTCATTTTCATTAAAAGCGCTGCCGTCTGCTGGTAGTAAGCTCTGTACTGTAGGTGGTGTGTTGGTGACAACGCTGTCACAGTCGCCCAATTTTTTCCAATCATCCCACTGTCCTGAATGGGTAACTGGATCTGCTTGAGTCCACCACTTTGCTTCAAAAGCTTGTTGCGATTTCTGTACTTGGGCACCGCCACTATATGCCGAATTTTGAGACCAGTCAGGTAAGCCGTCACAATTGTAAGCATATGAGTTAGCGCAGAAAATAGCTCCGAGGAGCGAAGCCATTTGTGATAATTTAAGGGTCTTTACATGTTGTTTCATAGTCTGGTTCTCCAACCATTTATTGTATTTGGTTAACAATAACAACATAAACCTAACACATAAATTCAATATGGCAACAACATTTTTCTCTATCTGGTAACGTTAACGTAAACGTAAACTAAAGCGTGTCTTTCATCAAAATGTAACACTAAATTATTGATTAATATGCTTAGTTTTGGTTCGCTGACACATGAAAATAAAACTGTAATTATTTAATATTAAGCGATAGTTACTAGCCTACTTCTCTAAACTTAATACAGCTACCAGCTTGTTTCTTAAGCATATATTAAAAAGTTATTAATAAAGTTGAAGAGTAATATTAGACTTAAGGCGTATTTTAACGGTTTCTTGTAGAGCCTTGCTTTTTGAACTAAGTTTAAATTAATTCATTTAGGAGATTGAACCTTGGAATTTGGCGAGCTATCAACGACTTCAAATGAAGCGATACGAGTGCTTTGTCTCGATGATGAGACGAATGTGATACGGTCGTTAAATCGCTTATTTCGTCAAAATGGAATACATGCTGAGCTCTGTAGTGATCCACAGCAAGCTTTGGCGCTGATCCGAGACTCCTCTTTTGAAGTTGTTATTAGTGACATGCGGATGCCTGAAATGGATGGCGCCACATTTTTGTATGAAGTAAAGCGCATTTGCCCAGATACGCAACGGATATTACTTACAGGATACTCGGATCTTGCTTCAACAATTAAAGCCATTAATGAAAGTGGGATCCATGCATACATTCAAAAGCCTTGGGACAACGATATACTCATACATACCGTGAGAGAATGTTCAGAGAAATACAGGTTAAAAAGTGTAAATAAGAGATTAAATGAAGAGATAGTGCAAAAAAATGCGCAACTTACGGAGTTAAATGAAAATCTTGAAGGACTTGTACAAAAACGCACTACACAGATCCGAAAAGTATTAAGTCAATTAGAGCAAGCTAATCAAAAAGAACATAAGGAACATAGGGCTACCGTCGAGTTACTTTATAATTTTCTGAATGCAAATCCGTTTATCGATGGTAAAAAAGCGAAGAACATTGCCAAATTATGTAAGATCATAGCTAAGAAGCTAGAACTTTCTAATGAATTAGCAGAAACGGCTATGATGTCTGGGTATTTAGCTGAAGTAGGTTTACTTGCAATGGACCCTGAAATTTATAAATTGCCATCAAGAAAGCTAAGCGACGCACAAAAGAAAATTTATTATACGCATCCTTCCATTGCACAACTTATGTTGATGCCTGCGCAGCACTTATCTGACGTATCCGAGACGATTTACCACCAATTTGAAAAATTTAATGGCCAAGGGATCCCAAAAGGTCTTAAAGGAAAAGAAATTCCTTTGGGTTCACAAATACTTGCAGTCGCTCGAGATTATTATGACAATTTATACAGCGCCAACGGTTCTGATAAAGAGAAAGCCGATTTAGCGCTAGATCTTATTCGAGCTTATAGGGGAAATTTCTACTCCCCTGAAGTCGTTGATATTTTAGAGAAGGCTGTAAGTAACAACGAGCTAGGCCAAGAGCAAGTCGGTTCGGTTGATATATTGACAACTGAAAAACTCAAGCCAGGTATGATATTGGGCTTAGCGCTTCACAGTAATCAAGGAATTTTACTGCTACCGAAAGGCCATACTTTTACTGATAAGTCGATAGATAAACTTAAGCAGCTGGAGACACAACGTCCGATCCCTTTTCGAATTATGGTCAAACGATAATAATAGCTTATCGGCGACTGCGCCATTGAATACTTGTTTGCTGATATTGTGTAGATAATAGTAAATATAGCTTTTGAGTCTTTAATTGGATCAGTACTATTGAACCATGAAATTATCGTGGCTCGAGAATAAATGAATTCTATTCGTGCAATACACTCTAGAGAACACATCATACCAAGTGTGGATTAGCTCAATTTATCTTCGGCTAAAACTATTTATAAAAAAAGCCCAGTAAGCTGGGCTCGTTTAACTACTATATTAATCTAGTAGTTTATTAAGTGCTTGAAGCGGGTGCTTTGGTTTTTGTCCACTAAAGCGTTTAACTTGACATCGACAAGAGAAGCCAGTCACTAATACTTCATCCTGAGCTGCGTTATCAATATGATGCTGCCATGAGGATTCGTAGAGCGCTCTTGAATTTTCTTGGTTTTGCGCTTCGTGGCCATAAGTTCCCGCCATGCCACAACATCCCGTATTAACAGCTTCTAACTTAGAGTTCAACTTATTAAAAATACTTTGCCAAACACTTTTAGATTCAGGCATTGCTGTGGTTTCTGTACAGTGACTTATCAATGTAAATTTTGATGGATTGATTGTCGCAGCCGTTGGGATATCGACAGTTGAAAGCCATTCATGCGCCAATTGTACCGTAAAGTCCCCCCTACCCTCTTTAAGAATGTCATTATATTCATCGCGATAGCACATCACCAAAGAAGCATCGAGCCCAACTAAAGGCCTGTTATATTCGCTGATTCTATTTAAAAACTGTGCTGCAGTCTTTGCAGTCGATTTAAACTCCTTTAAAAAGCCTTTAACGTGTTGAGGCTTACCGTTTGGTTTAAATGGTAACACGAGTGGATAAAACCCAAGTTTTGATATAACTTGCACAAAGTCCGATACTAATTCTGCTTCATAGAAACTGGTAAACGGGTCTTGAACAACAAATATCACGCTTTGTTGATCTTTATCGCTTAACTTTTCAAAACTGCGCTCTGAATAGAAGTGTTTGCTTGGCACTAACTTACTAAGTTGAACCTTACTCAACACTGGCGAGTCAATATAGCCGATCATCCGTTCAACGAAAAAGTTGGATATGCGATTACGTTGCAAAGCGTTAACTAAATTTGGAAACTTAGCCATGGTAGGTAGTGCACGCTCTATATTCGCAACTAAGTAGTCTTTAAGCGGACGATTGTAACGGCTGTAGTAAAAGTTTAAAAACTTAGCTCGGAACGTAGGAACATCGACTTTTATTGGGCATGCCGTTGTACATGCTTTACAGGCTAGACATTCATCCATTGATGCTTTAACTTCATGGGAAAAGTCATATTCGTTTTTCTTTCGCGTATTGAGAAAACGCTCCCACCAAGTAGTATCATTTTCATGATTGATTAATTGCTTTTCTGCAGCAATCAAATCGACCCCTTTATTGTGTTGGAGTCTTAACCACTCTTTAAATAACCCAGCACGTCCTTTTGGAGAGTTTCTACGGTCTTTGGTTACCTTGTAAGACGGGCACATTGGTGAGTTGTCATCATAATTAAAGCAAAGTCCATTACCATTGCAATTGATCGGTGCTTCGTAGTTGACTTTTACTTCAGTTGGGATTGTTCGGTCAAACCAAGCTCTTTTCTGCGCATCGACTGACACTAATTGGTCATTTGAATCCAGTGGTGTACAAATTTTTCCAGGATTTAAGCGATTGTTTTTATCAAACAAACTTTTAATTTTACGAAGTTCATTAAATAGTTGCTCACCGAAAAACTCGGGGCCATATTCACTTCGATAACCTTTTCCGTGCTCACCCCACATTAGTCCTCGGTATTTTGCAGTTAACGCCACTACTTTATCTGAGATCACACGTAGTAGTTTTTCCTGTTCGGGATCGCACATATCAAGCGCTGGGCGGACGTGTAAAACACCGGCGTCAACATGACCAAACATACCATAATCTAATTGGTAACTATCAAGTAACTCTCTAAATTCAATGATGAAATCAGCAAGGTTTTCAGGTGGAACGGCTGTATCTTCAGCAAAAGCAAGTGGTTTTTTACTACCTTTTGCGTTACCCAATAAGCCAACTGATTTTTTGCGCATTGCATAGATCTTAAGGATATCTGCCTTGTCATTGGTAAGTTGATAGCCAATAACACCTGCTTCTTTGTTCGCAATAAGCTGATCTAACCGTTGACATAAGCTATCGACTTTGGAGGAAATTTCATCTTCGGATTCGCCATTAAACTCAACCATGTTAAGACCTTGCATCTTAACACCTGGTACATCTTGAATTAAGTCCGATACTGAATGCCAAATAATGTCTTCTTTAGCAAGACCTAGAACTTTACTGTCTACAGTTTCGACCGATGTAGCATTAGCGGAAACCAAGAATGGGCTGTTTCTAAGCGCTGATTCAAATGAGTCATACTTAATATTGATTAGGGTTTTATATGGCTGAATTGGCGTTAAATTAAGTTTTGCTTCGGTTACAACACCAAGCGAACCTTCAGAACCCGTAATAATTCGAGATAAATCAAAAGTAGTTAGTGAACCATCGAATACATTTTCGAGGTCATAACCGGTTAAAAAGCGGTTCAGTCTTGGAAATTTTTCAAGTATAAGTGCTCGATTGTTTCGACAGATCTCAATGACATTCGCATAAATGTGAGAAATCTTTGAATTCTGCTCAGCTAGTAGCTCTGCTTTATCGATTGCTAACTTTGAGGTATTTAGCTCTGTACCGTCCACTAAAAAGGTTTTTAGCCCAAGAATATGATCGCTTGTTTTGCCATAAACGAGTGAACCTTGGCCCGACGCATCAGTATTAATCATACCACCAATTGTTGCTCGGTTACTGGTGGAAAGATCTGGAGAAAAGAAATAGCCGTAAGGTCTTAGAAAGTCATTAAGCTGATCTTTGATCACACCCGCTTGCACTCGAACCCACCCTTCTTTTTCATTGATCTCAAGAATTTCTCTCATGTGTCTCGATAGGTCAATCACGATACCGGGCGTAAGTGATTGCCCATTAGTACCGGTTCCTCCACCTCTGGGGCCAAAGGTGAGAGACAAAAATGGATCTTGTTGGGCGATTTCAAGTGCAAGTTGTACGTCTCGATTTGTTCTAGGAAACAATACGGCTTGAGGGATTTCCTGATAGATACTATTGTCGGTTGACGTAACAAGACGAGTTGCATAACTCGTATCAATGTCCCCACTAAAACCTGCATCACTTAGTTTGCTTTGATAGAGGTTGGTAAGTTCGTTTGCAGAATCCTGCTGACTAATATTTGCGATCATGACGGTATATTTTACTTGCTTTGAATTAATTGTATCACGAAGGATTAATGATCAACTTGAGAATTTTATGGTTTGTTACAATTGGAAATAGTTTATTTCACCACACACCATATACTCTTATTGTATAGGAGGAAATAACATGAAAATTATTTACGACCTTGTTGGTATTATATTTTGTATTCTAGCATTGATCTTCTTTGTTGTGCCCGGTCCATCGGTTATCTTTTTGCTGGCGGCCCTGGTGTGTTTCTCGATGAATCATGAAGGCGCAAAGAAGCACTTAAAAAATGTGCAGCGTTTGTTTAAGCTTGGCTGCGAAAAGTTAGATAGGACATTTCAGAAATGAAATGGCCCCAATGTGTTGCATTGGGGCCATTAAATTATTTAGTAAACTTTTCAGCTAGATAAAGCCAAGTTTCAAGTACTGTATCTGGGTTAAGTGAGACAGAGTCAATGCCCTCTTCAACTAACCAAGCAGCAAAATCTTCATGATCCGATGGACCTTGGCCACAAATACCTACATATTTGCCTTTCGCTTTAGCAGTTTGAATTGCCATTGAAAGCAGTTTCTTGATAGCTGGATTTCGCTCATCAAACAGATGCGCAATAAGACCTGAATCGCGGTCAAGACCAAGTGTTAACTGGGTAAGATCATTCGAACCAATCGAGAAGCCGTCGAAATATTCTAAAAACTCTTCAGCAAGCAGGCAGTTAGATGGAAGTTCGCACATCATAATGACTTTTAAACCATTCTCGCCACGTTTTAGACCATGAGCTTCAAGGATTTCAATAACTTGAGCTGCTTCTTCTAGGGTACGAACGAATGGGATCATGATTTCAACGTTGGTTAAATCCATCTCGTTGCGAACACGTTTGATGGCTTCACACTCTAATGCAAAACACTCTCTAAAGTCTTCAGAAATGTAACGAGATGCGCCGCGGAAACCAATCATTGGGTTTTCTTCTTCCGGCTCATACTGCTGACCGCCAACCAAGTTTGCATACTCATTTGACTTAAAGTCAGACATCCGAACGATTACACGCTCTGGAGCAAATGCCGCACCTAGCGTAGAAATACCTTCAACTAGCTTGCTGATATAGAACTCTACTGGTGATTCATATCCCGCGATTAGCTCTTTAATCTCAGCCTGTAGCTCTGCATCTTGCTTGTCAAAATGAAGTAGTGCTTTAGGGTGAATACCAATCATACGGTTGATGATAAATTCAAGACGCGCAAGGCCGATACCTGCATGTGGTAACTTCGCAAAATCAAACGCGCGATCTGGGTTACCCACGTTCATCATTATCTTCATTGGAATAGCTGGCATTGAATCGATGCGAGAAGAAATAACATCAAATTCAAGTTCACCTTTGTAGATATAACCTGTATCGCCTTCTGCACATGATACTGTTACCGTGTCACCATTGGTGATCAAATCGGTTGCATTACCACATCCAACCACGGCAGGGATCCCCAGCTCACGCGCAATGATTGCAGCGTGACAAGTACGGCCACCACGATTTGTTACGATAGCAGAGGCACGCTTCATGATAGGTTCCCAATCAGGATCCGTCATATCAGTAACAAGTACATCGCCTTGCTTTACCGAGTCCATTTGATCAATTGAAGACAGGACTTTAACTACGCCTGAGCCAATCTTATGACCGATTGCACGACCTTCAACAATAACTTCAGACTTTGATTTTAGCTGAAAGCGTTCCATTACGTTCGCATCTTCATTTGAACGGACTGTTTCCGGACGAGCTTGAACGATGTAAAGCTTACCGTCGTTACCATCTTTTGCCCATTCGATATCCATTGGACGACCGTAGTGCTTTTCGATAATAACAGCTTGCTTTGCTAATTCTTCTACTTCTGCGTCTGTAATCGAGAATTGGTTAGATAGTGCCGAGTCTACATCAACAATCTCAACTTGTTTACCGTGAGACTCGTCACTTGAGTAGATCATTTGGATTGCTTTTGAGCCAATATTTCTCTTAAGAACAGCAGGTTTTGCTTTTGCAAGCGTTTGCTTATGAACATAAAATTCATCTGGGTTTACTGCGCCTTGAACTACCATCTCCCCTAAACCATAGCTAGAAGTAACGAAGACAACGTCTTCGAAGCCTGATTCGGTATCGATTGAGAACATAACACCAGACGATGCTTTGTCTGAACGCACCATACGCTGAATACCAGCAGAAAGCGCCACGCCTCTGTGATCATAGCCTTGGTGTACGCGATAAGAAATTGCACGGTCATTGAATAGCGAAGCAAAAACATGCTTGATAGCGACCATTACGGCATCAATGCCACGAACATTTAGGAAAGTTTCTTGTTGGCCAGCGAAGGAAGCGTCTGGCATATCTTCTGCTGTTGCTGATGAACGAACAGCAAAGGAGACATCTTGGCTTGCGTCACCGTGTAACTGGCTATACGCCTCACGGATTGCTTTATCTAATTCTGGTTGGAATGGTGTATCGATAACCCATTGTCTAATCTGGGTGCCGACTTTGGCTAATTCGTTGACATCGTCAACATCAAGAGTATCTAGGATTGAGTGGATTTTTTCATTGAGGCCTGATTGCTCAAGAAATTCATTAAACGCATCAGCAGTTGTTGCGAATCCACCAGGTACTTGTACACCAGCGTTAGCAAGGTTAGATATCATTTCACCTAGAGAAGCGTTTTTACCACCAACTCGAGGTACATCTTGCATACCCAACTCTTGATACCAGAGAACGTAGTCTTGCACGGAACTGTCTCCAAAACAAATTGTATTAAATGTGAGAGATTAATTGACCTTTCCACTTGGTCAAGGGCATTCTACAACGGTAAGGCAGTCTTCGTAAACCGCGATGGCTTATTTTCAACAATTTCTGAATGAATAATAGCAAAATGAGAACAGCATTTTATATTTCCGATGGTACCGCAATCACCTCTGAAGTGTTTGGTCACGCAACGCTTTCAATGTTCCCTGTAGAATTTAATCATCAAACGATACCATTTGTAGAAACAGTAAAAAAAGCAAACGAAATCAAAAAATTAATAGACTCTGTTGCTGAGACTTCAGGTCAGAAGCCATTGGTATTTTTCACATTCGTTAATCCAGAATTATCCGATATTATTTTATCGTCACAAGGGGTTTGTTACGACTTTTTATCTTATGCGAGCGAAATAGTAAAAAGAGAGCTAAAAGTTCAGCCGGTGCCAAAAATGCACCGCACGCATAGCATTCACGAGTCTTCTTATGATTTTAGAATAGATGCAGTTAACTATGCACTTGCAAATGATGACGGCGCAAATATTAAAGATTATGACGAAGCAGACATCATATTGGTTGGCGTCAGCCGCAGCGGTAAAACGCCGACTAGCTTATATTTAGCATTGCAATATGGAATCAAAGCCGCAAATTATCCAATGACAGAAGATGATTTAGAAAGTGGAAGACTACCCAAATGTCTGGATAAATACAAAGGTAAGCTCTTTGGTTTAACCATAGACCCAGAAAGACTAGCCGCAATCAGGCAAGGGAGAATGGCAAACTCCAAGTACGCATCTATCAGACAATGCCGGATTGAAGTCAAAGAAGTCGAGATGCTATTTAAAAAGAATAAAACGCCTTACTTGAACAGTACACGCTATTCCGTTGAGGAAATATCAGCAAAAATTATTTCTGAAACTGGGCTAAAGCGTCATAAATACTAAAAAGGCCGCAATGCGGCCTTTTGTTTGTTATCTATACTGTCTTACGAGCGTCTTTTAGTAGATCAGCAACTAAAAAGCCTAACTCTAAAACTTGGTCTGCGTTTAGACGTGGATCACACTGGGTACGGTAACGCTGAGATAAGTCTTCGTCTGATAGTCCGTAGGCACCACCAACACACTCAGTGACGTGCTGCCCTGTCATTTCTAAGTGCACACCACCAGGATAGCTACCCTCAGCTTTATGCACTGCGAAGAACTGACTGATTTCTCTTAGGATATTGTTAAAACTACGAGTCTTATATCCTGTGCTCGCTTTTTCAGTATTTCCGTGCATCGGATCCGAAGTCCAAATAACTTTGCGGCCTTCTTCTTGAACTCTACGAACTAATTTAGGCAGTTTTTCCGGCAGCACATCTGCACCCATACGTGTGATAAGTGTTAGACGACCAGGAATGTTATCTGGGTTAAGCGCATCGACAAGTTTAATTAACTCATCTTCTTGCATCCCTGGGCCAACTTTTACGCCAATTGGGTTTTTAATACCACGGAAAAATTCGATATGTGCGTGATCTAATTGACGCGTACGTTCACCAATCCACACAAAATGAGCAGAACAATCGTACCAGTCTCCTGACAAGTGGTCTCGTCTAGTTAACGCTTCTTCATAACCTAGCAGTAGCGCTTCGTGTGAAGTATAGAGTGGAGTTTCTTTCAGGCTTGGCGCTACGGTTGAGTCGATACCGCATACTTCCATAAACTCAAGTGCTTCTTGAATACGCTCAGCGAGTTGTTGAAACTTATCTTTTAGTGGATTTGCAGCTACGAAACTCATATTCCAGCGATTTACTTGATGCAGATCTGCAAGACCACCCTGAGCGAACGCGCGAAGTAGGTTAAGTGTTGCCGCTGATTGGTGATACGCCTTCATCAATCTATCAGGGTCTGGGATACGTGCTTCTTCAGTAAACTCAAAGCTATTAACGATATCACCACGATATGAAGGTAACGAAACACCATCAATAGTCTCGAAATCTGAAGAGCGGGGCTTAGCATACTGCCCTGCCATTCGAGCAATTTTAACTACCGGGCATTTACCGCCATATGTTAATACGACCGCCATTTGCAAAAGTGTCTTGAACGTATCACGAATATTAGCGGCACTAAAATCTGAAAACGATTCTGCGCAATCACCACCTTGCAATATAAAAGCTTTACCTTCGCAAACATCTGCTAGGCTCTTATACAAGCTTCGCGTCTCTTCTGCAAAAACGAGCGGTGGTGCTGAATTTAGTTCTTTTTCAACTGACTTTAACTTTTCTGAATTTGGGTATTCAGGTTGCTGCAAGATAGGTTTATCTCTCCAGCTATTTGGGCTCCAATTAGCCATTGTATTTTCCTCATTCCAATATGTGTTACCACCATTGAACAGTACCCCAAGCCCTCTTATTCATCAAGGAAAAACTTTCGTTTGTTTTCTCTAAAGAACACATCATACTATATGCTGTTTATTACTTTGAGGCATTTGCTAAAACTGTTTAAAAAATTAATCAACATACAACCCTCATTAAAATCTGATGGTTTTTAATACATCTCTCCAGCGAGCACAGAAGCGGACTTAAAGTTGACGAATATCAGACTGTTATAACCTGATCTTTACACTCATTTTAGAGTGAATTGAAGGCTCTGGAACCTATACCAATATCAAACATAATCTTGTCGATGTCTTGTTTTTCACTTTGAGTGCCTTGATTAGTAGCGCTGACGGATGGAAGTAAATTCCAGAATTTGTGAGCAAGCGGAATCCCGCCCTACCTCTTCAGTAAATCGTCCTACAGGGCATTTATATACAAAGACGACACACTGACTGCAGCTGTAATATTATGTTAAATTGATGGTTTATTTAAGTTTAGGCTAATAGTCCTTCATATTTTATGAGTAAGAACGAAGCAGAAAAAAATGGGTCATATAGTGATAGTTATGAGTACTAATAACATATGCTATATAGTTTTTGGAAGTAATAACGCGTATAGATACTTCCAACAGACCTCTCCTCTAATTAGATCTCAATACTGAAAAAATTTTTCTTCAATGTTCTGGGTTATTCAAATTAAATAAATTTTCTTGATTAAGCTATCTCATTGAGGCGACGAAGTCTCGCCGAGAAATCGAGTAACGCAGTGCTTATCTCTATAACCAGATAAAATAAGTAAAGTATTCTACTGTCAATAAAGGTGGTATTGATAACAAAAATACCACCGAGTTTGCTCTTGACCCTCACTCTTGTCTTTATGTCTAACACAACGATTTTTTTCTTACAGTATCTAGTCTAGGGATAGTCACTTTGCCTAAAATAATTAGGTATAAGGTTACTCGCTGAATAGCTTAATGCTATTTTCCTTTCCAAAAATTTCACTAGTTTCGGGACAGTTAATTTCAGAAATATTTTCCCACGAACAATTTTCACATCTAGCATGACTTGTTCGCAACCAAGCTGTTCAGACGTTTGAAAAGATCCCTGTCTACTTTGCTCTTCGACAATCAAACCATGAACTCAGATATGAAAACTGTATGATATTGAAATAGCCAAAGCACATGAAATGTTTCTTCTATCTACTCATGTTTTTCGTTTTTTAACTTTGCTACAAATCGAGTACTGCATTGACATTAGTATTTATTCCGGCGAAGTTTGAATAATAGTAAGCAATCACTGAAGTAGCTGATTTAGTTATTATAAAGTTAGTACTAGCGTTCCAGCTTCGAACTGTACATGTGCATGTAGCAAAAGAAACTTGTACTATAACCGTCTTCGTGTTTTAGTCAGGTACGACAACAAAAGTGCGGATGTTACTCGAAGATTCATAGCCAAGAAAAAGAAGTGGTACGGTTGTTCTCTTTGAAAGTGCAAAATTAAACTCAGTGTTCTACTCTATAATTTATCTAATCCCTTTAAAGGATCCCAAATGATGCTTATTGCAAAGTGAGTACACACTTACCAACCATCTATCATCTTCCCTTTCCGGCCTAACTAGAATTTACCAATCCTTCATGCCTTCGGGAAAGTGCTCGGTCGCAACGAAATAAGTGAATACTTACTATTGTTTTTCACGACTAAAATCTTGAAGCAGAAGAAGACAATGCCTGAATCAACAAGTTGACTTTAATTTATAAAAAAGAGTATCATCACGAGGAACTTTAAAGAACACATCATACATTTTTGATGATTTATATAGAATCAATACCAAATTTAAAAATTAATCAAAGAACTGATAAGTACCGTTGTCATTCTAAGTGGTTTCTAGCCACCGCTTTTAAGTGACTATTGTCTGTTAAGAACTCCCTCCAAAATTTATCAACACCCAATTTGATAGGAGAAGTCCAAAAAATTTGATATAATTTAGCCTACATAAAGGAACACATCATACAAATGTTAGTAAAACAATCTCTGCTCCACAAAACTAATTAGCAATTTCACCAAGACAACATAGAATCATTTTCAAATTCACTAGTTGATATTTTATTTCTCAAAAAACCTAAGACGCTTCGAATAAAAGCTTAATAAGTGAAGATAAATATGAGCTATCAGAGTATTTCTGATATAATTAATACACCCCTGTGGGAACACATCATACTTTTATAAATAATAGGCATATACCTCATCACTAAAATATTCATGAATAATTAATCAGATATCTAACTGATATTCTAATAAGGTATCCAACTTAATTTGGCAAATGCAGGTCTAGTACAAATGATATTGTTAGTTTGTTCCATTAGGTACTCATAGTAATATCGCTTAGCGAGATTTCATTCTTTTTGGTATAATGTAAAAGAGATAATAGGAACACATCATACAATGAATAAATTTAATATACGTTCAACTTTCGATATTCTTAACGAACATATTAATCAGCTATGCCATGAACTGACTAAAGCCGATATAAAAAAGGCAACTTTTTATGAACTGCCTGATATAAAAAAGCAAGATGAAGAAATCGCTCCAACAAATATAACTGTTACAAAAATAGAAGGTGAAAAAGCACTCTCTAAATGTTTAGATGCTTATCGCGATCTCTATTTAAATGACCGGGAAAGCGGAAAGTTGTTGCAAAGGTTCCCAGGTCTTCTGTTAGTAAATGACCCTGAAGAAATTGTCAAGTCTAGGGTGAATGCTGTGAATCTTGCCAAAGAAAACTTTAAAAGTGCAATTCTGGAAATTTCTAATAATGACGCTAGATTCGAAGCTGTTCATAGTGCAGTTCCTAACTTAATGACTTTGGCTGCCTATCGAAAAATACATAGCGAATCCACAGCCCCCTATTCCGTCCGGTTTACCTGGATGAAAAAACATGCAACCAGAGTTTTGAGTAAAGAGCTGGCTATGGAGATGTTGAATCGTTCTTCACTATATTCAAATCCAAGGATGATAGACCAAGAAAAGTGGAAACACCTCGTAGAAAAAGAAAAATATAGAGTTGCTTGTCTATCAGAAAATGCAAAGCTCAGAATTAGAAGACCAACTAGAGTAACACCAGAAGTGAATGTTAGATATACAGCTCAAAAGCGCTATCATGTAAGTGCCGCACTTCCATTTATACTCTTTAACCCGCATCCAGACACGAAACTTGGAGAGTTATGCGATTTTTCACAAAAAGATGATCACCCTAGAAAGCGAGAGTACAACTTTCTAGTCGATAGAATTTATTTAGAGAGATTTGAATAATAATGAGATATTCCACACAGAATTTAATGATGTGACACAACTTAACATAATATTGATAGATAAGCATATGTAACTCCCCCAAAAAATGAAACAGTTTATAAGTAGAATTTTCCATTAACTAAAATAGGAAAATTTACG
>NZ_NSDG01000019.1:77651-106872 GCF_002289345.1 Pseudoalteromonas sp. HM-SA03 | reverse complement strand
GCGTCTGTCGGATGAAGCGATTGTGATACGGTGGCACAAGTTGTTTAAAGGCAATTGGATAAGCCAAAAGTTTACTGAAGGTGAGCCACTCAATGAGTCGGAGCAGTTGATGCTAGATGAGCTGGTTGATAAGTACAGAGAAAGACTCGCAGATATTAGCTGGTTTATGCGCGTACTTAACGAAGACATCGCCCGCCGAGCAAATATAGAAGATAACTGCACAGGCCGATTTTGGGAAGGACGATTTAAATCCCAAGCATTATTAGACGAGGCCGCATTGGCCACTTGTCTCGCCTACGTAGACCTAAACCCCATTAGAGCCAAAATCGCAGCAACGCCTGAAACCTCAGACTACACCAGTATCAAAAAGCGCATCGACCATGCGAAGCTGGGCAAACAACCAAAAANCGCTTTGCTGGCAGCCCACGAAAACATATGCCTAAAGGCCTGCCTTTTGAACTCAAATCCTATATTGAATTGGTTGAACTCACAGGCCAATGTATTCGCGCCGACAAACGAGGCTATATCTTTGAGTCTCAACCCATTCTTACTCGATTAAATATCGAACCGGAGAACTGGATAAAACTCACTACGCAATTTTCTCGGGTATTCCACGGTGCAGTTGGTCGAGAGCGANCCGCTTACTGTGAAACACTGCAAAAACGACGACGGACAAACCTAACAAACTGCGAGCGCTTGTTGGCTTAGTAAACTCAAATTTTCAACTCTAAATTTTTAACTGTTGTGTTTGCAGCGCGTTGTCGTGCGCGATAACTCAGTTTTAGTGTAGAGATACGCTTGAGCGCTAAAAAATAACCTATCGATAAACGTTTTTGACCTAAGTGACGACTGTGCTTTCATACTTTTTTTACTTCACCTCCTCAGCTTTGATGTTAATAGTGATGGGTGTCGCCTATTTTGTTTCAATGGGTGTCGCCTATTTTTTTCGCCTATTTTTTTCAGGTTAACCGATGAATGTCTAGTGGCCCTAAACAATAAGTTGTATCGACTGATTTAGGCAGCGATGAGATCGCAATAAGAGATTACGGCGAACACCCCTATATGTGTTTGCCATAAACGATTTAATGGCTAACCGACATAACNACAGGTTTAAGCGTTGCCAATACAAATTAGCTGCTTAAAAGCAGCTAAAAAGAATCGTTATGCTTACTTGACCGGATAAGGTTCATATGTGTCATGTTTTAGCTGCTCAACCAAGGCGAGTCGTAGCTTCTTCGTCAACTGTTAGGCCGGGGTGCATTTTACGAACTTTAGAAATGGCTTCTTGTTTATTTTTCGCCTCTACGTCTTCGGTAAAGCCAACTAACGCCGAATGCAATTGCTCTCCACTCTCGTTTTTCTGTACGTCATGACCCCAAAAGTCATAGTAGTCCTTCTCCCGACCGTCGCGTATTACTACCACGGTAAACGTTGCCTTGCTCATAATTTCAACCTCAGCAATCTTAGAAACATAACGCCGCAAGCAACGGCAATTTTTAGCAGGCTATAATGTGAAGCGAAGCGGAACCAGCCTGCTAAAAATTGTCCGCTTGACTTGTTTTGTTATATTTTTTTAATAGAACCCCATAAACTTTGGACTTTGCTTGAAGCCATGTTTTTGATACAAACCATGTGCATCATCAGTCGCCAACATTAAAAACTTACCTTTCCAACGTGGATCATTTACCACTGTTTCCACTAGCCACTTTCCTAGCCCTTGCCCCCTATAATCGGGGTCTACAATAACATCAGCGATATACCCAAAAGTTGAGAAATCAGATACAACACGAGCAAACCCTATTTGAATTTCATCGTCGTAAAGTGAAAAGCATTCCGAGTTTTCAACTGATTTTTCAATTACATCAATGGTCCGTTCTGAAGCCCAATAGGAGATTGATAATAGCTCTTTTACTTTGGGCAAATCGACGCGTTCAACGTCATCATAAATAAAATAGTTTTCGTTTGTGTACTGCAAGTGATTAGTACCTCTGAAAATATAACAATTTAATATCGACCCAATGGATCGTTTATCTACCGAGTCATGGGGCATTATTCTCATTGTACCAGTTTTATCACAATAACTAACTTGTTGCTACAGATATATTTTTCATCATTATGAAAAGGATGAAAACGACCCAGTGGGTCGTTTTCTTGACTATAGGAGAAATACGCCAACACTGTGTATAAATACAGTTTCTTTTTAGAGCTAATTCAATGAGAACTCGTTCACCATTTCTAAACCACATCGCAGAGTTTATGCTGACTAAGCAATATTCGCTCAGAACAGTTGATACATATCTTAAGTGGATTTCTTCCTATATTCATTTTCATGATAAGCGCCACCCAGCTTAAATGGGCGATAACGAGGTTGTCGAATATCTCGACTACCTTGTACTTAAACGTAATGTGTCGCCTAAAACACAAGCGACAGCGTTAAATGCATTATCTTTTCTGTATAAGCAAATAATTAAACAGGATTTGTGCCCCAATCTAACGTTTATCAGAAGCAAGCGCCAATCTAAGTTGCCAATTGTTATGACCCCCGAGGAGGTTAAACGTCTCATGTCGTTTTTAAGTAAACGATATTATTTAATTTCAGGCTTAATGTATGGTAGCGGCTTACGTGTAATGGAAGCTGTTCAACTACGAGTTCAGGACATTGACTTTGACTACAAGTGCATTCGGATCTGGAATGGAAAAGGGAATAAACATCGGGTGGTTACTCTCGCCACAGAACTTATACCTTTGCTAAGAAATCAAATTGCTCAGGCTGATGAATACTTAAAATTAGATTCCCAGAATGAACGATATGCAGGTGTTTGGATGCCAAACGCACTAGCAAGAAAATATCCTAGCGCCAATAAGTCAATTGCTTGGCAGTATCTATTTCCCTCATATAAGTTAAGTGCAGATCCTGAAACTGAGGAGATCCGCCGACATCATTTTCATCAAACAGGAGTACGTAAAGCGGTTAAAGAGGCAGCCAAAAAAGCACAAATAACAAAACCTATAACGCCCCACACTTTTCGCCACTCTTTTGCTACACACCTGTTACAAAGTGGGGCAGACATTAGAACAGTACAAGCTCAGTTAGGCCATTCAGACGTTAAAACCACTCAGATTTATACCCATGTTTTACAGCAAGGCGCAAACGGTGTTGTTAGCCCTTTGAGCAAAACTTTCTAGCTCGTTTTGGGGCATACATGAGTTAGTGGAACGTGCGCTTTGTGGAACAAAAGTAACGTTGACGGCCGTCTTTTGTTCCACAAAGCGCATGTCAGGTAAAGTCTAGCCCCGTTCTTTTTAAACGGTGAGTTTCGGGTATGGGCTACTACATTTTATACTTGGTAAAAAGTACAAATCCCAGCAAACAATAATGATCACGGCAATCAAGTCGCGCCAGTTACTGGCATATCCGAATCAAAGCCAACACTGGTAAATAGGCTATCTAATTCAAGCTCAAAATCTTTGCGATTTACATCCAACGCTTTTAATGTTGTTCCACCAAGTAACGCCTCTTGGCCCTTCTCTAGGCGTGCATGTAAACTTGCAATTACTGCACGAATGCGATCTCTATCTTGCTGCGCCAATGCTTTTTGACTTTCAGTTTCATGGTCAAGCTTTGCTAACATTTCCAGCCGCTCAGAGAGCTCCTTGTACGCTAAAAAATCTAACTCTAAATTTTTAAACAGTAATTGCTGCGCTTGATCTTTACTGCTGATATCAACCTTTACAGGCCTTGTCATCATATCAGCCAACAACGCTCGGAGCTTTTCGTAAGCAGCCTCCTCATGAGAGGCGATGCTTGTAAGGTCGAATAGAACTTCGTGGTCTGCAAATTGGAACTGCAGTAACGCTTCACTTTTGTCATGTTGCGACGTTTCACTAGACGAGCCACTACTCATGGCATTCATAAAGTTTTGTTTAAAGGTGTGAGCACGCCCCCCACCAGCAAGGTGATTGTCATTTGCTATAAGCTGATTATGAGCGCTCGGGATCACTAATTTCTCTCGCTCTACAGGTGAAAAGTTCAGTGCAGTAGGCTCAATCAGCGATACTTGATGTCCAGTTAAAAACGTTGGCATTGGGCAAGTCTAAAAAACAATTTCGGTGCTAGACCTTTGCAAGCATTATTCCAAATAAATATTTTCAATAATCAGCCGATGAATTGATATCAATAGCCACTGAACACGGAAATATTTCATTTTCTTAAATAACTCGTACAGCTTCATGGGCAATTCATTGCCGCTTAGGTACGTTAGGTTGCCCTATTTGAAGGCTAAATGGCAACAAGTCTACTGCTGAACAAATTGCAAACCCCGTACTTAAAAAAGAAACGCCGCAATAGCAACGAAAGCGGAATTTGGTATAAACCTTGCTGTATAAATATCAACCACCCAATGGATGTGCTTAATCATGAAATTGACGAAGGAAGAATTACAATTCATTAACCGAACCCTAGCCGGTAATCGCGTTGCAGGCTCGCTATTGCCGGAAGCTAGGGATCAAAAACAGCAAACGCACAGTGAGATTAAAAAGTTACTTGCGAGTATTTCAAATAGTTCTCAGTTTTGTCTCGTTGCCAAAAATGCCAACGAGCAGGTCGAGTTTCCACTTAGCGACCTATCGGCATTGATGGAGATTTTAGACAACAACTTAGAAGCACCTAATATCGTGGAAGCCACTAACTCTAGTGCGCCACGTAGCTGGCGTACTTGCCCATCAACGCCGGTCAGGTTTAGATTGTCCCCTCAATTGATGCCGTTTAATATGGTCTCCATATCGCAATCAGGTGGACTGCTTAATACTTTTCCCTATCAAGCAAGTGCTATCCAAATTAATGTGATCAGTCGGATAGCTAAATTATATCTTGCCGACCCTATTCCGCTGTTCGCAAACGTCCATTCGATAAAGGTGGCAAGCCCACTGGAGCTCGCCGTATCCTTTGCAATGAATAAAACCGATAGCGAAAAACTCAAAGCATTTATTCTTCACAACTACATACAGCGCAAGGGATTAGATTAGTTAAACCAAACTGGTCACTGGCGCCTTATCGTGTAACCTTCGTAGTAATGTGTAAAAGTCTTGGTTTAGATTTAGCTGTATACCATCAAGCGCAGCAATCGGAACACAAGGCGTCCAAGAGTTTAGTAGTGCAACTCCCTCTAACTGAGCTATCTCACCTAATGAAACATCAGCACTTCTTTGCTTTATACCAATTTGATGTGCCATTGCTTCTATAATTTGCATCATAGTGCCGTGCAATTTGGCCCCTTTTGGCCATACTAACCCTTCGCCATCCCAGCCAACAAGATTCCAAATACTGCCTTCCAACACTCTATTGTCATGAACGAAAAGTGCGTCGTCAAACCCGGCTTTGTTTGCTTCACGCATAAAGTGAGTCTTTGCGATTTCACCCACATGTTTAGTGTCGGCTAGTGGGCGCTGATATTCAAAAGATTTCAGACGTATTGACCCCGTTGGACCATCATGTGCAGCACTTGTTTTAATCATAATATTGAGATCCGCATTTTTTGATTTTTGCGTAAATTCACTATCTGAACTAAATACCGTGATTAAGATTGAGCCATCCTTTGGGGCTTCCTTTACCGCAGCTTGTAGCTGCTCTACCACATCCGTCTCTTTCAACTCCATTGAAAATATTTTTTGTGAAGCTTGTCGTAATCTTGCAATATGAAACTCAAATCCTTTTACTCCATATTCTCGCATTTGCATTGCAGTAAAATGTGCATGCCCTGCAAATGCCAGATTTTCCAACTCCTCTATTTTCGCTACATTCCCATTGATAAAAGTAGAGTACTTACCTTTCATTTCACTAGTCCAAATACCTCTGTGTGGTATTATTCTCTCCAAAATAGTGGGTTTTGAAAAACGAATAGTTTTTGCAAACCTTACAAATTTAATTTGCAGGGTGTTAAATGAAGTACTTGAGTGGTTCTCTCTTACAAATCTTGGATGCAAGCTTGCGGCTTAACAGCTTTTCAAAAGTAGCAGAAGAACTTGGACTTACACCTGCAGCGGTGAGCTACCAAGTTAGACAACTTGAAAGTCGACTTGGTTTTTTGTTATTTACACGACAAAGTGGAGGTCTTGAAGTGACCAAAGAAGGGCGACTCATTTGCCAACAAGCTTCTAAGTCGCTTACACAAATGCACTCGGCAATAGCGCAAGCCAAGCAGCTCAACCAAGATAATAAAACATTACGCATTACCGCCAGTACGCGCTTTGCCACTCAACTATTGTTACCTAATTTAGCTCGTTTTAAATCATCAAATCCTGATATCGACATTGAAATCGATATTTCGGATAAAATACGACCATTGGTACAGAGCGACTTTGATATTGCGATACGCTTTTGTGATGGTGTGTTGGAAGGAGCTGTTGAAATAAAAAAATTGATGAATACCAGTCTTGTCGCTGTTTGTAGTGAAGCTTTTTGGCAACAGCATCAAGCCTTGTTGGAAAGTCCTAAAACATTTCCTCAATTTTTGTTGTGTTCAGTTAAGTGTCGCGTCGGTTCTTTAGAGTGGCCTAGTTGGTCAAATTGGTTTGAAAGCTTTACCGACATTGAATGGAACAATGCTGAGCACATCTCATTCGATGAAATGACACAAGTGATCCAGTTTATACAAGACGAGAATGCGATTGGTTTAGTAGAGCCTAAACTGGCTACGAGAGAAATTTCTAGTGGTCGATTAGTTCAGCTTGATAAGCGCGAACTGGCGATCCCCGCTCCCTATGCATATTATGCGATCATTCCTGATGGGCGCAAAGATAGAGCGCCGACCAAGAAGTGCTTACAATGGCTACAAGGATTGGTAAATCACTCGCATGGCGAGCAGTAAAAAAGCACAGCCAAGAATTTTATCAATCACAGCTCGCTTAGCCGTTAAATCGAATTTATCTCTTGCTGAAGCACTCAAAATTGAGACAATAAAATACCACAACGCATCTATCGTTAGCACGGTGATACACATGATAAAACCTACCGTTAAAGTCATCTTTTCTGGGTCGATAAACTGCGAAAAGAGTGCGACGAAGAAAATAGCTAACTTCGGATTCAAAAATGCAATTGCAAAACCATCCTGCGCAGCTTTGCCATACGACGTTGCCACTTGAGACTGTGATACCGCTAACCCTTGGCTCTTACTCATTAGGATTTTTATCCCCATCCATGCCAAGTAGGCGGCACCACCGTAAACCAAAAATTGGTATACAATCGGAAATTGATGAATAAGCCCTGACAACCCTAAAATTGCTAGACTGGCATAAATTCCAACTCCCAAGCCATGCGCAAGGCTTGCGACAATACCGTGTTTGGCACTATGAAATAGGCTATAACGCAAGACAACCGCTAAACTTGGGCCTGGTGACATCGCACCAAAAGCACAAATAGCAGCAAGACTTAACCAGGCTGTAAGCTCCATAATTTTTCCGTAGAGAATTGCAAAACGAGTAGGATAACAGATTTGAAAAAATAGATGACACTTTGTAAGTAAAAAGGAGCTACCTGCTCCTTTCTACGTGTTTTTATACAGACTGCGTTTGTAATTCACATTCGGTTTGATGCTGGCCAATAAACCAAATGCTATTGGTTTCGCCATAGTAAGCCCTATGCTTTGTCTTATCTGCCATTCGCCAAAAAATAACACCTAGGATCATAGCGGTTAACTCCAAACCAATAGAAGACCAAGCTGTCGCTGGCCAAATGCCAAGACTTGGGATTGCAAACGCAATGACTGAAGTCAGTGGCAACGAGAAGCACAAAATGGCAACCGCCCTTTGTGACCAAATTGCCGTTTTACTCATACCGATGACGAACGCTGCAATCAAGGTAAAACCAAAACACAGATAATAGACCCACATATACACAACATTGATGTTTATTGTGGTCAACGCAGTCCATTTTGTTACAGCAAACGCGGCAGCTACACCCAATAATGAGCCCATTGCCACGCCAATAGTCAATTTACCCATCACTCGGGTTGATTTTGATTGCTCTAGCTGCTTTTGCTTACGGCGCTTCTCAAGCCACAATAAATTCCCCGTATAAAACAGCACTGCGCCTAAAATACCCATAATAAAATAAGCCCAACGACCAAACTCACCGCCGTAGCTACCAAAATGAAGACCGAATAACGTGGTCACTACCGCACCCCAAACCCCTTGTGCATCATCCGCGACACTGCTTGCCGATACTTCAAATGTATACGGGTTCATAAACAAATAATCAGCTTCTGGGCCACGCATCAAGTGTTTATCACTTAACAATTGAATTGACGCAGAGGGCCTTGCGCTATTTAATCGACTCAAGGTTATACCTTTGACTTGGTAGTCAGGTGCGTAGTCTTTCGCTTTTTGCAAAATGACCTCAAGCTTTGGCAAGTTTTCAACCTTGTATTCAATAGCTGAAGGTGCTTGACTCGGAAAAAGCGGCTTATCGCCATACAACTTACCTAGTCCATCGTACAAAATATCGTGGAATGCGAATACAATCACAGTGATAGCGATAATGATATGAAACGGTAAGCTAGTGATCCCAATTAGGTTATGAGTATCAAGCCAAAAACGGCTCGCGCCTTTTTTATCTCTTAGGGCAAAAAAGCTTTTTACTAAGCTCGGCAATAAGAAAATAACGCCCGAAACAAGCGCAATAAAATACAAAATTGCCGCAACTCCTAGTACATAAACCCCCGCCTGATCATGGCCAATTTCCCCCGCAATACCTGCACTGCGGTGAAGATAATCCACTAACGACGATAGTTCATTAATATAGCTGGTATGCGCCTCAAGCTCCCCTGCTTCATTTAAAGTGCCGTGCCAGAGCGTTTTATCAAGGCTCAAGCCCCGAGCGCCACCTTGTTCATACCAAGTAACTGGAGAGTGATCTGCTGCAAAACTAATATTGATACCATTTAGTGCCTCAGGATGTTGTTCAAGCACACGATAGATCAGTGCATCATATTGGTCAGCGTCGACTTGAGGCAAGTGGTGGGAAGGAGGTGTAGACCACTTGTCGATGCTACCAGCAAACATGGTGATAGCCCCGGCAAAGAAACCGATAAACAGCAATAGACCTGTAGTTACCCCCGTCCAAGTATGTACATTTTGATAAATCCTTAATATATCGGCGCGGATCTTCATACCATCCCTCTTACAACAAATAAAATAACGTAAACAACTAAATTAGCGCCGCCAAGCCAAAGCACTGCTTGTTTTGAGTTTTTGAACATAAAAACAAAACTCAAAATGAGCAACCAGATAGGAGAAATTATCCACATACTAAACTGAGTCCGCCAACTTTGTCTTGCAGGAGTTAACGTATCCATCAAACCATCACTGCCCACCCAAGCGAAAAGACCAACGATCCCAAAGCTTAGTGCCAAGCCAAGTATGACACCTGCAAGTGTCTTCCCCCACCAGTCAGGCTGAATTTTATCAGCATGTGACAACCTGCTCATTGTGATTTCCTAAAAAGTATTAAAATGGTGAAAGGAATAAGCGCGGTAAGCACCATGACACCGATAAGCCAACTAAATACGACCGCTGCGCCAGCAAAAATTTGTATTGCAAGAATGAATGTAATTGCCAAAAGAATATAGCCAGCAGCTCTAGCATTGTTTGCCAGAGGTCGCTTTAACAAGCGCTGATGCTTGTTTGTGCAGTAAATTAACGTAATTGCAAGGCTCAGAAGAGCAACAAAAAACACACTAAACAAGGTAAAACTCCGTTTTACAATTAGATTGAGGGTTAAGGTGAGATTAAGATTATAGCGAATGTTTTATTTTCAGCAACACAAAATACAATTGATGTGATAATCATTTTTATTTAGAATATTGAAAGACTAGCAACAGTCTCCTAAAAAATAACTTATAATTAGTAAAAAGGATCACCTCGGTGAATACATATTCTACAAAGAAATCTCTTGTAACTCTTTATGTTTCTGCAATACTCGCTTCCTCCCTCAGCCATGCCGATGATGAAAAAGAAATCGAATCGATTGAAAAAATCATCGTATTAGGCGAAAAAACAGCACGTAGTCTAAAAGATACAGCTTCTTCCGTATCTGTAATTGATGAGTCTCAACTCAAAGATTTAACGCACTTAAGTTTAAGTAGTGCAGTTTCTGAAATAGCCAATGTAGTTGTACTTTCAGGTGCAAAACCAGACATTCGAGGTGTTTCAGGTAATGGTTCGGCGACCGGATTCAATGGTGTTTCTGGTGGTGCTAAAGCAAGAGTTTCGACCATTACCGACGGTGTGGCTGAACCATTTATGGCTGATTTAACCGGCGATACGGGGATGTGGGATGTAGAACAAATAGAGGTATTCCGAGGGCCACAATCTACTAGCCACGGCCGAAACAGTATCGGCGGCGCAATGTTTATAAAGACCAAAGATCCCTCTTTTGATTGGGAAGGCGCAGGTAGGGTTGCTTATAGAAATAAAGATAGTTATATAGACAAGTCGATCATGCTATCTGGGCCACTTATTGATAATGAGCTAGCATTTCGTATCACCGGTCAACGCGTTGACGGTGAAGACTATGACAATAGTATTGAGTACAAAGATAATCCGCCAAAATTTGACCTAAATGAGCTCAACACAGAAAAAGCCAGATTTAAATTATTGTGGCAACCTAGTCAGTTTGAGGGAGTAACGGCACTTCTTAGTCATTCAATTGCTTTTGAAAAAGGAAATACAGGCCGTACAAACTATATCGCAAAGGACCCTCGCGCTTTCATTCCAGCTTGGGAGCGTTATATGGACACCAATTCAAAAACGACTAGTTTAAAAATCAATCACAAACTAAATCAAAGCGTTGATTACGAAATTTTGATGGCTGCCATGGATTATAATTTCGGTTTTGATTCTTATGAAGCTAACCCAAAATTTGAACAAGTAATGAGGATGAATGAAGACAATGTAAATGTCGAGTTCAAACTCAACTACAGCACCGAACTTTTATCAGGCTTCATTGGTTTAGCATATTATGACAGAGAGCAAACCTATCATAGTGATGGCTTTGCTAACTATTTCGGCAGTGATGATAGTAAATCAAAAGCCATATATGGTGAACTAAGCTATAAGCTAAACCCTGACTTTACTATCATCACCGGAGCACGTATTGAACAGGAATCACAATGGCGTGATATTCACTTTACTACTGCTCAAGGGGTACTGAACTCCCTACTAGATAAAGACAAAACAATTCGCTTACCTAAACTGGTTTTACAGTACAATGTAAATGATAAAACCACCGCATCTCTTAGCGCTAGACGAGGATATAATGGTGCGGGTGGCGCATTACAATGGGAAACTGGAGAATATTATTATTACGACTCAGAAACCGTTAACACCTACGAACTAGGTCTGAGATCTGCATTAAGTAATGATTTGAATATCAGTGCGAATTTATTTTATAACAATTACGACGGTTACCAAGCAAATGATCCACAATATCGTATCTCCAATATGGATACTGTGATCACCTACGGTGCGGAATTCGAGTTTTCTGCAATGTTAACACCTGATCTTCAGCTTCGAGGTGGCGCAGGTGTATTGAGAACCGAAATACAAGATACCAGCGAAAAATTCTCTGCGTTTGATGGCAATGAGCTAAGCTCAGCGCCAGGCTTCACAGCAAATTTAGCAATCAAGTATTGGCTCACTGATGAGCTGCATATTGGCCTTAGCACCGTTAAAGTAGATGAGTACTACGGTGAAATTGGTAACACTAAAGAGCGTATCGCAGGCGATTACACGCTGTCTCGCTTTAATATCGATTACGAAATTGATAATTGGCTGATTGCTGCCTTTGTAAATAATGTTTTTGATAAAGAAGCGTACACTCTGGTTTCGCCAAGCAGTCGTCGCTACGAATACGGCTATGTTGGTATTGTAGATCCTCGCAATATGGGTATCTCTGCTACCTATCAATTTTAAGGTCCACATACTTTTCATGTTTATGCCAATTCACTTAATTACGTGCCCTATTTTGAGGTGAGAAAATCTTTCTATTTAGTTGCTCTAAATGAAAAGTTTTAAACGCAGTTAGCGTCAGAGTTGCTCCTTCAAATTGAGCATGCATTAAAACTAATTGGTATTATTTTTAGCAAAGAGCAGAAAACCTCAAGCACGAAGCCGTTTATTTACCGAGGCGTGCTTTTAACGATAAGGCGCAACATTCACTCTGTTGCGCTTTTTCAATTCTATTATTACCCTTAGAGTAGTTAATTTAGGATAAACTTGCCGATGCGCATTTTTTTCATTTTGCTACTAACTCTCTCCAGTATTTGTACTCAGGCAAAAACAGAAAGTCGTGCGGTACATATTTGCTTTGAACGGTGGTGGCCTTACAGCTTTGTCAATGAGCAAACACAAGTCCGAGGCATAGAGGTTGATATAATTAAGTCAGCACTTGTTGGCACTCCCTACCGAGTGACATTTCATGAACTTCCTTATCGTCGCTGTTTAGCAGGCGTTGCCGATGGTACATTTGACTTTACTTTACATGTAGATGAAACCGATGGCTTTCCAATTATTGATGTGTCATTTACCACCTGGCAGCTCTCACTTGCGGTAAAACAAGGTCGTTTCAGTAACCCTGATGATTTTTATCAACTTGCCGCCCCAAGAATCATGATCTCAGAGGATTACAGCTACCCGGAAGCCGCTGTACAAGGGCTGAAAAAAATCAACGCAGCCATTGTCAGGCGTTCATTTTACGAGCAAAATCATGACGATAGCAAAAGGTTTTTTAGCGTACTTAATAACAATAGAGTTGATGCAGTTTTAGTCGACAGAGTGTGGGCTTTAGAGATGATCCGCCGCCATCAACTTGAAGTCACTTTTCTACCGCATCCCTTTCATGCTGAGCAGCAATTTATAGGATACAACATCGCTAATCAAGCGATGGCAAAGCGCATCGAGTCACTCTTAGAAAAATTTCCAGAAAAAAGGATTAAAGCCATTGAGATTAAATACTTAGGTGATGACTTTTAACTTCTAACGCAATAATTTCATGTTCAAATAACAAACAAATAACTACACTGCGATTATCTAGTCCTACACTTATTATATCTGTTTATCCATTTGCCTAGTACTCGAAGGAGCTCATATGAAATCCTTACTTTCCTGGCTCACCGCATTATTGTCTTTGATTGTTCTTGGCGTTTGTGGTTATTGGTTTTGGCTAACGAGTGAACAAGAAGAAATATACAGTGTAGAAAAAATAGCAAACAGCGAGGATAATCCCATTCTTGAGTTTTATCCGCATATTTCAAAAGTTAACAGGCCCGTCGATACTTTCGTATTTCCGATTGCAATAGGAAGTATTGGTCCTAATACCAACCTATACTCTGGCCCTAACCAATATCCTTTTTACTGTATGACCCTGGACTCAGACCTGGGTCAGCCAGAGATAGACAACCACTCGGGACTCGGTGTGCCAGTGATGGATGAGCAATCAAACCAAGTACTAGGTTATAGTAAGGATTGCATGGCAAAAACCCGGTTACGCTACTTTTCGATAACCTTTGACAATCAAATCAAACCGTTAGACGAAGGAAATAAAGCGATAGACACAAACTTACTGTTACGCGTTGAGCAAGGCACCATAAACCGCTTCATTTACACCATAGTTATGCCAATTACAGTTGACGAAGTGGGTGATAGAAACGCCAAGTCTCAATGGAATAAACGGCTTATCTACCAATTTAATGGTGGCTCTGGAATTGGCTTTAGACAAGGCAGACAAAAACCAGAGCGTGTGATAGATAGACAACTTGAGCAGTTAAAGCTTGGCTACGCAGTTATAAGCTCTAGTGGTAATAAAACCAGCTACACCTACAATATGTTACTGGCCGAAGACACCGCAAGACGGGTGAAAAAGCAATTTACTAGTTTGTACGGAGAGCCGCTCTATACGGTCGGGATTGGCGGCTCTGGCGGTGGGCTCGCACAATATTTGATTGCACAAAATAGCCAAGGGATCTTAGATGGCCTTATCCCACTTTATAGCTACCCTGATATGATCACCCAAACCACTTACGCGTTAGATTGTGATTTACTTAATAACTATTTTACCTTTAGAGCTAATGACAGAAAAGCATGGCGTGATTGGACCCGCCGCCGTCATATTGAAGGCATGAATGCAATCAACGACTTTCCGCAAAGAGCTGGCTTTTTGCAACCACTCAACCAATTAATGTCGGGATTTGTACCCTCCTTTCCTGATGGCAATAGTGAGTGTATCAATGGCTACTTTGGATTATCTACTTTTATTAATAACCCAAGGCAAGGGTTTTTAAGGAGCTTTTTTGAGGATGAGGTAGTAGAGAGAACAAACTGGAGTTACTGGCAGGACATGGCCAATGTATTTGGCACGGATCAATCAGGCTTAGGATTAAGCACTTGGGATAACGAAGGCGTTCAATATGGACTAGAAGCATTAAAGGCTCAGCAGATCACGATGGCTGAATTTATTGATCTCAACAAAAAAATAGGCGGATGGAAACCTCAAAACCAAATGCAGCAAGAAGAAATTGTATTGCCGTTTGGCCACAAGGTACCTATTTGGCTAACGCTTTGGGGCAATCATAATATCACCACGCCAGATGACAATGGTATAGCATCAAGGCACAGCGGCAGCCTTGCGGCGATGGAAAAAGCGTATCGCTCTGGGCAGGTATTTATTGGCAAAGTTAATATTCCCATCATTGACGCCAGACATTATCTTGAGAATGAGCTAGATATGCATCATATGTCTGCTTCATTTTATACTCGATTGAGAATGTCCGCCGCAGATTCAAACCCAGAGAATCAAGTGATTTGGGTCGCACATCAAGCATTTAATCCAACTCAACTCGCATTTGAAAAAATGGATGAATGGTTACTCAACCTCAAAACGCAGCCGAATTTATCCGTTGCAGACGCAAAGCCGAAGACACTTGCTGATACGTGTTTCGACGAACAAGGTAAAGTCATCGCCAGCGGCGAAGCGGTGTTTAATGGTATCTGGAATAATCATCCGCAAGGAACCTGTACCGCCAGATATCCGATGTTTTCTACCAGCAGAATTCAAGCTGGTGCAAACTGGGCTGGAGATATATTTAAGTGTCATAAAATATCGATTAAAGAGGCGCTTGCCAAAGGGGTTTACGGTGATGTAGATATCTCAACACAACTCACCACACTTAAACAAATTTATCCACAAGGCGTATGCGATTATAGTCAGTCCGATGTGGGTAGACCGCAAGATCTTGATTGACCATGAAAATGTCGCAGCTTAGACTTAGACCTCGCAGGAGAGCAACGGATTAGAATTAAGTGATGCAAGCATTATTTTCGTACGGCACATTGCAACAAGAGCAAGTGCAACTAGATACATTCGGCAGACGATTAGAAGGCGAGAAAGCGGTACTTTGTGGATTTAAAGTAGGCCAAGTTAAAATAACGGATCCTGCTGTTATTAGCAGTAGTCAAAAAGATATTCATCCCATTTTAATCGCGACAGGTAATGTTGAGGATAAGGTAGAAGGCTGTGTATTTTTAATCACGGATGCCGAACTAGCTCATGCAGATGAGTACGAAGTGGATGGCTATCAACGTATTTCAGCAACACTAAGCTCGGGAAAAACCTGCTGGATTTACTCAGCAGCTCCCAATGCCCAATTAATTTAGTGCCCAACTAATCCTCGAGTTATTCGTTGTGAATAACTCCGCTTTTCCTTT
Organism: Pseudoalteromonas sp. HM-SA03; assembly: GCF_002289345.1. Lineage (GTDB taxonomy): Bacteria > Pseudomonadota > Gammaproteobacteria > Enterobacterales > Alteromonadaceae > Pseudoalteromonas. Next base: position 91,116 of record NZ_NSDG01000019.1, on the reverse strand, counting down.
GCTTGCTATTCAGAGTCACTCTTAAATGTGGATCTTACATCCCACGAATAAAATACAAATAAGCCCTATGTCTTAATTCTTTAAACTTTTATTAATTGAACATTCAATAAAAATGGCCTGAATTGTCATAAAACCTCCTCATACTTGCGCCGACTCTTTCAGCGATCACAATTAATCTAGAAGTTGGAACAATTATGAAAACGCAACGCAAGCTAAACCTGATCACTACCGCACTATTATCCACCCTAGCAATTAACGCCTACGCTAATGATGACAAGACTAAAGACGATAAAGTCATTGAAGAAGTTACGGTTGTTGGACAAAGTGTTTCCTTTGCAAATAACGCAACAAGTGACGAAATGAGCAAGCAACAGTCTGCTATGACATCGGCTTTGGCTGTTATCGATAACTTACCTGGTGTACTCATCAATGAAGGGGATACTTTTGGTTCTGACGACTGGTCAACCACCGTTTCTATTCGTGGCTTTCAGCTGAGCTTAGACGAGCAACAAATTGGTATTACGGTTGATGGCATTGCCAATGGTAATTCAAACTATGGTGGTGGTGCAAAAGCAAATCGCTACATCGATACTGAAAATTTAGGCGCAGTGCAAGTATCTCAAGGTACTGCTGATATTGCCTCACGCTCCAATGAAGCATTGGGCGGTACACTTAACTTCACAACCATTGACCCCACTGAAAAACAAGGCTTAACCCTCTCCATTACCAGTGGTGACTTTGAAGCACAGAAATACTTCGCTCGTTATGAAACCGGTGAAATAATTGAGAATACCTATGCTTGGATCAGCGTTTCTAGCTCAAGTAACTCAGACTGGATCCAACAAGTCGCTAATAATGAACGCGACCATTTAGCGGCTAAAATAAAACACCAAAAAGGCCCGCTAACGGTCAAAGCTTATGCATCCTATGACGATGTGGTTGAAGCAAACTACCAACGTGTAAGCCAAGAACAATTTGAAGCCGATCCAGCATGGGATAGGCTAACAGATACTATCACCGGCATTCCACATATTGACCAAGTATACCGCAATGGCTGGCGTACGCACCGCGAAAACATTTTCGGTTACATAGAAGCAACCTATGAACAAACTAATTGGGCACTAACGAGTAATGTCTACTATCACACCAATGAAGGTCGTGGTGATTGGGTTCCTCCCTATTTAGTTGATATCAACAACGACGGATTAAATCAGCCTCATTCAGAAGTAACAGGTACTGCGCCTTATACTGGCGGTAGTCCTATCGGACGCATTTACTTCGTTGATAGCGAAGGTAAAGCACTAAAACCAAATGCAAAATGTACTTCAAGTCTGACTTTCCCTTACGGTGGTGCTGACGAAGAGTATGACCCGGCATGCTATGGAGCAGGCGCAATACCGGTAGGCTCTTATCGACATACGCACTACGGTAAAGACCGTCTCGGGATCAATGCTGATTTTACTTTCTACGGCAAAATTGCCGATATGGATAACACCATTCGTGCAGGATTTTGGTATGAAGACTACCAACGTGAAGAATGGCGAGATTGGCACAAGCGTATTGATGCTCGAGTCTCTGCTAATTTTGATCATACGCCATATTGGATCCAATACAGCCGTGAGTTTAATGTCGATACAACCATGCTCTACATTGAGGATGAATTAGACTTTGGTCTGGCTCGACTACGTGTTGGTGCCAAGAAATTCTTGGTCGAGTTAGAAGGTGTCGACAAGTTTAGCGGTCAAAAAGTGGCGCTAGATTCAGACTCTGATACATTACTAAGCGCAGGGATCGTCGCCCCCATGCCAATCGAAGGCCTAGAGTTATTTGCAGGCTATGCCGAAAACTTTGCAGCTATAAAAGACAACGTATTAGAGCGCGAAGCCTCGGCACTTGAACAAATCGAGCCTGAAACTGCTGAAAACATTGATTTAGGTTTTAGATATTCATCTACCGAATTTAATGCCAGCCTGACCTATTATGATGTAACGTTTGATAACCGAATTAGTTTTATAGCTCCAGATTCACCAGATGGTATTGATTATCTGATTGGCACAAATGGTTCATATGTGAATGTTGGCGGTATCGAGTCGAACGGTTTTGAAGCTTCTGCAACTTGGTATGTAACCAACAGCTGGGGTATTTATGCATCATATACATATAACGACTCCACCTACACGGGTGGTTTGAATGACTTCCCGGCGGGTAACACAGTATTTGGCTCTGCAGAAGATTTAGCCGTTATTTCTATTGATTGGGCTGAGGGGCCATATTTCGCCGGTCTTTCAACGAAATGGGTGGGTGACCGTTACATGGATGCGAAGAATACTCAAAGAGTCGATAGCTATATGACTTCAGATTTTTATGCCGGTGTTGCGATTGATTCACCGCTATCTGGTGTTGAAAATATGGAGCTAAGGTTAACCATCAATAACCTAACCGATGAAAGTTATTTGGGTGGTATTGCTGGTCAATCTGCATGGATAGGTGCTCCACGCACCGCGGCTGTGAACTTTAAGCTCACTTTTTAATAATAAAAGCAAGTAAATAAGGGCACTTCGGTGCCCTTTTTACACAGATACGCCCTAATGTGGATTGGGAGATAAAATGAAGCGTGCAATGTGGTTACTCATACTCACTTTTAGTGTATTTACTCAAGCAAAGCAAAGTGATCCAAACCTTATTCTGGTTACAATAGATGGTGTTAGATGGCAAGAAGTGTTCTACGGATTGGATGATCAGTTAGTTACCGATAAAGAATCAACAAGCGATCCAAAAGCGCTAAAAGCTCTTTTTCAGGGGCACAACGCTCAGCAAAGCCGTGAAAAGTTAATGCCATTCTTATGGCAATACGTGGTCGAAAACGGCGTCATTCTCGGCGATAGAAAACAAAACTCAACAATGCGAGTTTCCAATCCATGGTATTTTTCATACCCGGGTTACAACGAAGTAATTACTGGCATTGCCGATCCCAACATTGACTCTAATGACAAAAAACCGAACCCAAATATATCGTTTTTAGAATGGCTACAATCTCAGCCTGGTTTCGAGCCAAATCTTGCTGTTTTCGGTAGTTGGGATGTTTTCCCTGCTATTTTCAATCGTGAAAGGAGCAAATTGCATATAAACGCTGAATTTGAAATTGCTAAGCACACGACTAACCCCAAACTACAATTTTTAAATGAATTACAGGCGCAAGTTCCGAGCCCTTGGTCCTCAGTGCGCTTAGATGCCTTTACTTATCAATATGCAAAAGCCCATCTTCAAACCCAAAAACCAAGAGTGATGATGCTAGCACTTGGCGAGCCAGACGATTATGCGCACGGTGGAAACTACGACGAGTACATCAAAGGTATTCACCGTGCTGATAAAATATTGGCCGACTTATGGCAAACCTTACAAGCAATTCCGCAATACAAAAACAACACCTATCTACTCATTACTACCGATCACGGCCGCGGCATGGGTCGTGAGGATTGGAGACACCACTCATCAAAAGCAGCGATTGAAAAGAACTACCCAAGTATGCTTGAGAAGCAGCCTGAGGGGATAGTAGGTTCTGAGCAAGTTTGGTTTGCAGCAATCGGACCCAAGATAAAAGCCAAAGGATTAGTGACTCCAAAGCAAGAGCAAACCTTGTCGCAAGTTACCGCGACTGCGCTTCAATTACTCGGACAAAACCCTTCTACCTTTAATCCCAAGATAGCACCGCCGCTTGAAGGTATAGCGCAATGATCAAACTAAAACGACCTAGACTCGCTAAGCGCAAGCGTTTCGCTTGCCTAATGCTATTTCCTTTAATGGCGTTTGTTGCAATGAACGTGTATGCCAATGAGCAAGCCTCTTTGTCAACAATTCGCTTTGGCTCATGCTCTCATCAAGATAAACCTATGCCTATATTAGCGGCAATTAATAAAGAGAACCCAGAGCTATTTATCTTTCTCGGAGACAACATCTATGGTGACACCACGGATATGGATGTGCTTAAGAAGAAATATGAAAAGCTTAACGCAAACGCAGGCATACAAGAACTGCGGCAACAATCTCAAGTTATCGCCATTTGGGACGACCATGACTACGGTGAAAATGACGCAGGTTTGGAATATTCTCAAAAAGAAGCCTCACGAAAGATCATGTTAGACTTTTGGCATGAACCTGAAAACTCTTTGAGACGCACTAGAGACTCAGGAATTTATACCTCGTATGAATACGGCCAAGGAAATCAGCTAATTCGTGTCATTATGCCCGACTTGAGATGGAACCGTCCGGCGTTAACGTCAGTATCAAAATCAGATTACGACAACAAACGTAAGCCAAAAAATAGGGGGCCGTATAGCCCGGTTCTAGATGCGAGTATGCTCGGTGAGCCACAGTGGCAATGGCTTGAGTCTGAGTTAAAAAAACCTGCCGCCATTCGAATTATCGCCTCTAGCCTACAATTATTACCCGAGTTTACGGGCTGGGAAGCTTGGGCCAACTACCCTACTGATAGAGCACGCCTTCTGAACTTCATCACGCGCGAAAAACTTGGTGGCGTTATCATGATTAGCGGTGATACACACTGGGGTGAAATTTCGAACGTAGTACATCAAGGCTACCCGTTTTGGGAAATCACCAGTTCGGGGCTTACAGAAGAATGGAAACAAGTCAGCCCAAATCGGCACCGAGTGTCTGGGTTTACTCATGATGTGAACTATGGGTTCATCGATATTGATTGGTCTCAATCAGACCCCACAATCACAATCGGCTTAAAAGATGTGGAAGGTAAAGAAGTGATGTCAAATATCCTTAAGCTATCTGATATTCAATAAACATCGGCAGTTAAATCAGATACCTCCATTGTTTCTTCATATTTACGCAATAACATGGCAGCGTTTTTATCTAGGAACATGGAGGTTCCCTTTCTACTGTGCATCACCACAGATTGTTATAAATTGTTATAAATCGTTACACCCCATTTTAGAAACACAATAATCAGTCTACACTACGCAAAAGTATGTTTAATCAAAGGATATGAAAGTGAGATCAAAGTACTACATAGCTAGCTTACTAAGCATTCTGGCTGTCTCAGGCTGCTCTAGTGAATCGACCACATCTAACGTTGTTAAAACAGAAGGTATCTGGACTGAAATCCGCATAACTGCGAATGGCGAGCGCGCACGAGTCGTAAGTGAATTCAACTTAAACAGTAGCACGGGTGCTAATATCATTCTTACTACAGGTGATAAAGTTCAAGCTACTGTGGGTTCAGAAACAAAACAATTAACGATGGATGAAGACTTTCTTGATATCGACTATCAGGGTTACTTTAGTCAAACAGCAAAGGATACTAAATTTAAGCTAGAACTGTTTCGAGAAAGCGAGAATGAAACGCTTGTTTCAGAGGTAAAACTTCCTACACCTGTAACTATTTATTCTCCCGTATCGTCAAGTTTTAAAAGAAATAGCGATATCCTTGTCGAATGGCAGCCTGCATCTGACGAAGGTACTCAATTGGTACTACAATTCACTGCAAGTTGTACGACAAATACCGATGGAATGACTACATTTGGTCATAGTGCTGAGATGGATGATAAGCAAGGTCAATACACACTTTTACTCAGTGAGATAGAAGGTTTTGATGATACAACTTTCGATAAGAGTAAACCATGTGAATCCCGAGTAACAATATCTCGTATTCGCACGGGTAATACCGATAGCCGCTTTAAATCAGGCAGCTCTATTAAAGCGATACAAGAAAAAGAGTCTGAAGAGTTCGAAATTACTCTTAACTAGTTTAGTAGAAGCGCTTCCCCCTCTTCTATAAAGTCTTCTATCATAAATCGTTAAGGGTAAACATAGCCCAAAAGCTCTCGAAAGAGAGCTTTTTCTCATTTAGAACAACTAAATAGCAAAATTTTCGCTTTGCCTACATACAGTCTTACACAGTTAGCACCAAACAGACTGCTATAAAAGCATTAATTATTCGAAACTCAGGTCTATCTAAAGGTATGCAGATATCTTTTAGGGTAACCGGATACAAAAGCATTGTTACTCCTAAAAGGCAGCTAGGCGGTTGGATAATTTATGTGGTGATTTAAAAATATTCGCTATCCAAATCTCAAGATAATAGGGTTTCTACAAAAGGGCCTCAATTGCACATTGAGGCCCTTTTATATTTTATCAAAAATAAACTATGCAGTTAAAAATGATAGCTTAAATTAAGTGCTAAGTCGTTTATATCATTAGCAGAAATAAAGTAGTGGCTAAAATCTACCCCTAAAGTCAAAGCTTCACTGAGTTGATAATGAATACCACCGCCTATGTAACCGCTAGTACCGCTGTCTTCGTAACGAGTGGAAAACCGACCATCCCGAACGCTATTGATCTTGTAATCCCAATTAAACGCACCCAAGAACATTTTACCAACAAATTTATCTGCAAATGATGTTGAGTAATTGAATTGTAATGCAGGACCTTCAGGCAAAACTGGGGCAACTCGTGCCAAAGCCATTTGGCTTTGCTCAGGATCCGCACTCAAGCCGGTAAACTCCACGCTTCCTTGGCCAAGGTCAATATAGCGAAGTCCTACTTGCCAATTAGGGACTAATTCATAAAACGCCCCGATTGACCAACTACTGCTGTCTTCATCTAAATTGACGATGTTTAAGTCTGAAGCGTTAATCTCACTATCTGCTGTAGATTGTCCGAGTGTTGCCTCCAACTGCCAATTGCTAGCCTGTGCTTGTGTGCTTAATAGACAACTCGTGCTCACCAATGCAAAAGCTGGCAAAAGTGACTTTTTACGGCGCAGTACCAGCGCACTAATTAATAACAACAACATGCCTCCCATAGTCCCTGAGGACTTATTGGTTATAGATGTAACTTGTTTGACTGATACCGTAACGCTTACTTGGCCCTCGGCCATTGCACCAAATTCATCTTTAACAACATAGTTAATTGTATCAACACCTTCAAACCCTGCTTTTGGTGTGTAACTCAACGTGCCGTCAATATTAATAGCCACAGCACCTTGGCTTGCCGTTGCAGAAACAATGCTTAACACTCCGCCTTCAGGATCACTATCATTTGCAAGTACATCGATAATGATTTGCGCACCATTTGAGGTTGCGGTGTCATCCGCAACTTGCGGTGGTTGATTGGCGATAATAGAAACAGTCGCGGTACTATTACTTGACCCACCCTGCCCATCAGCCACACTATATTGAATAGTCGCATTCCCTATAAATGCAGCTGGTGGCGTATAGTTCAATTGATTATTTTCGATACTAACAACACCGAAATCGACACTCGCCCCCGTTATGGTAAGTGCATCATTGTCACTGTCCGTATCGTTTTCAAGCACATCAATTATAATTGTTTGACCAGAGACAATTGTCACACTATCAGCGTTAGCGACAGGTTGTGCGTTATTTGAGATTGGTACTGCAATACCACCTGGATCGACAATACTGCCATTGGCAATACCATCATCATCATTTGGACCTCCATCAACAATACGTAGTTGCACACACCAATCACCATCGCTAAGGCCTGCAGTCCATTCATTGCTTCCTGGAGGCGGACAGAAACCTGGCTCACCTTGAGTTGAGAGCAACTCGTTTCCTTCTCCAACCACAAAGTTTTGCCACTCACCGCCAATTAATTTGCGATAAACCGCATTAAGTGGGATCGGTTTGCGTTGTGGTAAAACAATACTATATACGTCACCGGGTTGTGGTAACCCCGTCGCAATAAAGTCGAACAAACCGCCTGCATTATTGGCATTTGGATCTGAAGGCAGCTCCGACTCCATCAGCTGTAGGCCACCCGTATTATTTTGTGGCACGGTAGCGCCTTTACGTAAACATACACCAGGGTCGCCTTCAACTAAGAACTGGCTAGATTCTAACGCTTGTTCTTGCACCACATTACAGTCTGTGATCGCATCCATGAAATCAGGAATACCATCTTCATCCTCATCGGCATAGCCTTCTTGATCATCAGGAATTAAATCACCATCACTATCCTCTCCGGTCAACGGCGCTAAAGAGCCAACAATCTCTATAAAGACATTGCGAGATGTTGACAGACTTGGCGTCGCATTATCTTCGGCCGTAACCCTTACTTTATAAATACCCGCAGGGACATTGGCAGGGTTAAACTCAAAGACAAATGGATCATTCGATGTATTGACTAACGCCGCATCCGGCTGCCAGCTCACACTCACAAGGTCATTCGGGTTAGGATCAGCGACTACAGCTTCTATGGTAACCACTTCATTAGAGGCAGTGATTAAGCTACGCTCTTCACCACTTTGCTGCACAACTGCCGATAAACTTGGTGCCACATTCTGCTCAACAATTGTTACTGTTGAAGTAGATTTAGCGCCTCTGTTTACTGAGTCACTCAAGGAGATCACAATAGTTTCGTTATCTTCGCTTATACCATCAGCAAATATATTAAAGCTGATGCTAGCACTAGTGCCTGAGTTTATTACTACTTCACCTGATTGTAAGTCATGATCACTGCTATCCGCTGAACCCGAAACGGTATAAGGTACGGTTACGGGGTAACTTGGTGCAGGACCATTTAGATACACCTTAACCGAGTGACTGCGATCTTCTGCAACTCTGCTATCTTTTTGTAGCGAAATCAGTGGATTGACATTAAGGTTCTGGCTCGCCGTGGCTTGTTGTCCTTGACTATCCGTTGCCTGCCAATAAACGATGTGTTTACCAGGCGCAAAGATAGGAATTCCTCTTACTAAAGATACCGGTAGTGGGTTCCCTGAACTATCTGATGCGACAGCAGTACCAAGGTTCACTTTTGTGAATAAACCTGTTGCGTTCACGGTTAAGTCACTCGGTGCCGTAATTGATGGTGCATTACCCGTGCCTGTACCATTAATCGTGATACTAACATTTGCCTTTGCTCTCGCTTTACTATCATCCTCAATCAAATAAGTAACGATTATTGGTACTTGCGAGTTTTGCACAGCTTGGTAAGTCAAGGTGTTATTGGCTATGAACGCGGAACCAATTGAAGCTTTAGCGCCGATAATTCTGAGCGTTCCGCCATCTGGGTCGATATCATTATTTAAGACAGGAAGCACATACTGATTGGAAGCCACAGCATCGAAGGTGAAGCTGTCATCAACAGCAATAGGTGCATCATTTACGGAAGTTACCGTCATTGCTACTGAAGCCGTATTTGACTTAAATTCCCCGTCTGACACTGTGTAAGTAAACACATCAGAGCCATTAAAGTTCGGCAATGGTGTATAGCTAAACACAGTGCCTTGAATTTGAACTACACCATTTTGTGGTTGCGATACTAACTCCATTGTTAATGCATCACCATCACCATCACTGACCTCTGCTGAGAAGCTTGTCGTGCCATCTTCAAGCACGCTTCTTTGCATATTGTTTGCAATCGGCGCGGCATTAACCGGCTCAACGTTGATCTCAAATGCAGGTAAGCTTGCTTGCAAGGCACCATCGCTTACACTAACGACAATATTGCTATAAGTACCTACATCTTCTCTAGTCGGCGTCCCCGCTAAATTACCTGAGGACGTATCGAAGCTTGCCCAAGCTGGCAGATTGGTTACAGAGAACGTCAATGTTTGAGAATCTACATCGGATGCTGTCGGCGTAAAATTGTATGCTTCGTCTTGTTTAACACTTGTTGATGGTGTGCCTGAGATAATTGGTGCATCATTGACAGCGTTCACCACTATGCTAAACGCAGGTAATGATGCATCAGCTTGACCATCCGACACCGTAACCACAATGCCGCTATAAATACCGTCTTGTCCTTCGGTTGGCGTGCCTGTGATAGCACCCGTTGAGTCGTCGAAACTCGCCCAATCAGGAAGGTTTGTGACACTAAACGTTAAACTATCACCATCTGTATCCAATGCCGTCGGTGTAAAGCTGTATGCAACATCTTCATTGACCGACGTCGCAGGAGCTCCAGAAATAAACGGCGCATCATTTACTGATGTCACTGTAATATTGACTGTCGCTGCATTCGACACTAAACCTTCAGCATCTTGTACCGTATAAGTAAAACTATCATCCCCGAAGAAATTAGCATTCGGCGTATAAACAATACTACCTGTCGTTAGTATTTGCAGTGAACCGCCCTGAGGCTGACTAACAATTGCAACACTTGCGGCATTGAGCTGACTATCTACGTCCGTGTCATTACCCAATACGTTGATTTCTATGTTGCCATCCTCAAGTAATTGAGCCGTATTGTTAACAGCAACTGGCGCATCATTAACGGCTGTGATATTGACTGTAACTGTTGCAGGATCAGAGCGAAGCCCTTCACTATCTTCGATGGTGTAAGTGAAAGTTAATGTACCATTTTGATCTTGTTTTGGTGTGATCGCGAGCACACCATCAGAACCAACCGTGACAATAGCAAGGTCGTAGTTGCCTGCACCATCACCTTTATCTTCAAGCGCAACGTCCGAACCATCAAAGCCTTGATCTTCAATATCAGAGTCATTTGCAAGAATTGCCAATGTTGTTGCAGTATCTTCGTTTGTTGTTACCGTGTCATTCCCCGCTACAGGTCGGTCATTTACAGCACCAATATTGACGGAAATAGTCGCAATATTTGACTTCCCACCTTCACTGTCAAGGATTGAATAAGTAAAGCTGTCACTACCCGTCTCATTGGTATTTGGCGTATAAGTGATGGTGCCATTATTCAGATCTATTGCTGCTTGGCCTTTACTTGGCTGCGACTCAAGCGCAATAATCCCAGTTGGGTTGGTATCTTCGACATCCGTTGCATTTGCTCTAACCGCCAATGCAGATGTTGGCGTGTCTTCGTCGATATTCGGTGTAAAGTTAGCCGCGACAGGTAAGTCATTTACCGGCGTTATAGTAATGCTAACCGTTGCTTCATTTGATTCAGCCAGAGTCGAATCTTTAACCGTATAAGTAAATGAATCCGAGCCATTAGCATTGGCAGTTGGTGTAAAGGTTACGACCCCATTAGTAACACTTAACTGTCCTTTCGTCGGTTGCGTTTTGATAGTAACCGATGAGGCAACCATGTTGTTTTCAGGGTCACTATCATTGGTAAGTACATTCACCGAGTTAGAAGCATCTTCAAGCGTGGTAAGAGCATCATTCACAGCCGTTGGAGCATCTTCAATTGCATTTACATTGAGAGTAACGGTATAAACTGGTGAACTTGCACTTGAACTATCCTCAACATGATAGGTGAAACTATCTGTATGGTTTTCACTACCACCATGTACATAGCTGAAGCTACCATCAGCATTTAGTGTCAAGCTACCATATTGTGGATCGGTGTCTTTTATAACCGTAAGGCTATCACTTGAGTCTAGATCGTCATCGCTTGCGAGCGACAACAAACCATTGTTTAAATCACGTGATAATGTAGCTCCCTCATCGAGGGTATAGCTAGTATTTTGCCCTGTCGGGGCATCATTGGTGTTAACTACTTCAATATCAAATGCCGTAAGCGTGTCACTGTCAGTGCCATCACTTACTGAAATTTCAATATCCTTCGTCGTAGCTACGTCTGCATCCTCTGGCGTACCTGAGAGTTTACCTGTTTGAGTATCAAAATCAGCCCAGTCAGGCTTATTCGTAATACTAAAGGTGTGGGTGTCACTGGTGTCTGGATCGGCCAACAATGGAGTAAACTCATACGAACTGTCCTCATTTACACTTGTTGCAGGTGTGCCAGAAAGAACAGGTGCAACGTTATACTTTTTAGTAACAGTGTCTGTTACTGCACTCGATTCATTCCCGGCATTATCAGCTACTGTAACAGATAACGTCAATGTTCCTTCGTTTAATGAGGTTACATTAATTCCGGTCTCTTGGTGGGTAGTACCCGTTATAGATATCGCACTTGAGCTAGTTACAGAGCTGCTACCATCTGAGACTTCATAAGTAAAACTACCCGCAGATTCCAAGCCCGTTAATGTGAAGCTAAATGCAGTTTCATTACCCGCATTGATCAAATCTTGGTCAATCGCAGCTGCAATACCACTTGGTGCTGAGTTATCGAGCGTGACTGTCGTACTCGCTGCGCTTGAGGTATTGCCAGCAGCATCACTTTGCGATGCTGTTACCGTCAACGTGCCATTGTTAAACGTACTGACATCAAATTCCGATCCACTTATTGTCCATCCGCCGGAGCTATCCGCAGTGACAGTACGATTCAAACTATTTGCACCGTCATTGATAGTCACAACTACACTATTTCCAGCTTCCGCTCCCGTTCCTGCTATCAAAACATCATCATCTTCTGATGCACTTATTAAATCATCGCCTTCTATAGGGGTTGTGATCGCAGGTGCTGAAGGTGCTGAGTTATCCAAAGTGATCGTGGTGCTAGCTGCACTTGAGGTATTACCTGCTGCGTCACTTTGAGTAGCTGAGACCGTCAATGTGCCATTGTTAAACGTACTGACATCAAATTCCGAGCCACTTACAGTCCAAGCCCCCGAGCTGTCCGCAGTGACTGTTCTATTAACACTATTTGCGNNNNCCGTCATGAATCGTAACGGTTACACTATTANCCCGCTTCAGCGCCCGTTCCTACAATCAACACATCATTATCTTCCGCCGCATTTACTCGGCCATCACCTTCTATAGGTGTGGTGATGGATGGAGCCGATGGTGCCGAATTATCCAATGTAACTGTGCTGCTAGCTGCACTTGAACTATTACCTGCCGCATCACTTTGCGATGCTGTTACCGTCAGCGTGCCATTGTTAAATGTACTGACATCAAACTCGCTGCCGCTGATGGTCCAGGCACCGGTGTTATCCGCCGTCACCGTACGGCTCAGGCTGTTAGCACCATCGTGAATGGTCACCGTCACGCTGTTACCTGCTTCCGCCCCCGTACCAGCGATAAGCACGTCATTGTCTTCAGCTGCACTGATTAAGCCATCACCTTCTATCGGTGTGATGATGGATGGAGCCGATGGGGCTGCGTTGTCCAGAGTGATTGTGGTGCTGGCCGCACTGGAGGTGTTGCCCGCCACATCATTTTGTGATGCGCTCACCGTCAGCGTACCGTTGTTAAATGTACTGACATCAAATTCCGAGCCACTGATTGTCCAAGCGCCAGTATTGTCTGCTGTTACCGTACGGCTCAAGCTGTTTGCACCGTCATGAATAGTCACTGTAACGCTATTACCCACTTCTGCGCCTGTGCCCACTACCAACACATCGTTGTCTTCAGCTGCACTGACTAGACCATCACCTTCTATAGGCGTTGTGATCGCAGGTGCGGATGGTGCTGAGTTATCCAATGTTACTGTGGTGCTGGCCGCACTGGAGGTATTGCCTGCCGCATCGCTTTGTGATGCGCTCACCGTCAGCGTGCCGTTATTAAACGTACTGACATCAAATTCCGATCCACTTATAGTCCAGGCCCCTGAGCCGTCCGCAGTGACCGTTCGATTAACACTATTTGCA
>NZ_NSDG01000019.1:24058-77646 GCF_002289345.1 Pseudoalteromonas sp. HM-SA03 | reverse complement strand
CCGTCATGAATCGTAACGGTTACACTATTANCCCGCTTCAGCGCCCGTTCCTACAATCAACACATCATTATCTTCCGCCGCATTTACTCGGCCATCACCTTCAATTGGTGTCGTAATTGTCGGTGCTGAAGGTGCTGTATTATCGAGTGTAACAGTCGTACTTGCTGCACCAGAGATATTCCCTGCTGAATCTGTTTGCGTCGCCGATACAGTTAATTCGCCATTACTAAATCCACTAACATTGAACTCACTGCCACTGATAGTCCAGTTACCGCTACCATCGGAAGTTACATTTTGACTCAGCGTTGCTGAACCGTCAGTAATACTCACGCTAACAGTCACGTTAGCATCGGCACCAGAGCCAGCGATCAAGACATCATTGTCTTCAGCGGCATTAATTTGACCATCTCCCTCAATTGGAGTCGTAATACTAGGTGCTGAAACACTCGTATCAATGACCATTGATAAGCTATTGCTATTGGTAATATTACCGGCAGTGTCTGTTGATCGCGCTGTGATTGCATGCGTACCACTGGTCATCACAGAACTTGGAGTAATAGTCCATGCACCTCCCGCAGCTGTGGCTGAGCCAACAACACCATCAAGATCGGAAATTAGTGTCACTGTGTCGCCCGTAGATGCACTTCCTGTGAATGTGGGCGTTGTATCATTAGTAATGTTATCTGCATTCGAGGAGCCGGTATCACTCCCAGCGGTCAAATCTGGCGTACTTGGCGCGGTAGGAGCTGTATTATCGATCGTTACGCTTAAAGAACTAGAGCTACTACTTACGTTCGAGCTCGCATCTGTGGCGGTCGCAAAAATCGCATGTGATAACCCTGCAGTCAACGGATCCGTTGTAATTTGCCAATTACCACCCGTTGCTGTGCCAGTACCAATGACCGTGGTGCCTCCGCCTACCTGATCACTATATAATTTAACCGTCGCCCCGCTCTCAGCAGTACCACTGAAGGTTGGTGTGGTGTCATTGGTAATGTTGTCTGAGCTTGAAGCCCCAGAGTCTGAAGCCGCATCCAAGTCCGGTGTCGATGGTGCATTTGGGGCCACGTCATCGTTGACCGTTATCGTGAATGACTCTTGGTAACTTGCGGTTCCATCACTCGTTTGAATACAAATAACATAGTCACCCGGAGATGTTGATGCTTGCGTTTGTAACGTAGCTCCTGAGAATTGGAAACTGCCGTTACCCGTATTTGCGCTACATGTACCGCCATCGCTACTNCCCAGCCGTAACCAAGCTATAGGTATGACTGTCACCACTTTCCACATCTGTGGTGCTGGCTGTCGCCACGGTCGCAGCAGCTCCGGTATTCGATTGGTCTATGCTTGTTGCTGTCAATGCAATATCAGTAGGGGCATCATTTACGGGAGTAATAGTCACTGCGGCCTGATTTGTACCTGTGCTGTTTGCCGTACCATCATTAAAGGTATAGTTGAGTGTTACAGATGAGCTTGGATCTTCAGAGCTGTTACCGTAGCCAATTGATTGCAATACATTATCCACTAGCGCGGAAGTGGCACTGCTGTTGAAAGTGAGTACCAGTGTGCCTGCAGAATTAGTTGTGATTGTACCTACATCAGTACCACCGTAACTTAACGCGCCTCCCTGAGTCAGCGTACCTAGCAGCCCAGTGTTACTAAATACATCTTCACTATTGGCCCCACCTGAACGTGAGATTGTTAGCGACGCACCATCATAATTACCATTTCCGCCACTCAGTGCGTCAAGCTCAGTATCTGCAATGGTTACATCGCTATCTATCGCAATCGAAGTTCCATTTTCAGTAAAGGTATTACCACCATTTAAATTACTAAAGATAGGCTCATCATTCGCAACTTCAAAGGTGATCACTGTATCACTGCCAGAGTCAGCGACCGTATACGCAAGATCACTACCCGGTGAATTTGTGAGCGACAGTGATATTTCTACGCCTGAAAAATCGCTTGCATTAGTATCTATCTCCAACGTACTAGTACCATTAAAGCGAATATTGCTGGTTGATAATCCTGTCACGCCTGTAATTGTTATCTTATCTCCGATGCTAAGATCGGCTATTGTGTCACCATTTAAATCACTTTGCGCTCCGACAAAATTATCATTACCATCGTTACCTGTCATGGTATCTGTACCGCCGCCTGGACGTATAGTGTCTGCACCACTACCACCTGTGATAGTATCAGAACCATCCAAATCTGTTGCCGTTATTTCTAGCACATCACTAGAAAAGGCAGAAGCGTCTATGACTAAGTCAGATGTGATTGCACTGCCGCTGGCATTTGCAACCGACACAGTTTGACCATCAGCATTAAAGTTGTCTGTAAGTGTGATCGTTGCTGCGCTATTGGTGCCAATTGAAATGCCTTCAACAGCAGAAACCGAGGTGGTCGAGAAGTCAAATTCTCCACCATCCATGAGTTTTAATGTCTCACTACCCGCCGCCCCTGAAATCGCTGTTGCAAAATCACTCAGGTTGGCCGTATCAATCGCAACAGTTGCACCACTAGATAGACTGAGGTTTCCTATATTGAAGAATCTACCTCCAGTTACATCCGCACCATCTGACGCTAAAACAAGATCTGCTACGTTCGTGTCGCCAGTTAAATCGCCAGTGTAGGAGCTACCACCGATATTAAACGTTACAGCATCATCGTTCGACGTTGCAGAAACATCAGTGGTACCGTTACTGATGGTAATAGTCCTAGTATTGCTAGCATCGTCACCAACACTATAAACTTCAACCGAAGAGAAAGTGGTGATATCCCCATCACCAGAAATATTGATAGTTTCTGATCCAGCTGCTGAAATATTACCAGTAAAACTTTCATGTTGAGCTACTGTCATGGAAACAGACGCGCCGGAGGCTATCGTTAAATTACTGACCGCGTTTATACTTGCTGCCGTAATATCAGCACCAGAACTTAACGACAAAGTATCAGCAGTGGTATTTTCGCCTGTGATTGTTCCAGTATAGGTAAGCGAACCTATATCGAAGGTAATTGCATCTGAAGTTGAAGTACCAGTAACAGAATGACCTGCACTGGTCACGGTCACGGTTCTTGAATTGGTTAAATCATCAGATAAAGTATAATTTTCAAGCGCAGAAACCGTTGTAATATCACCATCACCAGAGACAGTTAGAGAATTAGTGCCGTCGCCGGAAACCGAACCAGTAAACGATGACAACTGAGATACTGAAACTGTTGCAGAGCCACCAGTTGCTACAGAAAGGTTTTCAAAACCGCTTACTAACGCGCTCGCAATATTTCCGCCATCACTAATTGAAAGCGTATCTGTACCACTGCCTCCTGCTAGCGTACCAGTAGCTGTGAATGTACCAACATTTACGGTGTCGTCACCACTGCTGCCAGTTACACTTTGCCCAGCTGCGCCAAGCGCAAAGGTATTAGCCGCTGAAAGTATGTAAGTTTCAATTGCACTGTTACCCGTTAAACCATCACTCACATCACTGATTGTAATCGTCTCGGTTGCCGCTGCTGTGATTGTTGAGAAGCTGTCATGCTGAGCTTCCGTCATAGTGACTGAGGCATTATCACTTAAGGTCAGTGATTCGAAACCGCTGAGCGTAGCACTACTGATATTTGCACCATTATCTGTTTGTAGAGTATCTGTGCCTGCGCCAGCTGCGAGTATACCTGACGGCGTAAACCCGGTTACATTAACCGTGTCATCCCCGCTGCTACCCGTCACTTTTTGTGCCGCGCCCCCCAAGGTAAAGTTCATTGCAGCGCTTAACACATAAGTTTCAATGTCGCTATCACCGGTTAGGGTTTGATCTCCATCCGCGCTAGATATTGTAAATTGGTTTGTACCTGAACCATTAATGGTAGTAAATGCGTCATGCTGTGTTTCGGTAAGCGTTAAAGATCCGTCATTATCAGGGGTCAATGTTTCGAAATTAGCTAGCGACGTAAAGTTAGCTAGATTAGAGCCAGTTACTACAAATAGGGTATCAGTTCCCGCGCCCCCATCCGCAGTTGAACCAGCAATGTGGCTAGTATCAGCAATAGTCAGTGTTTCATCGTCACTGGTAAAGGTGATTGCTGGAGATAAGTTTGTGCCGTTTGCTGTATTAAAACCGGCTGCGATACTGCTCGCAGCAATAACATTGCTCACAGCCACAGTCGCAGTTCTATACTCACTACTCCGTGTACCGTCGTTGATGACAACAGTTACGGTTCTTGCGGTTTCGTTGGGAGTACTGGAGGTATTATTATAAGTGATTGCCTGTAGGAACGTTTGCACTTCTGACGCGGAAGCCGTTGCGCCAGTGATAGAAATTGTATCTTGTAGCGAAATATCAGAAGAACCTGAAATTCCCGTCAATGCATCTTGAGCGGATGCACTAACATTCAGGCCTTCAGATGCACCGTCTTGATCGTTGGTAAGGCTTACTATTATGGTGGTAATTGTGTCGCCATCAGCTTCCGTCACAGCAGCATTCTCTGCAATGTTTACCGCACCACCACCTTCAGAAAATGAAGCACTACTATTATCGCTGCCACTGGTTGAATCTAAATCAACAAGTGGTGCCTCATTTACGTTTGTTACCGTGATATAAATGCTTTGGTCAGCGGTGTTAACACTATCATCGGCAGTAACCGTAATATTGTAAATATTGTCGCCGCCGTTGTCTCCCGGCGATTCGAAATCCGGTGGATTCTTAAACGTGATGACACCAGTGCTGTCATCAATTTCGAACAGCGAGGCATCTGTGCCAGATAAAGAGTAAGTGATCCCTACGTCGTCGCCACCATCATCACCGTTGTTTGCATTAACATCCAGCACTGTGCCCGTGCCATTTTCGGCAAAGTTAGCAGAAGACGGGGTGCTGCCAAAATCTGGATCATTATTGGTCTCCCATTCACAAAATGGTCCTTGACAAGAACTTTGATTATAACCTGCACATTGAAAACCAGGAAATGCAGGTGCGGGTACACACTGCAAAAACTCAAGCCGCCCCCAATTTGGATCGCGCGTAACCGTTATGGCTTTGCTAGTCAATCTTGACTGCACGTACTCTAGCGCTTGCTGGTTAACAGCGGTATGAGTCGCCCCGCCCTGTAATGCCTCTGCATTTGCTAGCGCTGATGAAGCCACTGCCACAGGCAACTGAATAGCAGCACTGCATAGCAATGCGGCCTTAATATGGGTTTGTAGTTTACTGCGCGTAAATATCGCTGCGCTGTTATATTCTGTATCCATAGTTTTATCCACATTTTATACCCAGAAGCTCACTTCCAAGGTAGGAACGACCTTTATCCAACTTGTTGTGTTATCAGTAGCTAACACAGCCGTTTAATTACTTTACTTACTCTGGTTGTCCAACATTAAACCAGACACTTGAGCCAGCTTTTGTTTAACTTTACTTGCCGTTAGTTCGGGCTCAGCAGCCAACAGCAGTGCAATCATGCCCGTGCCATATGCCGCTGCGTAAGAAGTACCACCAAAACCACTGTATGCATTATTTCTTGCGATACCCCTAGCACTATAACCTGGCATCCAAGCACTAACCGATTTACCAAAGTCGCTAAAACTTGCCGGCATACCGCTGCTATTCATTGCGCCCACCACCACCGCAGATGCAATACTCGCCTCTGTACTATTTGCTTTAATCATGTTTCCGCTATTTCCAGCGGCTAATACTACTAAGGTTCCTTTACCACCTCGGCCGGTTTGTGCTAAGCCATCAATGGCATCTTTTATTGGCTCCAAGAGCCACTGCGTTTGCCAACTCATGTTAACAACATCGGCTTGCGCCAGTTGCGCGATATGTAACGANGCTTGTCCAGCTTTTTGTTTGCCTTATTGCAATAAGCTCGGCGTCGATTGCAAGGCCCGCCATTTCAGCTGGCAGCAAGTTGGTTGCTCTGGCAAAAATCACTCCAACTACCTTAGTACCATGTTTATCAAAGCGGCTTTGCGGCTGTACGTCCTTGACTCTTCTTTCTATATCGTAGGTGAGTAATACCTTAGTTTTACTTAAGGCCTCATGTTTTAAATCAAAGCCATCATCGATAACAACGATTTTTACTCCCTCGCCTTGAGTCGATTGTTGTAGTTGCTTTTGCCATTTCTCTAACTGAAATAAACGAAAAGGTAAGCTTTTCATAGAACCTGATTGCGACAAGGTTTTTGTTAACCATTGCGCAGCGTTATTGTTTTCAACTTCGAGCTTACTTTTTATTTGTAAAATATCTGGTTGAGCATATATTACCCCCTCCAAACCACTGGCAACTTCTAGTGCACCAGTTAAGCGCTTGGCGGACGCGTCTTTTAGCGATACCACCATAAACTCGTGCTCTGCAAAAGGCCCAAAGGTGGCTAGCTGGCCCACCTCTATTTTTTGTTTTAAGGCGTTTGTAACGTCACCGCCTATTCCAGCCTTTATTTTTATGATTATTCTGTCGCTCAGCTCCAGCAAGTGTTCTGAATTAGCAAACTTATACACACTCTTAGGTTCAACCCTGCTCTGTTCAAGCTTTATCTTGTTGCCAAAATTAACAAACTCAATTCCCTGTGCATTCGTCGTACCAATAGATAAAACAACAAATATAAAGCACAGCACCAGCTTTAATCTTGTTAGATAAAAAAGCTGACAAACCTCTTTTTTACACATTGGTTACCACTCTTACAAACACCACAATAAGTTACCAACTTAAAAGCGATAATAACACCCAATTACCACCGTAAAATATAAGTATTAGTAAGGACCAGCACCAACAACAGGCCAATCTCTTACCAATACTTTGCGCCTTACTAAGCTAGTTCCTTGGTGGAAATGTGCCATCTAGTGCCAATGCAAACTGAATCGCCAAAAATGGCTGGCGGTTTTCATGCCCCAAATTTGCCATGCCATTAGTACCAAGCGCAGGATAATCCATCTTTGTCTGATTTTGCGCGTTAGGCGCGTTATCATAAACGTTACTGCCCGAAGATTGTGCGAGTAGATTCCCCTGCCCCGTATCAACCGTTCCGCCTAATGACGTCGTACCATTAAAAGTATGGGTATGAGCAGGTAAGTTCGACTCATATAGCACAACTTCATTCTCGCCTTGCTTATCATCTAACAAACTTGGTGTCAGGCCAGGGCCTGTCCCCGTCCCCATCGGTACTCTACATTGTAAATTTGGCACCCCCATGGTGGTGCGACAATCACCCCCAAAGTTACAGCCTATTACCGCAAAAAGTGCTGAATTTTGCGATATAGGTAGTAGTTGCCCTTCACAACTGGCCCACCACACTGGTGTAAAATTGCAAACAAACATTCGAACTTCACCTAAAAAACAATCAGCCATTATTCTTCTCCTTAATTTCTAGGTGGATATATGCCATTTAGGCATATGATAAAATTAACCCCAAGGCTAGGCATTTTGTTTCCATGAGCCTGATTGCTTCCCGCAGAGGCAATGATGCCGTCATACATAGCTGAAGGGCCATTATTATACTGATCCGTTGCGGGTTCACAGTACATATCCGCTTTACCCAACACTTGCCCAGCAGGGTTTGTACCCGTAGCGGTGTTGTTACTTACCTGAAAATTATGACTGTGCGATGGTATTTGACTGATATCTAAGGTGACTGTTTCTACCCCTTTCATTGCTCCTATCTGTGTTGGTGTTAATCCGGCACCAATACCGAATCCCATAGGTAATCGACCTCGCATATCGGGAAACCCAAAACTACTTCTACCATCTCCACCATAGATATTCCCAAGCAAAGAGAATAATGCTTCATTCCCTGTAATTGCAGTGATCTGTCCGTAGCAAAACGCCCATTTAAATGGCGAGTAATTGCCGGCAAACATCGTTATCTGTCCAATAAACCCTTCCATTTACGACCTCCTTAGTTTCGGCTCGGATAAATGCCAGTGAGTGCAATGGCAAAGTTAAGGGATAAGCTGGGTTGCATATTATAGTGGCTCTGACCGCCGCCAATACTTGATACCGTGGAGTCTGAGGTATTTACCAAACTTGTAGCTGCGGCATATATAGGCACTTCCGTCTGCGTCGCCATCTGGTTTGGTGTGGGAGCATTTGCATATGGAAAGTCAGCCGTTTTCGTACTTGCTTGCACGTCGTGGGTGTGTGCGATGTTTGCTAAGGTTAACGTTACGTTTTCAGCGCCACCAATATTGCCTCTATCGTAACTAGCGCTTCCTAAGTCACCAAGCCCCACAGGCACTCTGCCACGAAAGTCTGGTAGACCAAAGGTTGTTCTACCATCACCACCATACGCGGTGCCGGTAAGAGAATAAAGCGCTGGATTTTGGCTAATTTGAATTAGCTGACCGTTACATAAAGACCAATTTTTAGGTGCCCAATTGTAGCCATAGAGGGTAACCTGTCCAATATAGGGTTCTGACATTATTAAACTCCTTTATGCTTCTTTTTTTATGCTGATAATTATTTGATACTTGTCTTTTTCGTATGCAGATAAAAATAGTGGCATTTCACCCAGCTTTTGATGCTTTAATGTATACGTATCATCAGTAAGCGGAAAATTTGATTTGGCAGTTAACGTTACAGAAAATCCTTCAAATTCATTACTGTTTAGCTTGCACTCATCAATAGCATCAACTTGCAACTCATTAAGCTTATGCTTACCATCGGCCGTAAATACTTCAACATCCTGACCGATTAAGTCTTCAAATAAACTACTAGTTAGTTTCACAACACTTGCTCCTTTGCTCATTAAGTTAGACTCGCTCTTGTTAACTAAAAAACAGTTATTAATACCAATGATCAAGCGAGGCGCTTTATTACCTTTCGTTTATTACCCCTCTTTTTAAATTAACCTAAAACTATACTTCTCAACGCTGGCGGATACCAAATTAGTAACTCATAAGGAGCCTTAATTGATTCAATTTTAAAGCCTAGCTTTTGATATAAACGCTTTGCATCATAATTATTTTGCAATACCGACAAAGTCATTGGCACGCCGGATTGAGCAGCAGCTTGCTGGAAAGATTGAACAACCGCTGCACCGAGTCCTAATCCACGAGCTTGAGGTATTAAAGCAATTTCTATTAATCTCACTTCATTATTACCAAAGTCAATTGTCGCCTTGCCTATTCGCTCATGGTGCTTTTCAATAATAAAATACATAGCGTTTGGAAATTGATCTCCATAGCCATTACTTTGCGCCTTAAACTGCATTTCAATAATTGATTCAATAAAATCCTTATCTCCATCAATTAATTGCAAATCTTGCCGAGTGCTATGGTGTAAGCTTTCCAGAAAGCCTTTATCTTCTGGTTTTGACGGTCTAACATATAATCCATCTGGAGGCGTAAACTTCATCACTCTTACCTTTATACTTTAACTATAAAAACCGACTACTTTTCGATTAATAGCACCAACTAATTTATCGTCAAGTCGATTACCAATTTTATCAAGAAGCCAAAACTCAAATTCCTCAAACAATCTAAACCGATACAAGGCTTCTAAAACCAATTCTAAACTTAACTCAAGTTCACCCCATATTTGTGTATCCAAAGACCACTCACATTCATGGTTGTTAATATCAAGCTTATTTACTTTATTTAATTGGCATTTAACGAAGATACGTTTAATTTGGAAAATTCCAGACTCACCCACCTCATGATAAGCGGGAAGATTTGGTAAACTTTCATCAGGGAAGCTAAAGATGAACTCAGGTATTGGATCGTTAATATACTCAAACGTGATCCGATCACCGGCCTTTAGATTTTTATCGTGATACTTAATTGGTAAATTCAAGCTGCATTGGTTTTCGGTGAGTCTATGCTCTCTATAGACTTGGATTTCCGTTTTCAATTCCAGTGTATGATAAACTTTCCCGCAATCCGGTACCTCAAACGAACCAGATAACACATCTAGGTTATTCTCATTGAGTGCGCTTGCTGTGTTTTTATCGAGACGGAAAAACGAACCAAGCTCAACTGGGTTGACTCTTTGCTCACTTTTCATCAGAGAACTTGGATTGCATAGCCAAGCAGTAAGCTCAATTTCTTGAGGTATGAGCTCTCCATCTGGCTTTAAAAACTGTTGAAGGTGACTAAAAATCCATACTTGAGGCTCTCTGCGTAATAAGGTATTCATGGTCTCGGAAATGATGAGATCAAACTCTATTGGTTCTTCAGGTAGCCAAGTTGTTGCATCTGCGTGCACTATACGTTTCACCATATGAGCGATATCAAGTTTAGTTACCAGCTCATGTATTGCTTGCGTATTTTGTGGATGAATATCTAAAAGTATTACTGAGACTGGACTCGTTTTGTGGAGCGCGAGAAAAGGTAATAGTAATACACCATATGGCCCGGTCCCTGCGTAGAGGATATTTATATTATCTTGCTGATTGATTTTGTCTCGTATCGCGCTCGCAACGCCCTGCATAAATATCTGACTACGTAGCGTTTCTAGTAAACATTTAGCTGCCTGAACAGGTGAAATCGCGACCCCTTTGTCAGTGTTTATATCAGACCAATCATTCATATCGAAGTCAGTGGATACGCCTGTAAGCTCAGCTAGAGCCTCAGACATAGCTACTGCGTGAGGTCTATTTAGCCCAGCATCAATATCATTTAAGAGCAATGCTTGAGAATGCTCTAGCAATTTTTTTACTTGGTACACGCTAGACGTCATTACAGATCCTTCAATCTATTACTTTTAAATCGCTTGCTAACGAAACACACTGCATTTTTTTAACTTGTACAATTTTCACAAGGAATGTTCATTGAGCCTGACTGGCAATCTATTAACCAATCATTTACTTTACAATCAATAACGATATTGACTCTATCAAGGTTTCCTCGGTTAGCTACGCTGTGTATTTTGTCCGCATTTATGTACCACACCTCTCCCTCTTTCATTGGTACTTGCATACCATCAACAACAAACTCAAGAGCAGTGTCGATGACCAAAGGAATATGAAGTCTTGCTTCACCATTTTCGATACAAAGGCCGCCATCTCTGTGAGGTTTTATAAAAGCACCGGCTTTCAATCGCATTATTCTTACGGAGAGAACTTCACAAGGGAAATTATCAATGAATGACTTAAGTAGCGGCTTTTCTTCTAATATAGGTAAGTTTTGCCAATGAGTGCCTGACTCAATCGCAAAGTTTTGTAAGATCGGGTGAGCAGATAAATGCTCTGACAAACAACGCAACGCAACTACGTCCCATCCACCGTCGTAATTTGCTTTATTTACATGGTCAGTCCAAGCCAGCTCACTTAGTGTTCCCAGCTCGTCGAGCACTTGTTGATGTTCAAGAAAAATTGGAAGCTTAAAATAAGCTAACCGTTCCTTACTGTATGGCATAACCATCCTTAAGTTCACAGATAACTACCCTAACTCAAGATCCAAACTACTTAAGCAGCAAATCTGAACAAGCCCTTAATTAGCTTAGTCCACCTCGATAAAATTGCGAATATTTTGATCTAACTTCCATTGACGATCTGAAAACTTCCCACCATTGATAATAATCTGATTAGCGCCATCGATACTTGTAACTGTGCGTTTTTGCTTTTGGCTCAATGTATAGTTTTTTAAAAATACTCCATTGCTTTCAAAAACTTTGATACTAGAACTACCAGAATTCAAGACAAATAACTGATTAGACTTGCCAATAGTGATGCTCTTTGGACCGTTGAGTTGATAGTCTTGCTCAATTCCGAACTCGCCAAAAGTGCCCACTATTTCACCGCTAAAGTCAGCTAACACTATGTGGTGCTTTCCTGGTTGCAATAAATAGAGCTGTTGTTGTGTCGGATCTATAGCAAAATCTTTAAGATCACTAATGTATTTAGGTAAAGGCAACTCATTGGAAGCTGGCCTACCTTGGGTATCAAAAACTCTGATCACTCTTTCATGTTCGAAGTAAACGTAGAGAGAATCTCCGTAACGCCTAATTATATTAGCCCTTTTTTGGAAAGAAACTCGCTCCCCTGAGGGGCTCAGAACATCCCTGATAGGTACTTGAATGCCAAGTTCATTCAATAGATTTTCAGGAAGCCTTTCCGTTGTATCTTTTGATACTCCAGAAGCAGTGAAGCTTTGTCTAGCAAAGCTAACAGGAGGTAAGACTGATGCAACCGTGAGTGCTGCACCAGCAAACATAAACGTTCGGCGTTTCATTCATTTTTCCTTTTTATTCTTATAGATAAAGTATGCCAACTTTTTCGAGTAGAAGGAATTACACTCCATTACAAGCAACATTCCAAAAAACACTCTCAAGTAAAAACAAAATATTTTCAAATAGTTACAAAATCCCCACATCAACCCAGACTGTTAATTATCCAACTTTTAAAAATAATTAAAATTCTCATGCTAGACAAGTATTTACATTCCAATTACCCTATACCATTAACAAAAAATAAGAATTAGTAATCATATGTCTCTGACACAGTTTTCGGATAGCTATATTGTCGATGTTTTCCAATCTGACAAATACCAACTACTTGAAAAAATTGGAGAAGGTGGATTCGGTAAAGTTTTTAAGGCGCGCCAAATAAACACAGGGCAAATCGTTGCGCTAAAATTTTTGGCGTTAGAACCACAACTGGAAGCGACGAAAAAGCATAGATATGCGGAACGTTTCAATCGCGAAACCTTACTTTGTAGTCAATTAAATCACCCAAATATCGTACGGTTATTAGATAAAGGACAATTAAATGAAAATTTAATGTTCGGGGTATTCGAGTATGTAGAAGGACAAACGCTACGGGACTACCTAAGTCAAAATGGCGCAATTGATTCTGTGTATGCAACCGACATCATGTTGCAAGTTTTAGACGCGCTAATTCACGCTCATCAACAAGGTATTATCCATAGAGACATAAAACCAACCAATATTATGCTAAGCCAGTCTGGCGCAAAGACTTATGCCAAAATACTCGATTTTGGTATTGGCACACTGGCACAAGAAACCCGTCAACATGACTTTGAAACTATCACGCTTACACAAGAAACATTGGGCACGCCTTCTTACAGTGCACCAGAACAATTACGAGGTGAGCCAGCCTCAGCTAAATCTGATCTATATGTCTGGGGGTTAGTATTTTTAGAATGTTTGACTGGTGTTCCTGCGGTAACAGGCACAAGTGTCGCTTCGATTTATCACAAACAATTAAGCGATGTGCATATTCCAATTCCAAGCGCACTACTTGGCCACCCTCTTGCTGGCCTTCTCAGACGCGTACTCAATAAAAGTGCGCTGGAGCGCGTGATCACCGCAACCGAGGCATTTTCTGAACTTGCACGAATGAACGTATCGAACCTTGTTGGTGTGCTAAATGATGTTAAAGCTCAACATGGTTACGACGAAACCACAGTAATGATCCGCGATGATGATCCTAATCATCGTGCCCTTCAAGAATATACGGCGCTTACTGAGCGCAAGCAGCTCACCATTCTTGCGGTAAGATTAAGTGTTAAAGCACTCGACAATCAAGATAAAGACTTCGATGTCATCGACACGGTTTATAAATCTCAACGCAATCACTTTATTGATATCGCTACTCGTTACGGCGCTTATCACGTAGGTAACCTCGCCGATACCAGCTTGTTTTATTTTGGCTACCCTGTCAGCAGCGATAACGATGCGCGACTATCTGCCCGTACCGCACTTGAAATGATAAGCGAGCTTGCCAAACGTAACGCGCTAATGCAAGAAGCCCACAGAGTCGCGCTTAACGCCCATATTGGCATTCATACCGGTGTATTTATTACCTACGCCAATGCCGTTCCTGAAGGACATCACGCGAATATTGCAACAACACTCTCCCGTGAAGCTGGTGAACGCCAAATCTTATGTAGCGCAGAGTCTCGCTCACTCCTTGATGCTTTTTCTGAATTTAATCTGTACGGTCAATTACAAATAGGCCCGTTATTTGAACTAACGCCAATTTATAACTTACAGGGTGAGCGCCGCATCGAAGCGTTTGGTTTTATGCGCGGTACAAAAAACCACCATGAACTTGTTGGTCGTCACCTTGAGCTTGAACAGACACTTTCAATCATAAATAACGAAGGCGCGACCCGCATCGCTCACATTCATGGTGAGGCTGGCATAGGTAAATCTCGGCTGCTGCAAGAAATTCGTGCTAATGCACCGCAATATCAGCATTTAGTCGCCCAGTGTTTACCAGAGCATCAAAATAATGCTTTGTATCCAATTTTAACCCTGGTCAAGTACCTATTTAACACCGAGCAGCTTGATGCTCATTCAGCCAATACCGTGTTTAGTTATGTATTATCGAACATGGATAGTAAGTTAGAGTTAGCGCAGGCTATCCCTGTTTTACTAGTTTGGCTCAATATCTCACTTGGTGATGAAGTCACCCCTTCTACACTTTCTCCCGATGAGCAGAAGCAAGTATTGTTTAAAGGGCTTTGTGCATTGTTACTGTCAAATCGTCACGGGCTCAGTAAATTTAAACTCTACATTATTGAAGACATTCACTGGGCAGATAGCACCACCCTAGAGTTTTTACATCACTTTGTCAGCGCGCTCGCTTCAGGTGATGTTTTACTAAGCACTTCAAGACAAGCGGTGCCTAATCAGCTAAAAGACCTCACCTTAGTTGACGTTTGCCTGAAAAAACTAACCGAAAAGGCCACCGAAGACTTTATCATTAATCTATTTGATGGCCGCCGAGTGTCAGAGCAAGTTCTCAAATTACTTACCAGTCGCACCGACGGTATTCCCCTATTTATTGAAGAACTCGTCAACATGTTAAAGCAAAAGGCATTAGTTGGAGATAAAGGCGGAGAGATTGACTTTCTTGCACCAGATAAACTTGACCAAGTACCCACGAGTTTAAGAGAGTCATTACAACAAAAACTAGATAGTCTCAGTCACGCCAAAGAAACAGCACAGCTTGCGGCAACGATAGGCCGAGAGTTTGAATATGATTTACTCGTCGCGGCATCGTCTTTAAGCGAAAACCAGATTCAGAATGACTTAAATGAGTTGATAGCAAATGACCTTATTGTGCAGCAACGTCGTGTTGATAACGATAGCTATATTTTTAAACATGCGCTGGTGAGAGATGCGGCTATAGCTAGCATTCCTAGCTTTCTACACACACAGCTTTATAAAAAGTTAGCAAACGTTCTTTTGTGCAATGATAGTACTCACTTTAATAGCCGTGTTTCTTTACAGCTCCAAGCTGAATATTACATTGGTGCAGAACTCATTGAACTTGGAATAGGCTCCCTGATTGCCGCTGGTAATGAACAGAATCAAAAAGGTGCCTATAAAGAGGCAATGAACCTATTATCAGGTGCTGAAGGCTTATATCAAAGTAAAGCGCTTGATAAGGTAGAAATTGCGTTGAGAATTTACCTTGGGATTGCGCACAGCCTCTCAGCAACCCTTGGTTTTTCCGATCCTCATGTCGAACTTTATTATAATAAAATTAACGAACTGGAGATATCGGCAGCTGATCCTGAGCTAGTGTTGGCTGCTCACTTTGTGTCTTCAGTCTTTGGTATTGTTACCTGCCAACATCACATGACAAAAAGAGCGCTTGATAGCCTCTCAGAAATAGCAAATGAAAAAAATGGTCAGCATTTAAAAGTACCAGTTTTATTTCAGCTAGGGCAATTTGCTACTGTAAGCGGAAAGCCAGAAGAAGGTTTTTCATACTTAAAGCAGAGTTTAGCTGTATATGACCCTACGCACCGTAAGTTTTATAGTGAGCTAATAGCATACGATATAGAAGTTGCGATTCGAGTTTATGGCGCACTAAATGCGGCACAGATTGGTGATCGTAAAATCGCTTTAGACTGGCTTGAAAAAGCCTTAAATCAGGCAAAATCTATAAACAACCCCCACACTATAGCCCATAGCTATGTGAGAGCATCGCAGCTTTATATAATACTTAGGCAACCAGAAAAAGTACTTGAATATGCTGATTTAGCACTAACAGTATCCAATTTACACGGCTATCAATTATGGACAGCTTTTGCGAAATGCTTTAAAGCATGGGCATTAGCAACACTTAACGGCAACCGTTCGGAGGAAAGCCCTGTTTCACTGTTTGAACAAGGAACACAGTTTCTAGACGCTGTAGGACTAAAGTCTCATGCACTCTGGCTAGCTGCGTTAAAATCCCAAGTTTTATATAAACTTGGCCACAAACCTCAGGCTTTAACACTTATTTCAACTACAATCAAAGATCTGAAGACTAGCGATGAAAAGCTATATCAACAAGAAATTATCGACACAATAAGGATGATTGAAAATAATGAATAAGTTATTAATTAAACTAACTATTAACTTATCCTTTGTATTCTCTATTGCTTCCTCATGGGCAGCCGATCCGCTGACTGAGTTAAAGAATGAAATAAATAAAAGTATAAATTCCAAAAACTCTAGATTCCTAAAATATGGAAATACGAATAAAAAGTCTGAATTCCCTAGAGTGCCCAATCAGTTTATATGCACTTTCCCTGATGGAAATCAAATTTATAATATAATCAAAAAAAACAATGAAATTATTGAAGATATTACCGATAAATCAGTGCAACTTGCAATGGTTCAGGAGCTAAGGGCATTTGAAGAAAAAATAATGAACATTTCCGCTTGGGATTTGTTTCTCTCGGTAAACAGTAACATAAACAGTAAAAACAGTGCTTTTCCAGATTCAGTGAGTTTTACCTCTGATTACATCCCTCGCTGGGGAGCTTGGCTTCACGACACGACATCGTCCCCCAAATTAGTTGATGCGAATACATTTGAGATGAACGCAAAATCAGTGAGTGATGGTAATTGGAAGTGCCAAGGTGATTGTCTGAAGAATACACTCGACTTGGAACTGTTTTCTAAAGAGCAAAGAGTAGATGGCGGTGGTATCCTCATCGACCAAGCTGGAAATCCTATCTACTACGAAAGCCGTGCAAACGGGCTGTTATATCAAGATCTTGCTGAAGGGTTTCAATATAGTGTTCCTATGTCTTTTCCTCTTGGGCAATGTACTGAATACATAGACATTGGACTTGAAGTAGGTGGAGAGGCCGGTAAAAGGCAAAATATTTTACCTGTTGTTTCTGTGAAACTTGGATGGAAAATTCTTACAAAGCAAGACGATCCAAACAAATACTTTTCAATGGAAAACATTACATTAAATCAAAATGGCAAGACAGTTCAGTCCAAATTGGGACTAGTCGCAATGCATGTTGCTATTAAAGAGCAGCGCCAATATCAGTGGCGTTGGGTAACATTCGAACATATTGATAACCTCAACGAGCCAGAACAACATAGCTCTGAGACGCCAACTTTTAATAACCCTAATTGTCATGATTGCTGTGACAATTTACTACCAAAGAAAAGTGATAGTCCAGCTCAGCTAACACGACTTGAGCCCCTTTCAACTAATACAATTTTGCTAAATAATAAAATGCGCTCATTATTGAAAAGCAATAACTCCGTTTTTCAGCACTATAAGCTAGTAAGAACTCAATATACGAGTCTTGTCACTCCTAATTTGAAACAATTTTTTATCGAGCGAACACCTAGTGACGCAAGAAATGCTGTTTTAGAGCCATTTGTATTGCCAGAAATAACAAATTGCTCAAATAAAGAAAAATACATCGTACCTATACATACATTCAAAACTGGCTGTATGGGGTGCCATAAGTACGCAGAATATAAAACGAAAAATGGTAAATCTGAAACCGCAGACTTTACTTTTATCTCTCCATTAAATATACAAAAGGAAAATACAAATGAGTAATAACAATATCGATTTCGCATATGCAGTGATCCATAATATTGATAATGCAACGGAAGATTTCAAAGCAAAACCAGAGATCCTTATGGCAAAGTTTGAACTAGAAGAAAACGCTAAAGAAAAGCTAAGAGAAATAGGTAAGGCTTGGAGTAATGGACAAACCACAGATGTAGAAAAAGGCTGGGCAGAATTTGCAGAGCAATTCATAGGCCCTGAACTATTCGCTGCAATGCGCTGGTAGTCATAATTATGCAGGTTGTTATGTCAAACTATATCAAACTAGTCGAAAAAAGTCTTATCGCTCTGCGAGTAGATAACAGTGCGATAAGTAAGGTGCTGGATAAAGTCAATCCTATTGAAGCTTCTACTTCTAGTATATTTATCGAAACAAGACCTTTAGATCAAGGTAAGCTGGATATAACAACCTGCCACCACTTTACAAGAGATTGGGAATGCGCAGGTCTAGACAACTTAAAATTTGACCTAATAAAGAAACTGGATTTCAAATATAGACCAAAGACAGTCTGGTTGGAATACGATGACATTGCTGAAAGTGAGACTTCACCCGGCTTGCACCTTAGTGTAAACCAACAGACCATGGTCAATATATCTGAACTATGCGATATCCTATTTAATAGCGGCACACCTATCGACAATGAGCATTTTGAACGGTTATTACAATTAGCTGAAATACAGCATATTTCTAATCTTCACAGAGACCATGATGAAACGCTGAAACTACACCTCAAACCAAATAATTTGAGCAGTATCAAGCTCATAGAGGAGTTTTCTACATTTATCACTGACAACTCTTGTATGGAAATGGTTGAAAGTGTTTGCCAACTAGATGAAAGTTATTTTGACTATATATTTCTAGACTTAAGCTTTTATAACAACGCCCCTCTTCCCATAATTGGGATATATCTTTCTAATAAGAATAAAAAAAGTAAAAATTATTTAAGTGACTTTAAGCGGATATTAGCCTTCTTAGAGCTGGAAATTTCAGCTGTGGAAGCAATATTTTCGCTCATTAATAATGAAGAAGATGTCTGTCTAGACATAAAAATCGTCATCACAGCAGAAACTATTTACACTAAGCTTTACACCGGTGTCATAAATAGCCGAGCAGTAGATGTGGAAGAAATGGCAAAAAAACTGAAATTGGTTTTTAGTTAATGTAAAAACCAATGTCAGCGTATACGAATTTTAAAGAGCCACTTTGGTATTTGTTGAGCACATTAGTGAATAATACTTACATTAATGTTAACTCGATAAGAAATGTTAATAAAGGTGCTAAAATCTCAGCACCTTTAAGTTTATTTTAGGCAAGTTTCCCCCTTGCTGCATGAAGTTTCTTATAACTTTCAATAAGACGCAGGTGCTTATCTAAACCTTCCAACTTCATGTTAGTTGGCGTTAAGCCATAGAATTTCACATCGCCATTAATTGAACCAATAACCGCATCCATCACCTCTTTAGAGAACATGCGAGTAAAGTTATGAATGTAATCTTCAATTTCTAGCTCTTCATCCAACGCGACTTCAAGTGTGGCATGCATTGCTTGGTAGAATAAGCCACGCTCAACGGTGTTGTCGTTAAACTGCAAAAAGGTTTCAACTAGTTCAATGGCCGCTTCGATATCTCCAAGCGCTAGATAGATTAAAATCTTAAGCTCAAGAATTGTAAGCTGACCCCACACCGTATTTTCGTCAAACTCAACACCAATTAGGGTGATAATATCGATATAATTATCAAGCTGGCTGTCTTCTAAGCGCTCAACAAAGTTAGCTAATGCTTCGTCATCTAGAGAATGGATGTTGAGAATATCTTCACGATATTGCAGTGCTTTATTGGTGTTGTCCCAAATAAGATCTTCGGCAGGGTACACCTCAGAAAAGCCCGGAACCAAAATACGACAAGCGATCCCTAAGTCTGTGAACTCCGCAATATAGGCTTCTTTACCTAACCCTTCCAAAATGCCAAATAACTTATCGCATTCTTCTTCATTCGTGCCTGTAAAATCCCACTCAACAAAGTCGTAGTCATGCTTCGTACTAAAGAAGCGCCAAGAGATCACCCCCGTTGAATCGATAAAGTGCTCAACAAAATTCTCTGGCTCAGATACCGCCATGCTGTTAAACGTAGGTTTTGGTACATCGTTTAAGCCTTCAAAACTACGGCCTTGTAACAACTCAGTTAAACTGCGCTCAAGTGCAACTTCGAAGCTTGGATGCGCACCAAAAGAAGCAAACACACCGCCGGTTTTAGGGTTCATCAACGTCACACACATTACAGGAAATTGACCGCCCAGAGACGCATCTTTCACCACCACAGGAAAGCCCTGTTCTTCAAGCCCTTTTATCCCTTCAACAATACCTGGATATTTAGCAAGTACAGACTCTGGCACGTCAGGGAGCACGATTTCCTGTTCTATGATTTGCTTTTTCACCGCGCGTTCAAAGATCTCAGATAAACACTGCACTTTCGCTTCAAACAGGTTATTACCTGCACTCATACCATTGCTAAGGAATAAGTTTTCTATTAGATTTGACGGAAAATACACGGTTTCACCATCAGAATGGCGAGTATACGGAATAGAACAAATACCGCGCGCTACATTACCTGAATTTGTGTCGATTAGATGCGAACCGCGTAGTTCACCTTCAGGGTCGTAAATTTCACGAGTGTAGTCGTCTAAAATTTCAGTAGGAAGCGCATCATCAGCTTCGGGTTTAAACCACTTTTCGTTCGGGTAGTGAACAAATTCAGCATTTGCGATTTCTTCACCAAAAAACTGATCATTATAAAAGAAGTTGCAATTTAAACGCTCAATAAACTCACCAAGTGCCGAGCAAAGCGCGCTTTCTTTGGTTGCCCCTTTACCATTGGTGAAACACATTGGTGAAGCAGCATCTCGAATATGTAATGACCAGACGTGTGGCACGATATTACGCCATGACGCAACTTCAATCTTCATGCCTAAATCCGACAGGATCTTGGTCATATTTGCAATAGTCTGTTCAAGCGGAAGGTCTTTACCTAGGATAAAAGTGCTGTCGCTTTCGCTGGTATCAACCATCAGTATAGCCTGCGAGTCATTTTCAAGGCTTTCAACCGCTTCCACTTGGAATTCAGGTCCTGTTTGGATCACTTTTTTAACGGTACAGCGGTCAATTGAACGCAGGATACCTTGGCGGTCTTTTTCAGAAATACTTTCCGGAAGCTCCACCTGAATTTTAAAAATTTGGTTATAGCGATTTTCAGGATCAACGATGTTGTTTTGCGCCACACGAATTCCATCCGTTGGAATGTCACGCGCATTACAATACACCTTCACAAAGTAAGCAGCACAAAGCGCTGAAGAAGCTAAAAAGTAGTCAAATGGACTTGGGGCTGAGCCATCGCCTTTATAGCGAATTGGCTGATCCGCAATGACAGAAAAGTCGTCAAATTTGGCATCAATTCTGAGATTGTCGAGGTAATTTACTTTGATTTCCATTGGAAGGTTCCGGTGTGTTGCAATCGAAAACGCCAATTGTACTTGAGGATGCAAAGTGGTGCCAATGGAAGTTTCTGTTTATTCGAGTTGAGTTAATATAAACAAAATCCACAATGTAACCCACTGTAATTGCTCTAACAGGCATTTTAAGACACTATGGTCAGTGCTGTAGCTGAGACAGACTCTATTTGCTGGGCGAGTGAATATACTCGACAAACAACACTTAAGTCTGACAAGCAACAAAATAACTAGGAAGTACACGCATGACGATTGTGAGCAAAAGCAAACTCGATTTTTACAAAAACAACGGCTTCGTTTTATTTGAACAGACTATACCCAACACGCTGCTAGAAAAGCTTAAGCTTTTATCTAATGCGCTTGAGAGTAAAGCAAAACAAGCACAGCAAGACGGAAAAGTCGCGACTCAATACCATTTATCAAATGAATCAGGTGAGCCAAAACTCTTTCGTTATAATGATTTGCTTTTTGAAGCGCCCGAGTTAATTGTCGAACTACTCGCGACACCTGCAATGTTAGCGATCAGTGAACACCTTTGTGGTGTAGGCAGCGTTCCATTGCAATGTGACTTAGTCTGCAAATATCCACATCCCCACCCTCACATAGCTTGGCATCAAGATGCGCCTCATTCTCGTCATTTTGCATATTTAAACGTCGGTATCTATCTTGATGATGCGAATATAGATGACGGGTGCTTACGCTATTTGCCAAATTCCCAACACCAAATTTTGGATATTTATTCTCTCTCGAGCGAATATGGCTGGAACATTCCAGGGGCTGTACAGCAACCAGCTAAAGCCGGAGATATCTTAGTTCAAGACATGATGGTTTTACATGGCTCAGAGCCGAAACGCAGTGAAGGTCCGAGAAGGACAATATATGTAGAGCTTCGGCCACTTGCAGGTGTCAATGAGAATCAAAGTAGTGAATGGGCTGAGCTTAGAAAGCAGTGGATGGCGCACGTTATTCAGGCTGCAGACCCAGAAGACGTACCTGAGAGTTGGCTAGCCGTTTATGGTGAACCCAATTATGATTTGAATACGCTAGTAGAGCGTATCAAACAGAAACGAGAGGCCGTGATCCCAGCTGTTTGGGCACCGAAAATTGTTGAGCACCCAGACTATCCTACACCCGCCGACCTACGTTAGTCTGCATGAAGTAATTGTCACCGCTTATCGATGACAATTACCTCTGACCATACTGTGTTTGAAATTTTCTCTCACTTCACCTTAGCTAAAATCAAAAACACGATTTACTTCAATGCCATAGCACACTTCTTCAAACCTAAATCGTTTCATTGTTATCCCTTGGGCTTGGTCGAGGTTTACCGCCCCATGCTTTTCGTAAAAGCATCTCGCTTGTTTGTTCTGCTCATAAATCCAGGTATACGCGCTTTGGCAGCCTTGCTCATAAAGCGTTAACAGACGCGCCTTCAACAGCGCTTGACCTAATCCACGGTTCTGATGGCTTGGCAAAATATAACCGCGATATAGTTCACCCGCATTTATTCTCGATACTTTTTGGCTAACCGGGTTATACATTCGGCGATAAACCCCAGCAGCGCCGCAGCCTAATATTTTCCTGCCATCAGTCACAAGCAATGCTGTTTGGGTTGTCGAATTTTTGATAATCTCAGACCAAATAGTTGCAAAAAATTCGACGTTTCCCCTTTTTAGCACGTGCTCTGGTAAAAATCCGCTAAAGGCCGCTTGCCAACTCACCTTGGTGACTAAAGCCATTTCCTCTATATCCGAGGTGCAGGCAGTCTTTATGGTGATTTTTTCTGGCAGGTTAAATACGTCAACAATTGCCTTTTCATCTAACTCCGTGATATCCATATAAACACTCAAAAGCTCTTTTAAGTAACAATTAACACATTATTGTTACAAGCTGTGATTTATACAAATATTTATTCTAACTTTCTTCTTGCTTGGATATTTAACGTTTTTCACAAGGCCGACTACTATCAAAATTTATACCCAAATTGATAAATATCATCTATGAAAAGCTCTTCAGCCAATTTTAACGCTAAATCTGAGTAGTAATGACGATAGTGCCTACTCGATGCTTGATTATAATAAGGCAAATAATAATCTTTGCTCCCCAACCTCCTTAAAATTCGATCACTGTCTTTTTGATAGTTTTCAAAGCGGCAGATTTCATTAACGAGTGAATTTCCCAGATGATCGGATAACTGGGACCATTGACTCCACGACCTTGCGCTGTGCTGCTCTGCAACCATTTCTTGTACAAATAGTTCAAACCTCTCTTTCTCAGCATAATGATGCTTCTCAGATACCGCTTCTGAGTGTAGACTTTTACCTTTCTCTAATAGTGAATACCAAGAAACAAGTCTTTCCCATGGGTTACGTACAAAAGTAAATTTAAACGTACTCTCAAACGCTTCCGGCAATGCCGCTCTAGCCTCAAGAAGCGACGCATGCTGGCTGCCTATCATCCTTAGGTCTGGCGCCGTTTTCCTGAGGACACTACATAACGACGTACCGCCAGTGCGGCTGATGTGGCAGAACAAAAAATTAAACTTTTTAGAATAAAACATAGGCCTCAATCATTTCAGACTGCAAAATGCATTTTCTTCACTTTGTTAAAGCCTCCTTGGTCAAGAATAACTACAAAGTCGAAATCAGGTCTCGCTGACTCACCTTACCAAGTTTAAGCTGTTCGTAAGAATGATAGATAGCCTTTTTGCTATCTTGCAGTCGCTCGGCAATGTCTTCACCTTCAAGTAACGCGGCTTGCGCGGCTTCTAGCCTATCTTGCGTATCAGTAATAATTGCTGTTAATTTTGCTTTATCTGATCTAATTAGCGTACTGTCCTGCTCAACTTTTTGCTCAAGCATAGTTAACAACTCTGAACGTACTGACACCGTTTTATACTCTTTAAAGTCCAATCCCAGATGATTAAATAACAACGCTTGGTTCATCTCTTCTGGTGCAATTTCTACTTCAATTGGCATCTCTACAATGTTCGTCATTATTTCACGATACATCTCAATGTTATATTCACGGCTGCCTATTTTGTGATTCGAACTCACCAGAGCTTCATGGGCTAGCTTTTCAGCTTGCTCAAAATGCTTGGTAAGGTAAGTCGATTGGGCGTTGTTCGGGGCTTTTTCTTGTACAGCTTTTGCGGCTTCCATAAACGAAGGTGTTCTTGAATTTTTTGCCGCCGAATTAGAAATGGCTTGATCGCTCACAACATTATTGTTCTTTCGACTATAAAGATCGTTCGAACCATACATTTGTGAATAAGGTGAATTTTGAATGTACATACTCGCTCCTTGTTGCATTGGTTGTTTTAGTACAGCAATAAGTGCGCCAAGGAAGCATGGTTAGGATCCCAAGAGTCTTTTAACCATTTTTTGGGTGTAATCGGGTTTTACCAAACCAAAGTTTGCCGTTCAAGCGCTTAATCTTACTGCGCTTGAGGCAAACTTTTTCCGCTATAGATTAATTAACCTGAGCTTCGGATAATTAATGCCTTTCTAGCAGCCAATTTTAGCGCTAACTGCGTTGAATTCACTTCCAATAGCCAGCTATTGGTGCGTAAATTCGTCTAGTTATCCCTAAAACTCTCTGGCTAGATAAGGGGATAATTTAATGTGTGTTTAAAAACAATTAGTTAGTTCATTCCTTATCCAAACGTCAGGTTAATTATTAACTTTCTCACGCCAACGGATCATCAACATATACACTACAGGTAACACCACTAAGGTAAGTAGTAGTGCGCTTGCCATGCCGCCTACCATAGGCGCGGCGATGCGGCTCATTACCTCAGAACCTGTGCCCGAACCGTAAAGGATTGGCAATAACCCGATAATAATCGTTGCCACCGTCATCATGACTGGACGAATACGCTTGCCCGCGCCTTCTAAAATGGCATTGTTAATGGCCTCAAGGGTTATGATCGGTTGTTTCTCCTTAAGCTCGCTGATGGCTTGGTTGAGATACACGAGCATAATAACGCCTATTTCAACGGCAACACCAGCAAGCGCTATAAAACCAACGCCAACTGCGACCGAAAAGTTAAACCCCTCAAGGTATAGTAACCACAGTCCACCAATCATCGCCATAGGTAACGTCGCCATGATAATTGCCACTTCGCTAAAGCTTCTAAAGTTCAAATAGAGTAAAACGATAATGATCCCAAGCGTGAGCGGCACCACATAAGTCAATTTAGCTTTAGCACGCTCCATATACTCGTATTGACCAGCCCAACTGATGGAATAACCTGCAGGTAACTCCAGCTGCTCGCTCAGCACTTGTTTAGCAGCTGCCACATAGCTGCCTACATCAACACCGTCTAAATCGATAAACGTCCAACCATTAATGCGAGCGTTCTCGCTTTTAATGCCCGGAGGCCCATTTTCAATATAGATAGTTGCCACATCACCTAGGGCAATATTTAATCCCTCGGCGGTGATTATAGGAAGCTTCCGCAGTGCTTCTGGAGAGTCGCGTAAGTCTTGCGGGTAGCGCAAACTAACCGGATAGCGCTCTTGTCCTTCAATGGTTTGCGTGACATCCATTCCACCAATTGCAGTTGCGACCACTTGCTGGACATCAGCAATATTAAGCCCAAATCGCGCGGCTTTATCACGTTGAATATCGACCTTAATATAGCGCCCCCCAGCGACCCGCTCTGAATAGACCGAAGCTGTACCCTCTACCTTACTCAGAATACGTTCAAGATCTTGACCAATCTTTTGGATAGTATCTAAATCTGGACCTGCAACTTTAATCCCAACAGGCGTTTTAATCCCCGTCGCGAGCATATCAATACGCGTTTTGATGGGCATCACCCAAGCATTGGTTAAGCCCGGAAACTGTACCAGCTTATCGAGCTCCGCTTTGAGCTTTTCAGTGGTCATTCCCTCACGCCACTGATCTTTAGGTTTTAATTGAATAAAGGTTTCAATCATCGTCAACGGGGCTGGATCGGTTGCTGTTTCCGCGCGACCGATTTTGCCAAAGACATTTTTTACCTCAGGCACCGTCGCTATCAACTTGTCGGTTTGCTGCAAGATTTCTCTGGCTTTACCAATCGAAATACTTGGATATGTAGTCGGCATATACATTAAATCCCCTTCATCCAAAGGTGGGATAAACTCANTGCCGATTTTATCCATTGGATAAAAGCCAACGACAGTAATAGCTGCAGCGGCTAACAACGTCAGCTTGGGAAAGCGTAAAACTTGTTTCAACAAGGGCATATACGCCCCAACCAACATTCGATTGATTGGATTTTTATGCTCAGGCACAACTTTACCGCGAATAAAGTATCCCATCAGCACAGGAATAAGCGTAATGGCAAGCCCTGCCGATGCGGCCATCGCATACGTTTTAGTGTATGCCAGAGGGGCAAACATACGCCCTTCTTGCGCCTCAAGAATAAACACAGGTAAGAAGCTTACGGTAATAATCAGCAAACTAAAAAACAGCGCAGGACCAACCTCAGAAGCCGACTTAGCGACGATTTCCCAGCGATTTTCATCATTGAGTGGCGTTTTTTCCATGTGTTTGTGCATGTTTTCAATCATCACGATTGCACCGTCGGTCATCGCCCCGATAGCTATGGCTATGCCACCAAGGGACATGATATTTGCATTCACCCCTTGAAAATACATCACGATAAAAGCAACCAAAATACCAAGTGGCAAAGTGATCACAGCAACCACGGAAGAGCGAATATGAAATAAGAACACCACACACACTAAGGCCACCACCACCAGCTCTTCGAGCAGTTTAGACCAAAGATTATCAATGGCTTTGGTGATAAGCTCGGAGCGATCGTAAACCGTCACCACTTCGACACCTTCAGGTAAGCCTTGTTGTAGCTCAGCAAGTTTTTGTTTTACGCCATCGATGGTTTTTTGCGCATTTTCTCCAAAGCGCATAACCACAACGCCGCCCACAACTTCTCCTTCGCCGTTAAGCTCGGCAATGCCACGACGCATTTGCGGTCCAATATTGACAGACGCAACATCTGCTATCGTTAATGGCGTGCCTTTGACAGCTTGCCCAAGTGGGATAGCTTCAATATCTTTAACGCTTTGAATATATCCCGTACTTGTCACCATATATTCGGCTTCAGCCATCTCAATCACAGAAGCGCCCGATTCTTGGTTACCGCGTTGCAACGCCTGCTGCACATGCGTAAGCGGAATACCGTAAGCGCGCAGTTTATTGGGATCAACCTGCACTTGATACTGTTTCACCATCCCGCCAATCGGCGCTACTTCTGACACGCCGGCAACCGATTGCAGCTCAAACTTTAAAAACCAATCTTGTAAGCTGCGTAGCTGGCTAATATCGTGTTTACCGGTTTTATCAACTAATGCATAAAGATACACCCAACCCACCCCAGTGGCATCAGGGCCCAACTGCGGTTTTGCCGCATCGGGTAATTGTGGTGCGACTTGACTTAGATACTCGAGCACCCGACTGCGCGCCCAGTAAAGATCCGTTTTATCATCAAAGATAACGTAAACATAGGAATCCCCAAAGAAGGAATAACCACGTACGGTTTTTGCGCCCGGTACAGAGAGCATTGCGGTGGTCAGCGGAAATGTCACCTGATCTTGCACCACTTGTGGTGCCTGTCCTGGATAAGGTGTTTTGACAATGACTTGTACATCAGACAAATCTGGAATGGCATCGACAGGCGTGTTTTTAAGGGTAAATAGCCCGGCCCCCACCAGCATCAGTGTCAGCAGTACCACAAAGAAGCGGTTGTATACTGACCAGCGAATTATTGCTTGGATCATTGTAAATGCTCCTTAGTGGCCAGAGTGCATATTCATCGACATCTCACCTGCAGGTTTGATATCAGTCACCACAAATTCGTCACCCACTTCAAAGGTGAAAGTCACCGTCATTTCTGTCATAAGCTGGCTTAGATCAATGTGCTCAGCTGCAACAAAGTCCATCGTTGTTGCGGGACGGTCCCATTTTTCAATGGCGTCGCGAGAAATATTAAGCACTCGGGTGTCAGGGGTGATGGTGTTTATCACGCCGCCCACTGTTGCTGTTGGTAAAGTATTTTCGGTCGTACTTCCTTCGGACATAATGTGAATGCCAGTCAGTAATACGCTACCGTCATCCTGTTTCGTGGCTTCAAAATGCAAAATCTGTCCAGCGTTTAATTCGTCAACATCGACACTGTCAGCCACGGTAAAGTCCATCACCATTTCAGGCCATTCCCACTCAGGTACGGGTTGATGATCAATATTCACCACTCGACTTTGGTAGTTCACGCTTTGAACTTCTCCTTCAATCCAAACTGACTTAGCCTCTGCAACTGGCGCCATACGCATAAAGTCAGAGGTAATACTCGATTGAGAATCAATCAGGAATTGGGCTGACGTAACAATCTTGTCTCCTTCGTTAAGGCCATTGAGGATTTCAATGTTTTCATCACCAATTTGACCCAGTTCAACGGCAACCGATTTAAAGCTACCGGGCGCAACTTCAACGACAACGCGATTTTGTTTGGCGGTGCGGATCACAGACTCACTCGGCACTTGCAATACATCGTCACGAGAATCGGCATGAATGTTCACTTGCGCAAACATATTTGGCTTTAATAGCGCATCACTGTTGTCAAACCTGAGCCTTACTCTAAGTGTCCGTGTTTTTTCATTGAGTGAGGGGTAGACGTAATCGACTTGCCCTCGCCACGTTCTGCCGGGTAAAAAGTCTAACCTCATGGAAACCGCTTGCCCCTGAGCGACCAACATAGCATCACGTTCAAATACATCAGCTTCGACCCAAATTTCGTCAAGTTTGGCGATACTCATGAGCGTTGTGCCTGGTTTTACGTAAAACCCTTCTCGGATCTGGAGTCCATCCAACACCCCAGATTGACGCGCATAAAAGGTAATGCTTTGATGCACTTCACCCGTTTTTTTAAGCGTATTGATAAAGTCATCACTCAGGTGCAATGCTTTGAGCCTTTCATGCGCTGCGTTTATCAGCGCCTGATTATTACGCTTTCTAGCAATAAGGTATTCTTCTTGCGCATTGACCAATTGCGGCGAATACAAGGTGTACAGAGGTTCGCCTTGCTTCACCGGATCTCCTGCTGCTTTCACGTAGAGCTTTTCAACCCAACCCTCAACTCGGGGGTGAATATGAACTAAGCTATCTTCGTTGTACTGAACATACCCAACAGTCCGGATTTGGTGAGACATCGCTTGACGCATGGCCAACGCAGTGCGAACGCCCAAGTTGTTTTCAACGTGAGGCGCTATCTCCACAACCCCCTCACCAAATTTTGCATTCGCAGACTCTTCTTCGTACACAGGCACAAGATCCATTCCCATCGGAGACTTACCTGGCTTATCACGACGATAGTTCGGATCCATAGGTGCAACCCAATAAAGTGGCGCTTTCTCAGCGTTTTGCGCTACCGCAGACTCGTTACTTGAAGAGAGATTTATCNCCCCCCCTGCCGTTAATGTCGTGACGGCAACCAGCGTCATTTTTAAGTTGTTATTCATGGCTTGCATCCTCTTCAATTTGAGCCAAATAGTAGTTACTGCGTACCACCGCTTTTAACAATGCAATATCAATGGAAAGTGCTGATAACTGCGCATTCAGTTTCGCGATACGCGCCCTCACTACCTCGGAAAAGTCGCCATCATCATTGGTATAAGCAGTCAATGCAGCTTCGGCCTGTTCAGCGCTTTGTGCCACAATTGATTTTGCGTATAGCGATTGCCTCTCTTGCAATCGTTGGATAGTTTGAATTTCTCCATTTACGTTTGAAAACAGCTGCTTTAGCACCAGCAACCGGTCGGTTTTACTCGCCTCAACTTGTGCAGTCGCTGCCGCTGTTTGCTGATCTTGTTTTCCATCTGTGAATAACGGAACGTCGAATGACACACCAACGCTAAAAAAGTCGGTGCGAGACATCTGATCTGGTGCATCATCCCGATACGCGTAACTCGCATTGACTGAAAACTGTGGTTTATATGCCTGCTCAGCTAACT
Source organism: Pseudoalteromonas sp. HM-SA03 (assembly GCF_002289345.1). Classification (GTDB taxonomy): domain Bacteria; phylum Pseudomonadota; class Gammaproteobacteria; order Enterobacterales; family Alteromonadaceae; genus Pseudoalteromonas. The sequence continues at coordinate 47,357 of NZ_NSDG01000019.1, read as the reverse complement.
TTACCCCTTGATTGGCACGGTATGTATCAACGTCGGCTGCAACAACCAACGGGTGATGAGTCAAATGTTGTACTACAGCTTGGCTATCAACTGGGCGTTGCTGCATCAATTTTGGCGCAATTGAGCGGATCAACGGAAGTGTCACTTCGTTTTGGTCAAGGACACTCAGTGCATTTGAATTAGTGAATGCATCATTTAACAGCCATTGCGAAAGCTTTGCCTTAGCAGTATTAAGCTGCTGATAAGCCGCGGAGCGCTTGTCATCTAATTGCATCACCTCAAGCTGAGCACGGATCACATCTTGCTGGCGTGTTGCACCCAGCGCATTGGAGTAGCTAGCATTGGCAATTTCTACCATTTGGTCAAACAACACACTATCGCGTTCAATCAGCTCTAACGTCTTTTTGGCTTGTACAATATCAAGCCACACCTGAGAAACGTCACGGCGCACTTGCGCTTTTCTATCTGCTTGTAAAATCGGTTGCTTTTTAGCGTCAAGTGCCAATTGTTGGCTCTTAATTTCGAGGCTATCTCCTCGCGGCAACATCTGCATCACACCAACTTTAAGCTGGGTCATCCCCTCTTGATTAAACTCCCAACTATCAACAGGCAGGTTCATCATGCCTATGGACACCTGAGGATCAGGATAGCTTAGTGCTTCACGGCTCATCGACTGCATCGCCGCTCGCTTGTATTGGCTAGATTTCAGCCAAGGATCGTTACTGATGGCTGCATCTATTGCTTGCTCTAACGTTGCAATATTGGCCAGTGCTATCTGTGGCAGTATCAAGGTTGCGATAAACAGGGAAACTTTGATTGTCATCAGAATTGCTCCTCGTAGCTGTCGATTTCAGCAAAAACCTCATGGCTCCCATCTTTTTTGAGTAGCAATACTTGATAAGGCATAAAACGCTCGCCAACTTCCATACCGGGCGAGCCAAGTGGCATCGCAGGCACACTCAAGCCGATGTTTTGTATGTCTTGAGTTAACGTTTCGTTTTGCAAAAACAGTTTAATAAACTTGGCAGGAACATGCCCTTCAAAAATAAAGCCACTTTTAGAAACCCCAGTGTGGCAAGATTGATAATTTTGCTTAATACCAAACTTACGCTTAAGTGAGCCAAGATAATTTAAATCGGTGGCTTTGTGCGCGATACCTTGTGCAGTTAAATGGTTTAACCACAGTTCACAACAGCCGCAGGTTGGGGACTTAAAGACTTCCAATTCTATATTAGATTTACCATATGCCATGGCGCTCATAAGCCATAGCGTCACCACTAAATAAAACTTTTTCATGCTAACCTCGCATGTAATACCAACTGAATTACTGCAACTGGTATCAATAAAATCGTTGAAAATTACGCCAAAAAAGACGATTACTCGTACAAAACTTTGAAATTAAGGCAGATCTGCCCTGAGGTTAGGCAAGTATTGGGGGTTTATAAAGAGAGCGAGGGTAGTCGCTAAGCTGACCAGTTGTGAAACTTAATTTATCGTTTTTCAGTACAATAGGCACTATCCACTCTCTTGGCGAAAACGCTGCAAAATTTGTGGAACACATATGTGTGGGACAAGTACAATCGCTGCATTGTACTGTGTTCTGAGGGTCACAGCAATCCATCCCAACCATCATTTCATGATGATGAGGATCAGACGATTGCATGTCACTTTGAAGCATTTGATGACTTGTTTCATGACTGGTAACACCATGCATTTCACATGCTGCCATAGAAGCAGCCGCGTTCTGACTACTAAGTGTAGCCACCACGAACAATGTGATAAGTAAACGTAAGAATACTTGCAAGGTACTTTTCCAAATCAAATAAACGAAGTAATAATAAAAATCTAACCAAAGAAATGCAAGTAAATAGACCAACCTCGTTATTATTTTCTTTCATCATTGATATACTTAGCCTCAAATCTAAAAAATTATTCCGACTCAAGGATATGAACGTTATGAAATTATCTTCAATTGCTACTATTTTGGCATTAGTTGTTTCAAGCAGCGTCAGTGCCGCAGACTATGGAGACTTTGGGGTCTCAATATATGGTGGCAAAACTTACAGCAGTGATATCAAGACTTCTCGCCACCAAAAGTATGAATTAGAAGACGATTCGCACTTTGGAATAAGTGTCGATAAATATGTACCTGAAGGCCGTTATGGCTTCTATTACGGAAAAACAGAGACCCAGCTTACCGCTTATCCACTAAATAAAGTGGAAATGGAATATCTATTATTTCAAAGTGCGGTGGTACGCCCTCTCACAGACAACTTAGATGTTTATCTAGGCTTACAGCTTGGTGCGACCTTTGTTGACCCTAATTTTATCGACTCTGATACTTTCTTTGCATCAGGGTTATACACGGGTTTTGAATACAACCTTGGCGCAGGTTTTCATCTCGGTGCTGAAGCACGATGGATTGCAACTATCCTCAACAACAACTCTAAAGTCACTTGCGATATCGACCCAGAAACCCAAAATACCTGTAGCTGGCACTTCGACAATGAGGTAATGAGTCAATATCAAGCGAGCGCCACATTAAGTTATCGCTTTTCGCTCTAATAATTAGAACTAATTAAACTCTCAACACTGCAAAAATCAACAAGTTTTTGTGAGTCGCTGTACAATAAAGTCAGCAAAAATACTCACCTTTGCAGGAATATGGCGAGTTGCTGGATATAGCATCCACAGCTCGCCTGAATAGTGAGTCTCAAATTGCCATTCAGGTAAAACCTGTATCAACTCCCCTGACGCTAACGCATCTTTAGCTACAAACATAGGTAAGCTTGTGATCCCAAGCCCTTGCAGCGCAGCATCTAACCTCACTCGAGTATGATTTGCTTTATAGCGCCCGTTAACTGGAGTTGTGAGTTTTTGTGTGCCTTTTCTGAATCGCCACTTAGCATCGGCATCCGTTTCCCCCAAGGCAATACAGCTGTGTTGTACTAGTTCTTTAGGGTGAGTAGGAATTGAGTGGGTTGCAAGATATTTTGGTGATGCCGCCACTATATGTTCTATTATCATTACGCTTCTACCGATTAAGCCTTGTGGAGGCTCGTTGGTAATTTTAAATAGAATGTCTATTTCATCACGGATCAAATCCAACGCGTTGTCATCTAGCACCAAATGAACATCAATATTTGGAAACTCGCCTAGAAACGCCATCACATTTGGGTGAATTAGCGAATGTGCGACCGCTTTTGGCGCTGCGATTTTTACTGTTCCTTGTGCCGTTTGATGATAGCTTTCACAAAGCGAGATGACGTCTTTGGCGGCTTGTTCCAATTGAGTACAGCGCTCATACACAGCCCTTCCTGTTTCGCTCAACCTTAAGCTACGTGTGGTACGTTGAAGTAAACACACCCCCAATTGCTGTTCAAGTAGTTTTATGGCACGACTCACTGATGACGGCGAGACACCTAATTGTCGAGCACTTTTGGAGAAGCTTCCAGTATTCACTACCGAAACAAAAATTGACATTTCTTGCAGTAGTTCAATATGTTTACTGGTTGTCATAGCTCCCCCATTTGTGCGCTTTACGCAAAAGTTATTTCCATTTTTAGATTATTATCTTCCTAGGAGAATGAAAATACAATGTTCTCAATTATTCGATATTATATTGGGAGCTTATTATGGTGCAGTATTGGCCAGAGTTTTTGTCATTAGCCATCATTCATTTTGTTGCAGTGATCTTGCCGGGCCCCGACTTTGTTATTACAGTCAGACAGAGCTTAAAATACGGCAGACTACATGGCGCAATGACAGCCTTGGGGATTGGCACTGGGCTTAGTGTTCATATCTTATATACCCTACTTGGTGTCGGCGCACTGATGCAGGCTTCACCTTGGGTTTTACAAGTAGCTAAATTAATCGGCGCTGCGTATCTTATCTACATCGCTATTCAATTGCTCAAAAGTGCAGGAACGATTCAACTGGATGCAGAAAATGCCCAGGCTGATGTAAGCTCACAGTCGCTCAAAAAAGCCTTTAGTCTTGGTTTTTTAACTAATGCCACCAACCCAAAAGCAACCCTGTTTTTCTTAGCCGTAGTGACCAATGTCGTCAGCCAAGGAACTCCTTTACATATTCAGCTTTTTTACGGCGCTTGGATGTGCAGCGTCAACGCCTTGTGGTTTATCTGTGTCAGCTTATTATTCTCAGCCCCATCTTCCCGCGCTTGGTTCTTGAACAAGATGAACCTGGTTGAAAAAGCACTTGCTGTTTTGCTTATGGCTTTCTCATTAAGGCTGTTGATTGCTTAACACGAGAATGCTGAATAAGGGTTTCCGCCTCATGCGTTAGCCCTTATTCAATTACTATAATACGGATATTAGGGGATCAATGCTTCCCACCAGCTGCTACTTGATAGCGTTTCTGAAAGCGTCAATACTTCACCCACAACAGGTGTTACCAGTGCCACTTGATTTTGCTCTGCTGCGATTTTCACTCTTACTAGCGGATCAAACCAAGAGTGAAAAGCCAAGTCGAAGGTACCATTATGAATGGGGATCATATGCGTTCCTCGCAAATCTATATGAGCCTGTACGCTTTGCTCTGGCGTCATGTGAATATCAGACCAATCTGCATCATAGGCACCAGTCTCTACTAACGTTAGATCAAACGGGCCAAGCCGTTCACCTATTTCCTTAAATCCAGCAAAATAACCAGAGTCTCCACTAAAAAACATATTTATGTCTGCTGTACGAATAGCCCACGCTCCCCAAAGAGTTTTATTTGCATCTCCAAGTCCACGTCCAGAAAAATGCTGAGTAGGTGTAAAGGTGAGTGTTAACTCAGCGGTTTCTTCAAACTGCCACCAGTCAAACTGCTTTATTTTCTCGGCGGGAACTCCCCACTTTTGCAAATCACCTTCTACACCCAAAGGTACATAAAATGCCCCCACTCTGTCTACTAATCGCTTTACGCTTTCCTTGTCTAGGTGATCGTAATGATTATGTGAAATCAGCACCTTATCAATTTGAGGCAATGATCCAACAGTAATCGGTGGTTGATGAAAACGCTTTGGACCAATAAATGAAAATGGCGATGCTCGTTCAGCAAAAACGGGGTCAATCAGAAGATATTGCCCTTGCGCTTTAATGAGTACTGATGAATGTCCGAGTTTGATAACGTGAGTTTGCGTATCAGAAAGTGCCTTTAAATTCGCCTCTGTGAGCTCTTTTATTGGCATATCAACCTTCGGCACCGCATTGACTTTTTGTTCGGTAAAAAAGCGCCAAAAAATTTCCAGCGTCTTACCTAGGCTCGTTTTATTCGTTTCATGAGTATTATGAAATTTACCATCACTATATTGGGTTGATGAATACCCACCTTGATTTACCGCAGCATTTAAATTAGAAGCCATAATTCCTCCTACTCCTATCAGCAAGACCACAATCAATCCAAACCATGTTCGCTTTTTCATATAACCACCAAATGTAAACTACACTGTGTAGTTTACATTTCAGAAATAGAAAGTAAACTAAGCAGTGTAATTTATTTTAGTTTTGCTAAAATGCGGAGTATCCACTTGTAGATATTCCCTTGCCTGTAATAGAGAAAATGAAACAATCAGAAAGAAAGCGACTGCAAATTCTAGAAGCTGCCCAGCAATTATTTGCTCAGCACGGTGCTCAAAATACCAGTATGGATCTCATCGCAAAGCACGCTGAAGTGTCTAAACGAACGATCTATAATCACTTTGAGACCAAAGAGCTACTACTGTATAACGTACTTGAACACATGATGCTTCAAGTTGACCAAGGTGATATTTATCAATATCGACCGGATGTCTCGATTGCAAAACAACTTCAAGAAATCGCTTTACGAGAAGTCAATCTGCTCACCTCTGAATCATTTATCAAAGTGGCTCGCGTGGCATTTATCGAGTTGTTGCAAGATCCTGCATTGGCTGCGCATTTCAATAACAGTAAAGTAGGTTGTATGCGTTATTTAGAAACGTTTTTAGCCGATGCTGTCGCTAACAATGCACTGTATATCGAACATCAGGCATTCGCAGCACAACAGTTCTTATATCAACTCAAGTCTTTTATCTTTTACCCACGGCTTTATGGATTTGATCTCACAAATACGGAGGAAACGGACTTTATTGTAGAGCAAAGCGTTGCGCTTTTTATGGCGAGATATGGGACTGAACAACGCACCCAAGGTTAATGATAAGGTAAGCTAATACAGGGAGTTAAATAAATTTCACAAAAACTTGCATGAGATCATATTTTAAACAAAAAGCTTCCCTGATATAGTCATCCTCGCTAACAAGAGTAAGGAAATCAGATGAGCGAATTAATTGCAATTGGGAAAAACATTTGGATCCACAACGGCCCCGCAGTATCATTCTTTGGCATGCCGTACACTACCCGAAGCACTATAGTAAAGCTTTCCTCTGGCGAATTATGGATCCACTCTCCAGGAAAATTAACGGAAGGATTACTCAGTAAATTGACGCAACTTGGGCAAGTGAGTTACCTAATTTCTCCAAATAAACTACATCACCTATTTATGGGAGATTGGCAGGAAAAGTTCCCACATGCGATTATGTTTGCTTCTCCAGGTGTCGACAAAAAACGGCTTGACCTTACTTTTCAGCGCCAACTGGGCAACATGACAGAACCCGAATGGCAAGAAGATATTGATCAACTCATTTTTAAAGGCAGCGCGGTTATGGAAGAAGTCGTATTCTTCCATAAAGAGAGTGGTACATTAATTTTGACAGATCTTATCGAGAACTTTCACCCTAACCACTTCTCCGGTTTTAAAAAAGTATTAGCGAAAATCACCGGGATTATTAGCCCTAACGGCAAAACGCCTCTAGACTGGCGAACTTCGTTTATGTTTGGGAAGCAGCAGGCCCGAGCCTGTTTTTCAAAGATGGCTGCTTGGCAACCTCAATATATTGTTATTGCCCATGGTGAATGCATTGAAACGAGCGCAGGAGCGTTTTTACATCGCTCATTTTCTTGGCTGGGTATCAATAAAGCCGCGTAAGGCGCAGTAAAAAATAACAGAATCTAAAAAGCGCTGTCATTTCAATGAACAGCGCTTTTTATTACTTAATCTAAGGTTTGGATCAGGAGTTCATTGTTTTAAGGATCCCCTGAAGTTACATTCCTCAAATTACATACCAGCTGGATATGCATAACTCGCTTGTAGACCTAGCGGAATACCAAGCATCCAGTAGATCAATAAGAAGATACTCCAACCAATCAAAAAGGCTATCGAGTAAGGCAACATCATCGCTATCAATGTACCTATTCCTGTCGACTTAACGTATTTCTGGCAGTAAACCACAACCAGCGGGAAGTAAGGCATAAGCGGCGTGATTATATTTGAGCCAGAGTCACCAACACGATAAGCCGCTTGTGTTAAATCGGGTGAAATACCCAATTGCATTAACATTGGAACAAAAATCGGCCCCAGCAATGCCCACTTCGCAGAGCTTGACCCTACAAATAAGTTTACAAATGCGGTGAGGAAGATAATACCAACCACAGTAACATAGCTTGGCAGCGCCAATGCTTTTAATACTTGAGCCCCTTCAATGGCAAGCAGTGCACCCAAGTTTGAGTGGCTGAATGCACTGATGAAAAGTGCACAGAAAAACGCCATAACAATATAGTAAGACATGCTATTCATAGCCTTAGTCATGGCATCAATCATGTCTTTTGAGGTTTTAAACGTACCGACAACGAAACCGTATACCGCACCTGGGATCCAAAACAGTAGGAAGATAAGTGGCACAATTGATTGCATTAACGGCGCGCTAAAGTCAGTTAAAGCGCCTGACGGACTGCGTAGTGCTGAATCTTCACCGCTTGATGCATAAACCAATAACGCGATACCTGCTAGCATCACCATAGACGCCACCACAAAGCCCTTCTTTTCTTTGCTTGTGATCTCATCAAACGAAGGCAAGCTCTCTGTATCGCCGTCAATTTCTGTCGCTTTTAGTCTTGGTTCAATGATCTTATCGGTGATATACCAACCTAATAAAATAATGAATAAACTCGATGCTGAAGTGAAAAACCAGTTATTTAACGGGTTAATCGCGATTTCTGGATCGATGATCTGCGCTGCACTTTGGGTAAAGCTTTGTAGCAACGGATCGATACCTGAAGGAATAAAGTTCGCGCTAAATCCGCCGCTTACGCCAGCAAATGCCGCAGCAATACCCGCAAGAGGATGTCTTCCCATCGCATAGAAAATAACACCAGCAAGCGGAATAACTAACACGTATCCAGCATCTGTCGCCGTGTGACTCACGATTGCGATAAGAATAATAGAAGGAGTTAGTAGTGCCTGAGGCGTGCGTTTAAGCATGATTTTAAGGCCAGTATTAATATAGCCAGAATGTTCAGCAACGCCCACACCTAGCATAGCAACTAGCACCACGCCTAATGGCGCAAATCCCGTGAAGGTTTTTACCATCGTTGCCATAAATCCGGCAAGTGCATTTGGGTCTAATAAATTGTGAACGACAATCCCCTGATTGGTTCTTGGATCAATAGCGCTAAATTCTACGCCTGAAAATAGCCAAGAAAGCAGCCAAATCAGCAACATTGCTGATAAGAAAATGATTGCAGGATCAGGAAGTTTATTCCCCACCCGCTCTATCCCGTTTAAAAAACGGGTGATCGCAGAGTTTTGCGAGTTCGCTTGTTGTGTTTCGTGCATACCATTGCCCTAAGAAAAAAATTGCTTAACCATAACTTAATATTTACATGTTAAGCAAGAAAACGTGCCTAATGACGAGACACTTTGCCGAATTAGTAGTCGACTTGGTATTTTTTTGTCCCAAGTCAGTGTTCAATAAAGAATTTACGCTATGCTTCTTATATGTCTGAAATTAAGGATTTTTAGATGATAGATCTAGACGACAAAGTGTTAGCTGACGTCAAACATGGTTTCAATTTACCGCCTAAGCCCGCGCTGATAAGCGAATTGCAAGCAGCACTTGCTACAGCAGATCCAGACCTGAATGACATCGCTTCTATTATCGCTCATGATGTTAGCACCGCAGCCGCGGTGCTAAAAATCATCAACTCACCCCTATACGGCTTGGCAAGAACGGTCACTGATGTAAAACAGGCTGTTGTCTTTCTAGGTCTAGACTCTATCAGTAAGCTGGTGACCGGCTTTTTACTCAAACAAACCTTTGACCAACGTAAATGCTGTATTAGTTTGGAGCGGTTTTGGGATAATGCTTCAGACATCGCAGATAGCATCATGGTGATTGGCAATAAACTTAAATCACGTGTCCCTATCGAAAACTTGCACTTACTTGGTCTATTTCACGATGCAGGAATTGCCGCTATGGCGGTAAATTACCCCGATTATATGGAAACGCTCATTGCCGCTAACAAAGATTATGACAAGCTGTTAGTCGAGCACGAAGAAGAAAAGTACGAGACCAATCATGCTATTATCGGCTACTTCCTCGCAGCTTCTTGGAACTTACCACAAAGTATTTGTCAGATGATTTTATGCCATCATGACCCTGAATTTTTGGTAAGCTGTAAAGACGAAGAGCAGAAATTAGCTTTCTCCGCTCTAAAAATGGCGGAAAATTTTGTACATATCAATAAACGTTTTGTTGCAGCGCCTGACTGGCATTTAATGAAAGCAGATGTATTGAAGGTTTTAAATTTAGATGAAGATGATTATCAGGACATCAAAGAAGACCTAGATGAATACTTTTTAGAGCTGGATGGAGTAAGCAACTAGTTATCTCACACTCAACACCGCCCGTGAAATGCGACTCAACGACAGTGTTGCGGCAATTCTTAAAACTTCGTAGACTGGCAGCAAAATTAAAATAACAAAGACTTAAGGAATTTACATTGCCAGCGCTGTTATCTCTTAAAGGCAAATTTGCCATCTTTGGGCCTGGAATATTAATGGCAACTGCTGCTATCGGTGGTTCACATCTCGTTTCGTCAACTCAGGCTGGGGCACTATTTGGTAGCCAATTGATCTGGTTAATTGTTGCCGTTAATTTGCTCAAATATCCCTTTTTTAAATATGCAGTCGAGTACACAAGCCACTCTAAGCATAGTGTCGTCGAAGGTTATCACGCACATTACCGCTTCGGATTTAAGGTTTTTGTGCTACTCAATATTTTCGCAGCCATTGTAAATACCGCAGGCGTGCTATTACTAACCGCAAGTCTCTTGAGCTACTCGCTACCATTTCCAATAAATATTGAACTGTTAAGCTTTATACTTTTAGCTAGCTGCTTGGCAATCTTACTGGTTGGGCATTACAAAATACTTGATGTGACTAGCAAATGGGTAATGATAATTTTGACCATTTCCACGGTTATGGCACTTGCCATTGCGGCTAATAATGGGCCGGCCCATCCAGTCCCCATTGATCCAGTATCCCCCTACGACATCGCGCTACTGGGCTTTTTAGTTGCCTTAATGGGTTGGATGCCCGCACCAATCGAGATTTCAGCCATTAATTCCTCTTGGCTAAAAGCGAAGATGTCGAAACAATCACTAACAAGTGGCCAGATCCTACTGGATTTCAAGGTGGGATATTTTGTTACGCTGGGTCTTGCGGTCGTGTTTTGTTTACTCGGTATGCTAATGCAATACGGTCAAGATAAGCCTGTGGAACTCGCTGGTGTTGCGTTCTCACAGCAGCTCATTGATATGTATGCCAATACAATCGGCGAATGGGCCAGATGGCTAATTGCTGGGGTCGCATTTTTGTGTATGTTTGGAACAACGATCACGGTGTTAGACGGCTACTCCCGAGTGCTTAGTGAATCGCTTCAGCTGTTACGACCTAACACCACGAAAAAGAGTTACACGCTTATTCTACTACTGCAAGCAACACTTGGTATGGCCGTAGTGCTGTTTTTTAAAGCCGACTTAAAAAGCATGCTAATGTTTGCCATGAGCTCAGCGTTTGTCACTACTCCTATCTTTGCTTGGATGAATTTAGGATTAGTGAAAGGTGAGATCTATCGCAGTCAACCAATGTACACCAAGATTTTGACGGGACTGGGGCTGATTTATTTAGTGGGCTTTGCACTGTTATTCATCTATTGGCGATTTTTGATGTAAAGCCAAGCGAGGCTGAGTAGCAGACGCAAATTAGACTTCTAGCATCTGCTACACTCGAGCGAGGTGCGGTTATTTTAGATTTTGCACCTGCTCCCAAATAGAAACCACGTGCGCTTTATCATCGTCATTTAGCTCTCCATTTCGGTATGCTTTTACCAAGCTGCTTTCAACTTTGGCATTTAGCTCATCAATCGAAAGATCTGCTTCCTCTACTTGTGCATAGCCTACCGCTAAGTCAAAGTGACCGCGTAAATAGCCACCAGCAAATAACTCATCATCGCTCGCTCTATCAACAAGCTCATCAAAAAACTGCTGCGCTTTCTCTACATATTCTACTAAAGACATAGTTATTCCTAAATTATTCTTGATGGCCTATGGCGTACATTACATGGTCATTGAACCCAGTGATCACTTTAATAAATCCAGCTAAGGACTCATCAAGTTGTTCGTCACCGGTATCAGCAATTAAAGGACGACCATTTAAGGCCTTTAATTTCGATTTTGTGGCGATAAGGATAATATTATCTTTGCCGATTTTTTTGATGAGGTTAGGACTTAGCTGCTGATTACCGCGGCCAAAAATATGTCCTTGCCCACCAATTAATGTGATCACTAGCTTTGTTTTTTCATCAGCAAGCGACAACAATTGCTGCGCGGTTTGATCTTGCGCGATCAGCGCTTGGTCCCTTACGACATCGACACCTAGAAGTGTATTATCAAGCCCCATCTCTTCCATCACTGCCGCAACGGTAGAACCAGACCCCATAATATAGGTTTCGTCTTCTTCCATTTCGGCAACCACATAGGCAGAGATATCGGCTAACACTAATTCATCGCTTTCTTTACCACCGTTTTTCACCGCTTGCACATATCTCAGCTCGGTCGGCACTTGCATTTCACCAAATCGTTTAGCGCGCACTGTCCCTTCACGAAATGCAGCTTCATCAATGTCCATCACATCGGCTTCGCCAATGGAGACAAGCTCTCCGGTAACCAAAAGTTCAACGACTCTACCAGCTGCTTTTGGCGTTATCGCGTATACGCCGCTATGAATTTTGCACCCAGCAGGGATCCCAAGTACCGGACATGAATCACCCACCGCGTGGCAAATGTTACGGGCAGTACCATCGCCACCGGCAAACAAAATCAAATCAACACCGAGCTGTTGCATCATTTGTGCCGCAGTCTCAGTATCTTCAGGACGAGTTGCCGTACTTTGAGTTTGGTAAATCACTTGGGTGTTAAAACCCAGCTCTTTTGCCGTACGCTCCCCCATCTCACCATTAACAGTGTATATTTCGATATTTTGTTGATGTGGAAGCAGTTGCGTCAAAGCCGTTTTTGCTCGCTGATTAGCGCGAGGCTCCGCACCTAACGCCAATGCTTGTTGGGCTGTTTCAAGGCCGTCACTACCTTTTAGTGCAACACTCCCACCAAGCCCTGCTAAAGGATTGATGATAAGTCCAAGCTTAAATTGCATCGTCAAACTCCATGCTTAGCTCTGTCGGGATATCCCAGTTAAATTGCTGCTGGCGTAAAGGCCAAGGTGTATTATAAAAATTGCTTAATGCGTTGAGTAGTTGAGTCGTTCTAGTATTAAATCCACTTTCTAATAAAGCTAGCACTTGCTGATGCACCCGTTGTTGAAAGCTGAAACGGCAAGTTTGTTCACCATTGAGGTTATCAACAGAAACATTAAATGAAAAACCAGCTGCGACACTTAACGCCCACTCAATCGCTTGTGGTTTCACTTCAACTTGTTCAAATTCGAGCTGCTGTGCTTTATCTCGTCCATCGGGACAATACCAGTAGCCGTAATCTTCGAGCTGCCGACGCGCTTCACCCGCAACAAGCCAGTGTGCGACTTCATGCAAAGCACTAGCATAAAAGCCATGAGCAAAAATAATGCGATGTTGTGGGTGTGATTTATTTGCAGGTAGATAGATAGGTTCGTCGTCACCCACTACCAGCTCAGTGTTGAGCCTGTGTAGGAATAACCCATTAAAAACAGCAATGAGATCTTCTATTTTATGCATCAACATCCGCCACAAGTCTAAACTGGGCGCAAATTGTAAAGTTTTTAGCGGCTAAAGTAAAAGATCTCGTTTTAGACTATGCCTTTTTGTCAAGAGAACTGCGTGGTGCAATATAAAACGAAGCACAATCTCGACCCGCCTTTTTCGACTCATAGAGGGCCAAATCAGCTTCTTCAAAACATCGTTTGTGATTAAAGCTTTCACCAATAAGCTCATATCCCGCGACGCCAATACTAAATGTCAGTCCAAAACTGGTGAAACGGGTAAATTCATGCACCAGTCGCTGTGCAAAATTAAACGCAGCATCTGGCCGAGTTTCAGGGCAGATAATCATAAATTCATCTCCACCCCATCGTCCAATATGGTCGCTTGGGCGTGCTTGCTCTCTTAGAAACTGTCCGACTTCTTTCAATGCATTATCACCATATTGGTGTCCTGCAGTGTCATTTAACTGTTTAAAATGATCAACGTCGATTACCAGTAGCGATAGCGCTCGGTGATAGCGTATGGCCCGCTGCACTTCTTCTTTCAACAGCGCTTCAATCTTTCTGCGATTCATAACCTGAGTTAAAAAATCCAGTTCAGCACGGTTCTTCAACTCTTGCTCTTGACGCAAATCTCGGATCACCGCAATAAAAACATCATTTTTAGACACGGACACAGTGGATAACGCGATGTCCAGCGGGATCTCCGCACCTGATTGGTGCCGTCCAACAATTTTAAGGCCATCATGCGTCACTCTACGCATTGTAGAGGTGCCTTGGAACTTTTCTCTGTTCGCGATGTGTTTACTGACATACTGCTCAGGAATGAGGTTTTCAATTTTCATCCCCAATAGCTCTTGAGGTGGATATCCAAACAAGTCTATACAGGCCTTATTGACTTCTTTAAGTCGACCGTCTTTATCACAATATAAAATGGCATCAGGTGTAGAATTAAACAGCTTTCGTTTTTCGTTGATCAGTTTCACCACAAAAATAAGCGTAAAAATGTTTAAGCAAGCAAATAACAAGACGATCGGTAGCAGTAACAATACTCCGGTATTACTCAACTTTTGAGTTTGAGCAAGCTTTAAAGATTGGTTTTGCTTTGCAAGCTCAAATTTCTCTCCAATTGATTCACGCAAATAATTAAATGCAGCTTCTGCGTCCGTGTCATTTACTTTCACTGAGCGGTCCACCGCCTCAGAGCTTAACCTTCTCGATGTTAATTTTGACTTAGCAAGCGCAAGCATTTGTGTATATTCATCAAAGGTGTTTTGAATAGCGGCTAATGCCTTTGTGTCTTGACTGCTTAGATCAGTACTTTGCAACTTCAAGATTGTCATTTTGGTCGCTTCAACATCGCCTAAAGCCTGTTGGTAATAACTCTCATCCTGGCGTAGTACATAATTTTTGAAGTGATGAATAAAGCCGTTATAACCAAAGCTACGCTCCAACTCAGCTAGCAGCTCGGCACGTTTAATTGCAACTTCAGTCTCAGATTGCCATGACTGATGAAATGAAGAAATGGAGTGGTTTAACAAAGTGGACCAATAAAATAGGCCACCACTCGCCAAAATAGTAAAAATAACTAAGCCACTAATCTGCAAAAAAATACGTCTATTCATATACTCTGCTGTCCAATTACAGCAAACCCTAGACCGCAGTACAAAAAAGAAATTAGAGGCTGTCTAGATGCTGTAGAATCCATGTGGATGGTACAAAAGTTACATACCATTACAGCGATTAAGTCTAGACCAGAGAACGAAGAAAGCCGCATTACAGCGGCTTACAGCTAGGATATTTTCAATTAAGATAAATTGGCATCGTTACTCGTAATAAGCTTTGCCTTCTTCGGCCATTACGAGTAGCGGTTCCGCAGGTGTAAATACAGGGTTGTCAGCAGCGTATGTTGATAGCTCTGAACACACCTTATTGGCGCCTTTTTTGTCCATATAACTAAACGGACCGCCCAAGAATGGAGGGAAACCAATACCAAAAATAGCACCGATATCACCATCTCTTGCATTACGAATAATACCTTCCTCAAGACAGCGCGCTGCCTCATTGAGCATCTGTGCAACGCAGCGATTCGCTATTTCTTGTTTATTCAACTTAGGAGAAGGCGTGACACCGAGTAACTCATAAACTGACTCGTCCACTTGCTTGCCTTTTTTACCTTCATAGGTATAGAAGCCACGACCAGATTTACGACCTAGACGTTTGCTATCTATCATACGTGCAAAAGCATCCGGCGCCTTAAAGCGAGCGCCTAATTCTTTTTCTAGGATTGGCGCAATCTTAGAGCCAATATCTACACCTACTTCATCAAGAAGCGCAAGAGGACCAACAGGGAAACCAAACTCAACCAAGGCTTGATCGATTTTCTCTATCGGCTCACCAGCAAGCAAAAGATTTGCCGCTTCGTTGACATAAGGTGCCAGAATACGGTTTACGTAAAAACCAGCTTTGTCTTTTACGACGATTGGGGTTTTGCCTTGCTTACGGGCAAAAGCCACCGTGCGCGCAATAACCTCATCACTGGTGGTGTCGTGCGGAATGATCTCCACCAGTGGCATTTTTTCTACTGGTGAGAAATAATGCAAACCAATTACGTTTTCAGGACGCGTCGCTTTTGCCGCGATTTGGCCGATTGGTAATGATGACGTATTACTTGCAAATATCGTACTCTCACTACATTCTCGTTCAATATCCGCCACCATCGACTGTTTAAGGTCTAAGTCTTCAAATACGGCTTCAATCACCATGTCTGTGTGTTTAAAACCAGAGTAATCTGTTGTCCCTGTGATCATATTCAAAGTAGACTGCATCTCAGCCTTTGAAATAATACGACGCTTTTGACGTTGAGTTAGGATCTTATAGCTGTAATTTAATGCATTGCTAATGCCTTGATGCGCAACATCTTTAATACGTACCGGAGTACTTGCTTTAACCGCACTAACATGGGTAATACCTGCACCCATTAAGCCACCCCCTAGCACGGCAACACGTTTCACAGGAGCGAGATTTTCACCTTGGAAATCCTTTTTCATTTCCGTTGTCGCAAAGAAAATCCCACGTAGCGAACGTGAAACTTCCGACATCACTAAATCAGCAAAACCCTCAGCTTCGGTTTTATAACCTTTAAGCTTGTCCAACTCTACAGACGCACGTACCGCTTTGATGATAGCGATCGGCGCTGGATAGTGACCACCCGTTTTCTTTTCAACATTTTCTTGTGCTTTTTTGAAAATGATGTTGCGTCCGAACGGGTTAGACTCTAGCAACTGGCTAATTTTGTCTAAATTCGCTTTGCGAGGCTTAGGCTTACCTTTTCTGGCAAGCTTCACCGCTACGTCGAGCAAAATACTGTGCGGCACAGAATCATCAACTAGGCCCGCTTTTTTCGCTTGCTTAGGTCGAACTTGCTTACCAGTTAGCATCCATTCAAGTGCTTTTTGAATACCAACTAATTTTGGTAGACGCTGTGTACCGCCACCGCCTGGCAATAGACCAAGCTGTACTTCAGGAAGACCCAGTTTGGTTTTACTGTCTTCAGTACAAACACGATAATCACAAGCCAGCGCAAACTCTAAGCCACCACCAAGCGCTACGCCGTGGATCGCCGCAACAGTTGGGAATGGTAAATCTGCCAATTTAAAGAAGGTTTTATGGCACATTTCCGAAATCGCTAACGCATCTTCACGGGTTTTAGCGCTATCCAGCATTTTAATGTCTGCACCAGCGATAAAGTTGTCGTCTTTACCACTGATAAAAACCATTCCCGTTACGTCATCTTGTTTACTCTTTGCGATGATCTCTAATAATTCATCAGCAAATGTATCACGTAGGGTGTTCATTTTTTCGCCCGGTACGTCGATTGTAACGATGGCGACTTTATGGTCGTTTAATTCATAAGAAAATACTGACATTATGCGCTCTCCAATACGAATGCTGCTCCAAGACCACCTGCAGCGCAGGCAGTTGTCAATGCAAGACCACCGCCACGGCGCTTAAGCTCATGTAGGCTTTGCGTGATCAAGCGTGCACCTGTTGCTGCAAATGGATGACCATAAGCAAGTGAACCACCAAGCACGTTAAACTTATCCATGTCGATTTCGCCAATTGCTTTACTGCGACCAAGTTTTTCTTGCGCGAATTTGTCTGAGCCAAACATTTTCATATTGGACAGCGCTTGCGCTGCGAAAGCTTCATGCATTTCTATCAGGTCAAGATCAGCAAGTGTAATGCCCGCACGGTCAAGTGCTACAGGCGTTGAATGTGCAGGACCCATCAACATATCTTCATGTACGCCGATTGCAGAGAAGGCGAAACTACGCACATAACCTAAGATATCGTAGCCAAGCGCTTTGGCTTTGCTTTCGCTCATCATTAATACTGCCGCCGCACCATCAGTCAGTGGCGTTGCATTTGCTGCAGTTACTGAGCCGTGCTGTCTGTCAAATACAGGCTTTAACTTGGCGTAGCTTTCCAATGAGGAGTTTTCACGGATGTTATTATCTTTATCAATAAAGCTTTTGTATGGCTCAACATGGGCAGCCATCACTTCATTGTTTAATAAGCCTTCCGACCATGCTTTTGCAGCTAAGGTATGTGAGCGGTGCGCCATCGCATCTTGATCTGCACGGCTGATCCCGTGGGTCTTAGCCATTTGCTCAGCCGTTTGCCCCATTGATAAGCCAGTCGAATACTCAGCAACTGCCGGTGGCACTGGCAGTAAGTCTTTGAGTCTTAGCTTTGAGAAAATCTGTAAACGCTGCTTAAGCGTACGTGCTTTGTTCAAGTCAACAAGGCTACCTGCAAGCTTTTTGCTCACGCCAATCGGTAGCACTGATGAAGAATCCGCACCACCAGCAACACCGACACTCACTTGGCCTGAAATAATGCTCTCTGCAACGTTAGCAATCGCTTGGAAACTGGTTGCGCATGCACGTGATACAGAGTAAGCGTCAACGGACACAGGCATGCCAGTGCCAAGCACGATTTCACGCGCAATGTTTGGTGCTTCCGGCATTTGTACAACTTGGCCGAATACCAGTTGATCGATTTCTTTACGATCGAAATTCAAACGCTCAAGCATTTCGTTGACGACGATTTTACCTAAATCTAGGGCTGGGACGTGGTGAAAAGCGGTAGCTTGCTTTGCGAATGGCGTACGCAGGCCGC
The DNA here is from genome assembly GCF_002289345.1 of Pseudoalteromonas sp. HM-SA03. Classification (GTDB taxonomy): domain Bacteria; phylum Pseudomonadota; class Gammaproteobacteria; order Enterobacterales; family Alteromonadaceae; genus Pseudoalteromonas. The sequence goes on along the minus strand of NZ_NSDG01000019.1, from coordinate 29,060 downwards.
TCACGATAGCGATTCGGTCGCCTTTTGATGTTTTTAGTATGTTTTGTTCAGACATGAATTTTGCTCTCCCGCTGACAGGTCTGACCTGTTAATTTCCTCCGATTCTAAACAACCAAATCGAAGTTGCCAATAGCAAAGCATGAAATGGCTGCTTTTTAAACCGTGAAAACCAACTTTAGATGCTTTTTCAAGCAATCTCAAAGTATTTGAAATTGTTATTTAAAATTTATGAACTTTTCTAAAATTATGGGTCTAATCAACTTGATTATTCATTCCGCGTCCATATAACTATTTTTATTTTTGTCGGCTTAAAAGGCAGTCTCATGGCAGTAAACGAGTTTTCTCAACTAAAAGAATATTTAGATACCCAAATTCTAGGACAAAGTGCACTGACCGAATCCTTGCTTATCGCGCTTTTAGCAGATGGTCATTTATTGGTTGAAGGCCCTCCAGGTCTGGCTAAGACCCGTGCAGTAAATGCGCTGGCTAAAGGCATTGAAGGGAGCTTCCAACGCGTCCAATTTACCCCTGACTTATTGCCTTCTGATGTAACTGGTACAGATATCTATCGCCAACAAACCAATGAATTTGTATTTGAGAAAGGCCCGCTTTTTCATCATTTGATTTTGGCTGACGAAATCAACCGAGCGCCAGCCAAAGTGCAATCAGCGCTACTAGAAGCAATGGCCGAGCGCCAAATAACTGTTGGCAAAACAACATATCCGTTACCTGAGCTATTTATGGTAATGGCAACGCAAAACCCGCTTGAGCAAGAAGGTACATATCCGCTACCTGAAGCGCAGCTTGACCGCTTTTTACTCCATCTGAATATAGATTATCCAGATGCAGAAACCGAGGTCGATATTTTGCGCCTCACTCGTGGCGAGGCGTTGGAGGAGTATCAAGCAACCTTCACACCTATTAGTCAAGCAACCCTATTTGAGGCCCGTAAAACCGTACTAAGCATGCATCTTGCCGAGCCTCTAGAGCAATATCTTGTGCAATTGATTATTGCGACCAGACAGCCACAACGCTTTGATACAACGCTTGCAAACTGGATTGATTATGGCGCGAGTCCTCGAGCTACAATTGCGCTTGATAAATGTTCTCGTGCACATGCGTGGCTACAGGGGAGAGACTTTGTCACACCAGAAGATATTCAAGCTGTGGTGCATAACGTGCTACGCCACCGTATCGTGCTAAGTTATGAAGCACAGGCGGATGGGATCACCAAAGATCAGGTGATCAGTAAGATTTTAGAATTGGTTGCTGTTCCATAATACTATGAACGACATCAAGCAGTTTAATTCAGCCAGCTGGTTTAATGAAAGCCATAGTAATGGTGTCGAACTCAGCCTGAAAGAGCTACTTTTTTATAAGTCCAAAGCGCATTTACTTTCGCTCAAACCGAGAGGAAAAGTGAAAAGTGCTCAATCAGGGCAATACCTTGCACCGCACAAAGGTCGAGGTATGGAGTTTGCTGAAGTCAGACAATACCAATATGGTGATGATATTCGTGCGATTGACTGGCGAGTTACCGCACGTACCGGTGAAGCACACACGAAACTCTTTCAAGAAGAGAAAGAGCGACCCGTTTTTGTATTTTGTGACTTTTCCTCAAGCATGCTATTTGGTTCAAAGCTGTTACTTAAGTCGGTGCTTGCGGCACACTTAGGCATTTTGGTGTCTTGGGCTGCATGCCAACGCGGCGACCGTGTTGGTGGTGTGGTATTTAATGACAGTAATCACCACGAGCTCAAGCCGATTGCTCGCGACCGTGGGGTGCTTGCACTTGCTCACCAGTTTTGTGCCCTGCACGAGCAAGCATTAATTCAAAAAGAGACTCCCCCCTCGGGGGATCGTTTCAATGAGAATTTAAAACGACTTGTGCATCTGGCCAAACCCGGCAGCCTGATTTATCTCATTTCGGACTTTACGGAGTTGAATGATGAAAGCTTTAAATTACTAGAGCGTGCCACCCGCCATAACGAAGTAATTGGTTGTATGGTGAGCGATCCTTTTGAGCATCATCTGCCTGAATACAGTCAAGCGATTGAGGTCTCAGCTGGCGAACAAAACTGGACATTGCCCTTGATGGACAAGCAATTTAGAGACAAATTCTCGCAAAATGCATCCGACTTTTTCAATCGAAGATTAGCGCTACTTAAGCGCTCTGGTATGTCGTTACAAAAGTACGACGCGTCATTACCAATCGAATTACAAATCATGAGGGGTTAAATGCAAGTCAATCCACTCGACCAGCTTAATGATGTGGTCATCCCTCAAAGCGTGAGCTGGTGGCCACTTTCTTATCCAATGTGGGGAGCTATTTGTGTTCTACTCGCAATATTTGTGGCTACGTGCTGGCTATTGTATCGTCGCCAGCAATTTTTAAAGGCAAAAAAGGAAGCCGTAAAACTGACCCATTCGCAGGATAATGCCCAAGCATTACACACCATACTCAAACGTTTAGTAAAACATTATTACGGTGATACCGCTGCGAGTAGATCGGGCCAAGAATGGTTAAGGCTGCAAGCAAAGCTCACACGCGTTGAACTCACTCAGCAAGAGCTCGACTCGTTATATGCTCCGACTCAAGACCCCGCACTCAGTGATAAATTATGTCGTGCGATTAATACTTTCAAAGTGAAGGAGCGTCTCGATGTTTGAGTTTAGTTGGCCCCTTGCCTTTTTATTGTTACCTCTGCCTTGGCTAATTGCGAAATTTAAACCGAGTATCGCGCAGACCAACATCAATATTCGAATGCCTAGTGCTGCAAAGTTACAACTCGCGAGTACAACTCAACTCAATAAGCGCGCAAAAGTAAGCCTAGTGGAAACACTCATCTGGCTACTACTGGTAACCGCAGCGGCAAACCCAACTTGGCTTGACGACCCAATCGTTGTGCCAAATGAGGGACGCGATATTATGCTTGCCGTTGACTTGTCGGCTTCAATGACAGAACAAGATATGGAATACCAAGGTCGCTTAGTGGACAGATTGTCTGTCGTCAAAGCCGTTGTTAGCGACTTTATCGAAGCACGCCAAGGAGATCGTCTGGGACTTATTCTTTTTGGTGACACCGCGTTTTTGCAAACGCCACTCACCCGAGATTTAGCGACGGTTAGCCAAATGCTTAGTGAGGCACAAATTGGTTTAGTTGGACGCGCCACAGCGATTGGCGATGCTATTGGTTTGTCGGTAAAGCGTTTTGGTGAACGTGAACAAAGTAACAAAATCTTGATTTTGCTGACCGATGGTCAAAACACCGCGGGCAACCTTCAACCAGAAGAAGCGCTGATCTTAGCCCGAGAAGAAGGCATAAAGATTTATACCGTTGGTGTTGGCTCAGATGGTAGACGCGGTTTTGGTTTATTTGGTTTTAATTCTATGGCTGGTAGTAGTATAGACGAGAAAACGTTGCAACATATCGCCAAAGAAACTGGTGGGCAATATTTTCGCGCAAAAGACGTGGAAGGCCTACAACAGATCTACGCTATGCTCGATGAGCTAGAGCCGATTAGTGATGAAACACAGACGTTCCGTCCTAAGATTTCACTGTTTTATATTCCTCTCCTCGCGATACTCGGCTTGCTTTTTGTGGCTCAGCTCGGTGTTGTACTAAGAACAAAATTAAGAGGGTAAATAATATGATGGAATTTGAATTTATTCGCCCGCATCTGCTTTGGCTTCTTATTCCTTGGGTGATATACAGTGCGTTGCAATGGTCTAAAAAGTCCAATCAAAAATCAGCGCAACTTATCGCACCGCACCTGATGAAGGTGGTGATGGGAGCCGATGGTCAAAAACACCAAAAGCAAAGTAACTCTTGGTTTGGTATTGTGTTCTTTTTGTTGGCCATTATTGCGGTTGCAGGACCAAGTATTGAAAAACAAGAAGTACCGGTATTTAAAACTCAGGCACCTAGAGTGTTAGTGCTGGATATGTCTTATTCTATGTACTCAACCGATCTCGCGCCAAACCGCTTAACACAAGCGAGATTTAAAACTTTAGACATGCTAAAGCAATTTAAAGAAGGCGAAACAGGTTTAGTTGCCTATGCAGGCGATGCTTTTACCGTGTCGCCACTCACAACGGATGTCACCACTCTTGAGAATTTGATCCCGAGCCTTCGTCCAGAGATCATGCCCTCAAAAGGCTCTAACGTATATGCAGGCATCGAAGAAGCCGTTAGCTTGTTAACAGGTGCAAGTGCAACCTATGGTGACATTATTTTGGTAACCGATGGACTTGAACAAGAAGACGCAGAAGATGTACAAAAGCTTCTTTCTGACAGCCCATTTAAGTTAAGTATCTATGCCTTAGGTACGGTGCAAGGCGCACCAATCAAATTACCTGAAGGCGGCTTTTTAAAAGACCAATATGGCCAGATAGTCGTGCCCAAGTTATTCCCAACTCGACTTGAAAAACTCGCTAGAGTAAAGGGTGGAAAGTTTGCTAGCTACACAGCCGATAGTAGCGACATAGAGACATTTAAGCCTAATTTGAGTGCAAATACATCGGTGCTTAAACGCGACCAAGAAAGTGCTAAGTGGCGAGTAGATGCGGGAATATATCTGTTGATTGTACTTATTCCACTCGCACTGCTATTGGTTCGAAATCACGCAGTTATGCTCAGTGCTTTGGTTGTTTTTGCGATGTTGCCGCAGCAAAAAGCGCTGGCAAATGAATGGACACAGTGGTTTAAAAATAGCGACCAAAACGCACTACAGGCCTACCAAAATGAAGCGTTTGATGAGGCCGCGCTTGCCGATAATCCGGTACTAAAAGGCGCAGCCCTTTATAAAGCCGGAGATTACGAAGCTGCGGTAAAAACACTCGAGCAAACAAGCTCGGCAGAAGGCCAATACAATTTAGGCAATGCGCTAGCACGACTTGGTAAGTTAGACGACGCGATTTCTGCCTACGAAAAAGCCTTATCCCTAGATCCTGATTTTACGCAAGCGAAGGATAATAAAGCGTTAGTCGAAGCGTTAAAGG
>NZ_NSDG01000019.1:23895-23977 GCF_002289345.1 Pseudoalteromonas sp. HM-SA03 | reverse complement strand
GACCAACAAGGTCAGCAAGACCAACAAGGTCAGCAAGACCAACAAGGTCAGCAAGACCAACAAGGTCAGCAGGACCAACAAA
>NZ_NSDG01000019.1:0-23766 GCF_002289345.1 Pseudoalteromonas sp. HM-SA03 | reverse complement strand
GTCAGCAAGACCAACAAGGTCAGCAAGACCAACAGAATTCACAAGCAGGAAGTGAGTCAGAACAAAACAACAACGAACCAGAGCTAGATGCTGCCCGCCAAGACCAGCAAGCAGCCGAGGAACAAACTCAAGAGCAAAAACAACAGCAAGCACAAGCCGCACCTACGCCCGATCCCAAGCAATCACCGCAGGATGAAGAAAAGGCACAGGCAGCAGTGATGCAAGATAGTCGACCACTTACTCCTGAAGAAATTGAGAAAGCGCAACAGCTTAATCAACTTCTTAGAAAAGTACCTGATGATCCGGCCATATTATTGAGAAATAAAATGCAACTAGAAGCACAACAACGCAAACAAAGACGCCTACCAAGGGGAGCTGAAAAATCATGGTAAAACGCATTCTATTTTTTCTGTCTTTGTTGATATTAAGCCACGCCTCGTTGGCATTGGAAAATCTCACAGCCAGCGTAGACAAAAACCCAGTGCTCGCAGGTGAATACTTCACGTTGTCGATTATCGCTGAAGGCAAAGTCAAAGGTACTATTCCTGATGTTTCTGTGCTTAGTAACGACTTTATCACCAGCCCCGTGAATACCAGCTCTAGAACCAGTATCATTAATGGTAGCGTTTCAAGCTCTACCACCTGGCAAATGCAGCTCGTTGCTCGCACCCCGGGTACTTACACCATTCCCGCGTTAGAGGTAGATGGTGAAACGACCCAGCCGATTGAAATCAAAGTTGTTGCTCGTGATGATGAGCAGCAAAGTGAAGATATATTCGTAAAAACCGAACTCAAGACAAAAAATCTCTATGTTCAACAGGCTGCGCTTTATACCGTTAAGCTCTATGTAGGAAAAGAACTCCTAGATGGTCAACTGAGTGCCCCAATCTCAGATGGTGCTAATTTCACACAATTGGGTAAAGCCAATGAAGAATACGAAGTTATTGACGGCCGACGCTACATGGTGCTCACTCGCGAATATATGATCCAACCACAAAAAAGTGGTGACTTCAGCATAGAGCCGCCGATCTTCAACGGCCAGATCAGAGATGGCTATCGTAGAATGGCGACTTCTGCGGTTGGCAATACCATTGACTTTTCAGTATCTCCAATCCCAGCTAACGCTGCTGATAACTGGCTACCCAGTGAATATTTGAACTTTTCTGAAGAATGGCAGCCCAAAGATACCGAGTTTATGGTTGGGACGCCCATCACGCGAACACTAACACTCACTGCAGTAGGTGTTACTAAAGAGCAGCTTCCTGACATTCAGCTTGAAGACATTAATGGGTTTAGAATTTATCCAGACGCGTCAGAGCGCAAACAAATTACCCGAGATGGGAAAGTCATCTCACAGTTAAGCATTTCTTTTGCTTACCTACCGCAACTTACAGGTGATTTTACTCTGCCCGAAGTAAAACTACCTTGGTTTAACACCATCACTAAACGTGAAGAATTTGCGACATTACCAAGTAAGTCTGTCAGTGTGACTCCTGATCCAAATCAGCCAGTCATACCACAGACCGCTCCAATCCAGCAGTCGCTTTCAACCCCAAGCGTAAATCCATCAACGGCTACGCAAACTAACGTGATCACAGAGCAAGTTATCCCGCTGTGGATGTGGGGACTCGCCGCTTTTGGATACGCATTATGGTTAGTAACGTTACTAATATGGCGTCTAAGAGCAAAAGCAGCCACAAACCCAACAGTAAATACGGTCACTGATGAAAATCCAGCACCTTTTATTTCGTTTGAAGAAGCGGTTAAGCAAGATAATCCTGCAGGCTTTTATCAAGCGCTACTGCGCTACACCAAACAACAAAATATCACCATGACACAATGGCTAGCACTTCAACCCAGCTCATTGCGAGCACAAGTACAAACGCTGCAAAGCTCGTTGTATGGAAGCAATAGCGAGTCAGTAGACTTAACTCAACTATATGGTGAAATTAAAACCAGTGTAAAAAGCACTGTTCACACAAATATAAGCCAAAATTTAGGCAATCTATACCAATAAGCGCCTCAGGGCGCTTTTTTATTACAAGATGAACTAGATTTGTTAGTAAATAATTAACAGATCAATTATGCTTGGTGTGAAGATACACTTCCAAAATCAACTAAAATAAAATGAGTTTTTGTTGAAATAAACCTGCAAAAAGATAGGTCTCATAAATATGGCCAGTAAACAACATCACTACGAGTCACTGGTTCGGATGTACCACAAAGAGCTATATAAGTTCGCTTATTGGTTGTCTGGTGATCCGACAATAGCAGAAGACTTAGTACAAGAAACTTTTTTGCGGGCTTGGCGCGCACTCGATTCATTACAAGATGAAAATGCAGCAAAGCCTTGGTTATTAACTATTTTAAGACGAGAGAATGCACGTCGTTTTGAGCGCAAGCAATTTGACTATGCGGAGGTTGAACAAGATACGCTGGTCGACGATACCAGTTCGGCTTTGGACGATACAATGGAGCAAACCGTTGTGCAACGACAAATAGCCAACTTAGCACCAGAATATCGTGAACCACTGCTACTGCAAGTGGTGATGGGATGTTCTGGGGATGAAATCGCCGATATACTTGAGCTGAATAAAAACACGGTGATGACAAGGTTATACCGTGCTCGCAACCAGCTAAAAGACGCTTTAACGACTGAATATGAACCAATAAAGGGGGTATCAAACTGATGGATGAACTCGAATTTCGACGCCGCCTCGTTGCTGATCCTCATGATGAAGAGGTCAAGAAACAGGCCGAGCAGCAACCTGAGTTGCAAGCACTGGTCGAAGAAATGCAAGCTTTCGACGATTTCTTGGGAAAATCACTCGATATTGATGTGCCTGAGGGGTTGGCTGACAAGATAATTGCAAAGCAAAAGGAGCTTGAAACGGAAGAACACAAAGTAGTGAAAATGTCTTGGTTTAGACGCGCTACCGCACCATTTGCAATTGCAGCCAGTGTATTTTTTGCCGCCGTGGTCTTTTACTTTGGTGGTTTTGGACACCCTGTCAATACCGGTGAACATGCGCTTGCTCATGTCTATTACGAAGAAAATGCACTGCAAAAGCAAGAAACAGTGTCACTGCAAACCGTGAACGAGAAGCTCGCGATGTTTGGGGGTAAGTTCGACAACTTGCCGGGTAAAGTGGTTTACGCGACATTTTGTAATTTTAAAGGCCAAAAAAGCCTTCACTTGGTTATGCAATCCGAGTTTGGTCCACTCACGGTTTTTGTCGTGCCAGCAGGTCAACAAAGTACGATTGACGGCAAAGATAGTTTTGGTGATAGCCGCTTTGAGGGCTTAATTGCTCATGATGGTAAAGCCAACACCATATTGGTGGCAAACCGAGGCACGCCGATTGAAACCTTCCAATCAGAAGTGACAAGCTCACTACGCTGGTTATAACGCCACCGCCCCACTCTTTGGGGCGGTGTCTCAATATCCTTACTAAACCTCTCAAAATACAAATTTAATTGAGGTACATACCTATTTAAATAGCCATGTTAGTTCTTTACAATGGCGGCAGTTATTTTGGTATATAGGAACTTTATGAAACATTTCATTGTGTTACTTTCCCTTGTTTCTTTTTTATTTACAGCCAGTTTTAATGCTGAAGCGAGAAAGAAGTTTGGTAGTAAGAGCTCAGGAAAAACGCATCAAACGCAAACAACTCAGCAAAAGCAGCAAACTGATACACAAGCATTAAATGCAAAATCTACAACAAAGCCTAAATCGAGTAAAAAAGGCATTATGGCCGGAGTACTCGGCGGATTATTAGCTGGTGGTCTAATTGCCGCAATGCTTGGCGATGATTTTGAAGGATTTCAATTCCTTGAAATGATTTTGCTTGCCGCTGCTGCCTTTTTAATTTTCAAATTGGTTAAGGGCATGCTTGCAAGAAAACAGCAGCCAAGTTATGCCGGCGCTCCGCCTATGGGTGGCTACAACAATACGCCACCACCACAGCAGTTTCAAAGCCAAGGACCAATTGGCGGTGGTTTTGGCGCAAGTAGCGTGCCTATGAATTTGCCTAGAGATTTTGATATCAACGGCTTTTTACAAGGCGCAAGACAGCATTATCAAACCATCCAAACCGCTTGGAATAACAATGACTTTTCGACAGTTTCTGAATACTTAAGCCCAGAGTTGGTTGAAGAGTTCAAACGTGAACGAGAGCAGCAAGGCGACGTTAACACTGAAGTGATGTTTGTTGACGCTGAGTTAGTCCGTGCAGATACACACCCTGACGTTTGGGAAGTTAGCATTAAGTTTACTGGCAAATATCGTGACCTAGGCGACATGCAAGAAGAACCTATCCACGAAATATGGCACTTAGAGCGAAAAATGACAGGTGAAGCACCTTGGCTAATCGTTGGCGTTGAAGACCTAGCAGCCTAAAATATCAAACACTACTGCAGCTCAGTTACTTGCAGCGCTGTAGTAGTGCTTGTTTGGCCAAACAGCTTTTACTACTGGGTTTAGCTGATTGTAGCTAGCGCGAATACAGGTTCCTCAATACAATGCCATACGGTTTCTATAGCTACAGAGTGCTCCCTATAACAGACAAAAATATTCTTTTTTAGCTAGTCTTCAAACACCAGAGCAAGTGACAACCACCTTTAACACTTCGGAGTATTGGCTTTATTGTCCTCGTAATGAGTTTCTATGCCCGCTCGTAGCCCCGCTATACTTTTTCACATCTCTCTGCGCAATATAAGTTAACTCGCGGATGCCGCGGAGGTCAAAGCAGAGAAAATAAGTAAACTACAAAGCTTGCTGCGTAAAATCAATTAGTTAACCTGCTTAATTGTTCAGGCTATACCGCGCTCTGTGCAAATAATGTCATTGCTTATCTGGCTAAATTTAGGTGTAATAGAAGCATAATAAATGCTGAGCAATGAAGGGACCGCTTAAATAATAGGTTAGCTTTTCAAGCCAACTGATTTGGTTAGTGCCGCTAAAAAGCAAATTCCCATCGCATAAGTAATACCAACTTTGACACACCAAGCGACTAGCGGCTCAGTCCAATAAGTGATTATGCAAAGCAAACTGCGTGTCGCATAAATACTAGAATGTTAAACGTAAAGGAGTGCTCATTATGTCTGCCTTCATCTATTTACCTTTTTTTGTAGCGCTATCATGTTTGTTTTTCCGAACTTTCCATTTAAAAAAAATAAAAACACACGTACAAAATGTTTATCCAGATGAATGGAATAAATTGTGTGAAAACAAAATGGGAATGAATATTACAACGGCATCCTTTATAAACCTTGAAGAATCAATGAAAAATGGATTTTTATCAAAACAAAAAGATCCTCTTATCCAAAGTTTTCATCGCAAAGATAGAGTGATGATAGTATCAATATTTGTCTTCGCCATTTTGCAACTAGTTATGGCATTTTACAATTAGTTGTGTATATCAAGCTGCGGGGCATGCAACGCTTGCTATGGTTCCGCTTCACATTTTAGCCAAACATTACTTAGCGCCTTATGTGTGCGTTATAGCTCAAAGGAAAGCATATGCGGAAGTTGATAAGTTCAGGTTCATATTTGGAGGAGCCAATTGGGTTCTCTCGTGCGAGTCGTATAGGTAAAAATATAGCGGTAGCAGGCACTGCTCCTATACACAATGGTCAAACGGTATTTGCTGGAAATGTGTATGAGCAAACGAAATTTTGCTTGGAGATTTCATTAAAGGCGATTGAAGAAGCGGGTGGCAATATTGAAGATGTTATCCGTACGAGGATTATGCTCACGAATATCAAAGAGTGGGAGCAAGCGGCCAAAGCTCATGGAGAGTTGTTTTCGACTCAACGTCCGGCTTGTACATTTGTGGAGGTAAAGGGTTTTATTGACCCTGAATGGTTAGTAGAGACTGAAGTCGATGCGGTGCTATCCGAAGCATAGCAAAAGAAAAGGGCCAACTCTTATAACAGGTTACTTAAGAGGGATAGGTTTGATTATTCAAACCTACAATAAAACCTAGTCAGCGGAGCTGTGTTTTACATTAACCACTTCCCTTGCCTCACCTAAGCATATCTCGGTATCTGCTACATTGGCCAAGGATTGCATTCCCCACTCAGATAATCGATGAAATGGTTGAATAAATTGCTTAACTTGCTCATCGCTCATTCCTTGACCTCGAGTTTTGATAAGCTGATGCTCTTGCTGCAGACGCCAGCGGAAAACCCGTTCAAAATCCATTCCGTTAAGATAAATAAGATAGTCTATTTGCGCGAATCGCGGTTGGTAGTATTGCTTTAAAAATTGATTCACTGTCTTTCGAAACAATGCGTCAGTATCATGCTGCTGCTCATATGCATTGATCGGTTGAGTCAACAATGATTCTGGCTGCGCACCAATACCAATACACCAGCCTTCCAGAATTAACACCGACAGTTCTGCTTCAACTTGTCGCCACTGAGATTGCGGTAATTTTTTGTCTATGGATTTCTCAAAAACGGGCAGAAAGAACGCTTTCCTAGCTCTAAATTGCGTTAATATCGTATCAAGTAGCGCGAGGTCATGGGTGCCGGGCAAGCCTCTTTGTTTAAACAGGGGATGATATTGCTCTGCTAATTGAGCTCGCTCTTGAGGGTCTAAGTAAAAATCGTCCAGCGACACACTCTCGCACGATATACCATCTTGCTGAAGTCGCTCAGATAACTGTTGGCTTAAGGTTGATTTACCAACTCCTTGAACTCCACTGACGCCAACTAAAAAAGGCCGTTGAGCGGTTCTCTGCTTTTTTACCTGTGCGCTTAGCTGGTTAATTAATCCAGTATTTATGTTCACACAACATCCTTTTCTATTTTATTCACACAAGGACGATTTAGAATGATTTCTTAATCTGCAAGCGTAAATTTCGTCCCTCCTGAGGCACTCTTCCATCTGTCATCCTTGGATCAAAAACATCATATTTTTTATCGGTTAAGTTTTCTACTTTTATCTGTAATACAGCATCCTCCCGCCACTGCCAAGCAAACGTTGCACCTAATAAATAGTAACTATCTTGTGAAAAAGGCTCAATGTCAGCACCTTCGAAAACGGGGACCTGAGTTTTGTCTCTCCATATTGCATTGAACGTAATTTCAAAATCATTTACTTTGTGCGTAAACGCCAAAGCCGCAAACTTTTTAAAGCTACCGTTTAATGGTTCATCAAATAGTTGTGTGTAGGCACCTTGTATCCATGTTGAATCATTCAAGTTGAAATTACTATTAATTTCTAGACCTTGCATGCTCGTTTCGAAGGTATTATCAAAGGTAAATTCAGCTTGCTCATTATTGACTGGAACTAAATTAATAAAATCTTCGAGCTCGTTATCAAATAACACCACATCAAATTGCTTAGACTCATCTTGATAGTGCCAAACAAGCTCCGTCGTTTTTACATATTCTGACGTTAAGTTTGGATTACCCGATGTTACATCATCGTTTGAGTTAAGTTCATTGCTCACTGGGGTGCGAAAGGACTCTCCATATTGCAACTTAAAAGTGTTTACCTCATCGTAACCATAAACGAATGCGAGCCTAGGCGATAACTTATCATCTATGTCTTTCACTTCGTCATATCGCGCTCCTGCAAACACACTCAGTTGCTCACTAAATCGATACTTTGCTTGAACGTACCCGGCATAGGAATCAAAGTCTTGTCGCAACGGATAAAAAGGGGCGTAATCAGATATGGTTTGAATACCACCTAAATAAGTGTGGTTATAAATGATGATATCACCGGCGCTTTGATCATAATATGAGGTTCTAACGCCAGCTTTACTTTGTTCTTCTTTTGATAGCTCAACGCCAAAGTTCCACTGTAAGCGGTCATTTTGTTTATAACCACCATCTAGGTTATAAGTTAAATCTCTAGATTGCCAAGCTGGGCCAACTAAAAAGTCCCCTCCTTCCATGATACCTATTTCTGCTGCTGTAACGATAAGCCCTGCACTTTCGATATTATGCTCAATAAAGCTTAACTTATGCGTTAACTCAAGTTGCTCAGTAGCTTGCCAATGATATTCGAGTGTTGCTGCATAGTTCTCACTTTTATGCTCGTTTTTAGGAGAATAACGGGAAAGATTTAAAAACTCATCAAGTTGAGTACGGTTAAACCTTATTTGCCATGTTAACGCTTGGTGACTACCTCCAAATACAACAAAAAGTGATTCTAATGGGTCTTTTACAGCGCCTCCAAAATAGCTATCCCCTGAGCGTTTATTAAATGCTACATTGGCATAGAGCCGCGTTTCGTCCGACACTTGCCTTGAAAGATTCAATGCTGCTTGCGCATTGCCATGTTCACCATAGCCAACAGAAAGCTGGTTACTACGTTTTTTGGTAATAATATTCATCACACCAAGAAAGGCATTGCTACCATAAAGCGCGGAGCCCGGGCCTCGGATAAACTCAACTTTATTGATAATCTCAATAGGAATATAGGGTGTGTAAACCGATGCTTTACCAAATGAGGACTCATTCAGCCTTTGGCCGTCAATCATCACTAACACATGTCCAGTATCCAAATACACACCACGGGTATGCTCTTTTGGCACAGCCCCTACCCAATCGCCTCGAGTAGATTGAAAGCCAGGTACAAAGTTCATTAAATCATAAACATTGTCGACACCTAGACTATGTATTTGTTCTGAGTTAAAAACAGTAATACTTGAGGGGACCGACGCTCTCGTTTCGTCGGTTTTGGTTGCGATAGAGACATTTACATTTAACAGCTCTTCAAATGACAGCTGATAAATGTCGGAGTCCGTAGCTTCTGGTTCAGCGACTACCGCAAAAGGGATTAATAATGGCGTGACTTTAATTAAAGCGCTTAAGTTTTTCATATTATACGAGCTCTATGTTCCCACACTTCACTCGTAGTGTTAGATTACTCTAACCTACGTAGCAGCATATGATTAACTTAATAATACTTGCTCCTAGCCACTACGCAAGTTTTTGATTAGCCTTTTCTTTTAGACCCTAAGCAGATGCCAATTTTCTCGCTTTGAAATATTTAAATAAACCAATTAAAGACGCTGCGATCCAAAATAGCTCTATCACAAAGCTTGCAAGGTTAAAGTTATAACAAAGACTAATCAGTAGTAGGATCGCACCACTTAAATTCATTAAGTTATACGTTAAACTATCGGGAGATGCCTTTTCCAGCTGTAGCATAAAGAATGCACCAACAACCAAGAAAGTGCCTGTCATACCGATGATATCGAACATTAAATCGATCATGTTTTTTCCATTTTGCAAGACCCAATAGGCTGGCCCAGTTCCATGGGAAGGGTCATTTTCATTCATTGAAACAGCAAAGCCAAACAGCGAGATAGTAACAAACTGGAAAATTCAAGACAGGACATTTGTCTGATAACAACAAAAGGTGAGCAATAAGAATTAAAGTAATCGCTACTTGAAGGTGACCTTGCCACCGATTATTTTCAATGCTGGCGCACCTCTCACCAATGTATCGCGGGCAAATTCTTGCTCACAATTAGGACAGTTTATTTGGTTGGTGGTAAAGTCTTGGGTGATCCGTTCTTTAAAACATTTAACTAGGCTGCCCTTGCCTCCCTTACGGTACTTAAATAGCTGCAGACGGCATCTAGAACAATAAATATCGACGGTTCTAACAGGGCCTTTTTTATTGGGTTTTGCCATACCGAGTTAACTCATGATCCTGAGTACAAATGCAATGAGCGTAAACTGTAACACATGATAGCCACCGTTGACTAAAAACAGTTTCATCGGGCGCTGCTCAAAGATATAGCTTATTCCTAATGAACAGGCGACGAAAAAAACTCCCACACCAAGCCCAACTCCGGTGGCCGCTAGCAAAGAGAGCGATAGATCAAGCATCACCGCCATAAACACTGAGGATAGCAAAGACAACAGAAATGCGACGCCAAAAGTCATCTTGGGATCGCTCGTTTGTAAGTCAAGCTCCGTCAGTCCACACCCCTCCATCCATGTTTTTTGAAACAGCATAGGCGAATACCAAATACCACCTAGCATAAAGGAAGACAAAGCGGCGAGAATAATTGCCCAAAGGTTTAATGCTTCAAATGAAAGTATCATCGACTAACTCAGCATATTTCATTTTATTTAATAATGAGTATAAGTGAAAACCTACTTATAAACAGGTTTCTTTTGTAATTTCCTCTGCAGCGTTCTTCTGTGCATATTAAGTTGCCGCGCAGTTTTAGAGATATTACCTTCATTTGCCTTTAGAACTTGCTGAATATGTTCCCACTCGAGCCGCTCTGGCGACATGACTTCTTCCACGACTTCTTGAACTTTCTCTCCCAACAGTGTTTGAACTATCAAGCCGGTAGTTGCAGGTTTAGTTAAGTAGTCGTCAGCGCCTAACTTTATCGCTTCAACCGCTGTTGCAATACTTGCATAACCCGTTAGTAATACAATTCGAGCATTTGCATTGAGATGCTTGATTTGTGTTATGAAGTTTATTGAGTTGGCCTCGCCAAGTTTCATATCCAATAATATGTAGCCGAAAACCTCTTGTTTACAAGCCACCTGTATATCTTCAATAGAAGTAACATGCTCAACACTAAAACCTTGTTTTTCTAAGCGCCGTATTAAGGTCTGTGCATAAGGCACGTCATCTTCAACAAGCAGTAACTTCATCACTCACCCTTGGTAGTTTAACTGTACATTTAGTGCCATAAGTAAGATCGCTTTCAATAAGCAGATGTCCACCAAGCCGTTCAATTGTCGCATGACTAAGCAGTACTGCCATGCCAAGTCCTGATTCACTATTCACTACATTGTGCCCCAGCTGCGCTAGCCTTTCTTCTGCAATTCCTTCACCTCTATCAAGTATGATGATCACATGTTCAGTCAGCGCTGAGATAAATATAACATCGATGTCAGTCTGTTTTGCTTGCTCATTTGCTCGCACACCGTTGCTAATAAGGTTTAAAATCGAAGGTATCAACATAGGATCATCGCACAGCGCCCCCTGAACATTAGTGATATCGAATCGAAAATGCTGCTGTGGAAATTGTAAATTCGTTAATTCTCTTAACTGCTCAGCAAGATGCTTTACAGTTATCATTTGTTTAGACGCTGACTTTAGATACTCAGTGAATTCTCTAAAGACATTAAGCTGCTCCTTACATTTCCCAAGGGGTTCTGACATTTCTTGAACACATGGCTCTTTTGGGTACGACTCCTCCAACTCTTCGTGTAATAGCGCCAAATGTGCAATTGGCGTAGCAAGCTGATGCGTAGCTTGGGCGGCCGCGCTACCTAACGCAATTAATTGCTCTTGCTGTAATTGCTGCTCTCGTAACGTGGCAATTGCCCGCTCTTTTTTTCGATTTTGCTTTACCAATATACTTACGACGGTAACAACAACGATAATAGTGAAAGTAAAGTTAACTAACATCCCAAGCAAGTGAGTGCTCATGTCCATATGGTGGACATGTTCATGAGACATTTTTATATAAAGATAGAGATAAGCCCCAATTGCCCCAGCTGACACTATCAACATGTTGATAGTTGGAATAGTTACTGCTGCAATAACCGTTGGCAATACCAACAAGGACACAAATGCATTGGTCGCTCCGCCCGTCAGGTCCAACAAAATCGTAAGAAACAAAATGTCCGCCAACAATTGCATTGTCATACCAATAGGCGCGGCTTCTTTTGTGTTACGGTAGGCGTAGATACTTAATAACTGAAATACCGATTCCGCAGCCACCACCCCAACCACCGCAACAAAATCAAATTGTTTACCAAAAACAACAGCCGCTATCGCTAGCATCACAATTTGGATAACGATTGCCACTGACCGCAACAGCAACAGTTGGCCCAATGCAGAATTGGGAGAGAACGCAATTTTCATGAAAATCTAAGAAGCTAAGCTAAGATAAAAGAATTATACCTAATCTACCAAAAATAGGTGTGATCGAGGTCAGTTATATCGCGCTAATACGAACCTCTGCGACGCTTTTATGGCAATACCGTGAAGGATTTGGTATAAATAAAAAATTGGCCAACTGGTCGGATTAGATAAAGAGACACTATGGTTTATGCAAAAATCACAGGCTGGGGAAAGTGTATTCCACCAGCGAGCATCAGTAATGATGAAATTAGCACTATCGTTGACACCAATGATGAATGGATAAGCACAAGAACAGGGATCAAATCCAGACGCGTTAGCCATGTGAGCACTGCTGAACTTGCAACGGTGGCCAGTCAACACGCTTTGGCATGTGCAGGGCTTGAAGGTAAAGATATCGATCTTGTTCTGCTTGCCACCTGTACACCGTCAACTATGGTGGCAAATACAGCTTCTTTAGTACAAAAAAATATTGGCGCTATTGGTGCTGCAGCATGTGATACCAATGCGGCCTGCTCGGGATTTTTGTATGCATTACAAAATGCCACCGCACAGATCCAAGCTGGTATGATTAAAAGAGCCGTCGTTGTTGCAGCTGAGCGTATGACTTGGTATGTAAACTGGGCAAAGCGTGATAGCGCAGTATTATTTGGCGACGGTGCGGGTGCTGTCGTGCTTGAAGCAAGTGACGAACCAACCGGGCTATTAGGCACCAAAACTGGCTGTGATAGCACAGATAGAAGTATATTACACATTCCAAACTATGGTACTGATATGGACCGCTGTGCAGGCACCGGACCTTCTGACCTTTCTTTTGAGGGACGTGAAATCTTCAAGCGTGCCGTAAAAGGCATGAGTGAAGCATGTGATGATGTGCTCAACCAAGCACAGCTATCACTAGAAGACATAGATGTACTTATCCCGCATCAAGCTAATCTTCGTATCATTCAAGCTATCCAAAATCGCTTGGAAATTGCAGATGATAAAGTCATGGTTAATATCGACAAGTATGGTAATACCTCAGCTGCAACAATTGCAATTGCACTGTGTGAAGCCGTTGAAAGTGGTCTTATTAAGCCACACGCTAATATTATGTCAGCGGCATTTGGCGCAGGATTAACCTGGGCTGCCAGCTATTTGAAATGGGGAGAAAGAACGACCCCAATTGCGTTGTCGGATGCACGTTTACCTGATTGCGATAAAACAGGCCTTGAATTGATCGCACCAGCAGTAGCCGCAAGTCAAGCTCAATAACTAACCTATTCTCCCGAGTTAGGGTTAATTGCTCGATCTTGCCCTTGGGTGGGTGGTAATATTGCAATATTATTATCTCTCATCCAAGGAGTTTACTGTGCTCAAAGCGCATACCGAGATCAGTCAATTAGAACCACAAGCAATTTGGAAGTTTTTTGACCAAATTTGTGCTATTCCCCACCCTTCAAAACACGAAGAAGCGCTAGCAAGCTTTATTGTTGACTGGGCTAAAAGCAAAAATTTAGACGTACGTCGTGATGAAACAGGTAATGTATTCATCAAAAAGCCTGCGACGAGCGGCATGGAAAATCGTAAGCCCGCTGTATTGCAAGCGCACATTGACATGGTGCCACAAAAAAATGACGATACAGCACACGACTTCGTTACCGATCCAATCAAGCCATATGTTGATAATGGCTGGGTAACTGCAACTGGCACGACGCTAGGTGCAGACAATGGTATCGGCATGGCCTCATGTTTAGCCGTATTAGACGCAGACGATATCAAGCACGGTCCACTTGAGGTGTTACTAACCGTTGATGAAGAAGCAGGCATGAGCGGCGCGTTTGGTTTGCAATCTGGCTGGTTAGAAGGTGAAATCCTACTTAACACCGATTCAGAGCAGGAAGGTGAAATCTACATGGGTTGCGCAGGTGGTGTAGATGCATCCTTAACTCTACAACTCGCGCGAGAAGCGTTACCTAAACACCATCAAATCTTTGAGCTGTCTCTAAAAGGCTTACGCGGCGGACACTCTGGCGTCGATATTCACACCGGCCGTGCCAATGCCAATAAATTGCTCGCAAGATTCTTAAAGCATCATATCGCAGGCTTTGATCTAAGACTTATCGAAGTCAGAGGCGGCTCCCTTCGCAATGCTATTCCTCGTGAAGCATACGCTGTCATTAGTTTTGATGAAACGCAAATAAGTGAGTTCCACACGCTGATTGAAGCTTATGAAACCATCATTAAGCAAGAGTTATGTGCCATAGAAACCGGGATCACATTTGCGCTCAGCACTTCAACAAGTACCACATTACCAATGAGCCAAGCTTCCGAAAGCAAAGTATTAGCGCTTCTCAATGCTTGCCCTAATGGTGTTATACGCATGAGCGACGATATTCCAGGCGTTGTTGAAACCTCTCTTAATATGGGCGTAATTTCTACTACAGATAACAGTCTAGAAGTCCTATGTTTGATCCGTTCATTAATTGATTCTGGTCGCAGTGATGTCGAGGGTATGTTGCATTCACTGGCAGAGCTGACACAAGCTGATATTGAATTCAGTGGTGCTTACCCTGGCTGGAAACCTGATCCAAGCTCAGAAGTATTAGCTATTTTCCGTGATATGTATGAATCAATCTACGGTGAAAAACCGCATATAATGGTTATTCATGCTGGCCTTGAGTGTGGTTTATTCAAAGAACCTTACCCGAACATGGATATGATTTCTTTTGGTCCAACCATCAAATTTCCTCACTCTCCTGAGGAAAAGGTAGAAATTTCAAGCGTTGGTCTATATTGGCAGCAAATGAAAGGGATCTTAGAAAACATTCCTGAAAAGCAGTAAAATTAATCCAAAACGAATACCAATTTGACTTAATATTTGCTCAATTTGAGGGGTTAAATCTGACGCTAGCTGTGTTAAAAATTTATCATTCAGAACAACTAAATAGCAAAATTTTTGCCGGGCTATCAACAAGATTTTCTTGCCTCAAAATAGACCACTTAACTAAGTAAATTGGTATAATTACCCTGAAATCATGTTGTTTTAAGTAGACAAAAAGCCCAGCTGACGTAGCTGGGCTTTTTGTAGATTTCAAATCTCTACTATTAGCTAAACTTTTTCTCAAGATAACTAAACATAGTTCTAAGACCCAATGCTTCACCACCAACAGGTCTACCCGGTAACGCTCTTACGTTCCATGCCATCACATCAAAATGTAGCCAAGGTGTCGTGGCTGGCTCAACAAATTCTTTTAGATATAGTGCTGCTGTTATTGAGCCACCAAACGGCGTCGAACCACAGTTAGCAATGTCCGCAGTATCGCTCTTGAACAGCGCCTTATACTGATCAAACAAAGGCAGTTGCCAAATAGGATCCGCATTACCCAGACCAATTTCC
Source organism: Pseudoalteromonas sp. HM-SA03 (assembly GCF_002289345.1). GTDB lineage: Bacteria > Pseudomonadota > Gammaproteobacteria > Enterobacterales > Alteromonadaceae > Pseudoalteromonas. The sequence continues at coordinate 8,521 of NZ_NSDG01000019.1, read as the reverse complement.
ATTAGCTCAGACGCAATCGCTTGATCTGTAGAATAAAAACCAGGAAGTTCAGTGCCAAGGGCGATGCGACACGCACCGGTCAAGGTTGCAAAATCTATCAATAGCGCTGGCGCTTCTGTTTGCGCTTCTGCCAATGCGTCACATAAAACCAAGCGCCCTTCAGCATCAGTATTATCAATTTCAACCGTAATACCTTTACGTGTTTTGATCACATCACCTGGCCTAAAGGCATTGCGAGAAACCGCATTCTCTACCGCAGGGATAAGTACGCGTAATCTAACGGGCAGTTTTGCCGCCATAATCATATTGGCCAATGCGATAACATGAGCCGCTCCGCCCATGTCTTTTTTCATATTACGCATCCCAGACGCTGGTTTTAAGTCCAGACCACCAGAGTCAAAACATACGCCTTTACCAACTAAAGTAAGTTTTGCGTGGTTTTCATCACCCCAACGTAAATCAAGCAAACGCGGAGCATTGTCACTCGCACGGCCCACCATATGGATCGTTGGGTAGTTTTGCTCTAACAACTCATCACCAATGATTTGTTCAAATGATGCGCCATATTGCTCGGCGAGTTCTTCCATTACTTCAGCCATGTGCTGAGGCATCATGTCGGCCGCTGGTGTGTTTACAAGATCTCTTGCAAGATAAATAGACTCGACAGCCGCTTTTACTTTGGCATATATATTGGCATCTTCGATAGCAAGCTTTGCAACAATCGCTGGCAATTCTTTATAAGTAGAGAATTGATAAGCACCCAGTAAAAACGCAATAGCGTGGCTCTCAACTTGCTTTGAAGCGATATCAATAAAATAAGTGCCTTTTGGTAACTGCTTTGCAAGATCGCCCAATAGCCAAAAATCATCTTCTTCTGCAATAACAATAACTCGCTCTACTTCTGCAGAATCAGCATTCGGAATAAGAATGGTTGTTTGCGACTGAAGTTGTGCGGTTTTTACGAAAAGCTGCGTGGTACTTGTCTGCAGTGCTTGCCATGACGCTAATTCTGCAGCAGAGAAGATAGAAATGGGTGTACCCTTCGCAGAGTGAACGAGTAGGTTGTTCATGTAGGCCTCAAATTTATTATGTTCGTACTTAGATTACCAAGGCTAAAAAGAAAATTCACTTATCCTCGGTTTTTGTTGGCTTTTTTTTCAAGTTGAATGAGCTAGGCAAAACATCCACGCCCACCAATTGACCGACCTTTACGATTATCGGAATGGTAATGGGGGCAAAAGGAAGAACGGCAAACACACCAAGGCCAAGCCCTTTAAGAATATCCACAAGTTGAGCATTTGCTGTTTTAAGCTCAGACTTCTGCGCTCGCCCCAAGCTATATCGCTTGTATATCTCAAGCATTTCTTTAGTTTCTTGTTTCTCTTGTTCTAGTGCACACTTGAGCGCAATCATTGCTCTGCGCAATCTTATTTGCTGTCTGCGTTTACTGATCCGAGCAACGCGCATTGGTGCTTTATGGACAACTTTGATCAGTTTCATTGATAAACTCAAAGATAGTGTTAACCAGAGTCTATCAAAGTTCTTTTCAGTTTAGCTATTATCTTTTGGTACGAAATCTTTTTATTCATTGCTAAAAACCGTGAAATAAGCCGAAAATACGCCTAATTAGGAATAACTTCTCTTGAAGCCTTACAACACAAGCCTAAGCATGAATATGCATTGCGAGGTACCCTATTAGCATCGCTTAATCTACAAAATCCGAATAATTGCTTTTTAGTAAACACTTCAACCTAACCAACATTAAAGTTTAGGGACAAAGCACTTTGTTCAAAAAACCACCTAAACTAAGCAAAACCCTTACTTTTACAAGCGCTTATTGATAAAAGTTTACAACTCTTTCTTTCCTAAACAAAAAGTTATTGAGAAATTTGCAGTTTAAAAAATCACTGCTAATTTTAAAAAAGCGCTTGCCAACACATAGTAAATTAAATTATATGTGTATTAAAGGTAAAAATAATATAAATGACCTTTTTATTGGTATGACAACAACAATCAACTGGGGAAACAGGATGAAACTAAAAAGTAACACGCTGCGTCGTGCAATTCGCTTCGCGCTCGCTTCAGCGGCAACAACTTCTCTTTTTACCACCACTGCAATAGCTGAAGAAGCCAGTCAGACACAAGCTGATGAAAAAATTGAAAAGATTGCTGTCGTTGGTTCTCGGGCAGCGCCTCGCTCTGTTGGGGAGTCACCGGTACCTATCGACATCATCGGTGCAGAAGATATGTCAAAGGCGGCAGGTTCTGACATGCTTGAGTTACTGAAAGGGTCTGTACCGTCTTTGAACGTACACGCGAATCCTATCAGTGATGCAGCAACGTTAGTAAGGCCAGCAAACTTACGCGGATTGCCTGCGGATAGTACGCTGATTTTGTTAAACGGTAAGCGTCGCCACCGTTCATCGGTGATTGCCTTTTTAGGTGGTGGTATTAACGACGGTGCACAGGGCCCTGACATTTCAGTGATCCCGAGTATCGCACTAAAACAAGTTGAAGTACTTCGTGATGGCGCTGCAGCACAATACGGTTCAGATGCAATCGCAGGTGTAATGAACTTTGTACTTAAAGACGCGAGCGAAGGGGGCTCTTTCTCTATTCGTCAAGGTGAATACTACGAAGGTGACGGCGACACGACAGTTATCGAAGGTAACGTAGGCCTGCCATTTACGGATGAAGGATTTGCTAACTTGAGCTTTCAATACAAAGAAGCGGATGCGACTAGCCGCAGTGTTCAACGTTCTGACGCAGCTGCATTTGCGGGGGCTGGCTTAGAAGGTGTTGCAGATCCTGCACAAATTTGGGGTGCACCAGAAATCAAAGACGATATCAGTATTTTCGGTAATGTTGGTGTAGACGTTACAGATAATGCCCACTTTTACATGTTCGGTAACTACTCAGAACGGGACGTAAAAGGTGGGTTCTATTATCGTAATCCTACCACTCGCCCAGGTGTTTATGGCGGTACAATCAGGCTCGTTAATGGTGTGCCGATGAGAAGAAGCCCAACAGATGAAGCACAGCAAAAATTGTGGGACGCAGCAACACCAACGGTGTTGGTAGGTGCGTTAAACGGTGGCCTGGATGCACAATTAGACTGCCCGGTAGTTGAACTTCAAGCCAATGGATTGCCAGATCCAACAGCATTAGGGCAGTTGGATGCTGCCAACTGTTTTGCATTCAACCAGATCCTTCCAGCAGGATTTACACCAAACTTCGGTGGTAATATAACAGATACATCTTTAACTATGGGTGTGAGAGGTGAATTTAAAGATGGTTTCCTAGAAGGTGCTTTTTGGGATTTAAGTGGCTCAGTCGGCCGTAACGAATCACGTTATTTCATCACTAATACTGTGAATGCTTCTCTTGGCGCTGATACGCCAATGGACTTCAGCCCAGGTAAATACATCCAACTGGAAAAGAATTTCAATTTCGATGTGTCAAAAGGTTATGATTTTGACCTAGCTTACGATGTAAACGTTGCTGCAGGCATTGAGTGGCATGAAGAAACATTCGAAGTACTTTCAGGTGACGAAGCGTCATTTATTGCAGGGCCGCTGACTGAGCAAGGCTTTGGGATAGGGTCAAATGGTTTCCCTGGATTTAAACCTTCTGCAGCAGGTGAATACACTCGCCGTAACTATGCAGCTTATGTAGATATTGAAACGCCATTTACTGAAGACTTCATGATGGGTTGGGCGCTGCGCTTCGAGGATTACGATACTTTTGGTTCGACTACAAACTTTAAGATTACAGGTCAATATCATGTTACCGAAGACTTTTCGGTTCGTGGTTCAATCAGTACAGGTTTTCGTGCGCCAACGGTAGGTCAAGCTAACGTGTCTAACGTGCAGACAAACTTAAGCAGTGGTGTATTGGTAGATTCGGCACTACTCCCACCAACAAACCCTATTTCAGAGCAGCTTGGTGGTACTGAATTAACTCCTGAAGAGTCAGAAAGTTACACACTAGGCGCAGTATATCGTTCTGGAGACTTATTTATTACGTTAGATTACTACAACATCGAAGTAACTGACCGTCTAAGCCAGTCTGAAAAAATCGTTTTAAGTGATGCTGACAAAGAAGCCCTTAAGGCGGCGGGTGTTCCCAACGTTGATAACTTAGCACAGGTGAGCTTCTTCACTAACGACTTCGATACAACGACTCAAGGTATCGACTTAGTTGGTAACTACTCTATGGATATGCTGGGTGGTTATGCAACATTCAGTGCAGCATACAACTGGAATGAAACCGAAGTAGACCGCTTCTCTGCTATCACAGGTGACTTCAAGGTATCTCGTTTAGAAAACGACTTACCGAAGCACAGGGGCACATTAACTTGGGCTCAGCAATGGGATAACTTCTCAGGTTTTGTTCGTATGAATTACTTTGGCGAATACCAAGGCGTTCACGTAGATTTTGATAAAACGGCAAAAACAGCGGACGCGACAATCACATTTGATGCAGAGCTAACCTACTTTGTGACAGACTCAATCAGTCTATCAGTTGGTGCAAACAATATTTTTGACCAAGATGCTGAAGAGCTAGATTTTTTTGATGCCACAGGTATCCCAAATAACAATTGGGGTGGTAAATACTACGAAACTTCACCATACGGTATTAACGGTGGTTTCTACTATATGAAAGCAACCTATACGTTCTAACTTTTACTGTAACCCAGAAACAAAGGCGAACTAGCATTAGCTATTTCGCCTTTTTATTTTTATCCTATAACAAAGCAGTTAACTTTGAATACAAACATGTTGTTATTAAAGCGAGCCAACGAATTATTGGCCGAAAATAAGCTTAGAGAAGCTGAGTTTATGTACAAGTCGGTACTTAAACAGTCACCTAACAACGGCCCAGCTCTATTTGGTTTAGGCCGCATCTGCATGCGTTTAGAGCAGTATGATAACGCAATCTACTATTTAAAAAGAGCGTGCGAACATTTACCAAAAATGCTGGAACCGCTCTTCGCATTGGCCGATGCATTTTTAGCCGTTGGTTCACCGGTTGACGCAAAGACCGTACTTGAATACACCTTAAGCGTGGCAAAACATAATGCCCAAGCCCATTACCAACTCGGTCAATTTTATCTAGACTATGGCTTTATTGAACAAGCTAAAAATGTCTTTAAGGCGGGATTAGATTGTCCTCATAGTACAGTGACAGCCTTTATGCTATACGAACTGGTGCAAATGTCCTCAGCCAAAGAGTTGCCTGCATACTTAACGATTTTAGAGAAGTTGGAAAATGAGTTTGAAGCACCAAGATTAAAAACCGTGCTCCACTATGCACTTGCTAAGTGTCATGAACAGTTAGGTAACTTCAACGCAGCTCAAGATAACTATGCTTTAGCAAATGATACACAGCTGCTGATGAGCGAGTTTCGTACTGTAGACATGCTGCCATTTTTTGAGTCAATCAAACAGCATTGTGGCAAAACGTTTTTTGATAAACCTAGTGATAGGGTCAAGACAACATTTACGCCTGTTTTTATTGTTGGTTTGCCGCGAACAGGCTCGACTCTCCTAGAACAAATGCTAGTGCAACATTCACATGTTGGTACACTAGGCGAGAATACCGTGATCAGCGATAAAATTGTCCCTTACCTCAGTAAACGCAATAATGCAGAGTTCCCAGCTTGTTTAGAGCAACTAAGTAACTCTATGTTAGATCATTGCCGCATACTCTATGTCGATGAGATAAAGCGGCATCGAATGCCGGAAAAAGTGGTGATCAATAAACTTCCAGCTAATTTTCAAAATCTGGGCTTAATCCACAAGCTCTTCCCTGAGGCACGAATTATTCATTTGACACGCAACCTCAATGCGACAGCATGGTCAGTCTATAGTAATCATTTCGCCGAAAGCGAGCCCTACTTTTGCTCTTTAAGTGAATTTGCCTTGTATGCGCAAGCGCAAAGCGACTTGATGTCACATTTTAACCAGTTTATGAAAAGAGATATTTTTACGCTCAGTTATGAACAACTTATCGCAGAGCCTGAAAAGGCCATCAAACAATGCTTGAGCTTTTTATATCAAAAATACGAACCAGAATGCTTGGAGTTTCACAAATCTAAAAAGCCGGTACATACTCTAAGTAAGGCGCAGGTCAGAAAGCCAATCAGCACGCAACCTCTGGAAAAGTGGCAGCGCTATGAAGCGTTTATTGAGAAAATGATTGCTCAACCGCAAAGCGATCAAACCACGCCAGCAAATCTTTAAACTGATCATCACGTGCATGTTTATGGGTTAACATGTCTATGTGCCCATAATTGTACCGATGGCCGTGCTTTTCTCCATAAATTCTGAGTTCTTGTATCCCCTTTCCAGATTCACGTATAAACGCTTGAATATCGACAGGTTGTGCCAGAGCTTTATCTTTAACGCCAGCAATGTGCAAGATTGGAGGCAACGTCATGTCTTGTAATACCGCGGCATAATTAAAACCGTCATCCGAGTCAACCCATGGGTGCTTCTGTGCCCAGTCAGCGCTTTGAGCATGTGATTTTAAAGACTCATCATCACTTCCCCAACCAAGTCTCTTCGCAGGTAAGTACCCATGCTTTTTCGAATAATAGTGCGCAACGTTAAACCATATCAGGTTTGCTTTAAGTAATTTGCTCGGGTGATTGTTATGTAAACTACGCTTAGAGCCAAAATAAACACATGCATTAACATGCTGAATTTCTTCAGGAAAGCGTGCAAAAACACAATTCATCAATACACCTCCCCAAGAATGCGCAATCCAATATTGTGCTCTAGATCCGGTATAGCGTTCGATAAAATTCAGCATTTCAGGGATTTCGTGCAAGATTGATTCAGTTTGACCATAATCCGCTTCAGCGTCGATTTTAGGTATGCTCTCTCCTCGCCCACGAAGATCACCAACAAAACAGCGATAGCCGTGTTCAGCTAAAAAAGGCGCTAGCCCTTTATTACTTTCAGTATAAAAAATTTTGCCATTTTCAACCGCACCATGCATAAAAAACACAGCGGGGCCGCTACTATCCGGTTTTGCTATATATCTGAGGTGGAGTTTATGTCCATCTGCTATATCTACTAATAGTGATTTTTGCTCTATCATTTCTTTGTTTTTATTCTTTTAACACTAACCTCATCGTACCAGTTGACTGATTGATAAGTAAACTCTTAAACGAAGCAAATAAAAGGGTTGATATGCCTCTAAGATAAAGCCAGTATTCAAGACTTAAGCGTTCGATTAAAAGTGTTATAATCCTTTTTATTTATTCGAAGAATCCTGTGCACCCAAGAAACAAGCATAATTCAGGCTATGATCTAGACAAGCTTATAGCGATTGAACCCGCTTTAAAGAGTTTTACTTACAAACGAGCTGATGGCATAAAAAGCATCGACTTCACTAATCCAGATGCCGTAAAACTGTTAAATAAAGCATTGCTTAAATCAGACTACGATATACAAGTTTGGGATATCCCCGCACAATTTTTATGCCCGCCGGTTCCAGGCAGAGCAGACTATATCCATGCGCTAAAAGATCTGTTAGATGAAAGTAACTTACCCGATAAGGTGCAAGGTGTAGATATTGGCACTGGTGCCAATTTGATCTACCCCATCTTAGGATCAAGAGAGTATAACTGGCGCTTTATTGCATCTGATATCAATCCTATTGCTGTGAAATGTGCCAAAACCATCGCGGAGCTAAATAAGTTGCCGGTAAAGGTGGTGCAACAAAAACAGCCTAATCACTTCTTTAAAACAATAATAAAAGCAAACCAGTTTTATCATTTTTCAATGTGTAACCCGCCCTTCCATGCCAGTGAAGCAGATGCAAACAAGGGCACGAAAAGAAAGTGGCAAAACCTAAACAGAGTACCACAAGCGTCACTAAACTTTGGTGGCCAAGCTCAAGAGTTATGGTGTGAAGGTGGAGAAAAGCGCTTTATACTGGATATGATCTCTGAGAGCGTCATTTTCAAAGAGCAAGTTTACTGGTTTACTTCCCTTATCTCGAATAAAAACAACGTAAAACCACTTAAACAGCAACTTAAACAGGTCGCTGCCGAGCAAGTAAAAGTGATCGAGATGGAACAAGGTAATAAGACAAGCCGTTTTATCGCCTGGAGTTTTTTCAAAGCCTAGCAATTTGTATATGGTGGGAGCGAGTCCACCTCGCGAGACTTTCTATATCCCAAACAGAAAAAACCATCACATTGCTGAAACTGGTTTTGAAGTATATGGATGTTCGAATGTCGATGAAGTTCATGGATGAACGCTTTTCATCAACCTCGTATTTGGCCCAGGTTCGCTACGAAGTAGGATGTTCTCATTTTTTAAATAGAGAGTCACATGGGAAGCCCAACAGCTCGGTGGGTAAACCACCTCCGACCACGCTGCTTAGTGCTGATGCTGTAGTAGGAGCGAGTTTACCTCGCGAGATTTTTAAATCTCAGTAAGCGTCGCCTGAACCCCACCTAGCTACTGAATACGCTCAGCCTATAAAGTACAGCTCTGACCTCAAT
>NZ_NSDG01000018.1 GCF_002289345.1 Pseudoalteromonas sp. HM-SA03 | reverse complement strand
ACAAACCTAACAAACTGCGAGCGCTTGTTGGCTTAGCAAAACTCACATTCTCAACTCTAGAATTTCTTACTTCTGTATTTACAGCGCTTTGTCGTGCACGATAACTCGGTTTTGATGTAGTGATACGCTTGGGCGCTAAAAATTAGCCTATCGAAAAATGTTTTTGTACCCAGCGACTGAAGTATTTTTATACTTTTTACTTCACTTCCCCAGCACTGATGTAAACAGCAATGGGTGTCATTGATTTGTTCGGTAGACCCCATATCCACCCTGTCTTCGTGTATCATGGTAAAAAACAAGACTGCAAAAATTAGTCACTTTCATTGCGCACCAGAGCATACCTATATAGATTTTGGAATAGTCAGTTATGGCATGCAAAACCCAATATCCCACCAATAAATTGTATTTAGACATAGGGTATAGAATTAATAAAGATGTTTTTGACGCGGCAGTAGCTCTGGAAAGGTTGTCGTGCTAAAGCACGACCTACGGGTACGGGGGTTACACGCCTTCAACAATCATCTCTATGGCGTCATGGAGCCAATATTCAATATTGTAATCCACCAACGCTTGCTCGGCGTCATAGCGGGCGCGCAGTACCTTTAAGCAAGGTGCGCCGCTGTTCTTTTCTAATTTGTCGGCAACGTCATCGGGTAGTACGGTGATGCTTATTACACACTGTTCAAAGCTGACGTCAACTTGGTAGTGAGTCGACATCACTTCTGTGATTGAGCCATCCAGCGGTTGGTTGTGTAAGTCGGCAAAACGTTCGGCTGCACAATAGATCTGTTCCATCATTATTGCGCGACCATCTAACGCACGTACTCGAGTTAGTTCATACACCGGCTGGCCGTCAAAATGAGAGTGGCCAAACTCAGGCTCTGTGGAAGGGGCATTAATTGCGACTACTTGAGTTGTTGGTGTAAAGCCTTGTTCAATGGCAAGGTGGTTAAAGTTTACTTTTTTAGCTGGATGCCATTTGAGCTTTTCCGGTGTGACAAACCAGCCGCGCCGCTTTTGGCTAAAGATAAGTCCTTCGGCTTCTAGTCGTGCTAGGGCTTCACGGACGGTGATCCGTGTTGAGCTAAATGCTTCTTGCAGCGCACGTTCTGAAGGCAATTTGGCACCGGGCGTCATGCTGCCAGCGGCGAGCAGCGCTTGGATATGGTTTCGAATTCGTTGATAAAGCAGCATAATTGAGTCGATAAAACCTTTTGTGACAAGCTTACTATCGTTTTATGACAGGATAAATAGACTTGTAAACTCAGATTGGCCTAACTCGCCAAATAGGCTTCTATTTGGCTAAAGTTAAGTGATCCGCCCCTAAATCGCCATGATTGCTATATCCTTGCGGGGTAAAGTCGGGGTTATGCTGAGACTGGGCAACAAAATGGCCAATATCATTTAAAAATGCAGCGATTTGGGTCGCTTGATCATAACCATTTTCTTTCGCGAGGGTGGCGCATTGCTCGGCATGGTAAATTTGGCTACATGCCTCGTCATAGGTGGCATGACCATATTGCTCGAATAGCTGTTTTATTTGTGCGATGGCATTCACTTTATATACTCCTGCTTCACGTTCGGATCTAATTTTGCTGCGCTGCCACTAAGCTTGCTTAGCCAAACATCGAGTTTATGCGGTGGCGTGTTGTTATCCTCAGCGCTTTCTTTACGGCGAATGGCATTTCTCACCATTAAGGCCCCCGCGGTGCGAAATGGCTCGACGGGAAACTGTTTAAGCGTTTGGTTGACCAAGGCGCAGTGACGCCAGTCGTTATGTTGATTAAGCAGTAGACTCGCTAAGATTTGTCCACCTAAATAGGATTGCACCACGCCGTTGCCTGAGTAACCGCTGCCATAAAACACATTAGCTTGACCATTTAAGTGACCAAAGAAAGGCATACCAGAGACACTTCGGTCTGAGGGGCCGGTCCAGGTTCTTTCTATCTTGAGCTGGTGATGTGCAAAGAAATGGCTAAATGAGCGTTCAAGAATCGCTTGATAGCGGCTAGCACGGTGAAAGGTGTCTCTCACTTGGTTATTGAAACTAAAATAATTTCCACCTTTGCCAAGCATTAATCGACCGCTTGAGGTGGTGCGGTAGTAATTCACAAAAATACGTGCATCAATCACCGAAGCACCGTGGTTCAACCCCATTGCCGCAAGCTTTTCAGGTGCTGGTGTGGTGATCGCCATATCGCTCGAAACCAACACCACGCTGCGAGAAAACTGTGGCAATAAGCTTGGCAGCCAAGCGTTAACGGCAAATACTAGCTGATTGGCTCTGATCTCGCCTTTGTCTGTGGTAATGGTTAGTGTGTCTTGGCCTTGGTGCTTTAGGTAGCGGGTGTGTTCAAATACCTTGACCCCAAGTTTTTTTGCCACCTTCATCAGTTCACGCACAAGCTTGGCGGGTTGAACACTACCGGCATGGGGGGAGTAAATTCCAGCAAGGTTGGCATTAGAGCCGGTTGCTTGCAACTGCGCTTTATCCAGTGTTTGCCACGCATTAAGCTGGTGTTGCTCGAGTAGGGTGGTAATGGGGCTAAAGGCATTACGCTGGCTGAGATTTGAAGCCGTATAGTAAGTACCATCAACGCGGCAGTCACATTCAATCCCGTGTTTACTGGTAAAGGCTTTAATGTTATGAACGGCCTGCTCCGACTGGCGCACTAAAAAGCAGGCTTGTTCTAAGCCAAACTCTTTAATTAAGCTGGCAAACTTAGTCGACCATGTCAGCATAGCTCCACCATTACGACCCGAAGCACCTTGTCCACAGAGGTCTTTTTCAATAATGGCGATATTCAGCTCAGGTTTTTGCTTTTTCAGCGTTATGGCTGTCCAAAGGCCAGTAAAGCCGCCACCTATGATACAAACTTGGGTATCCAACGCGCCATGAGGCGGCGCGCTGGCTGCGGCTTTAATATCGGCTTGAGTGATTGCTTCATCAAACCAAAAAGGCTGAAAACGCATTACGGGCGCTCTCCACGGGCGATACGAGCAGAAATATCCACCAAGACCATTTCGATGTCGGCTAGTGAATCAATCACATAGTGCGCACCGGCCTCGCCAAGCTGCTGATAAGCATTAAGGGAATGTGCACTTTGCTCTTCGTGACCAAGCGCAGTCCATTCTTCTTCGCTAAGCCCCACCGCATTACCCGTTAAAGCAAGTCCTACGGTCCACATACCAGCATTTAACCCCTCGCTTATTCCCGGCGCGGAGTCATCGACTTTTACGCATCCTGATACGCGATTAATCCCAAGTCTTTGCACGTTTTCTAACGCGATCCAAGGGCCTGGGCGAGAGCCAGCTGCACATTCATCACTGGCAACCACACAATCTGGCTGATAACCATAGTCGGCAGCGGCAGGCACTAGTACGTCCATCACAGGCTTGGGATACCCAGAACAACTGCCAATCTTAACGCCTTGTTGTTGTAAACGTTTGATCACCGCAAGCACGCCCGGAATGGGGGCAGCTCGGTCGGCGACTTTTGCCTGTTGGAGCGGCATAAAGGTTTGATAAATATGGTCAACATCTGCCGTACTCGGTGCCTGACCAAATTGGGTTATCCAGCGGGTGCGGACGCTGTCCATTTGTAGCAAGGTATTAATGTGATCCCATTTGCCCATTCCCATCGGGCCGCGCGCTTCAGCCAAGGAAATATCAAATTGATACGCTTGCTTAAATGCTTCAACAAAAATACTGGTAGGGGCAATCGAACCATAGTCGACCACAGTACCTGCCCAATCCAAAATTAACGCTTCAATGTGTTTCATGTTGCAAAGACTCCTAGCTAGGAAATATGTGATGAAAGTGCCGTGGTGCGTAGTTGCGTTGACGCCTTACGTGGTCGCTTTAATTTCACGGCAAAATAAATAATTGAACTCACTACGAGGGCGCTTGCGATAAACGCTACCCAGTAGCAGGTCATGGTAAAAAAGTGCAGCCAACTGAGCTCAGGTGTGGCAAAAGTTTTATAGAGCAAAATGCCCACTGAGCCGATGTAGCCCGCCGAATCCGCCAGATAAATCAAAAAACCGGCGTTCGCAGTCGAGCCAACTGCTGAGATCATGCGGTCAAACAAAAAGCAGTTATAGGGGATATAACTGATATAAAGACCAGCCCCGAGTAGTACCATCCAAGTTTTAGGATCGAGACTTTGGGTTTGGTATAAATACGTACTGCCAGCCAGCAGTAAAGCCCCGAGTAAGACAAAGCCATGGTTGGCAAAAAATGCGATGCGGTTATTTTTAATTAATACCAAAGCGGCAAGCGCAATGAGTACGATAAAGGCGATGCGGATCCCGGCATAAGCAAAAATCGCGGGTTCTTGCCCATACCCTAAGGCCTGCCAGATCTCAGCTGAGAAGTTATCTCTAAAGTCACGAAAGCCAGTAAAGAGTAAAAAGCTAAGCACCAGCACGGTTATTCCAAACCAATACTGTTTAAAAAACGCCAGCCGGGCTTTGCCATCCATTGGCGCGCGCTTTTGTCGTAATTGTTCATCTTCTTGTGTAGGTTCAGGAATGCTATTTAGACAAGCAACGCTGAGTACAAGGAGTGGTAGAAAAATCGCCCCGGTTGCCGCTGGCATCCATAGTTCAGGCACATTGAGTTCACTCACCAGCCATTTGCCCACAGTTCTGACCAATCCAGAGGCAAGAATAAAAGTTACGCTGAGTACCGCACCTAAGATTTCGGTGGTTTTACGGCCTTCTAAAAAGCTAAAAACCAAACCCCAGATCATGCCAAGGGAGAGGCCATTGGCAAACAGCCAAACCAGATTCCAGCCCGTAGGAGTGATGGCAAATAGCACCAGTGCGAGTTCGGCGGCTAAAATCATGGCCAAAATCGCACGGCCGCGATAATGATGCTGCATTTCAGCAATCACTTTAACGCCGATAAATTTCGCGCATAGATAGCCAAATACTTGCGAAAGGATCAGGGCAATTTTAAAGCTAACAACCCAGCTTGGGTCATCAAAGGCTTCATAGGTATTGACCGAAAATGGCTTACGAAAGGCGTACATACAAAAGTAAGTCATAAACGCACTGGTCGCGGCAAATAGCACAAAGCCGATACCTTGGGCGTCCTTTAACCAGCGCGGGCGGGTGTTAAATAGGGTGATCTGCAACATCATAGGATCCTCGGTAATTCGAGGGCAATCCTTTGTGGATTGCCCGTCAACCGGTGTATACCAATCGGCTTAATCAAGTGAATTGGTATTAAAATTGGTAGTTAATGCTGACCATGCCGCGGATACCATAGTATTCCACCTGTAATGGACGACCTTGCTCACCTTGGTAGTACTGCAATGCTTCATTGGTGAGGTTACTCAGCTCTAGGTAAACTAACGTTTGTTCGTTAAGTTGGTATGACGTTGTAAAGTCGACGCTGGTATTGGCACCATAGTAGCTATCCGATTGGCTATCGCCGCCGTGCTCTTCGATATAAGCACCTTTATGATTAAGCGCTATTCGAGCTGCAAAACGGGTGTCGTCGTAATACAGCGTAAAGTTGTAAAGCTCATTGGCCTGACGTGGAATCGCCACTTTTTCTGTGCGCTCTGGAATTTGCATTTCAGAATCCATAAAGGTTGCATTGGTCATTACCCCAAAGTTGCTCAAACTGTCAGAAATAAAACCAAGGTCGCGGTTAAACGCCAGTTCAATGCCCGCAAGCCAAGCGCTATCGCCGTTTTCAGGACGAATGATGGTCACGCCTTGCTTGTTGTTGTAATTGCCAACGCTGGTGGCTTGGAAGATTGGGTCTTGGATATCTTTGTAGAATACCCCCGCAGAGACCAAGCCAACGCGGTCAAAATAATGTTCCACCATCAAGTCGAGATTATTTGAGTAGGTAGGGTCGAGCGCTGGATTTCCTGAGTTAAGCTGGTTGTCTTGCTCAAGGTAAGTTGCGCCTGGTGTTAATGAGCCAAAGTCAGGACGGGCAAAGGTGCGAGTTAGTGCAAGGCGATAATTGGTATCGTCATTGGCGCGATAGGTAACATGTAGTGCGGGTAATATTGACCAATAATCATTGCTGTTGGTGGTATCAACAACTTTGTCTTCGTCGGCTAAATAAGTGTAACCAGACACTTCGGTATCGGTGCGGGTAACGCGTAAGCCGCCTAATACTTCCCAGTTGTCGCTAGCTTGGTAAGTTGCCATACCGTAGAACGAGGTGTGGGTTTCTTCAACATCGAAGTTTCTGCCCAGCGCTCCACCGTTGCTGATGAGTGCTGATTCACCCGTATCTAGCTTGAACTTATTGCGATTTTGCGTCCAAAACTGAGCAAGAGCTTCGGTGGAAGCCACCTGCGACAACTGCGTGCGATAATCAAACTTGGCTTCGCTTAAGTAATCGCTGCGACCGGGTTGATCGCTTAAGGTAAAGTCTGCAAGCGTTGGCGCTGCGCCATATTGTTCGCTGTCCCACGCGTAAAACTCGTCGGCAAAGTCAGCTTTACGGACTTTGTCACGGTATTTTGCCCCAAATTTAACGGCTAGCTGGTTATTGTATTGCCAGTCAAAGTCGGCATTGGCTACCAGTCTGTCTTTTTCGTTGACGTAGACCTTGTATAGCTCAACCCAAGACAAGCCCATTTTGCTTGGATCGAGTGTAAAGCCCGAGGGGAAGTGATTGCTAATGGCATTCCATGGATCGCTGCCGCCGTCTACTTGGTTGTAGGCATAATTTTTACCGGTATCGCGGTCTTCAAGTCCAACATATCCCACCTCTTTTTGATCAAAACGAGCGACAAAATAGCTATTGTCTTCACTGTTGGGTTTGTCGCCATAACGGAACTCATTTTCGTACGTGGCTAGTTGCCAAGAGAGCGTTTTATCAAAGCCAAAGTCATGTTCACCTGCAATTTCAAAGCCTTGCATTTCGGTGATGAGTTCGTTGCGAATGTGCTGCAGTTCAGCACGGTCTTTATCAAAACGCAGCCTGTGCTTATAGTGGGTTTCATCATCAATCAGTGTGCCATATAGCGCGCTGGCGCTGAGCGTGCCGTTTTCAAGTTGATATTCCAGCGAGCCATTTAAGCCGTAAGTTTCACGGGTTCCGGTATAATCACGCAGCTCTAAACGGTAAATGCCTAAGCTATCGTTACCCCGGCGCGGCTCATAGTTGTCGGTTGCCCAATCACGCTGCCACGCTGTGGCGTTAATGATAAAANAAACCCTAGCTTGTCGTCGAGTAGACGGTCGCCATACACCACATTGGCAGAATAATTTGTGCCATCGGCCAGTTCGTTTTGGCCCACAGCAAAGTTGGTTTTGAGGATAAAATCATCAGCGCCTTTTTTGGTCACGAAATTAACATTACCGCCAATCGCATCGCCTTCCATGTCAGGGGTGATAGCCTTGGACACTTCCACAAATTCAATCAATTCGCTTGGAAAAAAGTCGAACGCAGTGGCGCGGCTGGTGGTTTCCTCTTCAGCGGTTGGAAGGCGGTTACCGTTGATGCTGGCCGAACTCCACTGTGACGGTAAACCGCGCACTGCAACAAAGCGGCCTTCACCTTGGTCACGCTCTATCGACACACCTGGAATACGTTGCACGGCTTCAGCGGCATTTCTATCTGGTAACTTACCAATCCCATCGGCAGAAATGATACTTTTGATATTACTGGCATTTTTTTGGTTATTTGCTGCGGCCATTGCGCCACGGAAGATTTGCCCAACCGTGACCACTTCTTCCATCGCTTGTTGATGGTTTAATAAGATTGGAGACAACGTAGTGACTTTGCCATCAGTAACCTCAACCTGTAGTTCAGTTTCCTGATAACCCATATATTTCACGACTAAGGTGTAGCGACCGGCATCCAGTTTTGGTAGTTCAAAGCGACCACGATAATCAGATACTGTGGATACATCTTGGCCTTTTACTGAGATAACAGCGCCAGACAGATTACTTTGTGGGTCTTTTACAACACCAACAAGTTTACCTGTCGCAGCATATAAGCTGGGACTGGTGGCGAGTAACACGGCAGCAGCGATTTGGGTTAGTTTTTTCATTGCTCTTTTCTCAAAAGTTTGGGTTAAGTTTTCTGGTCTAGTCCAGTTTATTGCAGATAGAGTAATGACGGTTTTTTACATTCCGATGACACAAAGGTGAAAAATTAACTAGCGCCTACTGCTCTTTGTTGTTTAATTCGCTTTATAAGAGTTAGGAGTTAGGAGGATGTTGTTAGATGTTTGGCTTAACTGAATAAGATTTGTCATACTCGCCTTATCAGCAGCAGGTTTTCAGTAAAGGAATAGCAACGTGATTTATGCTTTGATTGCGGCGATTGGACTTTCTCTTTTTATTTATAGCATTACAGCTCGACAACTAGATAGGGCGGAGCTCACCGCACCTATGTGGTTTGTGCTAACGGGCGGGGCGATAGGCTTTGTGCTTGGTAATATTGAAGGAGGGCAACAAGCGTTAGCGGTAGATATTAATGGCCTACAAACTTGGTTGCCGATTATTGAGTTGACGCTTGCGATTTATTTATTTTCCGATGCTGCAAAAACGCGATTACGGGTGTTATCTCACAGCTTCCAGTTACCGGTTAAATTATTACTCGGGCTGCCATTAACCATGGTATTTGGCGCTTGGGTTGCTCATGAGCTGTTTCAGTTATCTTGGTTGGCTTGCTTTTTAATTGCGGTGATCATCACCCCAACCGATGCCACTTTATGCAAAACCTTCATTCAGGATAAGTCTGTACCCACCAGATTACGTGAGGCAATTAATGTGGAAAGTGGCTTGAATGATGGCCTATGTATTCCGGTATTTCTGTTTTTACTGGGAGTATTAGCTGAGCGAATGCAAGCGACGACCGAATCATTTGCTTGGATTTTTATACGCGAAGTGGGGATTGCACTCGTTGTCGCGGGGTTACTGACTGGGGTGATCATTTGGTTACTTAAACGTGCCTATCAACATCATTACTTTGCGTCTAAAACCAGCCCTTTTCTCTTTGTTGGCATCGCTTTTTTAGTTTTTTCGGTAACCCAAGCTTTGCATGGCAGCGGTTTTATCGCTGCATTTGTCAGCGGTTTGCTGTTTGATAAATATTATCGTGATGAGTTTAAAGATCAGCTTATCGAAGAAGGCGAACATCTCGCCGAATTTGCGGCTTTTATGATCTGGATAGTATTTGGTTTGTCGGCAAGTGTAGTGCTGTTAAATGTTACCCAATGGCAGGTTTGGGTGTATGCAGTGTTAGCAACCGCCATGTTTAGATTGATCCCGGTATTCCTCTGCTTGTTAGGTGGTGAACTGACAACCAAAGAGCGCTTTACGTTAGCTTGGTTTGGCCCCAAGGGATTGGCTTCGGTGGTGCTAACCTTAATGCTACTCAGCGAAGAGTTGCCAAATGGTTTGCAAATTACTCAAGTGGCAATGGCAACGGTGCTGCTCAGCATTTTTGTATTTGGATTATCCAGTCGACCTATTTCTAAGTTATTTACCAGTGCTTCTGATCGAGAGTGATTACTCTAAATCACAATTGGTGTAGCCTGTGATTTCGTGTCTGAATTGTACTGTTATATTGTAACTTATTGTGAAATAAAATATTTTTTGTCACTTTGCTGAAATAAAAAAGTCATGTAACGCGCCTAGACTGTGCCCGCCTTACAGACAAATATTACGTTTCAGGAACAGTACAATGAATAAAAAGTTACTTACAGTTGCTATCTCTGCAATTCTACTTACCGCGTGTGATGACGATACGAAAACCGTTGAGGTGATCAAAGAAGTTGAAGTCATCAAAGAAGTACCAGTGCAAGAAGTGACACAAGTAAAAAATGTGATCCTTATGATCGGTGACGGTATGGGACCACAGCAAGTTGGCTTACTTGAAGAGTATGCTCAGCGCGCGCCAAACTCAACTTATAAAAACAAAGGCAATCAAACAGCGCTGTCTAAACTTGCTGCGGGTGGTCATTTAGGTCTTTCCATGAACGCACCACATGGCGCAACTGGCAGTCTAGTGACTGACTCTGCTTGTTCGGCAACACAATTAGCAACCGGCCTTGCCGCAGGCTCTGAAATGATAGGCCTTGATGCCGATGGCAATAAAGTAGCGACTATCTTAGAAAAAGCCAAAGCCGCAGGTAAAGCGACGGGTCTTGTTTCAGATACGCGTATTACGCACGCGACGCCTGCTGCATTTGCTGCCCATATGCCGCATCGTTCATACGAAGCGGAAATCGCTGAGCAATTAGTTCGCTCTGGCAGCGTTGATGTGATGTTATCTGGTGGTGCTCGCGTATTCGTACCAAAGAGCACGCCTGACAATGCAGAAGTAAAAGCACAACTTGACGCGCTTGGCATGCCCAGCAGCGTATACAAAAAATCAAAACGTGGAGATGAAACTAACCTCGTTGTTGAAGCAAAAGAGCAACATGGTTATGGCCTTGCTTTTGATAAAGCACAATTAAGCAGTTTTGAAGGCGAAAAAGTACTAGGTCTATTCGCAAACTCTGGTATGAGCGACGCAATCGCTTACAAAGCTTGCCAACAAAGTAACAGCTGTACTCAGCCTTCATTAAAAGAAATGACGGTAAAAGCGCTTGATATCTTGTCTAAAGATGAAGATGGCTTTTTCTTGATGATTGAAGGTGGTCAAATTGACTGGGCGGGTCACGCAAACGATGCAGGTTGGATGTTAAACGAGCTGCTTAAATTTGATGAAGCCGTTGAAGCTGTTCATGAATGGGTAAAAGACCGTAACGATACGCTAGTCGTTGTGACTGCAGACCACGAAACCGGTAGTTTTGGCTTTAGTTATTCAAAGCATGAGCGTCCTGAAGCACAAACGCTGTCTGGCGATGGTATGTATGTAAATGGTGTTGCTAAAGAATATCATCCTAAATTTAACTTTGGCCCGCTTGCGCAACTAGACAAGCTTTACGCGCAAACAGGCACTTTCTTCGATATCCTTGCAGAAGCTGCGCCTGATGAAGCCTATGAAAATGTATCGGGTCCAACTTGGAAAGCGACCATTGAAGATATGACGGCTTACACAGTGACGCTAGATAATGCTACAAAAGTCGGTCAGAGTGTATACGATGAAAATAGCGCTGATATGATCCCAGCGTTTGAAGACTTTAGTGACTTCTATGTATACGCCAAAGAGGATTACACCGGAAAAATCGCTCGCGCGATCGCCTCAGAGCAAAGTGTAGTGTGGGGTACTGGTACACATACGGCAGCGCCAGTACCGGTTTATACTTTTGGTCCTGCGGGCGTAACTAAGCAGTTCTCAACCATGCAGCACCATGTGGACGTTGCAAACAAAATGATGACTGCGCTTGGTTTAACTGAATA
Organism: Pseudoalteromonas sp. HM-SA03; assembly: GCF_002289345.1. GTDB lineage: Bacteria > Pseudomonadota > Gammaproteobacteria > Enterobacterales > Alteromonadaceae > Pseudoalteromonas. The sequence goes on along the minus strand of NZ_NSDG01000018.1, from coordinate 32,347 downwards.
AACCAAGCACCTAGATTTAAGTAACTTCAGTTAAGCCACAGCAATGTGGCTTTTTTCTGTCATTAAGGTTAGAAACTCGCGTTGTGGTAGTGGTTTTGAATAGTAATAACCCTGACCAAAATCACATCCAGCCTGTTTTAATAGCTGATGCTGAGTTGCGGTCTCAACGCCTTCAGCGATGACTTTTAAACCAAGGCGGTGGGCCATCAAAATAATGGTTTCACACAGGGTTAAATCGTCAGCATTGGTTGCGATGCCATCGACGAAGCGTTTATCAATTTTGACAAAGTGACAATCTAATTGCTTTAGATACGCGAGTGATGAGTAACCCGTGCCAAAGTCATCTAACGCAAATTGAAAACCTTGCTGTTTTAAGCGTTCAACTCGTTGTTTAGTTCGGCTATCATTGTGCATCATCATTCCCTCCGTAACTTCTAAAACCACGTGCTCAGGGGGGATCGCAAGCGTTGTGAGCTTGTCACTCCAACTTGCTAAAGTACAATTTTTAGCAGCAAATTGGACCGGTGACACATTGATGCTAATTTGTGTTGTATGGCCTAAGTGCTGTAGTTGCGTCAACGTGTCAACAGACTGCGAAAATGCTAAATCACCAATATGGTGAATAAGCTGGGTTTCTTCGGCTAACGGAATAAACTCAGCGGGACTCACCATACCTTGCTCTGGGTGTCGCCAGCGGATCAAGGCCTCGGCTTTGGCGACGCGATTGTCGTCAAGTGATACGATAGGCTGGTAGTGCATTTCAAATTGATTGTTATGCAGTGCAGTACGAATACCTTTGAGCATTTGCATTCTAGATTCCGCGACTTTGCGCAAAGCGTCATCAAAAATCACATAGCCGTTACGACCTTGCTGCTTTGCTCGATACATTGCTTGGTCGGCAGCTTTTAATAGGGCTTCTGCACCATTACCATCTGTTGGTGCGGTGGCAATCCCCATACTTGCTGTGATATGGCAATGCTCATCTTTGATCTCAAACGGTTGTTTGAGTGCGGACTGGATCTGAGCTGCTAGTGCTTTGCACTTTGCTTTATGTTCGTCATCCTCCAACACAAAGACAAACTCATCACCTCCAATGCGGGATAAAAATGCATGCGGAGCCATACTCTTCAAACGTTGCGCGACTAACTTTAAAAGCAAGTCTCCGTAATAATGGCCCAATGTGTCGTTAATATCTTTGAAGTTGTCGAGATCGAGCAACAACACTGCGGTTTGCTGTTGTCCGCTGACAACCTGCTTTTTTAAGTGTTTTTTAAGTCCCACACGATTGTGAAGATCGGTTAATTCGTCAAAATGTGCTTGTTTCCAGATCAGCGCGTCTTTGCGCTTAACTTCGGTAATATCGGTGAAGATCGCGACACGGCGATAGATCTCACGGTTGCTATCATAAACGCTATCGATAGTTAGCCATTCGGTGTAAAGTTCGCCATTTTTCTTACGATTGACAATCTCACCTTGCCAGCGGCCATGTTCGTTGAGCTGCTGCCACATCAATTCGTAAAAGCTACGGTCATGTTGACCCGACCCCAGCATGGCAGTTGATTTTCCCAGCACCTCTGAACGTGAGTAACCAGTTACACGCGTAAAGGCGAGGTTGACGTCCAAGATAAAGCCATTGGCATCTGTGATGATCATGCACTCACTACTATTGTTGTACACCAATGCAGCAAGGTTTAGTGCTTCTTCTTGATGCTTACGTTGACTAATATCACGGAAAATAAGCAACGCCTGAGGATGTGACTCAATGGCGCACAGACGACATTCAACTACTTGGTTACCGGTTGGAGAAAACTCGAGCTGCACATAGGTTTTATCGTTTAGCAGTGCAAGTTCTGCTCGGATCCGCTTATAGATATGTTCTGGGAGTAACTCCTTAAGTGTTTGTGCCTTATCGGTATAATCACCATAGCGAGATAAGATCTGAGCCTGTTGATCTAAGCGAACATAGCTATCGGGGAGCGCATTAATTAAGGCCTTTACAACAGCAAGTCTATGATTGGCATTGTCTTCAGCGGCTAGGCGTGTTTGCGCCATATGGGCAAAACGCTCGGCGATATGCTCAAATTCACTGGGTACTTTGGTTGCGTCAAAACGGGGATCTTGCTTGCCTGACTCAAGTTTAGCAATAGCATGCTTGAGTGCGCTAAGCGGTTTTAAAAGTTGTTGTTTTAATTGCCAATGGGTTTGCCAAAACAAAATGCACACAAGCGTCAAAAATATTCCTAGAAAGAGTGCAAAACGCTTATCTATTCTACTTAACTGGGACTCAAAGTCGAAACTGAAGTAGATTTGTAACGCTCGGTTGCTGTTATTGAGTGATTGCTTAACATACACCAAGCGATTGCCTTCTGGGGTGTTTAGTAGCGTCGCCTGTGTGCCTAAATTGCTTGGCCAAGAACTGCTAACAGCACGGCCAAGTTCTGCATTTGCTGCTGGGTATTGCGCAATGATTTGCGCTTTAGCATCGGCAATCATTACCCGAGTACCAACAGGGAGGGGCAACTTTGCAAGGGTTTGACTCCAGTGCGTTAGGCCTTTCACCGCGACAAGCATAAACAAAAACTGTTGTTGTTCATCGTAAATTGGTAGCGCGAAGTTGACTGTCGCACGCTGCATGCTGCGGTCAATTTGATACTCACCAATACTAAACTGGGCAGTGCGCATTGCGGTTTTAAAGTAACCACGATCGGCGATATTGATCTCACGTTGATCTGCTTGATGCGTAGTGCAAAGTACGTTTCCTAGCGCGTCGACAATTCCCAGATTAGCTAGGTTTGGGCTGAGCAGCATTGCATGATAAAGCAGCGGCGGGCATTTGCCGTGCTCTACCGTAAGATGATCAATACGGGTCGACAGTTGCTGCAAGACTTGTTCTGTATCTGCGAGCTCTACCTGCTGGATCGCCGCAACTTGTTTGGCGTAATGCAGCGCCTGTTGTGACTGTTGTGTTAATGCCTGCTGACGTTGCTCACATAATAGAAATAAAATAATGATCAGACATGGCAAGCACAGTAGAACGAGTAAGCGATAAAATCGAAACTGTATTGAAGATTTCAGAATAATCCCACCTATGGAGCTGATCAGAGAGCGCGAATGATACCGAATCAAGTAGGGACAACCAAGCAAATTTGCATAAATAATTCAGCTGTAAAAGCATCCTTAAGCAAGGGTTAACAAATGGAGTTTTTAATTTCTAATTTGAAAGTATGAGGTGGTTATCCGGTCAAAAAAAATGGCATTTTTTCATCGCTCCACTTTTTTCCACAAAATTCATAATCTTCCACAAATCCCGCGATTTTTCTGGCTTTCAAAGGCGTTAAAGGTACCGACTGAGCTTGACAAAAGTGCTTGTCAAGCCCTAGACTGTTCTTCTGTGGTAAAAAGTGGGTTTTAGTGGATCAAACTGGATCAACCAACTTAGAAATAGGATCACGCATGTTTCGAGGTGCAAGTTCGCTAGCTTTGGATGACAAAGGGCGTTTTGCGGTACCGACTAAGTACCGCCAACCGCTGCTGTCCGAAGATCAGGGAACTGTTATTTGTACTATTGCGATCAATGAACCGTGCTTGTGGCTCTACCCACTCTCCGAATGGCTAGAAATTGAGACCAAACTAAGTCGCATCTCTAATACCAATCCCAGAGTGAGACGCTGGCAGCGGATGTTGCTAGGTCATGCTACAGAATACCAACTAGACAAAAATGGCCGGATTTTACTGGCGCCTTCATTGCGATCCCATGCGCAATTAGGCAAAAAGATCATGCTAGTTGGGTTACTCAATAAATTTGAAATTTGGGACGAAGAACGCTGGTATCAGCAAATGCAAGCGGATACCGAGATTGAACACTCAGGAAACTTTGAGGAAAGCCCTGAACTGGAAAACTTTTCCTTGTAGGGGTAAATAAATTAATGAGCGAAGAGTTTAAGCATATTTCGGTATTAATGACCGAAACCCTAGATGCCCTAGCAATTAACCCTGAAGGTATATATATCGACGGGACGTTTGGTCGTGGTGGGCACTCAGGTGAAATCCTCAAAAGGTTGTCGACTGGGCGTTTACAAGCCATAGATCAAGACCCTCAAGCGATTAAGGCGGCTGAGAAGTTTGCCGATGATGCGCGTTTTTCGATTGCGCGCAGTCGCTTCTCGCAAATTAAATCTGTCGCGGAACAAGCCGGTATCTTAGGTCAGGTTGATGGCATCTTGTTGGACATTGGTGTGTCTTCACCTCAGCTTGATGATGCAGACCGTGGCTTTAGCTTTATGAAAGATGGGCCGCTGGATATGCGAATGGATCCAGATTCAGGTCGCAGCGCTGCACAGTGGCTAGCTGAAGCAGAGCTTGAAGAAATGGTATTCGTGATCAAAAAGTATGGCGAAGAAAAGTTTGCCACTCGTATTGCTCGTAAAGTCATTGAAGTACGTGAACACACCGCGATTACAACGACAGCGCAATTAGCGCAATTGATAGATGAAGCTGTGCCTGTCAAAGACAAACACAAGCATCCTGCAACTCGTACTTTCCAAGCCATTCGTATTTATATTAACAGCGAGTTAGAAGAAATTCAGACTGCATTGCAAGCGTCACTTGAGGTATTAAAACCTGGTGGTCGGTTAGTGGTGATCTCGTTTCATTCTCTAGAAGATCGCATTGTAAAGCAGTTTATTAAGAAGCAGAGTAAGGGAGAGGCGATACCCAGAGGTCTGCCTTTAACGGATGAACAACTTAAACAAAATCTCACCTTAAAGGCAGTGGGTAAAGCCGTTAAGCCTAGCGATGCAGAGATTGCACAAAATCCACGCTCGCGAAGCTCAGTATTAAGAGTGGCGGAGAAGCTCTAGTGAATGCAAGTAAGCAACGTCAACCAAACCTATTTGCAGAAATAGGCTATTACATCATTGCTAATAAGTTGACGGCATTCTTGCTGCTTACGATTTTGATTTCCGCACTCGCGGTAGTGCAAATTACCCATTTAACTCGCCAGCAATTGATACAGCAGGATGAGTTATTACAACAGCGTGATGAGTTAGACCTACAATGGCGTTACCTCGTTGTGGAAGAAGAGTTTTACTCTCAGCATGCAAGGATAGAAGAGATAGCCAAGATGCAGTTAGAGATGAAACGCCCAACCAGTAAAGATGAACAGGTGATTGTGCTGCCATGAATAAACAAAAGCAAAAAACTCAATCTATTATCACCTGGCGCTTTGCTCTAGTTTGCGGCGTGATGCTCACCGTTTTTATGACACTTGTTGCACGCGCTGCATTTTTGCAAGTAATTGAGCCCGATAAGGCCATTGAAGAAAATGATAAGCGCACTGTACGGGTTGAGAAACTCAATGTCCAACGAGGCATGATCTTCGACCGTAATGGCAAAGAGCTGGCAGTGAGTGTGCCTGTTGTGAGCGTTTATGCAGATCCCCTTGCCATTGATAAGGCACTTGCCAAGAAAGTGTTACGTAAAGCCCGTAAAGAAGGTGAAGATTATAAAGCGTTAGAGCAAAACGATGCTGAGCTGAAAATACGGAAACAAGCTTGGTACGATGATGAGCTCAGGTGGAAAGAGCTTGCAGATGTACTCAGACTCAAACCAGAAAATGTCGATGAGCGGCTTAGGGGAGACCCAAGCCGTCGTTTTGTCTATTTGAAGCGTCAAGTGACGGCGGTTGTTGCCAACTATATTCGTCAAATGCGCCTGCCGGGCGTGCACTTGCTTGATGAGTCCAAACGTTTTTACCCAAGCGGCGAAGTAACGGCACACATGATTGGTGTAACAGATATCGACGGTAAAGGTATTGAAGGTGTTGAGCGCATGTTTGACTCAGCACTAACCGGTACCGCTGGTAAACGTACCATTCGTAAAGATGCGCAAGGTCGTGAAGTGCAAGTGCTCTCAGAAGAGCAGCGTGTTGAGCCAGAAGATGTTTACTTGAGTATCGATTTACGGATCCAAGCCATTGCCTATCGGGCGTTAAAGTCGGCGGTACTGAGCTATAAAGCGACATCAGGATCGGCGATAGTTGTTGATGTACACACTGGCGAAATTTTAGCTTTGGTGAATAGCCCAAGCTTTAATCCTAACGATCTAAGTACTGCCGCACCTTATAAACGTCGCAATCGTGCTATGACAGACCTATTTGAACCCGGTTCAACCTTAAAGCCTTTAGCGGTATTGGCTGGTTTAAATTATGGTGTAGTTAAGGCAACAGACACGATAGATACTTATCCGGGCTGGATGAACTTAAGTGGTGGCTTAGTGAAAGACACTCGCAACAATGGTGAGCTGAGCTTAAGAGAGATCCTTAAAATCTCCAGTAACATGGGAGTTGCGAAGATCTCGCAAATGTTGCCAAAAGAGTATTTTATCAATTTATACCAACAAGTGGGTTTTGGTGAACCAACGGGCTCAAATATGATTGGTGAAAGCGCAGGTCTATTTTATCCAAACCGCCGTTGGTCTAACTTTGAAATCGCAACACTCTCTTATGGTTACGCAGTATCAGTAAGCACCGCACAAATGGCGAGACTTTACGCCATGTTTGGAGCAGGCGGCATCTTGCGACCACTCACTATTGTGAAGCAGGATGAAATTCCTGAAGGTAAGCGTATTTTTAGCGAGCAAGATACGCATGCCGTGGTAGAAATGATGGAATCTGTGTTCGAACGTGGTGGCACGGCTCGTAATGTTAAAGTTGACGGATACCGTGCCGCTGGTAAAACAGGTACTTCAGAAAAAGCGGTTGCGGGTGGCTATGGTGATGAGTACGTTGGTTACTTTGCGGGCGTTGCACCAGTAAGCGACCCAAGGCTTGCGGTTGTGGTGATGGTCAATGAACCAGCGGGAGACGTTTACTATGGTGGTCAAACCGCAGGGCCTGCATTTGCTGAAATCATGTCTAATGCACTGAGAATTTTAAATGTAGCACCTGATAAAGAGCGTGTGGCTTATATTTCAGGAGCAGATAACGATGCGTGATCTGGCTCAGGTACTCGGTGATTATGGTGTCAATATTGCCCCTGTTGAGGTTGAGCATCTGCGCATAGACAGTCGAGCGATTGAGCCGGGTGATTGTTTTGTTGCACTGCAAGGTCATGCCCAAGACGGTGCTAAATATGCCGCTAGTGCCGTTGCGCAAGGCGCTAAATGTGTGCTTGCAGAAACGGGAAGCGAGCTTAATGTCGCACCAGAGCAAGCGATTTTTATCGATAATCTTGCCGATAAATTGGCGGCAATTGCAGCGCAGTTTTATGCATACCCGAGTAAAAAGCTCAAACTCACAGGCGTTACTGGCACCAATGGTAAATCTACCACGACAGCAATGATTGCCAATTTAGCTAGCCTAACCGGTAGTGCAGGGGCTGTGATAGGTACGCTTGGTTATGGTCAACCAGACAGTCTTATTCCGCTGGCAAACACCACGCCGTCAAACGTAGATTTACAACGTATTTTAGCGTTTTTACAGCAACAGTATGATCAAGTCGCGATGGAGGTCTCTTCCCATGGCTTGGTGCAAGGTCGAGTTGACGAATGCGACTTTGATGTGGCTGTTTTCACCAACTTGACGCGCGATCACTTAGATTATCACGGTGATATGCAAAGCTATGCAGAAGCCAAGAAACTGCTATTCACTCGCTGTGCGCCAAATCGCAAAGTCATCAACATTGACGACGAAGTGGGTGCAAGTTGGGCCGCTGAGTTCGGCGACGACACTGTGGTTGTTTACGGTCGCTGGAGTGAAGCGCATAGCTATCAACAATACGTATTCTTTGATGCCGTGTCGGCACACCCAAACGGTTTAACGGCGACGTTAAAAACCAGCTGGGGTGAATGTGAAGTCAGTGTGCCACTGTATGGTGAGTTTAATCTTTATAATTTAGCTGCTGCGATTGCGACTCTATTATTGCAAGGTGCAAGTCTTGAAGCATTAAGCGAAGCTTGCAGCCAACTCGCGCCAGTTGCAGGCCGCATGCAGCCATTTAGTGCCCCTGAAAAGCCTACGTGTATTGTTGATTATGCTCATACCCCAGACGCTTTGGCACTTGCACTACAAGCCTTGCGAGCACATGTTCCGGGCAATCTTATCTGTGTGTTTGGTTGCGGTGGTGATAGAGATAAAGGTAAGCGTCCTGAAATGGCGCGAGCTGCAGAGAAATATGCAGATAAACTGGTGATCACCAGTGATAATCCACGAAGCGAAGATCCCAATTTAATCATTGACGACGTTAAGGCAGGACTCATCCACCCTGAGTATGCTGTCTGCCAGCCAGATAGAGGGCTAGCCATTCAACACGCGATAGACCTAGCTGATGAAAACAGCGTGGTGCTGATTGCGGGGAAAGGGCACGAGGATTATCAAATTATAGGTACTGAGCGCATTGATTTTTGTGATAGGCAATGCGTTGCAGCGATTTTACGAGGGGAGAAGGCATGATCAAGATAGATTTTTCTTGGCTTGCAGCAGTCTTAAAAACCCCTTACGACGGGGAGAATTTGGCGGTCGCCAATGTTAATACTGATACCAGAACAATACAGTCTGGAGAGGTATTTTTAGCACTGAAAGGGCCTAACTTTGACGGCCACCGCTTTTTGGATGTGGCCAAAGCGCAAGGTGCCATTGCAGCTATTGTTTCTGAGCTTGATGAAGATATTGATTTGCCACAGTTTGTGGTTGCAGATACGCGTATTGCATTAGGCCAAATTGGCCGAGCAGTAATTGAAACTGTTGCCCCTAAAACCATTGCAATTACCGGCAGTGTCGGTAAAACCACAGTGAAAGAAATGTGTGCGGCGATTTTGGCGCAAAAAGGCAAAGTCCTTGCGACGAAGGGTAATTTTAATAACGATATTGGGGTACCGTTGACGCTATTGCGCTTGAGTGAAGATGATGAGTATGCGGTGATAGAACTCGGCGCTAACCACTTGGGTGAAATTGCTTATACCACTGCATTAGTAAGTCCAGACGTGGCGACAGTGTGTAATGTCGCACCAGCCCACATCGAAGGGTTTGGTTCAATTGATGGCGTAGGAAAAGCGAAAGGTGAGATTTTCTCAGGCCTAAAAGCTGACGGTGTCGCAGTCATCAATGCGGATAGCGATTATGCTCAGATGTGGCAGGAAAGCTTAGCTGTTTCTAAAGTGAAACGTTATAGCTTAAATGCTCAGCTTGATATTTGGGTGGAAGCAATTGAGTTGGATGAGCTAGCTCGCCCTACCTTCACGCTATGTCTGGGAGAAGAGCGTACCACCATTAGTTTACCGCTTAGTGGCCAGCACAACGTTGGCAATGCGTTGATTGCGGCTGCATTGACAACCGAGCTTGGCGCAAGCTTAAGTGAGGTGGCAACGGGTCTTGGAAAAATGGCTGAAGTAAAGGGCCGTGTCAACATGATCCAAGTCTCGGACACGTTGCGTGTCGTCGATGACACCTACAATGCAAACGTGAAATCTGTCAACGCGGCGATTGATTTACTGGCGTCTATGTCTGGCTATAAAGTATTGGCGTTGGGTGATATGGCAGAACTGGGTGAAGATGCTCGCGAATATCACCGTGAAGTCGGCGAGTATGCTAAGCAGCAAGGCATTGATGAATTGTTTTCATTGGGGGTGCTGAGTAGCAGCGCTAGCAATGTATTTGAAAAGCCAAATCGTCATTTCTCGACTCGCGAGAACTTAATGAAGGCGTTACGGGTTGTATTGGCCGAGCAATCAGGACAATGCACCGTTATCGTTAAAGGATCACGTAGTGCGCGGATGGAACTGCTCNGTAAACGCTGGCCAGTCGGATAGCGAGACAGGAGAAGTATCATGTTAGTTTGGCTAGCCGAGTATCTTACCCAATATTATTCTGGGTTTAACGTATTTTCTTACCTTACGTTGAGGGCGATTTTAGGCATTTTAACGGCCTTAATGATTTCGTTGTATTTTGGCCCTAAACTCATCGCTGCATTACAGCGCATGCAAATTGGTCAGACCGTGCGTGATGATGGCCCTGAATCGCACTTGTCCAAGTCGGGTACCCCAACTATGGGTGGACTGTTAATTCTTGCTGCGATCTTTACCAGTACGCTACTGTGGGGCGACCTTAGCAACAAATATGTATGGGTGACGTTATTTGTCATTGGCAGCTTAGGTATTGTTGGGTTCGTGGACGATTACCGCAAGGTGATCAGAAAAGACAGTAAAGGCCTAATCGCACGTTGGAAATACTTTTGGCAGTCGGTTATTGCGATCTCTACGGCGGCATTTTTGTACTTTACGTCTACCAGCGCTGCGGAAACCACGCTAGTCGTGCCATTTTTGAAAGATGTATTACCACAACTTGGTTTGTTCTATTTGGTCATGAGTTACTTTGTGATTGTGGGTACGTCAAACGCAGTTAACCTGACTGATGGTTTGGATGGTCTTGCCATTGTTCCGACCATTTTGGTTGCCTCAGCACTCGCGATTATTGCATACGTGACTGGTAACGCGAACTTCTCAAGCTACCTTCATATTCCTCATTTACCACTCACGAGTGAACTGGTTGTGGTATGTACGGCGATTGTCGGCGCAGGCCTTGGTTTCTTATGGTTTAACACCTATCCGGCACAAGTTTTTATGGGCGATGTGGGTTCATTGGCGTTGGGTGGTGCACTCGGGATCATCGCTATTTTAGTACGCCAAGAGTTAGTGCTGATCATTATGGGCGGTGTATTTGTGATGGAGGCATTATCCGTCATTTTACAGGTAGGGTCTTACAAACTCAGAGGTCAGCGGATCTTTAGAATGGCCCCTATTCACCATCATTACGAATTAAAAGGATGGCCTGAGCCACGCGTGATAGTCCGTTTTTGGATCATCTCGATTATCTTGGTTTTGGCCGGTCTTGCGACGTTGAAGATTAGATAATGACGTATATTGAGCAATTACAGAAAAAGCATGTCACGGTACTGGGACTTGGAGTCACAGGACAGGGGATTGTGCGTTTTCTGCTGTCGCACGGTATTAATCCAAAAGTGGTTGATAGTCGTCCAGTGCCTCCGGGCTCGGACTGGCTAAGTCACAACGCACCTGAATGTGAAGCGGTATTTGGCAATCTTGCTGATGCCGCTTTGGCGCAAACGGATCTGATTATCATCAGCCCAGGGATCCCGTTATTTGAACAGAGCGTTGCCACAGCCATTGCCGAAGGCGTTGAAGTCATAGGCGATATCGAGCTATTTGCACGCCTCAATACCCGTCCGGTGATTGCCGTCACGGGCTCTAATGGTAAGTCCACCGTCGTTACGCTTGCGACAGAAGTATTGAAAGCCGCGGGATTGAAAGTTGGGCTTGGCGGCAATATTGGTACGTCTGTGCTGTCGTTGTTAGAGCAGCCACATGATGTTTATGTACTCGAGCTGTCTAGTTTTCAGCTTGAAACCACGCATAGCTTGACTTGTTTGTCGGCAATGATCCTCAATATTACTGAAGATCACATGGATCGCTATCCTGATTTTCAAGCTTATATTGAAGCGAAGCAACGTATTTACCAACATGTTGAACATATTGTCTTTAATGCTGAAGATCATTATACCTTTGCGCAGCATGGGCAAGGCAGCAGTGTATCCCTCACTGAGGGGGATTATCACTTAATGACCTTTGACGGTGAGCCGCATTTTGCACACAAACAAACACCACTGCTAGCGGTAAAAACGTTGGCGATGGTGGGGCGACATAATCAATTTAACGCCTTGGCAGTATTGGCGTTATTAGCGCCGATGCAATTGCCTATGCAGGCATTTTCCAGCGCGTTTGCGAGTTTCACGGGGTTACCTCATCGTTGTCAGTTGGTTGCCGATGTTGCAGGGGTTCGTTACTTCAACGATTCAAAGGCAACGAATGTNCTCGACGGTCGCCGCTATTGATTCTTTGGCTTCAGGCCGCAAAAATATTATTTTGATCGTGGGTGGGGATGCGAAAGGCGCAGACCTTTCACCGCTTAAGACGCCACTCACTACGCATTGCAAAGCGCTATTTTGTTTCGGACAAGACGGCGCACAGTTTATGCCACTACTGCGCAATAGCCATCAGGTCAACAATCTGGAAGAAGCGGTATTGGCGGCAAAAACGATAGCGGCCAATGGTGATATTGTGTTACTAGCACCAGCCTGCGCCAGCATAGATATGTATCCAAACTATATGGCGCGTGGGGATGAGTTCGTCCGTTTAGTGGGGGAACATGCTTGATTAACGTCGCTGATATCAAAGAGGCGCTAACGCCTCGCCAGTCCGAGAGCTTATTTGACGTACCTTTGATGTACTGCATGCTCATGCTTATTGGAGTGGGATTTGTGATGGTGACAAGTGCTTCTATGCCGGTCGCCGAGCGACTATTTGATAATCCTTTTCACTTTACTATTCGCCACGTTATCTTTTTAGTGGGCTCGTTTATTCTCTTTTGGTTTGCGACGAGTGTGCCAATGACTTGGTGGAAACGCAGTAATCCATATTTACTGCTTTTTGGTTTGGTACTGTTAGTGGCGGTACTCATTATTGGTCGCGAAGTAAATGGTGCAAGACGCTGGATCCCGCTTGGTCCTTTTGGTTTGCAAGTTGCGGAGGCATCTAAGCTATTTTTCTTCAGCTACATTGCTGGCTATTTGGTACGTAAACGCGATGAAGTACAAGAAAACATCAAAGGCTTCGCCAAACCAATGATTGTATTTGCGGTGTATGCGTTCTTAATTTTGATGCAGCCGGATTTAGGCACTGTGGTAGTTATGTTTGTAACGACCGTTGGCCTGTTGTTTTTAGCCGGTGCAAGGCTTTGGCAGTTTTTTACCTTAATGCTTACCGGTGTCTCTTTGGTAGTACTGCTTATCATCATTGAGCCATATCGTATGAAGCGTGTCGTGGGCTTTTTAAACCCTTGGGAAGATCCGTTTGGTGCCGGTTATCAATTGGTACAATCACTAATGGCATACGGCCAAGGTGGCTGGTTTGGTCAAGGCCTAGGTAATAGCATACAAAAGCTACAGTATTTGCCGGAAGCACATAATGACTTTATTTTTGCTGTAATAGCGGAAGAGCTGGGCTTTATTGGTGTGTTTAGCATAATTATTGTACTCGGCGTATTGGTTACTCGAGCGCTCTTTATCGGGCAAAAGGCCCTTAAAGCAGGCAAAGAATACGAAGGGTATTTTGCCCTGGGCATTGGTATTTGGTTTGCCTTTCAGGCAGTCGTTAATATTGGCGCGAGCGCTGGTATTTTACCCACTAAAGGCTTAACGCTGCCGTTTGTTTCTTATGGTGGGTCGAGTCTTTGGGTGATGACAATTGCGGCAGGTATTTTACAGCGCATAGACTTTGAGACAAAAATGTCGACAAGACAGGCAACATCCCGTGGAGGTAGACGATGACTAAACGTCTTCTAGTGGTCGCGGGCGGTACAGGTGGACATATTTTTCCAGGTATTGCAGTGGCACAATTTTTACAAGCGCAGGCTTGGCAAGTGAGCTGGGTTGGCACTGCGGACAGAATGGAAGCCGACGTGGTGCCGCGTTACGGCTTTGAAATTGATTTCATTGCCATGAAAGGCGTCCGTGGTAATGGACTCAAACGATTACTAACCGCACCATTTATGGTTTTAAAAGCGGTACTTGCAGCAAAGCGTATTTTACAACAGCGTAAGCCTGATGTGGTGTTAGCTATGGGCGGTTATGTAACTGGCCCTGTAGGTGTTGCTGCGAAACTGCTTGGGATCCCTTTGGTGATCCATGAGCAAAATGCGGTTGCGGGTATGAGCAATAAGTTGCTGGCGAAAATTGCAAGTCGCGTATTGACTGGTTTTCCCGGCGCATTCAGTGAAAAGCTCGCGCAGGTTGTGGGGAATCCGGTACGTGCAAGTGTTGCTGAGATTAGCGATAAACCGGTTTCAGTGCCGTTAAATCTATTAATTGTCGGTGGTTCATTGGGAGCAAAAGCACTGAATGAAACCGTGCCAGAAGGACTTAAGTTACTAAAGCAACAGGTGGCCAGTATCGGATTAAATATTCGTCATCAAAGCGGTAAACATAACCAAGACGATACACAACAACGATATGAAAGTGCAGGCATTAATGCTGAGGTCAGCGAGTTCATTCATGATATGGATGCCGCATACGCTTGGGCTGACTTGGTTATTTGCCGCGCCGGTGCGCTTACCGTGAGTGAAATAGCCGCAGCTGGGAAAACGGCGATTTTTGTGCCTTTCCCACATGCCGTTGACGATCACCAGACGGCTAACGCGCAATTTTTAGTGTCGGCTGGGGCTGCTTATATATTACAGCAAACTGCACTGACGCCAGAAACACTAGCAACGACACTGCAGCCACTTGTTATTGAACCGCAAAAAATTGCGACGATGGCAGCAAAAGCGAGACAATGCGGTAAGTCGGAGGCAACAGCGAAAGTTGCCCAAATTTGTACAGAATTATCGAACTAGGATATTAAATGGAAGCTTCAAGCAGAAGAGCAATGCGACGTATCAACACCATCCACTTTATCGGGATTGGTGGTGCTGGTATGGGTGGGATTGCAGAAGTGCTGGCCTTTGAAGGTTACCGAATTACAGGCTCAGATATCGCCAAAAGTACGATGACAGAGCGATTAACAAATATGGGCGCCGAGATCTTTATCGGCCACCAAGCTGAAAATGTAAAAATGGCCGATGTGGTTGTGGTATCGAGTGCAATCAACGACCAAAACCCAGAGATCCAAGCGGCGAAAGCAAACCGTACGCCAATCGTTCGTCGCGCCGAAATGCTCGCCGAGTTGATGCGCTTTCGTCACGGGATTGCGGTAGCTGGAACACATGGTAAGACCACAACGACGAGCCTGATTGCGAGTATTTTTGCGCGGGCTGAGCTGGATCCAACCTTTATTATTGGTGGCTTGCTCAATAGTGCTGGTAGTAATGCCAAAGTGGGCAGCAGTGAATACCTTATCGCAGAAGCGGATGAAAGTGATGCATCGTTTTTGCATTTGCAGCCGATGGTGTCGGTGGTAACAAATATCGAAGAAGACCACATGGATACTTACGAGGGTGACTTCGAAAAAATGAAAGACACCTACATCGAGTTTATCCATAACTTACCATTTTATGGTCTGGCGGTGGTGTGTATTGATTCGCCAGTCGTGAGAGAATTATTGCCACGCTTTGCAAGGCCGACCATCACGTATGGTGAGGCTAACGATGCGGATTATCAGTTATTGGACTTCAAGCAAACACAAAGTGAATCACACTTTAAAGTCAGAACCAAAGACGGTGAGTTACTTGAAGTGAAGCTAAATATGCCGGGTAAGCACAACGCATTGAATGCGCTGGCATCTATTGCGGTTGCAAAAGATCACAATATTGAAAACGAAGCGATTTATCAGGCGTTAGCCAACTTTGAAGGTGTAGGACGTCGCTTCCAGCATTACGGCTCATTCAATAATGAAGTGGGTGAGGTGATGTTGGTTGATGATTATGGTCACCACCCGTCTGAAGTCGCGATGACGATAAAAGCTGCTAAGTCTGGTTGGCCTGAGAAGCGTTTGGTTATGATTTATCAGCCACATCGCTATAGTCGAACACGCGATTTATATGAAGATTTCGTAAAAGTGCTTTGCGATGTTGATAAACTACTGCTGTTAGATGTATATAGTGCCGGTGAAGCGCCCATCGTTGGTGCGGATAGTAAAAGTTTGTGTCGTAGTCTCCGCCAACGTGGCGTTGAGCCGATCCATATTAGTGACCATGGTGAATTGGCGAAAGTGTTGGCAAGCACCATGGCAGATGGTGATTTAGTGTTGACGCAAGGGGCCGGCAATATAGGTCAAATCGTGAAGCAGTTAGCCGCTACCGGGCTATCGATAGCGCAGTTAAAACAGAGTGAATTATGAGTAGTCAGTTTGGAAAAGTAGCCGTATTACTTGGCGGTAGTTCAGCAGAGCGAGAGGTGTCGCTAAAATCCGGCAATGCAGTGTTAAATGCCTTCGTTAGTCAAGGTGTAGATGCGATTGCTTTTGATCCAGCAGAACGTAATTTATGGCAACTGAAAGACCTAGGTGTGGATCGCGTATTCATTGCACTACATGGCCGTGGCGGTGAAGATGGCACTATTCAAGGTGCGCTTGAGTTTATGGGGATACCATACACAGGGAGCGGTGTACTTGGTAGTGCGCTTGCAATGGATAAAGTCCGCTGTAAGCATTTATTTCAGTCTGCCAAGTTAAGTACGGCACCTTATGCTGTCGTGAGCAAAGAGACGGGTTTTGATGCTAAGGCGCTAATCGCTGAGTTTGGCAAAGTCATGGTAAAGCCAAGTCATGAAGGCTCAAGCATAGGTATGGCTCAGGCAGACAGCGAAGAAACCTTGACTGCGGCATTAAATAATGCCTTTAAGTTTGACGATCAAGTGCTCGTTGAACAATGGATCACTGGGCGTGAGTTTACCGTGTCTATGCTTGGTAAAGAGGCATTGCCTGTTATTGAAATGCGTACGCCTCGTGGTTTTTACGATTATGAAGCGAAATACCAAGTTAATAGTACAGAGTATTATTGTCCGGCGGATATTAGCGCTGCACACACTGATCAATTACAAGTGATGGCAAAGCATGCTTTTGAATTGGTTGGTGCCACTGGCTGGGGACGCGTTGACGCTATGCAAGATGAGCAAGGTCATTTCTATCTACTTGAGGTAAATACCGTACCTGGTATGACCGAAAAGTCTTTAGTGCCGATGGCAGCAAAAGCGGTGGGTGTAAGTTTTGAGCAATTAGTTGTTCGCATTTTGGAGCAAACGCTTTAATATGCGAGCATTTTTAGCAGGGTTGAAGCTGATCAGTTCAAGAGTGAACTGGCCCCTTTTCTGGGGACTTAGCTTCTTCTTTGTGGTGATTTTTACATTGGTAAGAGGAACATACTGGGTAAGTGATTGGTTAGTTGCACATCATGATGCGCAAATAAAAACACTCAAAGTACTCGGTAAACCACATTACACCAATGAAGATGACATTGTGGCGGCAATTAAAACCGCAGATTTAAATAGTTTTTTTGAGCTTGATGTAAAAGCAGTCCACAAGGCAGTAAAGTCTTTGCCTTGGATTGCGACAGTGTCAGTCAGAAAACAATGGCCGGATACGCTGCAAGTCTATGTAGTAGAACATAAGCCGGTTGCGCATTGGAATAGCGATTCATTACTCAATGATGATGGCGAAGTATTCCAAGCGAGTAGTAACAAATTGCCGCAAGGGCTGCCTGAATTATACGGCCCTGAAGGAAGTGCTGAAGAAGCATGGCAAACATTTAAGCAGTTTAAAGCTTTGTTGGCGGTAAATCAGTTTACGTTGGAAAGTTTAGCGCTTTCAGAACGATTTGCTTGGCAGCTATGGCTGGACAATGGGATCCGCTTAAATTTAGGGCGTGAAGATAAAGCCAAACGAGTACAACGTTTTATTGACGTGTATCCACGTATGGAACGCCCTGAAGGTAAAGTAATCGATGTCATTGATTTACGCTACGACACGGGACTGGCAGTGAGTTGGAAAGAACCTACTGAGCAGCAAGAACAACAAAATAACAAGAGTGAAGCATGACAAAGTCGGCAGAAAGAAACTTAGTGATTGGATTGGATGTTGGCACATCAAAGGTCGTCGCCACAGTTGGGGAGATCACTGTGGACAATCAACTTAGTATTGTCGGTGTCGGACGCCAAGAGTCTCACGGCATGGATAAGGGCGGGGTAAACGATTTAGACCTCGTTTCTGAGTCTATTAAACGCGCTGTAGATGAAGCAGAGCTAATGGCTGATTGCAGAATAAGCTCGGTTTATTTGGGGATCTCAGGTAAACATATTCAGTGTCAAAACGAAAGTGGCGTGGTGGCAATAAACAATGCTGAAGTTACAGACGATGATATTGCCAATGTTATTCACATTGCACGTTCTGTACCTATGTCTGCCGAACGCAAAATGCTGCACTCATTGCCGCAAGAATATAGCATCGACATGCAAGAGGGGATCAAAAACCCTCTGGGTATGAGTGGCGTAAGGATGGAAGCGAAAGCACATATCATTACGTGCTCGAATGACATGGCAAAGAATATTGAAAAGTGTGTTGAGCGCTGTGGTTTACAGGTAGACCAATTAACGTTTAACGCTTTGGCGTCATGTTACTCGGTGTTGACCGAAGATGAAAAAGAGCTTGGTGTTGCGGTATTAGATATCGGTGGTGGCACCATGGATATTGCGATTTATGTGAATGGAGCGTTGCGTCATACTGCCGTGATCCCGGTTGCGGGCAATCAGGTCACAGGCGATATAGCAAAAATATTTAGAACACCTATTTCGCATGCCGAGTCTCTGAAAGTACAATATGCCTTCGCGTCGAGCCAAATGGCATCAAGTGAAGAAACCATCGAAGTACCAAGTGTTGGTGGGCGTCCAGCTCGGGTAATGTCTCGTCATACTTTGTCTGAAGTGGTAGAGCCAAGATTTAGAGAACTGTTTGAGCTTGCACAAGAAGAATTACGTCGCTCAGGTTTTGAAGATCAAATTGCGGCAGGTCTTGTTATCACAGGCGGTAGCGCCAAGATGCAAGGTGCACAAGAAGTCGCAGAAGATATATTCCAAATGCCAGTAAGAATAGGGAAACCAATTGGCATTAAGGGATTAACAGATTATGTGGATGACCCTGCATATGCAACGGCGGTAGGTTTGTTACAATACGGCCGTTCACTACAATCGATGAATGCACAGAAGTCGAAAGTAGATGCAGAGGGGAGTTGGTGGAACCGTGTTACAAAATGGTTCCAAGGCGAGTTTTAATACTCAAGTCGGAGAGTGAAGATGTTTGATATTATGGAACAGCACAGCGAAGAAGCTGTCATTAAAGTCATCGGTGTCGGTGGCGGCGGCGGTAACGCTGTAGAACACATGGTAAACCAAGAAATTGAAGGCGTACGTTTTATCGTAGCGAACACTGACGCACAAGCGTTACGTCGTTCGTCAGCGGATATTACTGTACAGCTAGGTACTCAAATTACTTCAGGTCTTGGGGCCGGCGCAAACCCAGAAGTGGGCCGCAGCGCAGCAGAAGAAGATTTAGAAACCATCAAGAGCAGCCTTGAAGGCGCAGACATGGTATTTATCGCAGCCGGTATGGGCGGCGGTACAGGTACCGGTGCCGCACCTGTAGTTGCTCGCGCAGCAAAAGAACTTGGTATTTTGACTGTGGCTGTAGTAACGCGTCCTTTCGATCTTGAAGGTAAAAAGCGCATGGCTGCGGCTGAGCAAGGTATTGCTGAGTTGTCAGAAATTGTAGATTCACTTATTACAATTCCAAACAACAAATTGCTTAAAGTTCTTGGTAAAGGGACTACACTGCTAGATGCCTTCGCTAAAGCAAATGATGTGCTTTATGGCGCGGTACAAGGTATTGCAGAGCTTATCACACGCTCAGGTCTAATCAACGTTGACTTTGCGGATGTGAGAACCGTGATGTCAGCAATGGGTACTGCAATGATGGGGACGGCTTCGGCAACAGGTCCTGATCGTGCACAAGAAGCAGCGGAAGCCGCGATTTCTAGCCCGCTTTTAGAAGATGTTGATCTAACTGGCGCGAAAGGTATTTTGGTTAATATCACCGCGGGTATGGACATTACTATCGAAGAGTTTGAGGTCGTTGGTAACCACGTTAAAGCGCTAGCGTCTGAGAACGCGACTGTGGTAGTAGGTGCTGTTATTGACCCTGAAATGAGCGAAGAGCTAAGAGTGACGGTGGTTGCTACAGGCTTAGGTGGTGACCGTCGCCCACAATTTGGTATTGTAGACAATAGCTTTAGACAAGCTTCTGGCTCGGATGCGGTAGGTGGCACACAAACTAGCTCACAAACGAGCATGTATGTGCCAAGCTTTACGCAACCACAAACGTCAGCGCCAGAACCTGAGCAACCAGCTGAAGCACCACAAGTGCAAGAACAGAAGCCACAACAAACGACTAGTTCAACAAGCGCGAAAGGCAACGACAGTAAAGAAAAAGGTGACTACTTCGATATTCCGGCTTTTTTACGTAAGCAGTCAGACTAAAGTTGGTATAAAAAATAAACAAAGATTGGCAGTTTGGTGGAACTATGTTATACTCCGCCGCCTATCTAGAATTTAAGTGGGCGAATATATGATTAAACAACGTACGATTGCACAAGTCGTTAAAGCCACAGGTGTAGGTTTACACAAAGGTGAAAAGGTCACGATCACTCTCCGACCAGCTGGTGTGAATACAGGTGTTGTATTTCGCCGCGTTGATCTAGACCCTGTTGTTGATTTTGAAACAACACCGGAAGCTGTGGGCGACACGCAACTGTGTACGTGTTTAACAAATAAAGACGGCGTTCGCTTGTCTACTACCGAGCATTTGATTGCCGCGGTAGCTGCACTTGGGATTGATAACCTCATCGTAGAGCTAGACAGCGCCGAAGTGCCTATTATGGATGGCAGTGCATTGCCATTCATCTACTTAATTCAAAAAGGCGGTATTGAAGAGCAAAACGCTGCCAAGCGCTTTATTCGCATCAAAGAAAAAGTGCGTGTTGAAGATGGTGACAAGTGGGCTGAAATTGAGCCTTACGATGGTTTCCACATCGACTTTGAAATCGACTTCAATCACCCTGCGATCAATGCTAGCCGCCAACGTATTGGATTAGACATTACCGCTCAAAGCTTTACTGAAGAGATCAGTCGTGCTCGTACTTTTGGTTTTATGCGTGATATCGAGTATATGCATGCAAACAATCTGGCCCTAGGTGGCAGCATGGATAATGCGGTTGTTTTAGACCAGTTTAAAGTATTAAATCCAGATGGCCTGCGCTATGCGGATGAGTTTGTTAAACACAAGATCTTAGACTGCGTGGGTGATATGTTTATGGCAGGTCACAACATTTTAGGTAAGATCTCATGCTATAAATCAGGCCACGGCCTAAACAATATGTTGCTTCGTGAAATCATGGCAACTGAGTCAGCATGGGAGTGGGCAACATTCGAAGAGCCAGTCAGTATGCCAGCGCCAGGAATGGAAGCGGGTATCAATACCGCAACGGCATAAGACTTTTAAGCTAATACAGTTTGATAAAAAAATGACGCTAAGGCGTCATTTTTTTTGCGTTGTGTTTGCGTGTTTAGCGAGTCTTTCTAGTTTCGCCTTAAGCGATGGTGGAGCGGATTGCGCCAGCGCTAGCAAATGCTCGCCAGTGGCTTGGCTCATACTGCGATTGGCTTGATAGGTCGAAGATTGGGACTCCACCTTGTTGGTGAGGCGCTGTTGAGCTTCTGGGTTAGTGGTAATTTTAACCAATGCACAGTCATGTAATCCAACTTTTCTAAATGCACTGAGAATATCCATTTTCAAAAAGTTTAACCGAGTAGCAAGCGTTGCTGAAGCCGCCTCTATTGTCAGTGTCCCTTCTTTGTAGTGAGCGACACGGCATTTCTTACTCAAAATAGGGCCTAGCGTGTCTTCCAAGCAGCTCTGTAACTGTGCCGCTTGGGCGCTTTTTTGGCCATATTGATTGAGTTTATCTGACCACCCACCCATCACTTCATCAAGTGGTTTTGGATTGTAGCGATTTTTAGCCAATGACTTACTTCCCATAGGTTGAAAAATAAAAAATAACCGCCATATTGGGATAATACGGAGCCAACTTACTCCGTACTGGTGGTTTCTCAGTCTTCTAAGTATATCAGAGACAAATTTTTGAGAAATCCAAAAGTACCAACATTTGTTGTCAAAAGCGCTTAGTTTTGTACTCGAATAACTGAGTCGAGTTAGGTGCCAACTAAACTTTATCACTTGCAACGGTACGCTTACGCCCAACAGTAAAGATTTCTTGCAATTGAACTTGGTATTATTTACCCAATAAGGTTTGCAGAAACAAAGAGTCTGGTATGATAGGGCATAATTTTAACTCGGCAAGATACAAAATGCTCACTCCTAAATTGGCAAAATGAAAACCGTAATTTAGGAACGCTTTTGTCGCCAACAGGACAAGCGCGACCCAGTCTTAACAACATAGGTTTAGAGAGATGGGTCAGCCAATACACAGAGTGAAACGGTTTAAACATGTTAGCAAATATTTTTACCAAAATTTTTGGTAGTCGTAATGATCGCACCATCAAAAACCTAAGAAAAACAGTCGCTTTAATCAATGCTTTAGAAGAACAATACGGCAAATTAAGCGATGAGGAACTAAAAGCAAAAACGGCTGAATTTAAACAGCGTATTGAGCAAGGTTCAGCTCTAGATGACTTATTACCAGAGGCGTTCGCTACGGTGCGTGAAGCATCTAAGCGCGTATTTGGAATGCGTCATTTCGATGTGCAAATGATCGGTGGTATGGTGCTTCACCAAGGTCGTATTTCAGAAATGAGAACGGGTGAAGGTAAAACACTAACAGCAACATTGCCGGCGTATTTGAATGCGGTTTCAGGCAAGGGTGTTCACGTTATTACCGTCAACGACTACTTAGCTAAGCGTGATGCTGAGACCAACCGTCCACTCTTTGAATTCCTAGGCCTTACTGTAGGTTGTAATGTACCAGGCATGATGCCACAGCAGAAAAAGCAAGCCTATGCTGCGGATATCACTTACGGCACCAATAACGAGTTCGGCTTCGATTACTTGCGCGATAACATGGCGTTTAGTGTTGAAGAACGTGTACAACGTCCACTTAACTATGCGGTTGTGGATGAAGTGGATTCAATCCTAATCGATGAAGCGCGTACACCACTGATCATTTCTGGTCCTGCTGAAGATAGCTCTGAGCTTTATGCCGAAATCAATAAAATTGTGCCTGATCTTGTACAGCAAGAAAAAGAAGACGAAGAAGGCGTGGAAGGCGATGGCGATTTCACCATTGATGAAAAAGGTAAACAAGTTCACCTTACCGAGCGTGGTCAAATCAAAGTTGAAGAGTTACTGACTGAACGTGGTTTGATTGAAGAGGGTGACTCGCTTTACTCGGCAGGTAATATTTCACTACTCAGCCATGTTTACGCAGCACTTCGTGCTCACAAGCTATATCAAAAAGACGTTGATTACGTTGTAAAAGATAACGAAGTTATCATCGTTGATGAGCACACTGGCCGTACGATGGAAGGACGTCGTTGGTCTGAGGGTCTTCACCAAGCCGTTGAAGCGAAAGAAGGGGTTCGTATTCAGAACGAAAACCAAACCTTGGCTTCAATCACATTCCAGAATTACTTCCGTTTATATAACAAGCTTGCGGGTATGACAGGTACAGCGGACACTGAAGCGTTCGAGTTCCAGTCAATCTATGGCCTAGATACGGTAGTTATCCCAACCAATAAACCTATGGTGCGTGACGATCGTGCGGATCTGGTATATTTGACGCAAGAAGAGAAATTTGAAGCAATTCTTGAAGACATTCGTTCTTGCCAAGAACGTGGCCAGCCTGTGTTGGTAGGTACAGTGTCTATCGAAAGTTCTGAGTATCTTTCTCACTTCCTTCGCAAAGAAAAAATTGAGCATAACGTACTGAATGCGAAATTCCACGCGCAAGAAGCGGATATTATCGCGGATGCGGGCCTACCGGGCAAAGTAACGATTGCGACGAATATGGCTGGTCGTGGTACGGATATCGTACTGGGTGGCAGCTGGCAGTCGGATGTTGAAAAATTAGAAAACCCATCAGAAGAACAGGTAGCAGAAATTAAAGCCGCTTGGAAAGCGCGCCATGATGCAGTACTGGCTTCTGGTGGTTTACATATTATTGGTACTGAGCGTCATGAATCTCGCCGTATCGACAACCAGTTGCGTGGTCGTGCAGGTCGTCAAGGTGATGCTGGTTCAAGCCGTTTCTACCTATCGATGGATGACGCATTGATGCGTATCTTCGCAGGTGAGCGTATGACTAACATGATGCGCAAACTAGGTATGCAACGTGGTGAAGCCATTGAACACCCATGGGTTAATCGTGCCATTGAAAACGCACAGCGAAAAGTAGAAGCGCGTAACTTTGATATTCGTAAACAATTACTTGAATACGATGACGTTGCTAACGACCAGCGTAAAGTGGTTTACGAGCAACGTAATGAACTACTTGAAGAAGGCGATATCTCAGAGACGATCACCGCTATTCGTGAAGATGTATTGAATGCGACTATTGATCAGTATATTCCACCGCAAAGTCTAGCGGAAATGTGGGATATCCCAGCACTTGAAGAACGCTTGAAAAATGACTTCCATGTTGAGCTTCCGATTGCTAAATGGCTTGAAGAAGACAGCAAGCTATATGAAGAAATGCTCCGCGATCGTATCGTAGAGGACGTTGATAAGGCGTACAAGCAAAAAGAAGAGATGGTAGGCCCTGACGTGCTACGTCACTTCGAAAAAGCAGTTATGTTACAAAGCCTAGATCAGCATTGGAAAGATCACTTAGCGGCAATGGATCATCTTCGCCAAGGTATTCATCTACGTGGTTATGCGCAGAAGAATCCGAAGCAAGAATATAAGCGTGAGTCGTTTGAGTTATTTTCACAAATGCTTGAAAACTTGAAGATTGACGTTGTTGGCGTACTAAGTAAAGTTCAGGTGCGCGCTGAGGAAGATGTTGAGAAGGTTGAAGAACAACATCGTAAGAGTGAGCAAGCACCGCGTGAATATCAACACGAAGAAGTTGAGCGCGTGGGCGGTGAAACGCCTGAGGGGGCGGTTGTTGCCGAGCGCACTGAACCAAAGGTTGGTCGCAATGAGCCTTGTCCTTGCCAATCAGGTAAGAAGTTTAAGCAGTGTTGCGGAAAACTAAAATAACAGCATAACTAGGGCCGTTGACCTTTGCTGTTTTGAAAGATAAACGGACCCTAAATCTAAATTGGTATAAAAAGCGACGCTAAGTCGCTTTTTTTATGGAGTAAATGATGCAAAAAAAACGTGTTGAAGTCGCAGTTGGTGTTATTGAAAAGGCGCAGCAAATCTTTGTATGTTTAAGAGGTGAAGATCAACACCAAGGTGGGCTTTGGGAGTTCCCCGGTGGAAAAGTGGAAGCGGGTGAAGATGTCTTTTCGGCTTTGAAACGTGAGCTGCAAGAAGAGGTGGGCATTGAGATCTATAACTCATCTGAGCTAATGCGCATTGAGCATGACTATGCTGATAAGGCGGTATGCTTATACATTCATCACGTTGAGGACTTTTCAGGTGAAGCTCATGGCGCAGAAGGGCAGCCTTCTAAATGGGTTGCGGTTGAGCAGTTACATGAGCTCGCGTTTCCTGAGGCCAATAGAGCAATCGTTGAGTTACTACAAGCACGCTAATATTAGTGACAAACTTTGTTACTAAATTCCAAAATCAGGACGTAGTCATTCGTCAGGTGCAGCGGTAGACTATCGGATGGCTATTTATAAGCGAAACTCTATCAGGGGAATAAAATGAAAAAACTATCTCTGACTGCTGCAAGTGTTGCACTTGCATTGGGATTGATTGGTTGTAGTGAACAACCGCAAACACAACAACAAAAGCCAGCGGAACAAGCCGAAGCACAAAAGGCGGTTTTGAACTCTGGTATCGAATTAGAAAACATTGATAAATCAGTGCGCCCACAAGATGATTTTTACTATCACGTCAATGGTCATTGGTTAGAAAAAACCAAAATCCCGGCAGATAAATCAAATTATGGTTCTTTCTCGCAGCTTTATGATGAATCGCAAAAAGCACTCCGCAAAGTATTGGAAGATGCTGCAAACAACGCATCTGCAAAAGCGGGTAGTGATGAGCAAAAGTTGGGTGCGTTTTATCAAAGTTATATGGATGAAGGGGCGAGAAATGAGTTGGGCTTAAACCCAGTTAAGCCTTACTTGGATGAAGTTCAAGCACTGAAGAGTAAGTCAGAGCTGCCATCTATCTTTGCTAAAATGCGTTTAACGGGCGCAAGCACACCATTTGGTTGGTACGTTAATAATGATGCCAAGAATTCAAGTGAAAACGCGCTTTATATGTTCCAATCAGGCCTTGGCTTACCTGATCGTGACTACTACTTAAAAGAGGATGAAAAATTCACCCAGATCCGCGAGCAGTATCGACTCTACATTGAGCAATTACTAGCAAAAGCGGGTCATAAAAATCCAGGTCAAGCTGCGTTCAATATTATTGAGTTAGAAAAGCAAATTGCCGAGGCACAGTGGACACGTGTTGAAAGCCGCGATGCGACTAAAACATATAACAAGCTCAGCCAAGCCGCATTTAATGAGTTAATGCCTAACTTTGATACGTCTGCGTTTTTAACCGCACTTGGTATTAAAACGAATTCACTTATTGTGAGCCAACCTAGCTTCTTTGAAGCGCTATCAAAAATCATTGCAGATTCAAAGCTAGAGACATGGCAAGACTATTTAACTTTCCACTTTACCAATGACTATGCTGAGTTACTAAGTAAAGATGTAGTTGACCTTAAATTTGGCTTCTTTGGTAAAACATTGACGGGTGTAGAAGAACAAGCGCCAACGTGGAAAAAAGCGGTAGATGCAAGTAATTCTGTGCTAGGTGAAATGTTAGGCAAGATTTACGTAAAGTCTTATTTCCCACCAGAAGCGAAAGCGCGTATGGAAGAGTTGGTTGCCAACCTTATTAAAGGGTTTGATCAGGCAATTGATGGCCTAGAATGGATGAGTGCTGAAACAAAAGTAGCAGCAAAAGAAAAGCTCAATAAGTTCACGCCTAAAATAGGCTATCCTGACAAATGGAAAGATTACTCAGCACTTGAGATAAGTCCTGATGATCTAGTCGGTAACTATGTACGCTATAGCCAATTTGCTAATCAGGAAATGATCGATAAATTAGGCAAACCTGTGGACCGTGGTGAGTGGTTCATGACACCGCAAACCGTAAACGCTTACTATAACCCTGTGAATAACGAGATTGTATTCCCTGCTGCGATTTTACAGCCGCCATTCTTTAACCTAGAAGCGGATGATGCTGTAAACTACGGTGCAATCGGTGCGGTTATCGGTCACGAGTTAGGTCACGGCTTTGACGACCAAGGTGCGAAGTACGATGGTGATGGTAACTTACGTAATTGGTGGAGTGAGTCTGACCTTTCACAATTCGAAGCACGTAGCCAAAAGCTGGTTGAGCAGTTTAATGGTTTTAAACCATTTGAAGATGCGGGCGTAAATGGTCAACTGACATTGGGTGAAAATATAGGTGATTTAGGCGGGTTAACTGTCGCTTATAAAGCGTACCAAATTTCACTAGGCGATCAAAAAGCGCCGGTTATTGACGGTTACACTGGAGAGCAGCGCTTCTTTATGGGCTGGTCACAAATTTGGCGTCGCAAATACCGCGATGAAGAGCTGCGTAATCGTCTGATGACAGATCCGCATTCACCAAGTCATTATCGAGTGATTGGTGTATTGCCGAATATGCCAGAGTTCTATGAGGCATTTGATGTGAAAGAAGGCGATAAGATGTATCTTAAACCAGAAGACAGAGTGAAAATCTGGTAATTTCACATTTTGAATNGGCGGCGTTATTGCATTCATGCAGTAAATCCGCCGCTTTTCTACGACTCTCAATTACGATCCTCTGAAGCTTCCACAAGATATCAAACTCAATTCAGCACTTTCTGCAAGCACTCGCTATTTCCGAGGTCTAGTTCATCGCTATTTGATGGTATTTACAGCCAAATCAGAGTAGCTTCATTTTGTCTAACACAAGGATATGAAAAAATAATGATAGCGCTGTCATTTTAACTTTTATATGATGTTTAGGAACAATAAGTGATTAAATGATGTTCATTTTGAATTGAACATGAAGACTGGGAGCAAAAGATGAGAATAAAAACGACTTTGCTTGGGGCGATAATTGCTGGGTGCTCGTTCTATACACACGCATCATTTACGCAGCAGCAGTTAGCGCAGTTTGCAAGTGACACGCATTTTGAATTTGCGGTAGAAAATAACTTCAGCAATGGTGCCGGCGGCTTTAGCGGTGCTATTACACTGACTAACAATTCAAAAGTTGATCTACCAAAAGGACAAAGCGATTGGCAAATCTATTTGCACTCAGTTCGTCATATCTCAACGGAAACAGCTGAAGGTCTGCGCTTTGAGCATATTAATGGCGACCTTCATCGTATAACCCCTACCGATTTGTTTGCCGGCTTAAAAGCCGGTGAAAAGCTCAAGTTGGCTTTTGATGGTTCGGCTTGGGTTGCTGCATACAGTGATTTTATGCCGCGTGCCTTTATTGTCTCAGGTAAAAATAAACCGGTCATTTTTGCAAATACTGATACAGAAGACATGACACAGTTCGTTGCGCCATTTGAGCGTGAGAACCAACTGAAAAGATACAATACACCTACCGATTACACACAGATAGCAAATGCAACACTGCGTTTTGAACGTAATCAAAGCAATGTTTCGGTCTCAAAAGAAGATGCGCTAAGACGTATCATTCCAAAGCCTGAGCACATCGACTTTAATCGTGGCGAAATCACCCTTAACAAAAACTGGCAGATCCGCTTTGCCGGACGCTTGAAGTCAGAAGTCGCCGTATTTCAAGAAGACTTATCAGAGTATGGGCTGGATTTAAAAGCTGAAGCTAATCATGTACCAGAAGGAAATATTCCGACAATCCGCCTTAAAGTTGCGAAAAGTCTAGGGCGCGATTATGACTACAGCCAAGCTGGGTCATATACATTGGATATTGATGATGATGTGATTGAAATCACGGGCATTGATAACGCAGGTGTATTTTACGGTATTCAAAGTTTGCTTGCGCTATTTCCAGCCGATAGTAAAAATGAAATTACCTTATCTCATGTAGAGATCAAAGACTCTCCGCGTTTTAGCTGGCGTGGCATGCATTACGACAATGCCCGTAACTATCATGGCAAAGATGCGTTATTTAAATTAATTGAACAGATGGCGCGTTATAAGTTAAATAAGTTTCATTGGCACTTTTCAGATGATGAAGGTTGGCGTTTGGAGATCCCTGGGCTCCCTGAGTTGACGGAAGTTGGCGCATTCCGTTGTTTTGATTTACAAGAGCGTGAGTGCTTACTGACTCAGTTGGGCACAGGTCCTTTCAAAACGGGAAGTGGAAATGGTTATCTGTCTCGCGAGGACTTTGTCGAGTTACTTAAATTTGCCACCGCGCGTCATATCGAGATCATTCCAGAAATCGAAAGCCCTGGGCATGCTCGTGCTGCGATCAAGTCGATGGAAGCGCGTTATCACAAATTGATGGAAGCAGGTAAAGCGCAAGAGGCCAAAGCCTATCTTCTGAACGATATTGATGACACCTCAAAATATTTAACGGTGCAACTCTATACGGATAACTCTATTAATGTGTGCTTGGACTCAAGCTATGCCTTTATGGAGAAGGTGGTATATGAGCTGCAGGAAATGTATCGTGATGCTGGTACCATGCTAACGACAGTCCATTTCGGTGGCGATGAGGTTGGAAAGGGCTCATGGACTGAGTCACCAGCATGTAATGATCTATTTGCGGTAGCCGACAACGGAGTGGCTGGACCTAATGATTTAAAACCATACTTTACACAAAAAGTGGCAAAACTGCTTGCTAAGCGTGGGATCACTCCAGCCGCTTGGGAAGATGGTTTAATGTATAACACCACGACGACCTTTAAACGTGATGAATTTCCAAATCCACAGTTTTTGGTAAATACTTGGGATAACATTTGGGAGTGGGGCGTTGCAGACAGAGCCCACCGTTTTGCAAACAACAATTACCAAGTTATTTTGTCTCACGGTACACATTTGTACTTTGATCACCCTTACGAAGCGCACCCTGAAGAGCGCGGCTATTATTGGGCAACTCGTTACACGGATACGAAAAAAGCATTTTCGTATATGCCAGATAATATTTATGCGAATGCGGACTTCACGCGAAACCGTGAGCCTATTGTGAATCTAGAAGCCTTAGTTGGTCGAGAGTTGCCCGCGCTTAAAAGACCGCAAAATATCCTTGGTATGCAAGGGCAAATATGGAGTGAGACCATTCGCTCGGAAGACCAAGTGTTACGATTAATTTTCCCTCGTTTGCTTTCGCTTGCGGAGCGCGCTTGGCATAAAGCGGATTGGGAAGGGCGTCGTATTAACCAAAAAGAGTTAAACAAGGACTTCTCAACCTTTGCAGCAGCCCTGTCTTTAAAAGAGATTGCAAAATTGCAAAACGATGGCATTAAGCCAAACCTTCCGGTTCCCGGTGCCAAGGTGGTGTTGGGTAAACTTGAAGCGAATAGTGCTTTCCCTTATCTTGCAATTGAAGTGAGCTTAGACAATGGTGAATCTTGGCAGCCTTATACTGATCAGATGAGTATCTCAGATGAAAGTAAGGTATTGTTGAGAACGCGAGCCGGAGAAAAAAATACGAGCCGTGTCACAGGGTTGAAATAAACCCTCGTATTCAGTTTATCGCAAAAAAGGGCTATGGCCCTTTTTTGGTGATAATTTTGCTCAAATTCTAACTGGTAATGAAATAGATTTTAACGTAAAGTTAAATGTCAGCGCTGTCATTTTTCTTGATCTATGCCAAATTGAGCACATAAAGCGCAAAAATAATAATCCAAATTAACTTTGTACATTGCTGAGTTTGCTTCAAAACTTCAATGTACCCCTAGCAACAAGAAGAGTTTTATGGAAGCGACAGTGGATAAAGAACAACTCGCCAAACAAAGCGTCTGGCTACCTATGACACTCGCAGGGTCAATGTTTTTCATATTGGGCTGCATTACTTGGTTAAATGGGGCTATTACGCCATTTTTACAACAGATGTTGGAGCTATCACCGCTCCAAGCTTCATTTATCATTTCTTCTTTCTATATTGCAGTGACGATCGCGGGTATCCCATCTGCGATGCTGATCAAAAAAGTCGGTTACAAAAATGGTATGGCTATCGGTTGCGCGATTATGGCTTTATCTGCATTGATGTATATTCCGGCTGCAAAAATGCAAATGATCGAAATCTTCCTATTTGCTCAATTAATGATAGGTGTTGGTCAAACTGTGCTACAAACCGCTGTAAATCCATATGTGGTAAAAATGGGCTCTGAAGAATCAGCGGCTGTCCGCGTATGTATTATGGGTTTACTCAATAAATCTGCGGGTGTAATCGTACCTATCGTATTTGCAGCTGTTGTAGTCAGCGGCGTAGTAAATGAAGGTGAAGCACTATCACAAGTTCAAAAGGACGCGATGGCAAACAGCTTGATTGCTCCATATATGAGTATCGCAGGTTTAATCTTCTTATTTGCTTTATTTGCAAAAGTGTCACCTCTCCCAGATCTTGTATTTGAAGAAGAAAGCTCAACAGGCAAGGGTGAAGTAAAAGAAGCGCTTAGTCACCCTCACTTAGCATTAGGCGTCATTGGTATTGCGCTATATGTTGCAGTGGAAGTTATTGCAGCAGATACGATTGGTTCATATGCATTGCAGCTGGGGATTGCTGATTACTCTGTGATGACCTCATATACCATGGGCTGTATGTTAATCGGTTATGCGATCGGAATCGCGACTATTCCACGCTTTATGTCACAGCAAACTGCGCTTGTGATGTCAGCTATTGCAGGTATAGTCACTGTTTTTGCTGTTGTTTTAGGCAGCAATGAGTCATACTTCCTATCGAATATACTATTGATACCTTTTGGTGGACCTCACTTGCCAGATCCGCTATTGTGTATTGCATTGTTGGGTTTTGCTAATGCCATGGTATGGCCTGCAATTTGGCCTTTAGCACTTGATGGCTTAGGGCGCTTAACAGGCACTGCATCAGGCCTACTTATTATGGGTATTGCCGGTGGTGCACTTGGACCATTGCTTATCGGTTTAGGTAATGTTGCTGGACTAGGTGCTCAAGGTGCGTACAGCTTAATGCTACCTAGCTACTTATTCATTCTCTTCTATGCATTGAAGGGTCATAAAATGAGAAGCTGGAAGTAATACAGAATTTCTATGTATGTAGAAATAATCCCGTGTGTAATGCCACCTGAATAAGGTGGCATTTTTTTTATGTCTTCCTTTACCTATAGGGCCAGCTTGATGCTGGGATCTTTTTCGCGATATAAAATCGCTGCTACGTTGGTGTTTGGTGCTTATTGTTTGGTGTTTGCCGTGTAGGAGCTGCTTTATGCAGCGAGGGTTGCATTCTTACGTCGCGATATAAAATCGCTGCTACGCAGATGTGTGGTGTTTGGTGCTTATTGTTTGGTGTTTGCCGTGTAGGAGCTGCTTTATGCTGAGAGGGTTGCTTTCTTACGTCGCGATATAAAATCGCTGCTACGCAGATGTGTGGTGTTTGGTGCTTATTGTTTGGTGTTTGC
>NZ_NSDG01000017.1 GCF_002289345.1 Pseudoalteromonas sp. HM-SA03 | reverse complement strand
CCCAAAATCGACCAACATATGCAACAAGCCGCCCAAGAAATCGGACAGCGAGTTAATAAAGCACTGGATGAGTTAGCCGCGCAAAGAACAACAGAGATTATGAAAAATTTACATGCATTACATGACCCTGATATGGGCGCTGGCGGTTATGATAAGGTTACTCGTCTGGGCGATAAAAGAGTTAATGAATCTATAGGTCCGCAGTGGGCCAAAGCACCTATAGGAAGTAAAAAAGGGGATAAAACACGCGTAGAATTAATGGATGAGCAAGTTGAAAAAGCATTTAAAGAATATGGCCCAGATGCTAAGTTGAACATTCGACTTGAGCGCTGCCCGTTAAACAAAAAGTAAAGTAGAGAACCCATGATAGAGACGAATGATGACGATTTAGCCTTTTTTTTAAGCGAATTTGGCCAACCAACAACAATTATACCCGCGACTACCGCTGATATAGAGGCGTATCGAGGAAAGCTGCCTGACCAGCTACTTGAATACTGGCAAATACTTGGCTTCAGCGGTTTTGCCGATGGTTTATTTTGGCTGACAAATCCCGCGGATTATCAAGACATTCTTGACCGATTTTTAGAAGATACTCCGTTTGAGCAAGATGATATTTATTATGTTATTGCGCGCAATGCTTGGGGTGAACTTCAGATTTACGGCGAAAAAACAGGTGAATCCCTTGAAATCAGCCCGCACCTTAACTGGATAACAACAAGCGAAGGAAGCGAGCAAGATATTGCAGCTGGTAAGGCTAACCAAACCGCAAAAGATTTTATAGCGCTTCAAGACCCTGAGCGA